>NZ_JBNLIA010000004.1:0-312795 GCF_050122995.1 Haloparvum alkalitolerans
GCGCTCACGGCGACGCTGGAGACACCGCCCGCTGCGGTGCTTACTTCGTCCGGGCGGGATCGAGCCGGCTGCCCCTTTCAGTCCCACCCTGCACCGCGACCGCACAGCAGCCTCACACCTCCCCAGCCTTGGCCGCGGGCCGGGCGCGGAAACCGCACCGCATCGCGCCCGGCCCGCCGCCTCCCTCGCGCGCGTTCCTCGCGCGCGCCGACCGCTACAGTACCGCGGTCGTCGACGCGTTCCGCCACCATGCCCTCGTGACCCTCCAGTTCGTCTCGTCCCCGTATTTCCGCGTTCGTGCGAACGCTGAAGTCGGGTACCGCGGCGAAGGGGTCGCATGCCGAAACGCCTCCGCGTGCTCGCCGGCGACTGCACCGTCACCTTCTCGGGCGACCGACAGCGCACCCAGCGCGGCCGCGTCGTCGTCCTGATCAAGCCCGACGACACCACGCTCGTCCACGACGCCGACGGCTACCAGCCCGTCGAGTGGCTCACCCGCCCCGATTCCGTCACCGTCGAGGGCGACGGCGACGCCTTCACCGTCACCGCGCGCGACGGGGGGTCGACGCTCCGAGTCGTCGCCGAGGAGGCGACCGCCGCCCGCGCGCTCCCGGTCACGGAGGCCGGCACCCCGGTCGGCACCTGCCCCGACTGCGGCGGCCCGCTCGTTAGAACCGGCGGCGACGTGGTCTGCGGGGGGTGTGCGGAGCGCTGGGGTCTCCCCGCGGGCGCGACCGTCACGGAGGGGACCTGCGAGGACTGCGGCCTCCCCCGGATCCGCGTCGAGCGCGGCGAGGTCTTCCGGCTCTGTCTGGACCCGGGGTGCGAGTCGCTCGCGGACGCCGTGACCGAGCGGTTCGACCGCGTCTGGGACTGCCCGGACTGCGGCGCCGACCTCCGCGTCCGGACCGCGCCGGGACGCGTCTACCTCGGCTGCGAGGAGTACCCCGACTGCGAGACGACGTTCTCGGTCCCCTCGGGGACCGTCGTCGACGACTGCCCCTGCGGACTGCCGGTGTTCGAGACGCCGACCGGCCGGCGGTGTCTGGACGGCACCTGCGACCGGTGGGAGACCGCGACCGACGGCGGGCGACCGCGGCTCTGAGCGACCGTCCCGACCGACGCGCGACCGCAACCCGTTTACGCCGCCCGGCCGCCGTTTCGGGCATGCAACCACAGGGGACGCTTCGGGGCGACGCCGTCCGCGTCGGCGGCGACGCGCGCCAGCGCTTCCACGACTCCCGGGGGTACGGCCGCCCGCTGTCGGGCAACGAGATCGCGCTCTCGCGCGTGGAGGCGGCCCACCTGCTGTTCCGGGGCGACCTCGACGCGGTCATCGTCGACGGCGACGAACTCGGCTTCGAGCGGTTCTTCGCGGACGCCGCGGCCGCCGCCGACCGCTTCGCCGTCCGATTCCTCGTCTACGCGGAACTGCGCGACCGCGGCTTCTATCTCTCGCCGACGCGCGAGGAGTGGCCGGGCGGGCGACTCGCGGCCGCCGACCCCAACCACGCCGGCGACGCGGACGCTATCGACTTCGTCGTCTTCGAGCGCGGCTCCGGCCCCGGCGACGGGACCGAGTCGGTCGAACACCGGGTTCGCGTCGTCGGCGAGCGCGAACCGATCCCGGTCGCCGAGATCGCGGGCCAGACGCTCGCCGTCGTCGACGAGGAGAGCGACATCACGTACTTCGCGGCGACCGAGCCGGAACTGTCGGGCGTGACCGACTTCGAGCCGCCGGGCGATCTGGCCGGGACGCTGCTGTCCGACCGCGTGATCGTCTGGGACGCGCCCGAGCGCCTCCACGAGCGGGGCTTCTACGGCCAGCCGCTCTCCGGGCGGGACGCGGCGGTCGAGGGCGCCCTCCAGCTCTCGCTGGTCGAGGCCGCGGCGCTCGCGGCGGAGGGGCGGCTGACGCTCGACCGGGCGGTCTCGGACGGGGGCGGCTCCGACGGCCGGGAGCGGTCCCCCGACACCGACTACGACGCCGTGGTCGCGCGCGGACGAGCCGTCGAGGGCGAGCGGTTCGACCGCCGGCTCCGGACCTACGTCGACCTCCGCGCCCGCGAGATGGTCCCCAAGACCGGCTTCAAGTTCGGCGCCGACTTCCGGACGTACCTGGACGTGGAGACGGTCGAGGACCTGCCCCACTCCGAACACCTCGTGCGCGTGGTGGAGCCGGACCACGTCTTCGCGCCGCGGGAGCTGTCGCTGGACGTGCGGCTCGCCGGCGGGGTCCGCAAGCGAATGGTTTTTGCGCTGGCCGGAGCGAACTCCATCGACTACCGTTCGGTAGCACGAGTGACGCCATGACCGACGACACCCACCCACGCGAGGACGCGACCGCGGTCCCGGAGGGCGAGGTCTCCGACCCCGCCACCGCCGACCGGCCGGCCGCGACCGACGGAGGCACCGACACCGCAGCAGGCGCCGACGACGTGGAGCTGGACCCCTGGGGGTCGTCGACCGTCGCCGACTACCGGAACCTCTTCGAGGAGTTCGGCATCGAGGAGTTCGACGACGTGCTCCCCGACGTGTCCACCCCCCACTACCTGATGCGCCGCGGGGTCATCTTCGGCCACCGCGAGTACGACGCGGTCGCCGAGGCGATGGCCAACGACGAGCCGTTCGCGGCGCTGTCCGGCTTCATGCCCACCGGCGACCCGCACATCGGCCACAAGCTGGTCTTCGACGAGCTGATCTGGCACCAGAAGCAGGGCGGCGACGCCTTCGGGCTGATCGCCGACCTCGAGGCGCACTCCGCCCGCGGGATGTCGTGGGACGAGATCGACGAGCACGCGCGCAACTACCTGCTGAGCCTGCTCGCGCTCGGGTTCGACGCCGAGGAGGGCGAGCTCTACCGCCAGTCCGACAACCGCGAGGTGCAGGACCTCGGCTTCGAACTCGGCTCGAAGGCCAACTTCTCGGAGTTCGAGGCCATCTACGGCTTCGACGGCGAGACGAACATCTCGCACCTGCAGAGCGTGATCACCCAGACCGCGGACATCCTCTACCCCCAGCTCGTCGACGAGCCGAAGCCGACCGTCATCCCGGTCGGGCCGGACCAGGACCCGCACGTTCGGCTCACGCGGGACCTGGCGGTCCGCATGCGCTTTTTCAAGGTGACCGAGGCGTTCGCGAGCTTCGAACTGGACGACGACGAGCGCCAGCTCGTGCGCGCGGCCTACGACGCGCTCGCCGCGGGCGCCGGGGACGAGGACGGCGAGGAGACCGACGGAGACGGGGCCGACGTGAGGTGTGAGGACGCCGTCGAGTGGCTGGGCGAGTACGGCCCGGTCCCGGAACTCGCGGACGCGAAGGAGGGCGCGCTCCGGAAGCTGGAGGCGGGCGGGAAGGAGCCGCTCCGGCCGCGGGTGCGGTTCCTGAACCGGAACGCGACCGACGAGGCGTTCGAGGCGCTGATCGACGCCGTCGAGGGCGACAAGCGCGTCTTCGAGGGCCACGTCGACGCGTTCGACCTCTCGCGGGTCGAGGCCGAGGAGCTGGCCCGCGAGGTCGAACTCGACCACGGCGGCTTCGGCTTCCGGCAGCCCTCCTCCATCTACCACCGGTTCATGTCCGGGCTGACGGGCGGCAAGATGTCCTCCTCCATCCCCGCGAGCCACATCTCGCTGCTCGACGACCCCGAGGACGGCTACGACAAGGTGAAGGCCGCGACGACCGGCGGCCGGTCCACGGCCGAGGAACAGCGTGAGAAGGGGGGCAAGCCGGACGAGTGCCCCGTCTACGAGCTGTACGCCTACCTGCTGGCGGCCGACGACGACGGGCTGGCGAAGGAGGTGTACGAGGAGTGCGCCGGCGGCGAGCGGCTCTGCGGCGGCTGCAAGGAGCAGGCCGCGGAGCTGATGGAGGAGTTCCTCGCGGACCACCAGGAGAAGCGCGCGGAGGCGGAGGAACTGCTCGCGGACCTCGATATCGACCTCTCCTCCGCCCGGCGCGGCACCGGCGGCGAGCACTGACCGGTCGCTCGGGGATTACCGCGCGGCCGCATTTCTGCATTTATCTTCCGGCCGCAGTTCCGCATTTATCGACCGGTGTGACGGCGATTCGCCGGAAGGGGTCGGATCAGAACTCGTCCCGCACGTAGATACCGAGCACGCCGCCGAGCGCGCCGAACGCGGCGCCGTACACCAGCGAGAGGGCGACCGCGAACAGGACGAACAGCACGCCGGCCGCGGCGATCCCCGGCTCGGGGACGAACGGGACGACGAACAGGATCAGGCCCAACACGAACAGCATGGGGAGGCTCGCGATGCCGCCCGCGAGCGCCCCGACTTTCGCCCCGTCCGTCGGCTCGCCGCCCTGCAGGTATCCGGCCAGCGCGCCGCCCAGAACCGGCGAGAAGGGGATCCACGAGAGCACGACCGCGGTCGCCGCGCCGAGCGCCGCGTTGAGGAGGGTGTTTCCGTCGGTGTCCATACGCCTCCCGGCACGCGAGCGGTGATAAACCCTCGCCGGGCGCGGCACGGCGTGGCGGACCGGTCGGAGCCGGACCGCTCAGTCGTCCGGCTCGGTCCGGATCGACGCCACGTCGATCAGGAGGACGTTCTCCCCGATGTCGGTCGTCTCGACGATCCCCGAAACGCGGAGGTCCGCCGAGGGCGTGGGCCCGACCGTCACCTCGTCGCCGATCCCGAAGGCGCCGATCGGCCCGCGGACGACGACCTCCGCGCGACACCGCTCGGGGTCGTGGACGCTGGTGAAGTCGATCTCCGAGACGGTCGCGTCCGGGACCGGTTCGCCCTCGCGCTCGAGGGGGACGGGCGCCGTCTCCTCCAGCCGGTCGACGTCGAGCGTCTCGTACGCCTCCGTCGTGGGCCGGTAGCCGCCCTTGGGACCCGGAACGCCCTCGACGAGCTGGAGGGCGCGCAGGCTCTGCATCCGGTTCCGGATCGTTCCCGGGTTGCGGTCGACCGCCTCCGCGATGTCACGCCCCCGAACCGCCCGTTCGTCCCCCTCCGCGAGGTTGACGAGCGACGAGAGGATCCGCTTCTGGGTCGAACTCAGCTGTACCGTCGACATGGAGGAACGAACCGGACAGAAATAGATAAACGTTCGCATAATACGGCCTTATACTGTTGAACAAGCTAAGAGAAATCCGAGAAAGAACAAATATGGACACGCTCAATACGATTTGGAAGACGTTTGACGATCTTTCAACTTTCGGCCAGTCCGAAACGCCGAACCGGCGATCCGTCGCCGAGATCGGGAGGAAACCGACCGCCCGTCGACCGTGTTCGCGGGCCGACCGCCGGCCGTCCTCGTGGTCGCGACTGCTGCGCCCCTGCCGGCGATACGTCCTTAAATCGTTTGTACGGGACATTTTTCCGTAGTGGGACATCAACTCCGATATAGATGGATGATACTTATTCGAAAAGAGTGAGAAGAAAACGCACGTTTGGATCGTTTTGAGATGAGTGATCGATCGAGGCTTCCGATGGACGAGCCGATTCGGGGAACCACCCCCGTGGGGGGCGACGCGGCGGCCGCCGGTGACGGCGTGAGCGCCGACGGCGGCGCCCGCGGCGCGGCCGTCGACCCGGTCCCGGAGGTGGACGCCGACGCCGAGCGCGAGCGGATCGGCGCGTTCCTCCGGCGGTCGGTCGCGGCCGCGGACGCCGAGGGGGTCGTGGTCAACATGAGCGGCGGGCTGGACTCGACGGTGACCGCGGCGCTGGCCGTCGAGGCGCTCGGTCCCGAGCGCGTCCACGGGCTGGCGCTTCCCTCCAACAAGACGGGGGACGCGAACGCTCGCGACGCGGAGGCGCTCGCGGACGCGCTCGGGATCCGGCTGGACACGGTCCACCTCCAACCGCTCGTCGCGGCGTTCGGCTCGGCGGTGCCGGAGCGGTTCGACCTCCACGGCGACCCGGTGGCGACCGGGAACCTCGTCGCACGCCTGCGGATGGCGGTCGCGTACCTCGCCGCGAACGCCACGGACCGGCTGGTGCTCGGAACGACCAACCGCTCGGAGCGCCTGCTCGGCTACTACACCAAACACGGCGACGGCGCCGCCGACCTCCTGCCGCTCGGCCACCTCTACAAGACCCAGGTGCGGACGCTCGCCGCGGCGCTGGACGTGCCGTCGTTCGTGCTCGACCGCCCCGCGACCGCGGGCTTTCTCCTCGGCCAGTGCGACCGCGACGAGCTCGGCGCCCCCTACGAAGTCGTCGACCCCGTGCTCCGGCTGGCGGTCGACGAGGGCCTCGCCGGCCTGGCCGTCGCCGACCGCCTCGGCGTCGCCGAGGAGACGGTCGCGGACCTGCTCGCCCGGCACGCGGCGAGCGACCACAAGCGGGCGCGCCCGCCGACGCCGGCGGACGGCGACTGACCGGACGACGACGCCCAGCCGGTCCTACTCCCAGCCGGCGGGCCAGAGGTCGGCCGCGCGCATCCCGGTCTCGAAGTCGGCCTCGCGGAAGGCGTCGGCCAACTCGTCCACGTCGAGCCGCGGGAGGTCGGTGTCGGGCTCCGCGAGCTCCGCGACCAGAAGCGCCGTCAGCATCCCGTGTTCGCGGACGTTCCTGTCGTCGACCTTGTCTCGCGTGTCGGCGTGCGTGTGGCCCCACCCGCGGCCGCGCTCGCCGGAGTCGCTGTGGAGCTGGAGCGCGGGCACTCCGCGGCGCACGAACGGCCACTGGTCCGAGAAGGGGTGCGGCTCGCCCTCCACCTCGATTGGGTGCCGCGTTGCCCGCGAGACCGCCTCCGCGACGGCGCCCGTCGCCTCGGAGGTGTGCGAGAGCGCGACCAGGTCCCGGAACCGCCCCGCGCCGTCGACGTTGACGACGCCCGCGACCGAATCAAGGTCCGTCGTCGCCGCGAGGTGCTCGGCGCCGAGCAACCCGACCTCCTCGCAGCCGACCGCGACCACGTCGACCCCGAGTTCGAGGTCCGCCTCCGCGAGGATCCCCGCGGCGGTGACGACCGTGGCGATGCCGCAGCCGTTGTCGAGCGCGCCCTCCGCGATGTCGTGGCCGTCGTAGTGGGCCACGAGCAGGAGGCGCTCGTCGGTGTCCGGGCCGGTCCGTCCGACCACGTTCCGGCTCTCGCCCGGGACCGTCTCGGCGTCGACCGAGCAGTGGACCGACGCGGTCTCGCCGGGCGTGTTCGCGGCGTACTCGCGGAGCCACGCGCCTGTCTCCTTCGAGACGCCGACCGCGGGCGCCTCGGCCTCCTCGCCGAACGTGAGCGAGCCGGTCGGCGGGAGCTGGCCGTCGAGGTGGTTGACGAAGACGAACCCCGCCGCCCCCGCCCCGACCGCGTAGCCGAACTTCTCCATCCGGTGGACGAACCGCCCGCCGGAGGGGGTCGTCGTGGAGGCGACGACGAGTTTCCCCTCCACGTCCACCTCGTCGATCTCGTCGGGCGTGCCGTAGCCGGCGTCCACCAGCTCGGCATCGACCGCGCCCGCGGGCGAGTACGGGAGCGCGAGCGCCTCGAACGAGCGCGTTCGCTCGTCCCCGCCGGTCCGCGCCGGCGTCGTCACCTCCAGCGTCGTCCCGCCGCGGCGCCACGCGTTCATCTCGAAGGCGTCGGTGTGGACGTCCCGGAGCCCCGCCTCGCGGAAGGCGTCCGCGACGAGGTCCGCGGCCGCGCGCTCGCCCTCGCTGCCGCCCATCCGGCTCCCGATGGCGGTCAACTCGGTGAGGAACTCCCACGGGTCGGTTCCGGTCCACGTCCGGCCGAGCGCGGGCGCGAACGCGTCGAGGCGCTCGCGGACGCGCTCGGGATCCGGATCGCCGCCAGCGCCGGTGTCGGCGTCTCTGTCGGTCGACATGTGGCGGTGGTGGCCCTCGGCGGCGATAAGGATGTGGGACGCGGTGACGCGCGCCGACTCGGGGGCGCCGCCGGCTCCGGGGAGCACCCCGAAGCGCTACGTTCAAGTGCGGGCGTCGGGTACGCAGTGGTGCACGCACCGTTGGTCCAGTGGTAGGACATTAGCTTCCCAAGCTAATAGCCCGGGTTCAATTCCCGGACGGTGCATTCTTCGAGCGAAGCGAGACGATCACCGACGGGATTGAACCCTATCGGTCGCAGCCCGGCAGCCCGCCACCGCAGGCAGCCCGGACCGCCTGATTCCGGTTCAATTCCCGGACGGTGCATTCTTCGAGAACTGTCGACCCGCGAGCGCCGCGGCCGCTCAGAGCCGCTCCGCCTCGCGCGTCTTCTCGGTCTCGACGTCGCCGGTGTTGCGCGTGCCGGCCGGCTCGAACAGCAGGACGCGGACCTCCTCCTCGGCGACCGGCCGGTGGTCGACGCCCGCGGGGACGACGCGGAGCTGGTTCGCCGTCAGCGTCGCGTCCGGGCGGTCCCGGAACTCGATGCGGAGCGTGCCGTCGAGCACGTAGAACAGCTCGTCAGCCGCCTCGTGGCGGTGCCAGTCGAACGTCCCGCTGAGCCGCGCGAGCTTCACCTGCTGGCCGTTCAACTCGGCGGCGATCTTCGGCGCCCAGAACTCCTCGATGTCGTCGAAGGCCGCGGCCACGTCCACCGTCTCCTCGTCCATGTCCGACCCTGACGGCTCCGGAGAGGTAGCCCTTGCGGGCCGCCGTCGCGGTCGCAGGCCCCCGATCAGTCCACGTAGCCGAACGCCTCGGCGTCGACCTCCGCCTCGACGTACTCCCGGCCCCGGTCGGTCAGCAGGTAGAACCGGTCGGCCTCGGAGAGCGCGCGGACGTGGTCCCGCTTCCGGAGCTTCGCGACCGCCTCCTCGACCGCGTCCGCCGGCGGGGCGCTCTCCGCGAGCGCCGCGAGGTTCGCGACGATGCCGTCGACGGAGACGGCGATGCCGGACTGGTAGAGCAGGCGAAGCGTCAGGTCGGTGGCGTCGTCCCGCCACGCTGGCGTCTCGGTCATGGATCCTCGCTGGGGCGGCCGCGGGCAAAAGGCGTGTGGCCGGCCGCGGCGCTCGTCGGTGCCCCGGCCCGCTACTCGCCGGCGTCCGGCGGGTTCAGGTCGCGCCCGAACTCGTCGAACACCGCGAGGTCGTCGCCGAGGTCGTAGGGGATCTCGCGCTCGTCCTGCCGGGTGGGGAGGCGGCCGTCCTCGAGTTCGGTCGCGACGGACTCCCACCCCGGCTTGACGCGGATGCTCTTGGCGGGCATCCCGACGACGATGTGGTGGGCGGGCACGTCCCCCTGGACGACCGCGCGTGCGCCGACGACGCTGTTGGCGCCGACTCTGCAGCCGGCGCGGACCATCGCGTCGTAGGTGACGCGGGCGTCGTCCTCGATGACCGTGTGGAAGTTGCGGACCTCGGTCTGGTCGACGATGTCGTGGTCGTGGCTGTAGACGTGGACGCCGTCGGAGATGGAGGCGCGGTCGCCGATCGTAAGCTTCCCGCGGTCGTCGAGGTGAACGTCGTCGTGGACCACGACGTTGTCGCCGACCTCGATGTTGTGGCCGTAGGTGAACGTGATCCCCTTGAAGAAGCGGCAGTCGTCCCCGCAGTCGGCGAAGAGGTGGTCCGCGAGCATCGAGCGGAACCGGAGCGCGAACGCCACGTTGTCCGCCATCGGCGTGGCGTCGAACTGCCGCCAGAGCCACTGGAGGTGCTTCGAGCGCTGGAACCGGTCCTCGTCCTTCTCGGCGTAGTACTCCGACTCCAGCGTCGCGTTACAGGGGTCGTACCCCTGTAGCCGGACGCGCTCGGCCTTCGAGACCGACTCGCCCGCCTGCCACGCCTCCCACGCCTCGCGGTCGCCGTGGAGATCGATCAACACGTCGCGCACGACCTCACAGGTGTCCTCGTCCGAGGAAAGGCGCTCGTCCACCTCGTCGATGAAGCCCCGGACCCCGGCCTCGGCCGCGTCGGGCAGGGAGACGTGTCGCTTTGTCATCGCCGTCAGTTGACCGGGAACCCTCAAAGGGGTTCGGTTGTGCGACGACATCGCGGACGCGTCGCTCCGCGGTCCGTCGCACGCGACTCGCCGCCCCGCGCCGATACATAAATCCCCCCGACGCGACCGACCGCGTGGGAGGAACCGTACCCGCTAAGTGGGCGGATCCCCAACCGTGAGCCATGCACTACCGCGAACTCGGAGATTCCGGCGTCGAGGTGAGCGAGGTCGGGTTCGGCGCGTGGGTCGTCGGCACCGACTGGTGGGGCGACCGCACCGAGGATCAGGCGGTCGAGATGGTCCAGTACGCCCTCGATCAGGGGATAACCTACTTCGACACGGGCGACGTGTACGGGCACGGCGACTCCGAGGAGCTGATCGGCCGCGCGCTCGCGGAGCACCGCGACGAGGTGACGCTGGCGACCAAGATCGGCTACGACTTCTACGACAACCCGCAGGCTGGTCACGGCGAACTCCCGAAGGAGCTGAACGAGACGTACCTCCGCGAGGCGTTCGAGAAGTCGCTCGACCGGCTCGGGACGGACCACGTGGAGTTCCTCCAGCTCCACAACGCCAACGTCGACGAGGTGACCCCCGAGGTCGTCGACGTCCTCCGCGAGTTCAAGGCGGAGGGGAAGGTCGACACGCTGGGCTGGGCGCTGGGCCCCTCCATCGGCTGGCTGGCCGAGGGCGACGCGGCCGTCGAGATGGACGTCTTCGACGCGGTCCAGACGGTCTTCAACCTCTTCGAGCAGGAGCCGGGCGCGCACTTCATCGACACGATCCGCGAGACGGGCTCGGACACCTCCGTCATCGCGCGCGTCCCGCACTCCTCGGGCCTGCTGAACGAGCAGGTGACGCCGGAGACGGAGCTGGCCGACGACGACCACCGCTCGCACCGGCCGGCCGAGTGGTACGAGACCGGCTGGGAGAAGGTCGAGGCGCTGCGGTTCCTCGAACGAAGCGGCGAGCGCACGATGGGGCAGGCGGCCATCGCGTGGCTGCTCGCCCACGACGAGGTGGCGTCCGTCACGCCGACGTTCCGCACCCGCGAGGACATCGACGAGTGGGCGGCCGCCAGCGACGTGCCGCCGCTCACGGACGCGGAGTACGAGCGCGTCCAGGAGCTGTACGACGCGAACTTCGAGATCGACGGCGACGACGGGATGGACAGCCTGCGTTCCTCGGTCGACGGCGAGGACATCGAGGCCGCCGGGCTCGACAAGCGCGCGGCGACCTACTGAGCGCGACCGCCTCGCGGCCCGGTCGCTCCCGGCCGCGGCCCCGAGCGCGGCGGCGGGAGCGTCCCCCGATCCAACTACTTCTCGACGGCAATGGCGAACAGGCAGCGTGGCTCCTCGCTCCGGGACCGGGTCGCTGCGCGCCCGTCTCGTTCGGCCCCGGCCTGCGGTCAGGTCACGGGGCGGATGCCGCGGTATCCCCTTTGAACGTTCGGACGGCGCTCGTGGAACGGTCCGCGCCTCGTCCGCCGCGGAACGCTGGACCCGGCCGGATCGGGAGCGCGGACGGAGCCCCTTCGGTTCCGCTGGAAACCGGCCGACTGCGGCGCGCTCGCGGCCAGACCGTTCACGTTCGCTCCGGTCGGTCGAGCCGCGGTCCCGCGGTTCCGCGGGTGGAGAGGGAACCGTTGCACAGTGCCGCCGCTCGGCGACTGTCGCGGGCGGCTCGGGAGAAAACCCATCGTCACAAGGGGCTCAGTGGGGGTAACCCTTCGTCACCGCCGCCCGTTCGGTTCCACGGGCTCGGCGGTAAAAAGCGTCCTGTCCCGGGTCGACGGCGACCTCCGGGCCGTTCCGCCGAGGATTGATACCGTTTGCCACGAAACGTGACGTATGAGCGACGGGAACGCGGCCGGGGACGCGGCCGAGGGTGAGAGCGCGGGCGAGAACGCGGCCGAGCGCGTGTTCGCCCACCGGGGCTGTGCCGGGCAGTATCCCGAGAACACGGTGGCCGCGGTCCGGCAGGCGGCCCCGCACGTTGACGCGGTGGAAGTCGACGTGCGCCGGTGCGCGAGCGGGGAACTGGTCGTCCTCCACGACCCCGACGTGAGCCGGGTGACCGGCGGCACCGGCTCCGTGGCGGAGATGCGCTACGCCGACCTCCGCGGGCTGGAGGTGCTCGACTCCGGCGAGCCGGTGCCGCGGCTGTCGGACCTGCTCGCGGCGGTCCCCGACGACCTGCTCGTCAACGTGGAGCTGAAGACCGCGGGACTGGCCGACGCGGCGCTCCGCGCGACGGGCCGCGCCGCCAACCCGGTGCTGTTCTCCTCCTTCTCGCGGCCCGCGCTCCGGGAGGTTCGCGAGGCGGACCCCGACGCGCGGCTCGCCGTGCTGTGTTCGAGCGACCCCGACGCGGCGCTCCGGACCGCGCGGGCGGTCGACGCCGAGGCGGTCCATCCCTCGCTCCGCCTCTGTACGGGGACGGGCGTCGTCGCGGCCGCCCGCGAGGAGGGGTTGGCGGTCAACGGCTGGACCGTCGAGACCGCCGCGGACGCCGAGACCCTGCGCTCGGCGGGCGTGGACGGGCTGATCACCGACCGCTGGGACGTGGTCTGAGGGGGTCGACGGCTCGGGCCGTCCGGGAACACCGGATGCACGCGCCACTACCGGCGGGGTTTTTGAGCGCGGGCGCGGAGACGAGGGCATGGAGCTGTTCGCCGTCCCCGACCTCCCCGAGATCAGGGCGGGCGACGACCTCGCGGCGATGGTCGAGGCGCGCGTCGACCTCCGCGAGGACGACGTGGTCTGTGTCGCCAGCACCGTCGTCTCGAAGGCGGAAGGGCGCGTCGTCGACCTCGAGGACTTCCCCGCGAGCCCCCGCGCCCGAGAGGTCGCGGCCCGGCTGGCCGAGGTGACCGGCGAGGAGAAGGACCCCCGGTTCGCGCAGGCCGTCATCGAGGAGTCGACGGAGCTGATCATGGAGGCGCCGTTCCTCCTCACCGCGACCCGGTTCGGCCACGTGACGGTGAACGCGGGCATCGACCGCTCGAACGTGCGCGACGGCGACCTGCTGCTGCTCCCCGAGCGCCCGAGCGAGAGCGCGGCGCGGCTCCGCGAGGGGCTGTCCGCGGACCGCGTCGTCGTCACGGACACCTCGGGTCGCCCGTTCAGACACGGCCAGCGCGGCGTCGCGCTCGGCTGGGCGGGGATGCCCGCGAGCCGCGACTGGCGCGGCGAGCACGACCGCGACGGACGGGAACTGGGCGTGACGGTCCAGAACGTGGTCGACGAACTGGCGGGCGCCGCGAACCTCGTCGCCGGCGAGGGGGCGGACGGCACGCCGGTCGTCGTCGTCCGCGACTGGGAATTCGGCGACCACGACGGCTCGGACGAGCACTACCGCGAGGTCGAGACCGACTTCGTGCGGCAGGCGCTCCGCGGCTGGGAGTACGACGGCTGAGCGGGACCCGAGACTGATCACAATGTTCGGCATCGAACTCACCCCGGAACACGAGATGGACAGACTAGTGGCGCTCGGCGAGCGCGCGGAGGCGGCGGGCTACGACGCCGTCTTCTCGACGTGTCACTACAACAACCGCGACCCGTGGGCTGTGCTCTCGCGGCTCGCGGCCGCGACCGACGACGTGCGACTCGGTCCCGGCGTCGCCAACCCGGTCGAGACCCACCCCGTCACGCTCGCCTCGAAGCTGGCGACGCTCGACGAGGTGTCGGGCGGGCGCGCGGTGTTCGGAATCGGACCGGGCGACCCGTCGACACTCTCGAACCTCGGCCTCGCCGACGAGCGCGGGCTTCGCCCCGTTCTGGAGGCGTTCAAGACGGCCCAGAAGCTGTGGGCCGGCGAGCGCGTCGACCACGAGGGGACCTTCGAGGCGACCGACGCGGGGCTCAACTACGAACCCCCGCAGGGCGCCGACCTCCCCGTCTACGTCGGCGGCGAGGGGCCTCACATGTGCAAGATGGCGGCCAAGCACGCCGACGGCCTGCTGTTCAACGGCGCGCATCCCGCGGACCTCGAGTGGGCGCGCGAGCAGGTCGCGGACGGCCTCGCGGACCGGCCCGACCATCGCGGCGCGTTCGACCTCGTGGCCTACGCCGCCGTCTCCGTCGCGGAGGACGGCGACGCCGCCCGCGAGGCCGCCCGGCCCCCGGTCGCGTTCATCGCCGCGGGCGCGGCGCCGCCGGTGCTGGACAGACACGGCGTCGACCGCGAGACGGCGAGCGCCATCGGCGACCGCATCAGCGCGGGCGAGTTCTCCGCGGCGTTCGAGACGGTAACCCCGGCGATGGTCGACGCCTTCTGTCTGGCGGGCACGCCCGCGGAGGTCCGCGAGCGCGGCGAGCAACTGGCCGAGCACGCGGACGGTATCGTCGTCGGCGCGCCGCTCGGCCCGGATCTGGAGACGGGCGTGGACCTGGCGGCCGAGGCGCTCGGCGACGTGTTCTGAACCCACGAGGATCCACGTCAGCGAACCGTCAATTTTTCAGACCGAACGGGCGAACCGCGACGCATGCCCTCCGAGACGGACGGACCGGGGCGACGATTCGATCCCGGTTTCGTGGTCCACACCGTCGCCAGCGGACGCGTCCTCGCGATGCTTCTCGCCGGCGGCTTCGCGGGATACGGTATCGGCGTGATCGATGACGGGACGGTTCTGCTCCCCATCCTCGGTCCCGTTCCCGGCCTGTTGATCGGCAGCGCCGGAATCGCCGTCGCCGCCCTCCTCTACCGGCGGACCGGCTGCTGTGACGGCTGTGGCGAGCAGGACTGTGGGTGTGCCGGCGACTGCGGCGACCGCTGTTCCTACGACGCCTGATCGCCCGCTTCGGGCGGGAAGAAGGGCTCGGGGTCCTCGTGGTGGAAGACGACGCGCTCGTCGTCGGTGAGCGGGCGGACGTAGGTGTTGGTCTCGCCGTCCTCGCGGGCGGCCTCCAGCCACGCCTCGGCCTCCTCGCGCACGTAGAACAGCGGGAGCATGACGGCGAGGCCGGCGTCCGTGTCGCGCATCACGAGCACGAGGAACGTCACGTCGCCCGCGGCCGCGCGGTAGGTCTCGTACTCGTCGAAGGCGTGGTCGTCGACCGTCTCGCGGAGCGCGTCGAACTGCTTCCCGGGGACGAGCGCGTCGAGGCCGACCCGGTCGCGGTCGGCGTTCGGGCGCGCGGAGGGGAGCGGCGTCACGTCACCCACGTCCAGCGTCGTCACGTCCCAGTCCGCCTCGCGGTACTCCTCGGCGGTCGCTTCGAGGTCCGCCTCCACGCGGTCCCAGAGGGTCGCGAAGCGGTCCCGCGAGCCCGTCGGGGCCTCGGCGTCCGCGACGGTCTCGGCGTCGCCTCCTCGGTCCGCGTCGGCGGCATCGGCGGCGTCCGCGGCGTCGTCGGTCATACCTCTTCCGGGGCGTTCGCGGTGCAAAAGGGTTCGGCTCCGGGCTCCGCGGCGGGGCGCAGGGACGACCGCGACGGTGGGCCGTCCCGGCCGACCGCGCCGCCGGACAGAAACGCTTACTCCGGGGGCCGAACCACCGGGGAACGATGACCGACCCCTTCTTCGACCGCCTCGCCGAGCGCATCGACGCGACCGACAGCGTCGTCTCGGTCGGCCTCGACCCGGACCCGTCCCGCATCCCGGAGTTCCTGCGCGACGCCGACCTGCCGCGGTGGGCGTTCAACCGCCGGATCATCGACGCGACCCACGAACACGCGGCCTGCTACAAGCCCAACGCCGCCTTCTACGAGGACCCCGACGGCTGGCGCGCGCTCCGGGAGACGATCGCGTACGCGGCGGGGAAGGGCGTCCCCGTCCTGCTCGACGCCAAGCGCGCCGACATCGGCAACACGACGCGGCAGTACGCCGAGTTGCTCGACCACGCCGACGCCATCACCGTCAACCCCTACCTGGGCCGCGACTCGCTCCAGCCGTTCCTCGACCGCGCGGACGCCGGCGTGTTCGTGCTCTGTCGGACCTCCAACCCCGGTGGGGCGGACTTACAGGACCTCGAACTCGCCTCCGGCGAACCCGTCTACGAGCGCGTCGCCGCGCTGGCGGACCTGTGGAACGAGAAGGGCAACGTCGGCCTCGTCGTGGGCGCGACCACGCCGGACGAACTGGCCGCGGTCCGCGAGACGGTCCCGGACCTGCCGTTTCTCGTCCCCGGCGTCGGCGCGCAGGGCGGCGACGCGGAGGCTGCGGTCGAGCACGGCCTCGCGCCGCGCGAGGGCCACGGCGTCGACGTCGGCCTCGTCAACTCCTCGCGCGGGATCATCTTCGCGGGCGAGGACGCGGCCGCGAGCGCCGGCCGGGACGAGGAGGCGGCCTACTTCCGCGCCGCCGGCGACGCCGCGAAGCGGCTGAAGCGCCGCCTGAACCAGTACCGGTAGCCCGTCTTCGCGCCCTCCCGCCCGACCTCTTCGGACCCCTTTTGTCCTCCGCGGCCGACGCTCGCGCATGCGCCAGTTCCTCGTCATCGGCCACGACGTCCCCACGACTCCCGACTTCGCGCTGGACGACCTCGCGGGCGCGGCCGGTCGGCTGGACCTTTTGTGTCGGTGCGTCAGCTCCGCGGTGTTCCTCTCGCACGGCATCCGCGAGGACGTGCGCGTCCACCTCGTCCTCGCGGACGAGTTCACCGTCCGCTTCGACGCGAGCGACCTCCGTCACCTCCATCCCGACGAGCGCAACATCGCCGCGCGCGTCCGCGGCGCGCTGGAGGAGCGCGACGGCGCCATCGGCCACATGCCAGCCGACGTTTCGCCCGGCGTCGAACTCTATCGCATGGGCGTCGCGGAGACGCTCGAGGCGGCCGCGAGCGAGGGGACCGTCGTCCAGCTTCACGAGGACGGCGATCCGCTCGTCGACGCCGAACCGCCCGCGGACCCCGTCTTCGTCCTCTCGGACCACCTCGATTTCTCCGACGCCGAGGCCGACCTGCTCGCCGAGACCGCCGAGCGCCGGGTTCGCGTCGGCCCGGAACTGCTCCACGCCGACCACGCGATCACCGTCGCGCACAACTGGCTGGACACCGACGGCTACACGAGCTACTGAAGATGGGAGAGCGGACCGACGAGGACGCGGGCGCCGACGCGAGCGGCGTGAGCGATCACGACCGAAACGCGGACCGCCGCACGACCGAGCCCCCGGCCGCGGACCCGCGATTTCCTGTGCCCCTCCGCGGCGTCGCGGTCGATCCCGAGACGCGATGCGCCCACTGGGACGACCCCGTGGACGTGGTCGCGCTCCGGTTCGGCTGCTGTGGGGCCTTTTACCCCTGCGACCGCTGCCACGACGCGGTCGCGGACCACCCCGCCGAGCCGTGGCCCCGCGATCGCTTTTCGGAGCCGGCGGTGCTGTGCGGCGTCTGCGGCGCGACCATGACGCCGCCGGAGTACTTCGCCTGCGGGGATTCCTGTCCCGACTGTGGCGCCGCGTTCAACCCCGGCTGTCGCGCCCATCGCGACCGCTACTTCGAGCCCCGAAGCGAGGAGTGAACTCGGCGTGAAACCGCGGGCGGGCGACACGGCGAGCGTGGGATCGCCTGTCGCGGAGTTCTCGGTTTCGGAAGGGTTAAAGGAATGTGCGCCGTCACTCAGAGTGCGGGCCGGTGGGGTAGCTTGGTATCCTTCGGCCTTCGGGTGGCCGTAACCACGATTCAAATTCGTGCCGGCCCACTTCTCCCGCATTTCTACGCGCTCTACCGACTGGTCCGTCCCAACTGCCGCGACGACCCGTCCGCGACCGGCTTACTCCCCGAACCGAAACACTGCGTACCCGATCGCGGCCGCGATCAGGAGGACGCCGACCGCGGCGAGGGCCATCGTCTCCGTGCCGACCGCGGCGGTCGCGGCTTCCGTGTGCTCGTGCCCCTCGTGTAGGAGGACGTTCATGGCCGATCTACCGACCGCGGCGTACAAGCGTCCTTCGAACGATTCCGGCGCGCGGACGGACCCGCCGCGTTTTATGTCCGGCGCGAGCGGAGCGGCGCGTATGACCGACGAGTCCGCGACGGAGGAGGTGGCGTGGGAGACGACCGCGACCGGGATCGACTACGCGTGTCCCGGCTTCGACGTGCGCCGGGACGAGGTGCGGTTCCCCGACGGGGCCGCCGGCGAGTACCACTACGTCGACGAGCCGCCCGCGGTCGTGGTCCTCCCGTTCACGCCCGACGGCGACGTGGTCGTCATCGAGGAGTGGCGGCAGGCGGTCGACCGCGTCAACCGCGGGCTTCCGGCCGGCGGCGTGGAGCCCGAGGACGGCGACGGGAGCGGTGACGGCGACCGGTCGCTCGCGGACCTGAAGGCGGCCGCCGCCCGCGAGCTCGCGGAGGAGACCGGCCACGAGGCCGACGCGTTCGAGCACCTGATCTCCGTGGAGCCGTCGAACGGCATCGCGAACTCCGTCCACCATCACTTCGTCGCGACCGGGTGCGAGCCGACCGCGGAACAGGCGCTCGACCACAACGAGTCGATCCGGGTGCGGACGGCCGACTACGACGAGCTGCTGGCGGCGGTCGTCGACGGCGACTGTCGGGACGGGCGCACCGCGCTCGCGGTGACGCAGTACGAGCTAACGCGGCGATAAGCGGCCGCCGAGACGGACCCGGCGGGGACCGGTCGCAGGCGAATCGTTAACCATTCGCCGACCCCAAGTGGGGGACATGAGTCGTGCCACCGCCGCCACCGGTCCCCTCCCCGCGCTGCTCGCGGTCGTGAGCAGCCTGGTGCTCGGGGCCGGGGGGCTCTTCTTCGGGTTCCTCCTCCTCAACGTCGCCGCGCTCGCCCTGGTGATCGCCGGGGTCGACATCTCGCCGACGCTCAACATCGTGCTCTCGCTGGCGTTCGTCCAGGGCGTCGGCTGCGTGCTGGTCGCGCTGGCGTACGTCCGCAACCGCGAGCGCGTCAGCGCCGCGGTCAACGACCTGCTCGGAGATGGGGGGCCCGGGGTCCCGTTCTCGGTCGGGTTCGCGTGGCCGAACCTGCGGGACGGCGCGGCCGCGGTCGGCGCGTACCTCGCCGCGTTCGTCGGCGGCCCCATGATCGCCGGGACGATCGCGGGGCTGCTCGCGCAGTCCATCGGCGCCGAGACGGGACAGAACAACGCCGTCGAGATCGCGCTGGAGAGCCCCGAACTGCTGCTGTTGATGATCCCGGCCTCGATCCTCCTCGTCGGTCCGGGCGAGGAGCTGCTGTTCCGCGGCGTCGTCCAGGGACGGCTCCGCGAGGTGTTCGGTCCCGTCGCCTCCGTGGTGCTCGCGGGCACCGTCTTCGCCGGCCTGCACTGGTTCGCGCTCAGCGGCGGCGACCCGGCCGGGAACCTGCTGTCGCTGGGAGTGCTTCTGGTGCCGAGCTACGTCTTCGGCGCGAGCTACGAGTACACCGGCAACATCCTCGTTCCGAGTCTCGCTCACGGGCTTTACAACGCGACGCTGTTCACGCTGTTGTACGTCCTGATCGCGTCCGGAGTGATGTGACTCGGCGCACCGATCGCCTTCTGAACGAGCGATCGGTAGCGTGACCAACGGACGGTGACCGCGGAGTCACCGCGGACCGCCATCACAGAAATGGACGGGCCGACGACGGAGCGAACGCCGCGGCGCTCACACCGTCACGGTCGCGCCCAACTCCGGCGCGCTCGCGTCGTGGCCGTCCGCGGAGAGCCGTTCCGCGAAGCCGGGCGCGTCGTCGCCGTGGACGACCAGTACCTCCGCGCCGCGGTAGGGGTCCAGGAACTCGCGGAGGCCGCCGCGGTCGGCGTGCGCGGAGAAGTCGTACGCCTCGACGGTCGCGCTCACCTGCATCACGCGGCCGTCGATCTCCGCGCTGCCGGTCTCCAGCAGGGACCGACCGGGCGTCCCCTCGACCTGATAGCCGGTCATCGTCACCGCGTTGACCGGATTCGCGCGGACCGCGGGGACGTACGTCATCGCGGGCCCGCCCGAGAGCATCCCGCTCGTGGTGACGATGACGGCGGGCTGGTCGGCGATGCGCTCGCGCTGGCCGTCGCGGCCGTCCACGAACCGGGCGTGGGCGATCGCCCGTCGGAGGGCGTCGGGGTCGCGGACGAAACCCGGATGGTTCTTCAGCATTCGCGCCACGTCGGTCCCCATCCCGTCGACGTAACAGGGGAGGTCGTGGGCCGCACAGACCAGCAGTAGCTCCTGCGTGCGCCCGATGGCGAACGCGGGCGCGACGACGGTGCCGCCCTCCCACAGCGTCGTCTCGACGCGGTCGACGAACCGGTCCTCGACGGTCGCACGCGGCTCGTGATCCACGTCCGCGTAGGTCGACTCGCAGACGACCGCGTCCGCGTCGGGGCGGGCCGTCGTTCCGGAGAGCAGGCGCTGGTCGTCGGTGTGGAAGTCGCCGGCGTACAGCAGCCGCGTCTCGCCGTCGTCGACCAGGACGTGTGCGGAGCCGGGGATGTGGCCGGCGTCGTACAGCGTCACCTCGTAGCCGCCGGCGGCGATTCCGCCACAGACCGGGAACGGCTCGCGGTAGCCGTGGCACCGCTCGACCTCGCCGAGCCGGCGGACGTGCTCGGCGGTGAACGGGCAGGTCGGGCTGTTGCCGCGGAGCTTGAGCGTGTCCCGCGCGAGCGTGCGGGCGAGCTCCCCGGTGGGCGGCGTCCAGTGGATCGCGGGGCGACGCCGCCCCGACAGCAGCGCCGGCACGGAGCCGACGTGGTCGAGGTGGCCGTGCGAGACGACGACCGCCTCCGGCTCCGGCGTCCGGACCGGGTACTGCGGCGGCTCGGCGGCCAGCGTGCCGAAGTCGAGCAGCAGTCGGTCGTCGACGAGCACCGCGCTCCGACCGACCTCGCGGGCGCCGCCGAGGAACTCCAACTCCATCGCCGGACCCTACCGGACGAGGGCGTTAGTGTCTGTCGAGTCCGGGTCTCCCGCTCATCGCTCGCAGTCGGTTCGACCGTCCACCAGCGCGGGGACCGGCCCGAGCAGCCACACCCACGCCGCCACGACCAGCGCGCCGACGAACTCGGGGAGTGCGAGGCCGGTGGCCGGCCAGAGCCCCGCGCCCCACGTCACCCACGCGAGGACGTGGCCGGCCGCGAGGGCGAGGGTGAGGCGACCGGTCGACTCGTTGCGGCGAGCGGCGCCGTCGACCGCGAGCGCGACCGTCGCGAGCAGGAAGAAGCCGACGGCGACGGGCGCGTGCAGGGCGGTCCCGCTCGGGAAGAGCCCCACGCCGGCCAGACAGAGCGTCCCGCCGCCGAACGAGACGCCGACCGCACGGCCGCCGCGCTCCGCCAGCAGGTGCGCGTACGGGAGTCCGAGCAGGCCGCCGCCGACGAGCGACGCGTTGAACGCGAGCGCGCTCGGCGCGCGGACGCCCAGGTCCGAGAGCGCGTCGGCCGTCCACGAGAAGGTCGGGTCCAGCGCCGTCGCCAGCAGGATCCCGCCGAGCGCGACGGCGGGGGAGGCGGCGCCGGCGGCGCGGCGTCGGCCGCCGAAGCGGCGGAGGGGCACGATACGTGACTCTCGCGCTCGGGACAAAAGGATGCCGCCGACTTCCGCGGGGGGACCGGTTCCGGGGAGCGAGCGGCCCTACCGCTGGGTCTCGTCCGCGACGAGGTACGTTTTGCCCCCGCGGCGCTCTAGGTGGAGTTCGGCACCGCGGACGTCGTTCGCGCGGGCGCGCTCCGGAAGGCGGTCGGCTTCGCAGTCGGTCACGTCGAGTCGTGCGCGGCCGGCGAACCGCGTCGAGGGGGTCGTTCGGGAGTCCATACCTCGAGATGCCCGCGTTGCTACCTATAACCGAGCCAAGGGCGGAGTGAAAGTGAAAGTAAGGGCGGGCGTCGGGTCGGCGCCGCGACCGGCGGTCGATCCCCTAGCGGTTCACGCCGGCCGTTCCGTCGTCCTCCACGACGCGGACGGTGAAGGGGGCGTAGCCGCCGTAGGCGGTGTCGAGCGCGCCCATCCACCAGTTCCAGCGCTCGGGGAGGGAGGCGTCGTCGGGCGCGTCCGAGAGGTGCCGCAGCACGTCCGGGACGGTCAGGGCGTGGCCGCGGTCGCGCTTCGGCTTGCCGGAGTCCGCGAGGTCGCGCGCCTGTCGTGCCACCACGCGCTGCTCCGCGTCCGTGCCGCCGAACTCCTCGGCCAGCGCCGCCTCCAGACGCTTCGCGTCCATGTCGCGAGATACGCACCGCAGGTATATGAGTGTGAAGGATTAGCACACGCCGTCCGGTCCGACGGGAAACGGGCGGTCCGACGGGAGCTCACGCGGGCGCCTTCGGAACGGCTTTCCCCCGGGCCGGTCACCTCTCGGGCATGAAGCTGTTCGGCTCCAGCGGCACGCGCGGGGTCGCCATCTCGGACCTGTCGCCGACGTTCGCGTTGCGCGTCGCGAAGGCCGCCGGGACGGTGTGGGAGGCCGACTGCGTCGCGGTCGCCCGCGACACCAGAACCACGGGGGAACTGTTCGCCAACGCCGTCGCCTCGGGGCTCGCGGCGGTCGGCTGTGACGTGGACCGGCTCGGCGTCGCGCCCACGCCCGCGGTGAGCCGCTACTGCGAGGCGGAGGGAGTCCCCTGCGTGCTCGTCACCGCCTCGCACAACCCGCCGGAGTTCAACGGCATCAAGCTCGTCGGCGACGACGGCGTGGAGCTCTCGGTCGACGCGCTCGAACGCGTCGAGAACCACATCCTCGGCGAGGAGTACGACGAGGCGACGTGGGACGCGGTCGGCGAGGAGACGCGCGTCGACGGCGTCACCGAGAGCTACGTCGACGAGGTCGTCGCGAGCGTCGACCGCGCCGCCATCGACGCGGCGGACCTCACCGTCGCGGTCGACCCCGGCCACGGCGCGGGCGCGCTCACGAACCCCGAGGTCTTCCGCCGGCTGGGCTGTGCGGTCGTCACCACGAACGCCCAGCCGGACGGCCACTTCCCCGGGCGGCTGCCCGAACCGGTGCCGGAGCACCTCGACGACCTCCGACGGCTGGTCCGGGCCGCGGACGCGGACGTGGGGATCGCCCACGACGGCGACGCGGACCGCGCGGTGTTCGTCGACGAGCGGGGTCGGTACATCGAGGGCGACGCCTCCATCGCCGCGCTGGCGAAGGCGGCCCTGGAGCCGGGCGACGCCACCGTCGCCGCGGTGAACGTCTCCCAGCGGCTCGTCGACGTCTGCGAGGCGGTCGGTGCGGACCTCGAGTTGACGCCCATCGGCGCGACGAGCATCATCACCCGGACCCGCGAACTACAGGCGGCGGGCACGCGCGTCCCGGTCGCGGGCGAGGGGAACGGCGGCGTCTTCTTCCCCGAGTACCGGCTCACGCGGGACGGCGCCTACATCGGCGCGAAGTTCCTCGAACTGCTCGCGGACGGCCGGACTGCCAGCGAGGTGGTCGAGCCGTTCGCCGACTACCACAACGTCCGCGAGAACGTCGGCTACGACGCGGAACCGGAGTTGGACCGGATGCTCGACGCGGCCGCCGAGTACGCGATGAACGCGGACGCCGACCTCGACACGAAGGACGGCTACCGGCTCGACTACGGCGACGCGTGGGTGCTGGTGCGGCCCTCCGGCACCGAGCCGAAGGTCCGGATCTACGCCGAGGCGCGCGACGCGGACCGCGCCCACGACCTCGCCGCCGAGGCGCGCGAGCAGGTCGAGAACGCGAAGTAGCGCATCTTCCTCGCGAGAAAAGTTCGGGACGGCTGCCCCGTCGGGACGTCAGTAGTCGTCGGCGTCGGGGTCGTAGCGGTCGCCGTACTCGCGGTCGGGGTCGACGGGCGCCCCCTCCTCCGTCTCGGGGGCGACGTAGTCGATGAACGCCCCGACCTCGGGATCGCGGACGGTCACCTCGACCGAGATGTCGCCCAACTCGTCGGGGTTGCCCACCGCGAAGTTGACGACGCCCTCGTAGGCGGCCTGCTTCTTGAGCCGGAAGGAGAACCCGGTCTCGGTGGCGTTGTCGCGGAAGACGCGCCGCGCGGTGTCGAGGATCTCCTGCTCGTGGAGCACGTCCGAGAAGGGGTCGAGGGTGTGCGCCTCCGCGACGAGCAGTCCCGGCTCGTGGGTCAGGTCGGCCTCCGGGAAGACGTTGTGGACGGCGTCGGCCACGCGGTCGGTCACCTCCGTGTCGTTGACCGGTGCCTCGATCCGCACGTCGACGCTGTAGATCATCGCTCGCCCTCCGCTTTCTCGGCGGTGTCCACGACGCCGAGCACCTCGCGTACGCGCTCGCGGAACGAGGCGAGCGACCCGGTGTTGTCGATCTCCACGTCCGCGGCGTCGAGGGTCTCGCCGAGGCCGAGTTCGAGTTCGCGCTCGTCGCGCTCGCGGAGGGCCTCGAGGTCGGAGTCGGACTCGTCGCGCCCGCGCTCGTGGAGGCGCTCGGCGCGGAGGTCGAAGGGGGCGCGGATCGCCACGAGCGTGAAGTCGTCGCCGAACGCCTCGCGGAAGCGCTCCGCCTCCACCATCGATCGGAGGCCGTCGACCAGCACCGCGTCGGCGTCGTCCTCGGCGGCCGCCTCGCGGATCCGCGGGACCGTGCGGGCCGCGACCGCGTCCGCACCCTCCTCCTCGCGGAGCCGCCCCGCCATCTCGCCGTGGTGCTCGGCGGGGTCGAGTCCCCGGCGGCGGCACTCCGCCCGGATGACGTCGCCCATGACGACCACCGGGACCCCCTGCTCCTCCGCGACCGCCGCGGCCTCCCCCTTCCCGCTGCCGGGCAGGCCGACGGTGCCGATGACTCTCATCGGTCCCGCTACCCGCGTCGCGGACTTATGTCTGCTGTTGCGGGCCGCGCCGCGGCCGGTGGCGCCCGCGGACGCGTCGGCGGCGCGCCACGGGAGCGCCGCCCGCGGCCGCGACCCGAGCGCGTCGACCGCGGAACCTAACCGCTTTTTACCGGCCGGGGATAGACACCGGACGAGGGCACGTAGCTCAGCCAGGATAGAGCGTCGGACTTCTAATCCGATGGTCGAGGGTTCGAATCCCTCCGTGCTCGTTCCCACTCCTTGTGTTCCGAAGTCCCGCGCGGTTCCGGACCACGCTTCTCGAGCGCCGACCGCGGTCCGGCGCAGTCCTTATGTCCCTGCTGCCCGCTTCCCCGCTATGAGCCACGCTCCCGCCCCGACCGTGGAGGAGGCGCTCCACACGACCCTCGACGCGCCCTTCGAGGACGCCGTCCCGTTCGTGCAACTGGAACACGAGCTGGCGGACTTCGAGACGGTGCAGGTGACCAGACTCGACGAGATGATCGCGGGCATGCTCGGCGACGAGGTGGAGCGGACCGCGCTGCTGGTGGTCTGTCACCCCCAGATCGCCCGGGACGCGCTCGCCATCGACCCGACGCTTGCGGGCCTGCTCCCCTGCACGACGGTTATCTACGAGTGCGCGGACGACGACCTCGTCCACGTCCACCACGTCTCCGCGACGAAGGCGATCCGCGACCTGGGCTGTGCGCCCGGCGACTGCGAGCCCGAGGTCGAGGCGCTGATCGACCTCACCGGCGAGCGCATGAGCGAGGTCTGGGCGAACATCGAGCGGCACGCCGAGTCCGCGACGCCGGCCGAGGAGTAGCCCTCAGGACCGGTCCGCGGCCCACGTCTCCACGTAGCCGTCCCGCACGTCCTCCGCGCAGCCCTCGCAGTCGGGGTGGCCCGCCTCGAAGCACTCGGGGCGGCCGTCCGCGCCGACCGCGACCGTCCGCTTCTCGGCGTGGCGTCGGCAGACGATCCGCGCGTCGCCGGCCGCGTCCGTCGGCAGGTCGTACCGCTCCGCGCCCGAGCGGTCCGGCTCCCCCTCGTCGTCCCGCCCCTCCGCGTACGCCCGCTTCGCCTCCTCGAACTGGCGGCCGGCCTTGCGGAGCTGCTGCCGGATGACGCGCCCGAGCCGGTCGTCCATGCGCGACCGTTCGGCGGCCGCGGACAAAGGTCCGTTGGCGCGGCCGGGCCTCTCGATCCGACCGTGCGAACGCCACCCGTGGCACCGGGTTCCACTCGAAACGGAGCCCGCGGAGAGCCGACGGCCGTCTGACGCCGTCGCCGTTCTCGGACTCCTTCCGTCGGTTTCCACTTCCACCCCGGTCGCGAAACCTTTTACGCCATTCCGCACCAACGGCCATGTGCCTCCCCTTGAAACACGACCGGAGGCAGTGAACCCCATGAGCGAACTGCGACAACACGCGGACGAGATCGCGGAACAGTTTTCGGACCAGTTGGACGTCTCGCCGGACGAGGTTGAAGAGCGGCTGGAGAACCTCGTCACGGAGTACAGAGTGCCCGTCGACGAGGCGCGCCGCAGCGTCATCAACAGCTACCTCGACGAGGCCGGCATGGAGCGCGAGGAGCTCGGCCGCGGCGGCAGCGAGCAGGTCCAGGTGAACGACATCGACGAGGACGAACAGTGGGTCGACCTGCGCGTGACGCTGGTCGAGCTGTGGGAGCCCCGCAGCGACGCCATCGCACAGGTGGGCCTGCTCGGCGACGAGTCGGGCACCATCAAGTTCGTCTCCTTCGACACCTCCGAGCTCCCCGAGCTGGAGGAGGGACAGGCCTACGAGCTGACGAACGTCGTCACCGACGAGTACGAGGGCCGCTACTCCGTGAAGCTCAACCGGACGACCGGCATCACCGAGATCGACGAGGAGATCGAGGTCGGCGACAACGCCGAGACGGTCGAGGGCGCCCTGGTCGACATCCAGTCCGGCTCCGGCCTGATCAAGCGCTGCCCGGAGGAGGACTGCACGCGCGTCCTCCAGAACGGCCGCTGTAGCGAGCACGGCCAGGTGGAGGGCGAGTTCGACCTCCGCATCAAGGGCGTGCTCGACGACGGCGAGGAGGTCCACGAGGTCATCTTCGACCGCGAGGCCACCGAGGAGCTCACCGGCATGACGCTGGAGGAGGCCAAGGACATGGCGATGGACGCGCTCGACACCACCGTCGTCGCCGAGGACATGGCCGGCGACCTGCTGGGGCGCTACTACCGCGTCAGCGGCCCGACGCTCGGACGCTACGTGCTGGTCAACGACGCCGAGGAGCCCGGGCAGATCGATGCCGAGGCCGCGCTGGTCAAAGCGAGGTCGATCTGAGATGAGCGGTAGCGCACCCACCCGCGAGGTCGCGCGGCGCGTCTTCGCCCGCGAGTTCAACGACGCCGGCTACACGTTCAAGGAGTCCGACGACGAGCGCGCGCCGGTCTACTCGCTGCTCCCGACCGGGGAGAGCGCGAACCGCGTCTTCTTCGTCGGCACGCTGACCGAGAAGGAGGACGTCGGCGACGACAGCGAGTACTGGCAGGGTCGGATCGTCGACCCCACCGGGACGTTCTTCGTCTACGCCGGCCAGTACCAGCCCGAGGCGGCCTCCACGCTCCGCGATCTCGAACCGCCCGCCTACGTCGCAGTCGTGGGCAAGCCCCGGACGTACGAGACGGACGACGGCTCGATCAACGTCTCCGTCCGCCCGGAGTCGATCACCGAGGTCGACGCGACCGTCCGCGACCGCTGGGTCGCCGAGGCGGCCGAGCGCACGCTCGAACGCGTCGCCCGGTTCGACGACGAGGGGAACGAGTACGCGCGCATGGCCGAGGAGGAGTACGATCTCGACCCCGAGACGTACAAGGCCGCGGCCCTGTCCGCGCTGGAGGAGTTGGCGAGCGAGGAGGCGGAGTCGGACGCCGGCGACGCGACCGACTCGGCCGACGCCCCCGAGGCGTAACGCTCCGGAACGGCCGGCGCGCTCCGACGCCCGCCGCGTTCTCCCCCGCCGCACCGATTTTCGCACACGCCTCCGTGCCGCAGCCGTGCGACCGCCACGCCGGGTCGCCGAGCGACCGCGGTAGCGTCTGACAAACCATTAAGTGGAACGGGCTGAGATAGTCGCCCAATGGGCAACAAGAACAAGACCATCTCGTTCCGCGTCAACGAGGACGCGTTCGAGACCCTCCGCGACATCGCCGAGGAGCGGGATATCTCGCTGTCGGCCGTCTTCCGCGACTACGTGGACACGCTGGTTGCCCACGACGGGCGCGTCCGGATCGTCCCCGAAGGCGAGTTGGAGGGCGACGACGAGACGGAGTCGTTCCCGCCGAAGGTCGAGGTCCCCAAGAGCTTCATCCGCGAGCACGAGCGGCTGGAGCTGGAGGCGGACCACCTCCGCGAACAGCTCGAGGAGCACAAACGCTACGTCACCTACCTGCAGGAACAGCTCGACGAGGACGACGAGGACGTGATCCAGCTGGAGGAGCTCGACGGCGAACCCGACGAGCCCTCGTTCCGGCTGGGCTGACGCGGCCGGACCGTTTTTCAGCCCGCGGCCGCCTCGCTACCCGGAGAGCGCCCGCTTCGCCTGCCGCGCCTTCTCGGCCATCTCCGCGTCGCCCTCCACGTCCGCGAGCGCCTCGACCGACTCGATGCGGCGGATCGCGGTGTCGAGGAACGAGCGCACGTCGCCCGTGTAGGCGTACACCATGTAGTCGTCGGTCATCACGTCGACGATGGCGTCGGGGCCGAGCCCCTGCGCGCGCAGTTCCAGCAGGTAGGCGACGAACTTCCGCTCCGGACAGCCGCAGTAGGGGTTCTGGTCGCAGTCGCAGTCGAGGAAGTCCTCCGCGAAGTCCAGCACGCGGTCGCGGGTGGTGCTGTCGAGCTTCGAGAGCCCCTCGCCCGTGAACAGCAGGTCCAGCGTCGCGCCCGAGAACGCCCCCTTCGGAATGGACGTCTCCAGCTGGGAGGCGAGCTGGCGGTGGTTCTTCACGTAGATCTTGTCCGTGATGGCCACAGTTGTCAGGGCGTAGGTCGGTAGCGGGTAAAAGCGCCGCGGTCAGAGGAACTCGCGGACCTCGGAGTACCACATGTCGTGGTGGTCGACCGCGCCGACGCGCTCGGCGACGTCGACCGCGAGCGCGTGCCAGCACCGCTGGTCGGGGTCCTCGGCGTCGAGGTTGTAGGTGGCGTCCGCGCAGTCGCACTCGCCCTCCTCCACGACGTACTCGTCCTCGTGACCGACGACGACGGTGAAGTCGCGGTACTGCTTCACCCGCTCCTCGGCGACCGCCTCGATGGCGCGCTTCCCGCGGTCGCCGTGCGTGTCGACGATGGCGGCGGCTATCGGGCCGGTCAGCTCTCCGGCCGCCTCGAGCGCCTCGCGCCAGTCGTCGACTGGGTCCACGCCCTCCGCTTCTGCCGGGCGCTCCTAAACCCCGTCGGTGCGGTGGTCGGCGTTCCCGAGGGGGGCCTCCCGAGCGTCAGCCCTTTGGCCCGGGTTTCCGTAGCCGGAGGCATGTTCGACGGCCTCCGGGCGACCGTCCGCACGCGCGCCGCTGCGCTCCCCCGCGGGCTCCGGATCCTCCTCGGCATCTTCGGGGTCCTGCTGTGGGTCCTCGGCGCGCAGTACCTCGCGGGCGACGCCGTCCGCGTCGCCGAGTGGGTCGGCGTCGGCGCGGGCGGTGGGGCCGGCGGCGAGGGGGCACTCGTCGCGGTCTTCCTGATCGCCTTCGGCGTCGCGCTCGTCGCCCCGTTCGTTCTCCTGACGGACTGGGAGGCGGGCGAGAGCGCCCGCAGCGCCGCCGCGATCCTCGGGATGATGGCGTGGTTCCTCGTCGCGGACGCGGCCGCGACGCCGCTCGGCGCCGTCGGCGTTCCCTACGGCGCCGCGGTCGCCGCCGTCTTCCTCGCGCCGTTTCTGGTCCTGACGGCGCTCCGCTTCCGGGGCGTCGGCGGTGACACGGCGGAGTCCTGCGGCCGATAGGGGCGACCGGCGCCCGGCGAGGCGACGGTTCTCGACGCGGAGCGCGGTGCTTTTCACCCGCATCCGCGAACGTCGTCCCATGAACGTCGAGGAGGGCGGCGTGACCGTCGAGGTGCCCGAGTCGCGCGACGGCGCCAGCGAGGGGACCGGCGAGGGCGTCTTCTTCAACCCGACGCAGGAGCTGAACCGGGACGTGACCGTGGCGGTCCTGCGGGCGTACGCCGACCGCGAACCGCGGGCCGCGTCGTACCTCGACGCGATGGCCGCCTCCGGGATCCGCGGGGTTCGCGCCGCCGCCGCGGGGTACGACGTCACCTGCGCGGACGTCGACCCCGACGCGGTCGAGTTGGCCCGCGAGAACCTCGCGCGCAACGACCTCGAGGGCGAGGTCGTCCACCGCGACGTGAACGCGCTGATGCACGAGCGCGTCTTCGACGTGATCGACGTCGACCCCTACGGGACGCCGGTCCCCTTCGCGGACGCCGCCTTCGCGAACGGCCGGAACCTGGTCTGTATCACTGCGACCGACACCGCGCCGCTGTGTGGCGCCCACCTCAACAGCGGTATCCGGAAGTACGGGGCCGTGCCGCGCAACACCGACTACCACCCCGAGATGGGGCTGCGGACGCTTTTGTCCGCGATGGTCCGGACCGCGGCGCGCTACGACAAGGCGGCGCGACCGATCCTCTCGCACGTCTCCAGACACTACGCGCGCACCTACCTCGAGCTGGAGTCGGGCGCGCAGGCCGCGGACGGTCAGATAGAGAAACTCGGCTTCGTCCACCACTGCGAGGACTGTCTGGTCCGGGAGCACGAGTTCGGACTCATCCCGACCCCCCCGGAGACGTGTCCGAACTGTGACTCCGAGCGCGTGCTGACCGCGGGCCCGCTCTGGCTCGGCGCGGTCGCGGACCCGGAGTTCGCGCGGGCGACGCGGGCGGCCGTCACCGACGACATGGGCGAGGCGAAACGGGCGCGCAAGCTGCTCGACGGCGTCGCGACCGAGCTCGACACGCCGACCCACTACGACCAGCACCGCCTCTACAAGCAGTGGAGCGAGCCGGCCATCGGCATGGACGACTTCCTGCACCGGCTCCGCGAGGCGGGCCACGAGGCGACGCGGGCCCACTACCACGGCACCGCGTTCAAGACGCCGGCGTCGGTCCCGGAGATCCGCGCCGCGGCGCTGGACGGGTAGCGTCGGCGGCCCGAGGGACCGCACGCTCCGACGACACCCGGCCGATTTTTCACCGCGTGCCGTGAACCGGTCGACGTGCGCGCCGAACTCGCCGCCCTCGTGAGTACGGGCCGTCGGATCGTCGAGGTGACCGAACAGCAGCGCGTGACGTTTCTGGCGGCGGGCGTCGCCTACTACGCGTTCATCTCGCTGATCCCCGCGCTGCTGCTTTTGGTCGCGCTGGCGAGCGCGCTGTTCGGAGAGACGTTCGCGAGCGCGGTGCTCGAAGTGACGAGCGGTTTCCTGACGCCCTCGGGCCAGGACGTGATCGAGAGCGCGCTCGCGTCCGCGGCGGGGCGCGGCGGGGCCACCGTGCTCGGCGCGGCCGTCCTGCTGTGGTCGACGCTGAAGGTGTTTCGCGGGCTCGATACGGCGTTCCTGCAGGTGTACGGCGTCGAGGAGTCGGTCTCCTTCCTCGACCAGTTGCGGGACGCCGCGACGGTCGCGCTCAGCGTCGGCGTCGGGATGGCGGCGATGGTCGTGACCGGTACCGCCGTCGCCGCGCTCGACGTGGTCCCCGTGCTCCGCCTGCTGAGCATCGCGGTCCTTCCCGGCCTGTTGACGCTCGTGTTCCTGCCGATGTACTTCATCCTGCCCTACCCCGCCGTGACCCTGCGTGAGGCGGTGCCGGGCGCGGCGTTCGCAGCGGTCGGGTGGACCGCGCTGCAGGCGGGGTTTCAGCTCTACGCCGCGAGCGCGGGCCAGTATCAGGTGTACGGCGTCATCGGCGGCGTGCTGTTGCTGGTGACGTGGCTCTACCTTGCCGCCACGGTCGTCATCGTCGGCGCGGTCGTCAACGTGGTGCTGGCGGCCGGCCGCGAACCGGGCTTCACGCACGACCCGGTCGCGTCGCCGCTCGCGCCCGCGGGACTCGCCGACCGACACGCCCTTGACGGTCCCGGCCGACCCCCGGTTATGAGCGAACGCAGCGAGGGCGACGCCGGCGCGGGCGAGGACGGGGAGCGCCCCCGCGGCGCGCCCGACGTCTCGGCGCTCGAGGCCGAGGTGGAGCGGCTCCGCGCGGAGTTCGACGAGTTCGAGGACGACGTCGAGCGCCGCACCGTCGACCGCCCGCGGCTGGAGACGGAGCTGAAAGCCTACGTCCGCAAGCGGATGCGGCGCGGACACGCCCGCGGCTGGGGGCCGTATCTCGTGCTGCTGTACGGCACCGTCCTGACGCTCGGCGCGTTCTACTGGATGGACGGGATCTACGCCATCGCCGCGATGGTGGTCCTCGGGCTCTCGACGCTCGGGCTCTACACGCTGTTCGTGATGGTCGGCGTCGGGCTCAACGCGCTGGAGACGCCCGGCAAGGCCCTCGACTACGTGCGGAACCGCGGGGAGGACTGAGGATGCGGAGCGTCGGCGAGTTCGTCGTCGTGGAGGCGCTCCCCGAGGTCGCGGTCGTCCTCGGGGCGGCGGTCACCACGCTGGCGGACACGTGGTTCGTCTTCGGCCTGCTCGCGCTCGTCTACTGGTTCCTGCCCGCGGAGTACGCCCCCGCGCCGCGGCGCACCGGGGCCGCGCTCGTCGCGCTGGCCACCTGCGCGCTGGCGATCCTCACCTTCCTGAAGGTGGGGTTCGGCCTCCCCCGCCCGCCGGCCGCGGCGACCCCGACGCCCGCACCGGGCTGGCTCCCGGGGGCCGCCGGCGCGTGGTTCGAGGGGACGACCGCCTCGGACGGGTTCGGCTTCCCGAGCGGCCACGCGACGGGCGCGACGATCACCTACCTCGGGCTGGCGACCCTGCTGGACCGGCCCGATCGGCGGACGCGCCTGCTCGTGGGGGGCGGCCTCGCGGGCGCGGTCGCGCTCTCGCGCGTCGTCATCGAAGTCCACTACCTCGTCGACGTGGTCGCGGGCGTGGCGCTCGGGACCGGCGTCCTGTTCGGCGGCCTGTGGCTGATGCGGCGCGCGGGCGCCGGGGCCGAGACCGCCTCGGCCGGCCGCTCCGATCCGAACCCGGACGCGCTCGACCCCACGCCGGTCTTCCTGGTCGCGGCCGGCGCCGGTGCCGCCGCGGCCGCGGTCGCCGCCGCGACCGGCCACCCCGGGAGCGTGCTCGACGGCGCGGTCGGTCTCGGGACGGGGCTCGGCGGCGCGCTCGGCTGGCGGGTCTGTGACGGCGACGAGCCGGCCGTGACGCTCCCCGTCGCCGTCCCCGCGCTCGTCATCACCGGCGCGCTGTGGCTCGGGGTGCTCGCCGTCGAACCGCCCCTCCCGCTCGCGGCCGCCATGGCGACCGCGGCGACCGCGGGAATCCTCGCGGCGCCCGCCGTCGGCGAGCGCGTCGCGGACCGCCGCGGAACGGGGCTCGACGCGTAAGTCGGCCGCCCCGGATCGCCGCCGCGCGGGCGCGCCGCTCAGTCGAGTCGCCCGCCGAGGAACTCCTCGACGAGCAACAGCAGGTTGTACGTCACGGTCACGGCGACGCCGACGAGGAGGAAGGCGAGGCGTCCGCCGCCGCCGGCGCTCCCGACGGCGACGATGAGGCCGCGGGCGACAAGCAGCGTCCCGCCGGTCGACAGCAGGTGGATCGCGGACGCCACCCGCGAGGTCGGCGAGCGCTCGACGGTCATCTCGTCGGCCATGCCGCCCCACGCGACCTCCGCGAGCAGCGCGAAGCCGGCGAGCGCGCCGCCGACGTACGCCAGCACGCCCCACACGTCCGGGACGCCGAACGCGTCGATCAGGAGCGCGCCGGCGCCCCACACCGCGAGCGTGTAACCGTACGCCTCCGACTCGGCGATCAGGTTGTACCCCAGTCGCGTCCGGGCGTTCATCGCCATCACGCACTCCCGCGGCGCTCATAAATGCCTGGCCGAGACGGCACGCGCACGGTGCCGGGTCGCGGCGACGCCGTTCGGCGGAGAAAAAATCGAACCGGGGGACCGCCGGTCCGGCGGTGCGGCCCGCTCAGAAGGTCTCGAGGTAGCGGTCCTCTTCCCACTCGGAGACCTGGGTGAGGTACTCCGCGAACTCCTGGCTCTTGGCCTCCGCGAACTTCTCGGAGACGTGCGGGCCGAGCGCGTCCTGAAGCACGTCGTCGCTCTCGAGCTCCTCGACGGCGGCGCCGAGGTTCGGCGGGAGCGTCTCGATGCCGTACTCCTCGCGCTTCGCCTCGTCGAACTCGTAGATGTCCTCGCGGACCGGGTCGCCGGGGTCGGCCTCGTTCTCGATGCCGTCGAGGCCGGCGCCGATGAGCGCCGCCATCGCGAGGTAGGGGTTACACGACGGGTCGGGGCTGCGGACCTCGAAGCGCGCGGAGACGCCCGCGGCGTCGGGGACGCGGACGAGCGCCGAGCGGTTCGTGTCGGACCACGCTACGTAGATGGGGGCCTCGTAGCCGGGGACGAGGCGCTTGTAGGAGTTGACGGTCGGGTTCGTGACGGCCGTGAACGCGGGCGCGTGGTTCAGGATGCCGCCCATGAACTGGTAGGCCGTCTCGCTCAGGTTGAACTCGTCGTCGTCGTCCGCGAAGGCGTTGTTGCCGTCCTCGTCGAACAGCGAGATGTGGCTGTGCATGCCCGAGCCGTTGATCTCCGCGATGGGCTTGGGCATGAACGTCGCGTGGAGGTCGTGCTGGCTCGCGACCGCGCGGACGACCGCGCGGAACGTGGCGATGTTGTCCGCGGTCGTCAGCGCGTCGTCGTACTTGAAGTTGATCTCGTGTTGGCCCTCCGCGACCTCGTGGTGGCTGGCCTCGATCTCGAAGCCCATCTTCTCCAGCGTGAAGATGATCTCCTTGCGGACGTCCGAGGCGAGGTCCTTCGGCGCGAGGTCGAAGTAGCCGCCGTTGTCGTGGGGGATCGTCGTCGCGTTGCCGTTCTCGTCGGTCTCGAACAGGAAGAACTCCGGCTCCGGGCCGATGGAGACGGTGTATCCCATGTCGTCGGCCTTCTCGAGGACGGACTTGAGCACCTGCCGCGGACCGCCGACGAACGGCTCGCCCTCGGTGGTGACGATGTCGCAGATCAGCCGCGCGGCACCGCCGTCGCCGTCGGCCTCGCTACGCCACGGGAGCACCGCGAACGTCTCGGGGTCGGGCACGAGCCGCATGTCCGACTCCTGGATCCGGACGAACCCCTCGATGGAGGAGCCGTCGAAGTAGATGCCCTCGGTGAACGCCTTCTCGGCCTGGTGGGCCGGCACGGAAACGTTCTTCACGACACCGAGAATGTCGGTAAACTGGAGCCGCAGGAAGTCGATGTTCTCCTCGTCGATGCGGTCGAGAACGGCCTGCTCTTTGTCGGTGAGCCCGCCGTCGGGTTTGGCGTGGTCGTCCGTCATGTTCTGGACGGATAGACACAGTATACCCAATATAAAGGTCTTATCGATTGGTGCATGAACCGCCGAGCAGAAATCGAAATTGGATGTTCGTAAAGTTCTAAACCCCTCCGCGCCTCGGGAGATGTAATGACGTACGAAAACCTCGACGCGGAACTCGTGAACGAACTCCTCGGAAACGGCCGCGCCAGCCTCCGCAGCCTCGGGGAAGACCTTGACGTGTCGGTGACTACGGTGTCCAACCACCTCCGCGACCTGGAGGACGAGGGCGTGGTGCAGGGGTACACTCCCGTCGTCGACTACGACAAGCTCGGCTACGACGTGACCGCCATCCTCCAGCTGAAAGTCGAGGGGAGCGCGCTCCCGGACATCACCGAGCGCCTCCGGCAGGAGAAGCAGATGGTCAGCGTCTACGAGGTGACCGGCGACTACGACGTGATCGCCATCGGCAAGTTCACCGACACCGACGGGATGAACGACCAGATCAAGACGCTGCTCACCGACGCGGACATCCGCGAGTCGAACACCTCCGTCGTGCTCAACGCGGTGACGGAGAACGAGCAGTTCGAACTCGACCTCCAGGAGTAGGGCCGTTCGCGGGCGCCCGCCGGACGTGCCGACCGCGAGTCAGGCCATCCCCTCGAAGGTGGCGTCCGCGGACGTGCGCCCCTCGTTGAACGAGAGCACCGTCGCGCGGATCACGTCGCCCTCGCTCACGTCGCCGGGGATCTCCTCCGCGAAGATCACGAACCCCTCCACCTTGCCGACCGCGACCTCGCTGCCCGAGTGGTGGTCGGTGATCTCCGTGACGCCGAACTCGACCGTCTCGCCGAGTTCCACGGGCGGCTCCCGCTTTTGTGCTGCCTTGTGTGCGCGCGCCGACTCGCTGGCTCCGCTCGACCGGCGCCGCCACAGCAGTAACGCCAGCAGAGCGACGAGAGCCACACCTCCGGCCGCGGCGAGGTAGATCGTCTGCATACTCGGCCCCTCGGTGCGTCCCCATTTATAAGTAAAGGGGAGCGACCGCGCGGCCGTCACTGCCCCCCGCTACACGAGGTGCTCGGTCACGTCCTCGACCTCGTGGCGGCAGAAGGGACAGCGGTACGTCGTCGCGAACCCGCTCGACTGGGCGACGGTGTTCGTCTCGAGCTCGTGCATGGCGATCCGACGCTCGCAGTCGGGACACAGAACCTTCGGCACGGTCGTGATACGCGTTCACACGACAATAAATCGCCCGGTGTCGGCGGGATACGCGGGGGTCCCGACGCGGCGGTCGCTCCGGGTCGTCGGCGTCACTCCAGCCGGCTACGGACGGTTCCGGCGGCTGCGACGACCGCGTGGTGGATCGTGACGAGCAGGACGACCGCAGCGACGATGACCGCGGCGGCCCGCGGCGTCGACAGCAGGCCGAGCGAGACGATGAGCGTCGTCGCGCAGGCGGGCGCGTGGTTGGCGTCGGTAGCGATCATCGCCCAGGTGGTCAGCGCGATGGAGACGACACCGGAGGCGGCCAGCCGGAGCCCCGCGGGCGAGAACGGCGGTGTGGACGCGGTGAGCGTGACGCCCTCCGCGATGAACGAGTACGCCAGCAACCCCGCAGCCGCGCCGATGAGGTGGCTCCAGACGACTCGATAGCTCCGGGCGCGGTCGGCCCGTCGATCGAACGCGAGGAGGTACGCCGACGGGCCCAAACTCGGGAAGACGAACGCCTGTCCCGTCGCCCATGCGACCAGCCCGAGCACGGTGAAAAGCAGGCTCGCGTACAGGCTCGTGTAGACGCGGCGCCTGACCATGCCTGCCCCTGACGTTCACGGGAGAAAAGGCTCACCGATCCGGGCGTCCCTTCCACGGGATCGGGTCCGAGCGGCGCGCTCGCGGGACATGCGGCGCTGTCGCGGACGCGGTGCTGTCGCGGTCGTAGTGCCGTTGCGGTGCTGTCGCCGCCGCGGCGAGTCCGTGTCGGCCGGCTGGGGCGTTCCGGGGAACCCCCCGACCGCCCGCTCAGTCGCCCGCTCGTGCCCGCGACCGGGCCTGGTCGACGGTGGCTCCCTCGCGGACGAGCGCGTCGACGAACAGCTCGCCGGCCTTGTACGAGGAGCGGACCATCGGCCCCGAGGCGCAGTAGAGGAAGCCGAGCTCCTCCTCGGCGACGCGTTCCCAGGTGTCGAAGACGTCGGGGTGGACGTACTCGAACACGTCGAGGTGCGAGCGGGACGGCTGGAGGTACTGGCCGAACGTGACGATGTCGACGCCGACCTCGCGGAGGTCCCGCATCGTCCGGTACACCTCGTGGTCGTACTCGCCGAGGCCGAGCATGACGCTCGTCTTCGTGTAGATGTCGGACTCGCGGTCGACCTGGTCGAGCACCGCCATCGTCTGCTCGTAGCCCGCGCGGCGGTCCCGGACCGGCCACTGGAGGCGCTCGACCGTCTCGACGTTGTGAGCGATCACGTCCGGTTCCGCGTCGATGATCCGGCGGACCGCCTCGGGGTCGCCGCCGAAGTCGGGGATCAGTACCTCGACGAGGATCTCCGGGTCGCGCTCCTTGATCGCGCGGATCGTCTCCGCGAAGTGGGCCGAGCCGCCGTCCGCGAGGTCGTCGCGGTCGACGGAGGTTAACACGACGTACTCCAGTCCGATCTCCGCGACCGCGTCCGCGACGTTTTCGGGTTCGTCGGGGTCTAACGCCTCCATCCCGCCGGTCTCCACGTCACAGAAGTTGCACCCGCGCGAGCAGCGGTCGCCCATCAGCATGAACGTCGCCGTTCCCGGTCCCGAACCGGGGCCGTCGCGGCCGGACCAGCACTCCCCGAGGTTCGGACAGTTGGCCTCTTCACAGACCGTGTTGAGGTTCCGGTCGCGGAGCGTCGACTTGATCTCGGCGAACCGCCGGCCCGAGGGCGGTCGCATCTTGAGCCAGTCGGGCTTCCGCCGCCTGCTGCTCATGTCTCACCCTTCGCCGCCGGGGGCAAAAACGTGCGGATCCGTCGGATCGTGTGCCCCCGGCGCGTGAGCGCTCACCACTCCCGTCGTGGTCGGTCCCGTCAGTCGTCCGCCGGCGCGGTCGTTCCGGTGTACACCACGTCGGGGATCGTGATCCCTGTCGCGGCGATGCCGAACAGCACCAGCGGCGAGAGGAAGCCGAAGAAGTAGAACGGGGCGTACTCCAGCGTCGGCACGCCCGTCACGCCCGCCATGTAGACGGCGCCGGCGTGCCACGGGAACAGCGCGCCGGTGGGCGTCCCGGCCGCCTCGACCGCCCGCGAGAGCTGGTCGCTGTCGAGCCCGAACTCGTCGTACGCGTTCCGCAGCGTCACGCCCGGCAGGACGATGCTCATGTACTGCTGGGCGGTGAGCGCGTTGATCGCGATGGCCGAGAACCCGGTCCCGGCCACGAGCGCGCCGGGGCTGCGGATCCCCTGCACGAGACCGTGCGAGAGCACCGCGAGGACGCCGGTCCGTTCGAGCAGGCCGCCGAGCGACAGCGCCGCGACGACGACGGTGATCGTCCACGCGGAGCCGGTGAGCCCGCCGGAGGCGAGCAGCTCGTTCACCAGCTCGGAGCCGGACTCGGGCGCGGTGCCGTACATGAAGACCTCCCAGGCGGGGACGAAGCCGGCGCCCTGAAGGAGGATCGTGGTCAGAACGCCCGCGAACGCGCCCGCCACGAGCGTCGGGAGCGCGGGGTACCCTCGCAGCGCGAGGCCGAACGTAACCAGAAGCGGCAGGAACACGAGCACCGAAACCTCGTAGGTGCCCGCGAGCGCCGTCTGGATCGCGGCGACCTGCCCCTCGGGGATGGCGCCGGCCGCGCGGAGGCCGAGGACCGCGAAGGCCGCGACCGCGATCCCGAACGCCAGCAGCGTCCCCGCCTGCATGCGGTCGATGTGGTCGTAGAGGTCGGTGTTGGTGACGCCGGCCGCGAGGTTGGTCGTGTCCGAGAGCGGCGACTGCTTGTCGCCCGCGTACGCCCCGGAGATGACCGCGCCGACCGTCATCGGCGCGGGGACGCCGAGCCCGGTCCCGATACCGACGAACGCCACGCCGAGGGTCCCGACCGTCGTCCACGAGGAGCCGATGGCGAACGCCACGACGCCAGCCAGCAGCGCGGCCGCGGGCAGGAACGTCCGCGGCGTGAGGATCGACAGCCCGTAGTACATCAGGCCGGGGATCGTCCCCGCGGAGATCCACGTCGCGATCAGCGCGTAGATCGTGAAGATGATCAGGAGCGCCTGCAGCCCCATCAGGAGGCCGTTCGCGACGCCCTCGAACAGCTCCTCCCACTCGTAGCCGGCGTACAGCCCGACGCCGCCGACGAAGACGATACTCCACAGCAGCGGCACGTGCGGGTCCAACCCCAGCACGGCCGACCCGATCCCGAGGAACGCGACCACCGCGAGCACCGGGACCAGCGCCAGCCGGAACGACGGCCGGCGGTCCGGGTCGATGTCCTCGTAGGTGGTCGGCGTGAACTCGCGTGTCATCGACCGCATATATGCCATTGGCGCATAAGTATTCGTTGAATCATGCGCGTAGGGCATGACTCGCGGTAACGGAACCCACGGGACCGACGGTCACGCGGCGAGTGCGTTCGCCCGTCGAACGCGGCGCTCGGTTCCGAGAAGCCGCGCGGGCCCCAAACGGACGGTCTTATACGCGGCGGCCGTCAAAACCGGGCAACATGATATTTGAGGACCTCCCCACGACCCCTCGTTCGGAGGAACTCCTCGACAAGGCCTTCTCGCGGGCGGCCCGGGCCGGGCACGCCAAGAGCGGCCACGAGGCGCAGCTGTCGATGCTCACCACCGCCGCGAACATCCTCTCGGACAACCTCCAGAACGTGTCCACGTCGTGGCCGGACTTCGAGTACGACGTCGACCCGTTCTACTACGAGCTGGCCGACGCCATCGTCGACGTCGACCGCCTCCGCCAGGCGCTCTCGGAGGTGACGTGGGCGGGGCGACAGATCGCGGAGATCCGCAGCGAGTACCAGTCGAAGATCAACGACTCGAACCTCGAGGTCGCGCGCAAACACCGCAAGCAGGCGTTCGCGCGCATGGCGGACATCATGGACGAGATCGAGGACGACCTCCGCGCGGTCGGGGACGCCCGCGACGACCTGAAGGGACTCCCCGAGATCAACGTCGACGAGCCGGCCATCGTCGTCGCCGGCTACCCGAACGTGGGGAAGTCCTCGTTCGTCAACACCGTCACCCGCGCGTCCAACGAGATCGCGGAGTACCCCTTCACGACCAAGGGCGTCCAGATCGGACACTTCGAGCGCGACCACATCCGCTACCAGATCATCGACACGCCGGGCGTGCTCGACCGGCCGGTCGAGGACCGCAACGACATCGAGCGGCAGGCGGTCTCCGCGCTGGAACACCTCGCCGACTGCGTGCTGTTCGTGCTCGACGCCTCCGGCGACTGCGGCTACCCCATCGAGTCGCAGCTCGAGCTCCTCGCGGAGGTCGAGGAGCTGTTCGGGGACGCCGTGCCCGTCATCACGGTCTGTAACAAGAGCGACCGCTCGACGGACGTCGAGGCGGACCACTACATGAGCGTCGCCGAGGGCGAGAACGTCGAGGCCGTCCTCGACGCCGCGGTCGAGGCGGTCGGCTTCGAGCCGGACCTCCCCTCGCGCGAGGACGCCTGAGCCGCTCCCCGACTCGCGAGCGGGAGCGTTCACCGCACCCAACAGAAATACCGAGCGTTCGGCACCGGCTGCCCGTTCAGTGATCGGCAACAACCCTGATTTCAGTGATCGGCAACAACCCTGATAGCGGTCGGCGCGCGCGAGCAACGCGCGCGAGGGAGGCGGCGGCGCGGCCGCCTGCGGTGCGGTGCTGTTCCGCGGCCGCGCCGCCGCCGAGGTTGGGGAGGTGCGAGGCTGTGGTGCGGTCGCGGGGTGGGACTGAAAGGGGCAGCCGGCTCGATCCCGCCCCGGCGCCTCAAGCACCGCAGCGGGCTGTGCGGAGAGCGAGGAGCGCAGAGCGTGCCGCGGCCGGTCGAGCGGGCTGGGGCTTTCTGGGTGTTGCCGTCCCGATCAGCAGGATCAACAGGGATCGCAGAAACGTCGTACGGAGAGCGGGCTGGGGCTTTCTGGACGTTGCTGCCCCCAGCAGCAGCATCTCCAACAGACACAGAAAAATCGTCGTACAGAGAGCCGGCGAGAGCGCTCGAACCGCAAACCCGCCACACGAGCCGACCGTCCCCGTTACCGTTCCTTTTGAGCCTGCCGAGAACGCCGCCGGATCAGTATCAGTCCCCGTCCGGCCGCTTCAGCGACAGCACCGTGCGGTCGAACTCGCAGACGAGGGTGTCCTCCTCGCCGTCCTCCACGCGGAACGCCTCGACGTGCATCGTGACGACGCCGCGCTCGCCGTCGCTGGTCTCCCGCTTGTCGGTCACCGTCGACTGCGCGCGGATGGTGTCGCCGTGGAAGACGGGGTTCGGGTGCTCCACCGCGTCGTACGAGAGGTTGGCGACGATGGTGCCGTCCGTCGTCTCGGGGATGGAGACGCCGACCGCGAGCGACATGGTGTAGAGCCCGTTGACCAACCGCTCGCCGAACTGCGTGTCGGCCGCGAACTCGGCGTCGAGGTGGAGCGGCTGCTGGTTCATCGTCATGTCGCAGAACTGCTGGTTGTCCGCCTCGCTCACCGTGCGCCGTCGCGCGTGCTCGATCGTCTCCCCGACCGTGAACTCCTCGTAGTAGCGTCCGCTCATGCCCGGCAGGTCCCCCGAGCGGACCAAATGTCTGTCGCCTCCGCGGGCCCGAAACGTGCGAGGGCCATCGGGACCGCGACCGCTCGCGGCCGCGCGCGCCGCGGTTCGACCTTTTTTGTCGTCTCGCGCGACAGACAGGGTATGGCCAGACGAAGCCTGCTGTTCTCACCCGGCGACAGTCCCGACCTGATGCGGAAGGCGCCCGCCGCGGGCGCGGACGTGATCTGCTTCGACCTGGAGGACGCGGTCGCGCCGACGCGAAAGGACGAGGCGCGCGCGGCCGTCCGCGAGGTGCTCGCCGCGCCCGACTTCGATCCCGACGCCGAGGTTTGCGTCCGGCTGACCGCCGAGGAGCCGGCGCGGGACCTCGACGCGCTCGTGGGCACGGAGTCGACGGCCGACGAAGCTGCGCCCCCCGACCGCGAACTCCGGCTCGACGCGGTGATGCTCCCGAAGGTGGAGACCGCCGAGCGCGTCGACGACGCGGCCGCCCTCTGTGCCGAGCGGGACCTCGACCCCGCGGTGTTCGCGCTGTTGGAGACGGCCGCGGGCGTGCTCCACGCGGAGGCGATCGCGGCCGCGGACGCCACCGCGGCGGTCGTCTTCGGCGCGGAGGACCTCGCGGCCGACGTGGGCGCGACGCGGACCGACGAGGGAACCGAGGTGCTGTACGCCCGCCAGCACGTGCTGCTCGCGGCCAGCGCCGCGGGCGTCGACGCCATCGACACCGTGTTCACGGATTTCTCCGACGAGGCGGGGCTCCGCGAGGAGACACGGTTCGCGGTCGAGCTGGGGTACGACGGCAAGCTGGCGATCCACCCGGCTCAGGTGACGCCGATCAACGAGGCGTTCACGCCCGACCCGGAGCGCGTCGCGTGGGCCGAGCGCGTCCTCGACGCCCGCGAGGAGGCGGCCGCCGAAGGGAAGGGCGTCTTCGAGGTCGACGGCGAGATGATCGACGCGCCCCTCATCGCGCAGGCGGAGCGCGTTCTGGAGAGCGCTCGCGCCGCGGGACTGCGCTGATCCCCGCCGGCGGCGCACGGATACCGAGGAGACCACGCTGGACGCAGATATTGCGGCGAGTGCGACGCTGAGACGACACAGTTAACTCCGCGGCAAAAGCCGATTTCGGTATGTCGGACCAAGCCAATCCGTTCGAGAGTCTGCAGGAGCAGATCGCGGACGCGGCCGCGTATCTCGACGCCGACGAGGGGGTCATCGAGCGCCTGAGCAACCCCGAGCGGGTCCTCGAGACGAACCTCACCGTCGAGCGCGACGACGGGTCGCTGGAGACGGTTCGCGCCTACCGAGCGCAGTTCAACGGCGACCGCGGGCCGTACAAGGGGGGCATCCGGTACCACCCGGGCGTCACGCGCGACGAGGTGAAGGCGCTCTCGGGCTGGATGGTGTACAAGTGCGCGGTCGTGGACATCCCCTACGGCGGCGGGAAGGGGGGGATCGAGATCGACCCCGACGACTACTCCGAGGCGGAGCTGGAGCGGTTGACGCGCGCCTACGCGACCGAACTCCGGCCGATGATCGGTGAGGACCGGGACATCCCCGCGCCGGACGTCAACACCGGCCAGCGGGAGATGAACTGGATCAAGGACACCTACGAGACGCTCGAGAACACCACGGCGCCTGGCGTCATCACGGGGAAGGCGCCCGGATCGGGCGGCTCCGCGGGCCGCGTCGAGGCGACCGGTCGGTCGGTGATGCTCGCGGCCCGCGAGGTGTTCGACTGGATCGGCGAGCAGATCGAGGGCGCGACCGTCGCGGTACAGGGGTACGGCAACGCCGGCTCGGTCGCGGCGAAACTGCTGGAGGACGTGGGCGCGAACGTCGTCGCGGTCTCCGACTCCTCCGGCGGGATCTACGATCCCCGCGGCCTCGACACGCGCGCCGTGAAGGCGCACAAAGGTGAGACCGGCTCCGTCGCCGACTACGGCGACACCGAGGCGATCAGCAACGAGGAGCTGCTGACGCTCGACGTAGACCTGCTGGTCCCCGCGGCGCTGGAGAACGCGGTCGACGCCGACCTCGCCGAGCGCGTGGAGGCGGACGTTGTCGTCGAGGCCGCGAACGGACCGCTGACGCCGGACGCCGACGACGTGCTCGCCGAGCGCGACGTCTGGGTCGTGCCGGACGTGCTGGCGAACGCCGGCGGCGTCACCGTCTCGTACTTCGAGTGGGTCCAGAACAGACAGCGCTTCTCGTGGACCGAGGACCGCGTCAACTCGGAGCTGAAGCGGGTCATCTCGGACGGGTTCGACGGACTGGTCGACGCCTACGAGGAGTACGACCTCCCGAACCTCCGGACGGCCGCGTACGTCGTCGCCATCGAGCGCGTGGTCGACGCCTACGAGCAGGGCGGCAACTGGCCCTGATAGGCGAAACGGCTCTCTCGGGGGTTACTCCGCCTCGGCCGTCTCGGACAGTCGCGCGGCGAGATACGCCGCGATCGGCTCGTCCTCCTCCTCGACGAACCGCGCGACCTCCTCGCCGTCGCGCTCCACGACGACGGTGGGGATCAGCTCGATGCCGTACTCCTCGACGCCGGGGCCGGCCTTTCCCTCCGGGGTCTTCTCGACCGGGTGGTGTTCGATGCGCTCCTCGGGCACGCCCGCGGCCTCGAGCGCGGCCGCGAACTGCGGGAGCTGCTGGCGACAGTCGATACACCAGTCGCCGCCCCACACCTTGAACACGTACTCCTCGGCCGCGAGCGCGTCGAGGACGCCCTCCTGTCCGGCCGCGTCCCACGACTCGCTCGGCTGAAGCGTCTGCAGGCTCATGTCGGCGAGTACGCGGCCGACCCTCAAAAGGAACGCGGCGCCGGCGAACCCGGCAGTCCCGGCGAATCCGGGCCGGTGTGAGCCGGTCTATCGGGGGTCGCCACGGACCGACCGCGGGCGGGTCTCCCACGCGTTTGCCGCGGTCCGGTGGGCGTTTACGTCGCGGCGGCGAACGGTGAACCGATGAACGACGACATCCTGGACAGCCTCGGCTCGCCGCTGGTCCGGGTCGGGTCGCCTGCGGGAACGACGGTCGCGGCGAAGGTCGAGTCGCGCAACCCCGGCGGCTCGGCGAAGGACCGCCCGGCGACGTACATGATCGAGGCCGCCGAGGAGGCCGGCGATCTCCGTCCGGGCGACGCCATCGTGGAGGCCACCTCCGGCAACACCGGCATCGGGATCGCGATGGCCGGCGCCGCGAAGGGCTACGACGTGATCATCGTGATGCCGGCCTCGAAGTCGCCCGAGCGCCGCCGGATCATGCGCGCGTACGGCGCCGACATCGAGCTCGTGGAGGGAGACATCTCGGACGCGCGAACTCGGGCCGACGAGATCGAGTCGGAGCGGGGCGCGGTCCAGCTCCACCAGTTCGAGAACCCCGCGAACCCCCGCGCCCACTACGAGACGACCGCCGCGGAGCTACTGGAGCAGGTCGGCGACCGGACGGTGGACGCGCTCGTCGCCGGCGTCGGCACCGGCGGCACGCTCACCGGCGTCGGGCGCCGACTCCGCGAGGCGTTCCCCGACGTGCGCATCGACGCCGTCGAGCCGGCCGAGAGCGCGGTGCTGGCCGGCGAGGAGCCGACCGGCGACGAGTTCCAGGGGATGGGGCCGGGGTTCGTCTCGCCGAACCTGGACGTGGAGCTGATCGACGAGCTACACGCCGTGACGGTCGACGAGGCCGAGGCCGAGTGCCGCCGGCTCGCCCGCGAGGAGGGGATCCTCGTCGGGCAGTCCTCCGGCGCCTCGAACCTCGCCGCGACGGCGGTCGCCGAGGACCTCCGCGAGGAGGGCCGATACGCCGGCGACGAGCCGCTCGTTGTGACGGTGTTCTGGGACAGCGGCGAGCGCTACATGTCGACCGGGATGTTCGACTGACCGCTCGGATAAACCGCACTCTCGGGGGCAAAGCGCCGTCCCGGACGCCTCACTCGCCGCGGTCGAGGTACTCCTGCTGGACGGCCACGACCTCGGCGGAGTCCTCGCACTCGGCGTACCGGCGAAGGGGCTCCTCGTTCAACTCGAGGAACGTCTCGCCCCACGTGAACTTCGCGAGGACCCGCTCGGCGTGGTCGCGCTCGCCGAAGATGCAGAGCGCGGCCGCGAGCGCCTCGACCGTCGTGAGCCGCATCGGGCGCCCGAAGTTGACCGGGTTCGCGGCGACGAGGTACGGCAGCGCGCGGTGCTCGCCCGGCATCGAGAACCGCTTCTCGCCCGCGGACTCCCACGAGCAGTCGAGCGCGACGAGGACTCCCTCGCCGGCGTCGGCGTCCGCGGGCGAGAGCGCCCGCTCGGCGTGCGGGTTCAGGACGACGCCGTAGGGGGTCGCACGGTCCGACCGGTGGAGGGTCGCCAGGTCGAAGCGCGCCAGCTTGCGCGCCGTGCACTTGTCGGGGTCGTCGTCGCCCTCGTACCGGACGTGAAGCTCCACGCTTCCGGATGGGCGACTCGGGGTGAAAAGTCGACCGCTCCGATCAGCGGCCGAACCGGCGCTGGCGGTTCTGGAAGTCGAGGACGGCCCGCAGGTAGTCCCGCTTCCGGAAGTCCCGCCAGTTCACGTCCGTGAAGTAGAGCTCCGAGTAGACCGACTGCCAGATGGCGAAGTCGGAGAGGCGCTCGGCGCCGGTCTTTATCACCAGGTCCGGCTCCGCGGGGAAGACGAGCCGGTCGGAGATCTCCGCCTCGTCGACGGCGTCGGGGGACAGATCACCGGCCGCCACGTCCTCGGCGATCGACTGCACCGCGGCCGCGAACTCCCGCTTGCCGCCGAGCCCGATGCTGATCCGGATCGGCGCGTCGGCGCGCTCGGTGTCGTCGGGCGCGCGGACCGCGACTTCGCGGGGCGCGTCGACCCCGCGGAGCTCGCGTTCGAGCGTCGGGACGACCGCCTCGTCGAGGACCGAGACCATCACCGTCACGCGCTCGGCCCCGTACTCGACGGCCCATCGGAGCGCGTCCGAGAGCGTCTCGTAGGCGCCCTGTTCGAGCAGGTCGCGCTCGGTGATCACCACCGCGACGTGGGCCGGCGGGGCGGCGTCGTGGAACCGGTGGCGGAGGGCGAGGTACGCGTCGTAAATTCCCACGCTCGACTCGTGGCGACCCCGGGCCAAAAGTTCGCGGGTCCGGTCCGGATCCCGGAGTTCGCGAGTCCGGTCCTGATCCCGGCGTCGGCGTCCGTCCGCCGGATCCGGGCGGCCGCACGGAGTGTGCGGTTCGGGACCGTTAAGTGCGCGTCGGGGGAATCCCGGGGTGTGAATCGGAGGACACGGCGCGCCGCGGCGTTCGCGGCGGTGTCGCTGCTCGCGCTCGCCGCCCCCCTTTTGGGTCCGGCGACCCCCGCCCCGTTCGCGGCCGTGGCCGTCCTCGCGGCGTTCGCGGTCCGCGAGGGTCGGCTGTTTGAGCTGTTCGCGCGCCCCGGCGACCGCCGGGACCGCCGGCTCAACGGGCTGGCGGGCTTCGCGCTCGGCGCGACCGGGCTCGCGGTGTTCGCGAGCATCCCGGCCGTCTCGCTCTCGCCCTCGGTGTTCGCGGCCGCCGTGCTCATCGTCGGGGTCGGCAACCTCGGGACGCAGGCGTCCCGCGAGTACACCGACGAGGGGTTCCTCCACGCGACCGGCTTCGTGCTGCTCGGGTCGCTCGGTGGCCTCCTCGCGCTCGTCGTCGTCTCCGCGGGGGCGGGCGAGGCGGTCCGGCTGCCGGCGTTCGTCTTCCTCGCCACCTCGGGAGCGCTCGCGGCCGCGCTGCTGCGGAGCGTCCTGCTGGAGCAGGACGACCCCGTCGTGATGGTCTCCGTGGGGCTGCTCTGCTGGCTGTTCGCGGCGCTCGTCGGCGACGTGACGCTCGCGAGGATCGGCGTCGCGCTGGCGGTCACGGCCGCGCTCGGCTACGTCTCCTACGCGCTCGGCACCGCCTCGGTCGCGGGGATGCTCACCGGCGTGCTGCTCGGCCTCGTCACCATCGTGCTCGGCGGGTTCGGCTGGTTCGCGGCGCTTATCGCCTTCTACGCGGTGGGCGGGCTCGCCTCCAAGTTCCGCTTCGAGGAGAAGGCCGAGCGCGGCGTCGCACAGGAGAACGAGGGTGCCCGCGGCACGGGCAACGTGCTGGCCAACTCCGCGGTCGCGCTCGTCGCCGTGGTGGGCTACGCCGCGACCGACCACGCGGCGATGCCCGCCGACCCCTTCGTCTTCGCGTTCGCGGGCGCGGTCGCGACCGCGATGGCGGACACCCTCTCCTCGGAGATCGGCGGCCTCTTCGACAACCCTCGGCTCGTCACCACGCTCGAACGCGTGCCGCCGGGGACCGACGGCGCGATCACCCTGCAGGGCGAACTCGCGGGCATCGCCGGCGCCGGGCTCGTCGGCGCGCTCGCCGCGATAGGGATGCCCGTCGGCGACCCCCTGGTCGGCGGCGGAGTCGTCGTGGGGGCCGGCTTCGCGGGGATGACCGTCGACAGCCTTCTCGGCGCGCTTGTCGAGGGCGACCGGATCGGCAACCAGACCGTCAACTTCCTCGCGACGCTCTCGGGGGCGCTCGTCGCGGTCGCCCTCGCGTTCGGGGTGATGCTGTCGTGACCGCCGCGGAGGCGACCGCGGACCCGCGCGTCAGACACGCCCGGCCGGCAGAAGCCGCGGCGGTCGAACGCCTCCAGACGCACCTTCGGGACCCCAGCCCGGACCTGCTGGCGTACGGGCTCGCGATGGGCGACGTGCTCGTCTCGGTCGCGGGGAGGGAATCCGCCGGGGCCACCGACGCCGACGCCGGGGCGGGACCCGACACGCCCGTCGGCTACTTGTTGCCCGTCAACGGTCCGGACGCGCTCCACATCGGCGAGATCGCGATCGCACCTGACTTCCGGCGACAGGGTCGGGCCCGCGGTCTGCTCGAAACCGCGATAGCCGCGGCGGCCGGTCCCGTCACGCTCCTGGTCGCTCCGGAGAACGAAGCGGCGCGGGCGCTCTACGAGGGGTCGGGCTTCGAGATCGCGGGGCGTCGCGCGGACGCGTACCCGGACGGCGACGCGCTGCTGTACCGGATCGACGAAGAGTAAGCCCTCAGGCGGCCTCGGCGCGGAGGTCGCCCGAGGTCCGGACGCGCGTCCCGACCGGCTTCTTGACGAAGTCGCCGGTCGCGGTGCCGAACAGCTCCGAGACCCCGCGCTGTGCCGCCACGTCGAGCAGGCGCTGGCTCACGGTGCCGTCCAGCACCACGGTGTGGGGCGGCTCCGCGGCGTCGGCGACCGCATCGAAGGCGTCCTCGGCGTCTACCTCCGCCAGCACGCCTCCGTCGGCGTCGAGGAGCCGTGCGCGGCCGCTTCCCGAGTCGACCACCTCCTGTACGTGCTCCTCGAAGGAGCGCGCGCCGTCGTCGGCCGATCCGGTCGCGGCAGGCGTCTCGGTGCTCTCGGACTCGCCCGCCGTGGACCGCTCTTCCTCCCGATCGGTCGCGTCGGGTTCGACTGCGTCGCCTTCGGTCGCGTCGTCTTCGGTCGCACCGCCTTCGGTCGCCTCGGAGTCGCTCGCCGCCGATCCCTCGGCGTTCCGCTCGTCAGCATCCCGTTCCTCGGCGCGGCGGTCGTCGTCGCTCCGTTCGTCGGCATCGTGGGCCGCGTGCTGATCGTTCGCCGACGCTCCGTCCCCGCGCTCCTCGGTGGCCCCCGCGTCCGACCCGTCGGCCGCCGAACCGCCGTCGTCCGCCTCGATGGCGGCCTCGCGCAGGTTCGGCTCGTCGGCGACGGTCGCGTACGGCACCTTCGCGCGGAGCGCCTCCAGCACCTCGCCGCGGTCCAGGTCCTCGACGGACCGGCCCGCCGGCGCGAACGCGGCGTAGTCCACGTCGCCGACCTGTCCCAGCTCGCGGAGGATCAGCTCGCCGCCGCGGTCCCCGTCGAGGAACGCGGTGACGGTGCGGTCCGCGGTCAGGTCCGAGACCGCGTCCGGGACGTTCGTCCCTTCGACGGCGACCGCGTTCTTGATGCCGGCGTCGAGCAGGGCCGAGACGTCCGCGCGCCCCTCGACGACGATGACCGCGTCGGAGTCGCCGACCCGCGGGCCCGCGGGCAGGCCCTCGTACTCGGTGACGCCCTCGACGCGTGCGGCGTCGCGGACCTCCTCCAGCACGTCGTCGCTGGACAGCGAGGTCTCCTCGAAGCCCGACGCGAGCAGCTCCTTCGCGCGGTCGACGACCTCGCGGCGCTTGGCCGCGCGGACGTCCTCGATGCTCGTCACCTCGACGGAGGCCTCGCAGGGGCCGATCCGCGTGATCGTCTCGAGGGCGGCGCCGAGGATGGCGGTCTCGACCTTCTCGAGGCTCGAGGCGACGGTGAGCTCTCCGAACGACTGTCCGTTCTCCGATTCGATCGCAACGTCGATCCGGCCGACTTTGTCCGACTGCTGGAGGTCGCGCAGGTCCAACTCGTCGCCGAGCAGGCCTTCGGTCTGTCCGAAGACCGCGCCGACCACGTCGGACCGCTCGACCACCCCGTCGGCCGCGATGGTCGCGTGAATGAGATATTTTGCTGTGTCTTCCATGTGAGATTCCCTTCCGGGGCGTGTTGATGATGATGAATGGCGGCCGTGCCGCCACCTCGTAAAGTTGGTCCGAGCCGGGGAAATAGCTATCGTGTCGGCCACCGATCGCCCCGTCCGAAGAAAAAATTTCTTCGAATGAGCTATTCGGTGGACTTCAGCAGAATTTATTACTGGTTGGTGTGTTTCCCGTCGACGATGGCAGATCTGAATCGAGATCTCGTCTGGATTCCGACGTTCGCGGTGCTGATCGTCTTCGCGGTGCCCTGGTTCCTCTGGGGGGTCGACCGCGTGGTCGCCGGCCTCCCGGTGTGGGTCTGGTGGCACGTCGGCTGGATGTGTCTGTGTGCGGTCCTGTTCGCGCGGTTCGCCGGGGGCGCGTGGGACCGCGGGATGACCGTGGACTTCGGACCGACCGCGGGCGCGGACGGGGACGGGGGGTCCGGCGCGGAGGCGCCCGCCTCCGGAGGGGGGCGGACCGGCGACCGCGGCGGTGACCGACCGGACGGGGGTGAGCGCGCGTGAGCCTCGCGGTGCAACTCGGCGTCGTCGTCGGCTACCTGCTGGTGGCGCTCGCGGTCGGGCTCGCCGCCTACCGCGTCGCGGAGTCGACGGCCGCCGACTACTACCTCGCGGGGCGGTCGCTCGGGACCGTGGTGCTGCTGTTCACCACGTTCGCGACGCTGTTGTCGGCGTTCACCTTCTTCGGCGGGCCGGACCTCGCGTACGCGGCCGGGCCGGAGTGGATCCTCGTGATGGGCGTCATGGACGGCGTCCTGTTCGCGGTGCTGTGGTACGTCATCGGCTACCGCCAGTGGCTGATCGGGCGAGCGCAGGGCTACCTCACGCTCGGCGAACTGCTCGGGGACCGGTTCGGCTCGGCGGGGCTCCGCGCGCTCGTCGCGGGCGTGAGCCTGCTGTGGCTGTTCCCGTACGTGATGCTCCAGCAGATGGGCGCCGGCGAGGCCATCGCCGGACTCACCGGCGGCGCGATTCCCTACTGGGGCGGCGCGGCGCTGATCACCGCGTTCATGGTCGCGTACGTCGGTATCGCGGGGATGCGAGGCGTCGCGTGGACCGACACGATCCAGGGGCTGTTCATGCTCTCGGTCGTCTGGGTCGCGGTCGTCTGGGTGCTTTCTTCGGTCGGCGGCCTCGGCGCCGCGACGGGCGCGATGGTCGAGGCCCGGCCCGACTTCGCGAGCCTCGGCGGCGGCACGTACACGCCGGGGTTCATCGTCTCCTCGGCGATCACCATCGCGTTCGGCGTGACGATGTTCCCGCAGATCAACCAGCGGTTCTTCGTCGCGGGGTCCGAGCGCGTGCTGAAGCGGTCGTTCGCGCTGTGGCCGGTCCTCGTGCTGCTGCTCTTCGTCCCCGCGTTCATGCTCGGCGCGTGGGCCGCCGGGCTTCCCGTCGAGGTGCCCGAGGGCGCGAACGTGCTCCCGGTGCTGTTGAACGCGTACACCCCGACGTGGTTCGCGGCGCTGGTGGTCGCGGGCGCGATGGCCGCGATGATGTCCTCCTCCGACTCGATGCTGCTGTCCGGGTCGTCGTACCTCACGCGGGACCTCTACCGGCCGCTGGTGGACCCGGCCGCGAGCGAGCGGCGCGAGGCGTGGGTCGCCCGGGTCGGCGTCGCCCTCTTCGCGACGCTGGCGTTCCTCGCGAGCCTCACGCGCCCCGGCACGCTCGTGGAGGTCGGCGACACCGCCTTCTCCGGGTTCGCGCTTCTTGCCCCGCCGGTCATCCTCGCCCTCTACTGGCGCGGCGCGACCCTGTGGGGGATGGTCGCCGGCATCGTCGTCCCGCAGGTCGCGTATCTCCTGCTCGTTCTCGTCCCCGCGCTCCCCCGGAGCTACGCCGGGTGGGACTACGCGCTCGCGCTGATGGTTCTGGCCGCGGCCCTCACGGTCGCCGTCTCGGCGGTCACGACCGCGTCGCCGACCGCCGACCCGCGGCGGGTCGGGCTGGGCGCGGACTGAGCGCGGACTGAGGCGGCTATCCGTCGCCGGGCCCGCGACCGACGCGGTCCCGGATCGCCCCGGTGACTCGGGCCGCGGTCCGGGCGTCGACGTGGCGCTCCGCGAACGCGGCTCGGGCGCTCTCGGCGGCCTCGCGGTCGACGGAGAAGTCGGGACGCGGGAGGCCGTCTCTGACCGCGGCCTCGTCGTAGCCGACGTTCCACAGCACCAGCGGTTCGGGCGGCGCGGCGCCGAACGCCCGTCGCCCCGTCAGCGGTTCGGGGTCGAGCGCTCGGTCCACGTCCGCGAGGTCGGCGTCCCCCGTCCCGACCGCACGGACCAGCGTGACCGCGCGCCGGACGAACGCCCGCGGAAAGCCGTCGGCGGCGAAGGAGCACACCAGCGCGTCCCCCTCTCGGGTCGCACTCGCGGAGAGGTCGCGGACCGTCCCCTCGTCGTCGGGCGTGAAGTTCGCGAAGTCGTGACGGCCCGAGAGTCGGTCGAGCGCGGCGCGGACGCGCGCGTCGTTTATCCGTCCGGTCTGGAGCCCGGGATCGGGGTCGCGGGGCGCGTGGAGGTAATACCGATACGTCCGCCGTGCAGCGTGGTGTTGCGCGTGGAATCCGTCGGGAACCTCGGCGCTCGCCCACGCACGGACGGTGCCGGGGAGCTGGCCGTTGAACGCGCGCGGCGTGAGCCAGTCGGGGGCGTCGAACGCGACCGTCTGGCCGACCGCGGAGACCCCGGCGTCGGTCCGACCCGCGGCCGCGTACCCCGGCGGCCGGTGGTCGTCCGCGCCGAGGACCCCGTGGTCGCGGAGCGCGTCGAACAGCGCGCCCTCGACCGTCGGGACCCGAGGCTGGCGCTGGAAGCCCGAGAAGGGGCGGCCGTCGTAGGCGATGCGGAACGCGCGCACGGACCGACGCAGGCGACGGGCGGGCTAAAAGGACGCGGCTCCGCGGCGAGGGGGACCTACGAGTCGTCGGCGGCGCGGTCGTTCATCGGCACCGTCGTCACCGGCACGGGCGCGTGTCTGACCACGCGCTCGGCCACGGAACCGAGCAGGAAGTGCTGGACGCCCGTGCGCGTGTGGCTCGGCATGACGACGAGGTCGATCCCCTGCTCCTCGATCACCTCGGTGATTACCTCCTCGGGACGGCCGCGGACCACGTGCGTCCGCGTCTCTACCTCTCGGTCCTCCAGTTCCGCCTCGACCTCGTGGGCGCGGTCGCGGGCGGCGCTCTCGACGCGGTCGGCGAGGGACCCGACCTCCGGGCCGGTGAGCGTCTCGACCACGGTGTCGGCGACCGACAGCACGTGGACGGTCGCGCCGTCGCGCTCCCCCACGTGGGCGGCGTGCGGGATCGCTCGGCTCGCGTCGCTGTCAGGGGCGACCGGCAGCAGCACGTCGTCGTACATGAACGAGGCGTTGCGCGCGGAGGGGAAAAACCGTGGCGGCCGCGGTCGGAAGCGGGCGGGGTCGGTAGCGGGTGCGGTCGGTAGCGGGCGCGGTCGGAAGCGGCCGCGGTTGAAGACCGGACGTCGACCGCGAGCGACCGGCGCTACTCGTAGTCCTCGTACGTGGGTCGCCCCTCCTCCGGGGGGAACTCGTCGACCGGGACCGTCGTCTGGTCGCCGGAGCCCATGTCCTTTATCGTCACCTCGTCGTTGGCGAGGTCCTGCTCGCCGACGATGACGACGGTCTCGGCGTTGATGGAGTCGGCGTAGCCCATCTGGGCGCCGAAGCTCCGGTCGGCGACGTCCGTCTCCACGACGTGCCCGAGGTCGCGCAGGTCGCGCGCGATGGCGGCGGCCTCGCTCCGCGTGTCGCCCACGGTGAGCACGAAGTAGTCGGTCGTCAGCTCCTCGTCGGGCCAGACGCCGGCGCGCTGGCACAGCAGCGCGAGCGTCTCGTGGCCCGGCGCGACGCCGACCGCGGGCGTCGGCTGGCCGCCGAAGCTCTCGATCAGGTCGTCGTAGCGCCCGCCGCCGAACACCGACCGACTCACCTCGCCGGTCGAGTCGAAGCACTCGAAGACGACGCCGGTGTAGTAGTCGAGCCCGCGGGCGGTCGTCAGCGACAGCTTACAGAACTCGGCGGCACCGAAGTCGTCCGCGGCCGCGAGCACGTTTCGCAGGTTCTCGACGGCGGCCGTCACGTCGTCGCCGCCCGCCTCGGCGACCGCGTCGAGGTCGTCGACCGTCTCCACCCCGGCGATCAGGTCGTCGAACTCCCGGGCCGTCTCGCGGTCGAGGCCGGCGTCCGACAGCAGGCCGAGGTACTCCGCGTCCCCGACCTTCGCGCGCTTGTCGACCGCGCGGATCGCGGCCCCGGTGTCGACCGCCTCGGGGTCGTCCGCGAGCGCGCGGACGAGGCCGCCGAGGATGTCGCGGTGGGAGACGCGGAACTCGAAGTCGTCGCCGGTCAGCCCGAGTTCGGTGAGCGCGTCGGCCGCGAACGCCAGCACCTCGGCGTCGGCCTCCGGCTCCGCGGAGCCGAACACGTCGACGTTGGTCTGGTAGAACTCCCGGAACCGGCCCTGCTGGACCTGCTCGTAGCGCCAGAACGGGCGCGTGGAGACCCACTTGATCGGCTTCGACAGCTCCTGGCCCTTCCCGACGACCATGCGCGCGACGGTCGGCGTGAGCTCCGGCGTCATCGCCACGTCGCGGCCGCCCTTGTCCTCGAAGTGGTAGAGCTCCTCGACGATCTCCTCGCCGGACTTGTCGACGTACATCTCGGTCCGCTCCAGCGCGGGCGTGGCGATCTCGCGGAAGCCGTACCGGGCCGCGACCGCCTCCAGCGTGGCGGCGACCTCGGCGCGGGCGGACTGCTCCTCGGGGTAGAACTCCCTGAACCCCTTGAGTCCCTCGTACATGCCTCCCGGTTCGGCGACCGGGCGCTTGAAAGCATCCTTTCCGGGGCGAGACGCGAAGGAGCGTGGAGGCTCCATGCGGAAATTCTGCTGATCGGACAGCAACACCCAGAAAGCCCCAACCGGCTCTCTGTACGACTAATCTTGTTCTGTTGCAGATCTTGCTGCTTGGAACCGCAACACCCAGAAAGCCCCAGCCGGCTCGACCCGCCGGGCCTCGCTGCGCGCTCGCGTCTCTCCGCAACACCCGACGCGAGTGCTTGCGTCGTCCGGGCGGGACCGAGCCGACTGCCCCTTTCAGTCCCACCCCGAACAGCACCGCAACCGCTCCTCACCGCAGCCTCACACCTCCCCAGCCTCGCCGCAGCCGCGGTCGCGTGACCGCAACGCAACGCGACCGCGGCTGCGGGCTCCCTCGCGCGCGTTCCTCGCGCGCGCCGACCGCACAGCACCGCCACAGTTTCCGGCACCAAGACGATAGGCGGTGTCCCAGTACCCCGATCAGATCCCGTAGACGCGCGTCGTCCAGAAGTCTCGGAAGGCGTCGTTCAGGGCGGCCTCCGGGTCGCCGGTCGCGTCGGCCACGTCCGTCGCGTCCGCCAGATCGCGCACCTCGCTCAGCACGCTCCGCTCGCCGACGAGCACCACCCGGTCCACGTCCGCGCGGACCTCCGCGAGCACCTCGCGGGCCTCCTCGATGTGGTCGTGGATCTGCCCCTCGCGCCGGCGCGCGAACCGGCCCTGCGAGAAGCCGCCCTTCGAGTGGCCCTCCATCACGTCCGTGTGAAACCCCTCGACGTCGACGCGCTCGCCGGCCTCGTAGGTGCCGACCGCGAAGGTGTCCGCGCGGATCAGGCCGAAGCCGAGTCGGCCGGTCGGGCGGAACCACGCCTCCTCCAGCCGGAAGGCCTCGTCCCACTCACAGAAGGCCTCGTCGGGGGAAAGCGGCGGCCGGAGCGCGGCGCTCACGAGGCCGGCGTCGTCCGCGACCACGACCGCGGGCGCGGCCCGGCGCGCGAGCGGCGCGCGGTCGCCGAGCATCTCGGAGACCGCCTCCGGCAGCGCGTTCTCGTCGGGAACGAACGCCGTCAGCGCGCCCTCGGGCCCCGTCTCCACGCCGCGGAGCCGAGAGAGGATCTCCGCGGCGCGCTCGCCGCTCGCGTCGGTCACGCAGCGGAACTCGAGGTCGACCGCCTCGGCCCCGCCGCGCTCGACGCGGTCCTCCAGCTCCTCGATCCGGTCCTCCAGCCGGTTGACGCGCTCCTCCGCGCGCTGGCGGTCCGCGACCGCCTCGCTGCGGCGCTCCTCCTCGGCCTCGGCGCGCCGCTCCAGGTGGCGCTTCTCCTCCTCCAACTCCTCGATGCGCTCCTTCAGCGAGGCGCGGCCGAGCAGCCTGTCGAGCATACCGCCCCTCGGGCGGCGCTCGCGCTTAAAAGGTAGGCGTCGGCGGGACGGCGGCGGTGCGCGAGCGCCCGCGTCGGCGACGCGCGGCGCCGCGCGTCACCCGACGAGTTCCAGCGTCTCGTCGGACAGGTCGACGCCGACCTCGTTGCGGGTCTGGTTCTCGATCTGGTCGATGTTCCGGGTGAGCACCTCGAGGATGTCCTCGACCTCGGGGTAGACGAGCATGTTCTCCTCCTCGTCCTCCATCACGAGCTGGGTGTCCGACAGCTGGATCTGTTTGCCCTCGATGGAGGCGACGATGGCGGGCAGCGCCTCCGCGCCGCCGGTGTCGCCCTCCTTCACGTAGGTGATGTACAGCGAGTCGATCCCGATGAGATCCTTGTACTCGCGGATCCGCTCCGCGCACTTGACCATGTCCCGGGTGACCGCGGTCTTGTGGTCGTTGCCGTGCGAACCGTCGTAGCAGTGCTTGCACACCCGCAGTTCCATCCGCATTGGCGACTCGTCGGGGACGCGCGGGGAAATACCTTTAGACGGCGGCGCGAGGCGCGGCACCTACCGTCCGACGGCCGCGTCCCGGCCCGGAGCGGCCGGCCACCGGCGCGTGTCGGCCGGCACGCGGCGATGGATTTTTGTCCCTCCGCTCCGAATTCTTACGTAGATCAATAACCTGGAAATAAATCGCCGGGCTCTTGGTCGCGGAGCCGATATCGGGGTATCACCGCTCGTGAGCCCGGGATCACGGGGCCGGTCGGCGCGTCCGATTCTCGTGGCCGGACCTGACGGCGGCGGAGCCACTCATGACACAGGACCGATCTCCGCGTACCGACGATGCGGCGAGCGACGATGCGGCGACCGCCGAACCGGACTCCGTTCCCGACGCCTTCACCGACCTCTCCGTCCTCCGCGAGCGTGACGTCCCGTTTCACGTGGAGACCGAGACCGCCGATCGCGGAGCGGTCGCGGAGCTCGCGACGCACGACGACATGGCCGTCGTCGGCATCCAGGACGAGGACGGTCGCGCTCTGCTTCGGAAAGCGACCGCGGACTGCGCGTGGAAACTCCCGGTCGAGACGGTGGCGGCGAACGACGACTACGCCGCGGCAGCACGGCGCGCGCTCGCGGCGACCGGCGTCGCCGGGACTCTCGACGCGGTCGAGGGAGTGTGGGGGATCGACCTCGTCACGCCGGACGGGGAGGCGACCGCGTCGCGACGGTTCGTGGTATTCCGAGCCGAGCCCGAGCCGACGGCGGCGGAGCCGCTCCGGATCGCGTCCGGGGAGGCGACGGTGTTCGACGCCGACTGGTTCGCGGCGCTGCCGGCGGCGGCGTCCGCGCTCCCGGGGACGGACCTGTTCATCGACTGATCGAGGGGCGGATCGGTAGCCTCGGAGGATCATCTCCGGTGGACGGCCACGGCCCGCGGCACCGCTGTCGGCGCGGAGAAAAATCGGAAGAACGGGACCGTTACTCCTCGACGGCGACGGCGTTGACCTGTCCGGTCTGACCGGGACGCGAGGTGACGCGGGCGCGGCCCTCGGTGGTCTCGATGATGGCGCCCTTCGTGATGATGTTCCGGCGGGCGTAGTTGACGTTCGCGGGGTTGTCGACGACGTCCTCGATCTCCGCGGAGACCGTCTCGCCGTCGACGGTGACCTGCGCGAGGTTGGTCGAGAGCGCGCTGACCTTGCTGCCGGTGCCGCGGGAGTCGATGTACTGGAGGCGCGGCTCGCCGAGCGTCGTCTCGGTCGCCTCGCGGCCGAGCTGGTGGCGCTTCTTGTCGCTGGAGTGCTTCAGTCGGCCGCCGGTTCGCTTCCGCTTGGAGCGTCCCTGGTCCTTCATACGTACAGCGAACGGCGAGCGAATACTTGAACCGTTCGACTCGGGGCTGTGGCCCCCTATCCCGCACCGCCGGCGGTTCCGGCCGGCCGCTTCGATACGTTTACCGGCGTCCGCGCCGGTCGTGCGGACATGAGTCTGGAGGCCGCCGTCGCCGTCCCGTTCCGCCAGTCCGGCAAGGACCGGCTCGGCGAGGGGGAGTTCGTGGTCGCGCTCTCGCTGGACCGCGACTGGTTCTCCCCCGATCAGGCCAAGCGCCTCGTCGACGTGGCGCAGGGCCGCGGGCTGGTCGCGGTCGAGGACGGCGACCTCGTCCCGCAGTTCGACCCCGGCGAGGCGTCGGTCCCCGAGAACTTCGTCCCCGACGAGTCGATCCTCCGCGAGCAGTCGACGTTCGAGCGCGCGCTCGACGCCGTCGTCGCCGCCGGCATCGACAAGCAGGAAGCGGTCGCGGCGATCAACGAGCGCCAGCGCACGCTGGCGATCACCCTCGAGGCCGCCGCGGTCGTGTACGCCCGCGAGCACGACGTCGACGTGGGGGCGTTGGCCGGGACCGTCCGCGAGGAACTGCTCGCGGACGGCGCGGAGGCGAGCGGGGAGGTCGGCGACGAAGCGAGCGAGAGGGCCGACGGCGGAACCGGCGAGGGGGTCGACGACCGTTCCGAGGACGCCGGCGGGGAGGCCGCCTGATGGTCGACGAGCGCCTCGACGACGGCGTCCGGATCGCTCAGCTGCTCGCCTCCGAGATCGAGGGGAACGAGGGCCGGCTCCGCGACCTGACGGTCACCGACGCCGACCCCGACGTGGAGCCGACCGCGGACGGCGCGCTGGCGTACGCGGTCCGCCGGACCGAGGACGGACCGGACGACGACGCCGGACGGGATGAGCCCCCGCTCGCGGAGGTGTACGTCCAGTCGGACCGCGCGCGCGTCGAGTTCCTCGCCGCTCCCGACGCGGCTGCGGAGGCGGCTGCGGAGGAGGGCCTCCGCGTCAGGCCGAAGGCGGTCCGGCCGCCGCGCACGCTCGTCTTCGTGGAGGACGGCGCGCAGGTGAAGTGGGTCCTGCCGGTCTTCAAGCGCGTTCTCGCGGCGGACGAGTCGAACCCCGAGTAAGGGCGCCGGCCGGCCGCGGCCGCCCCGCTCCCGCGTCGGCGCGTCGCGCCGGAGTTTTGTCCCTCGACCGCGGAGGAGGCGCATGGACACGCTTCCGAGCGCGGGCGTGGGCGCCGCGATCACCGTCCCCCTCGTGTTCGTCCCCTTCTCGCCGGCGGTCGGCGGCACGGTCGCGGCGTACCTCCACGACGGCGACCGCGCGGGCTGGCAGGTCGGCGCGCTCTCCGGCGCGCTCGCGTCGGTCCCCGGGATCACCATCCCCGCCGCCGTCATCGGCATCGACTGGCCCATCTCGCTCCCGGTGCTGGCGGCGGTCGCGGTCGTCTACTTCGCCGTCTGCGGCTACTTCGGCGGCATCGTCGGCGAGGGGCTCCGCGACGTGGACTGATCGGGCGGGCGAGGGCCGCGGTCTCGGCCGGCGCAGTTACAGAAGGCCCGCAGTTACAGAAGGCCCGCAGTTACAGAAGGCCCGCAGTTACAGAAGGCCCGCAGTTACAGAAGGCCCGCAGTTACAGAAGGCCCGCAGTTACAGAAGGACCGCAGTTACAGAAGGCCCCCATCCACGGAAATCCTGTAGCGACAGAAAAATCCCCGCCAGCGACGCGGCCGGTCAGTACCCCTGCGCGTTGCCGTCCTTGCGGGGTTCGGTCGCGCCGGAGAGCACGCCGTCCTCGTTGCGGGTGATCTGCGCGCCGCCGAACAGCCCGGGCGAGAGCACCTGCACGTCGTGGCCCTTCCGGACGAGTTTGGCGGCCACGTCGTCGTCGAACTGCGGTTCGAGCGCGAGTTCGCCGCTCTCGCGGTAGCGCCACCGCGGCTCGTCGAGCGCGCGCTGGAGGGGCATCCCGTAGTCCACGATGTTGCTGATCACCTGCACGTGCCCCTGCGGCTGCATGTAGCCGCCCATCACGCCGAAGGCGGCCCAGTCGTCCTCGTCGAACTCCACGAGCCCCGGGATCAGGGTGTGGAACGGGCGCTTGCCCGGCTCGATGCGGTTGGGGTGGTCCGCGTCCAGCGAGAACGAGGAGCCGCGGTTCTGGAGCGCGATGCCGGTGTCGCCCGCGACCACTCCGGAGCCGAAGCCGGCGAACCGGGAGTTGATGAACGAGACGACGTTGCCCTCGTCGTCCGCCACGGTGAGCAGGACCGTGTCCGCGTCCTCCGCGTCGCCCGCGTTCGGGACGCCGAAGCTCACGTCGTGGTTCGCCTCCGGACCGACCTCCGCGGCGCGCTTCTCGGCCCACGCCTCGGACGCGAGCGGCGGGTGGTCCTCGTAGTCGGGGTCGGTGATGTAGCGGTGGCCGTCGTGGAACGCGACCTTCAGCGCCTCCGAGAAGTAGTGGACGCGCTCCGCGGAGTCGTAGTCGTACTCGCCGGCGCCCAACTGCTCGGCGACGTTGAGCGCCTCCAGCGCGATGAGCCCCTGGTTGTTCGGCGGGAGCTCGTACACCTCGGCGCCGTTGTACGTCGTCGAGACCGGCTCCGGCCACTCGACCTCGAAGGCGGCGAGGTCGTCGACGGTCATGAAGCCGCCCTGTTCCTGCACCTCGTCGGCGATGGCCTCCGCGATCTCGCCCTCGTAGACGGCGTCCGCGCCCTCCTCGGCGATCGTCTCCATCGAGGCGCCGAGCTTCGGCAGGCGCACGGTCTGGCCCGTCTCCGGGGCCTCGCCGTCGAACAGGAACGCCTCGCGGGCGTTTGGCGTCTCGAACAGCTCCTCGCCGTGCTGCCACTGCGCCGAGACGACCTCCGAGACCGGGTACCCCTCGGTCGCGTACCGGATCGCGGGCTGGAGCAGTTCGCCGAGGTCCTTCGTCCCGAGCTCCTCCGCCGTCGCCTCCCACCCGCGGGCGGTGCCGGGGACCGTCACCGCGAGCGGGCCGGTGTCCGGCATCTCCGCGTCGGCCGGGTCGTCGGCGTCGGCGTCGGGGTCCTGCGCGACCGCCTCGCGGACGTTCTCCAGCGTGGCGTCCGCGGGGGCGCCGCCGCAGGCGCGCATCGCTCCGACTTCGCCGTCGGCCGTTTTGTACAGCGCGAACACGTCGCCGCCAAGCCCCGTCGAGGTGGGCTCGACGACGTTGAGCGCGGCCGCGGTCGCCACCGCGGCGTCGAAGGCGTTACCGCCGTCGCGCAGCGTCTCGATGCCCGCCTGCGAGGCGAGCGGCTGACTCGTCGAGACGACGCCGCGCTGGCCGTAGACGGTCGACCGGCGCGAGTTGAACCGGTCCAGGTCTGGATCCATGGCTCCCGGTTCGGACAGCGTCGTCAAAAGAGGCGGGTAACGGGACTGACTTGCCCCTTGCCGGCCCGCTGACTACTCCGCGGCGCCGGCGCCGAGCGCCGGAAGGTCCACGCCGATCTCCGAGAGCAGGGCGCCGAGTGCGGCGTATCCGAGCGCCGCGATGGCCCCGACCATGAACAGCTGACCGACGACGAACACGGCGATCGAGATCGGGTCGCCGTTCGTCAGCACCTGCTCGACGAAGACGCCGCCGAGACGCCCCACGTCGCCGACCACGCGAACCACGAAGTCCAGAAGCGCGTTCATGCACCGCCGTTCGGGGGGCGGGTACTTGTGTGTTGATACCTGCCGGGACCGGCGCGTCCCCCTCGGGAGCCGCGACCCGTGCGCCCGGCGCGGTCGGTTCGAGTCGAAACTCCGGGAACCGAACGGCTTACCCGGAACGCACCCGAACCGCGGACAATGAATACCCTGCAGTGGATCCTGCTCGGGATCCTCGCGTACACCGCGGCCGCGATGTGGCTGCGCAACCGGGGGTACCTCCCGGACGCGGTCCGCGTCTCCGGCCCGCTGACGACGATCCACACGAAGCGGGGGCGTGCGCTGCTCGACCGCCTCGCGGGCCCGAAGCGACTGTGGCGCGCGGTCGCCAACGTCGGCGTCGGCGCCGCGCTGGTGATCATGGCGGGGATGTTCGTGCTCCTCGTCGCCAACGCGGTCTCGATCGTGGCGAACCCGCCGGCCCCGACCGGGATCAACACGCCGCAGAACGTGCTGATCATCCCCGGCGTCAACGAGTTCCTCCCGCTGACGGTGGCGGCCGAGATCGTGGTCGGCCTGCTGGTCGCGCTGGTGGTCCACGAGGGCGCCCACGGCCTGCTCTGCCGCGTCGAGGGGATCGAGATCGACTCGATGGGCGTCGCGCTGCTCACGCTGATCCCCATCGGCGCCTTCGTCGAACCGGACGAGGAGTCCACGAAGGAGGTCGACCGCGGCGGCCGCACCCGGATGTTCGCCGCCGGCGTCACCGCCAACTTCGTCGTCGTCGCGCTGGCGTTCGCGCTGCTTTTCGGCCCGGTCGCGGGCGCCATCTCCGTCGCGCCTGGCGCCGCGGTCGGCGGAACCTACCCCGGCTCGCCGGCCGCCGACGCCGGCATCGGCGCCGGGGACCGCATCGTCGCGCTGGAGGGAGAGCCGGTCGCGAACGCCTCCGACCTCTCCGAGCGGCTCGAGACGACCGACGCGGAGACCGTCGCCGTCGAACTCTCCGACGGCACGACGACGGAGGTCGAGCGCGAACTGCTCGTGACCAGCGTCGCGGAGACATCGCCGTTCGCCGCGCCGTCGAACGGGTCCGGCGGAGGAGCCGGCGACGGCGCGTCCGCGGCCGGCGTCAGCGTCAACGACACCGTGGTGGCGGTCGACGGCACCGCGGTCCGCACGGAGGGCGGCCTGCGTGAGGCCATCGCCGCCGCCGACGATCCCGTGGTGACGCTTGAGACGGCCGACGGGGAGACGGTCACCGCGCCGGCCGGCGCGCTCGTCGCGGTCGCGGAAGAGGGGCCGTTCCAGGCGGCGGGCGCGCCCGCCGGCGACCATCTCGTCGTCACGTCGGTCGACGGCGAGCGCGTCGTCGACAACGACGACCTGACCGCCGCGCTCGACGCGCGCGAACCGGGCGAGGAGGTCACCGTACAGGCGTACCGGACGGCGGGCGACGGCGAGGGCGGCTACGAGTGGACGAACTACGCCGTGGAGCTCGGCACGCACGAGGAGGACGGCGGCGCGTTCCTCGGCATCTTCGCCACGCCGGGCGTCTCGGGCGTGAGCGTGGACAGCCTCGGGATGACGGGCTACCCCGCGGACTACTACCTCTCCCTGCTGAGCGGCGAGGCCGGGGGCGGCCTGCTGGGCACGCTGCTGCTCGTCACGGTCCTCCCGTTCCTCGCGGTCGTCGACCCGAGCATCCAGTACAACTTCGCGGGGTTCGTCGGGAGCAACTCCGCCTTCTACGAGGTGACCGGTCCGCTGTCGGCGCTGGGCGACGGCGGGGTGTTCCTCGCCGCGAACCTGCTGTTCTGGACCGGCTGGATCAACCTCCAGCTCGCCATCTTCAACTGCGTCCCGGCGTTCCCGCTGGACGGCGGGCGGATCCTCCGCACCGCGACCGAGGCGGTCGTCTCCCGTCTCCCGGTCGAGGCACGTCCCGCGCTGACGCGGTCGATCACGGTCAGCGTCGGACTGACGATGCTGGTCGCGCTGCTGGTGATGCTGTTCGGCCCGCAGGTGCTGTCGTAGCCGGCTCGCGGGTGCTACCGGAGGCCAGTCCGACGCGGTCGGCGGGGTTTTTGCCGTCGGGCCCGGAACCGCCACGCATGAGCCACGACAGACACGAGACCGGGTTCAAGGACCGGACCCGAGTCGCGGACGCCCGCGAGACGCTGCTGGGCGCGGCGACGCCCCACGGGCGCGTCGAGACGGTCCCGCTCGCGGACGCCGACCGGCACGTCGTCGCGGAGCCGGTCGAGGCCCCGGCGCCGGTGCCGGGCTACGACCGCGCCGCGATGGACGGCTACGCCGTTCGCGCACGGGACACCTTCGGGGCGTCCGGGCGCTCGCCGGAGGTGCTCCGCCGAACGGGCGGCGCGGGCTCCGAGGCTCCCGGAGGCGACGACGCCGCGGTCGGTCCGGGCGAAGCCGCCCGCGTCCACACCGGAAGCGCGCTCCCGGAGGGCGCCGACGCCGTCGTGATGATCGAGGAAGTAGAGGAGGTCGGCGGCGACGTGGAGACGTTCGACGCGGTCGCCGAGGGGGAGAACGTCGGGCCGGCCGGCGAGGACGTGGCCGAGGGCCAGCGTCTCTACGAACCCGGCCACCGGCTCCGGCCCTCGGACCTGGGCCTGCTGAAGTCGGTCGGGCTGACCGAGGTCCCGGTCTACGAGGCCCCCGAGGTCGCCGTGATCCCCACCGGCGAGGAGCTGGTCCAGTCCGACCCCGGTCCGGGCGAGGTGATCGAGACGAACGGACTCACCGTCGCCCGGATGGCCGAGCGGTGGGGGGCCGAGACGCGCTACCGGGACGTGGTCACCGACGACGAGGACGCCCTGCGCGCGGCGGTCGAGCGCGACCTCGACGCCGACGTGGTCGTGACGACCGGCGGCTCCTCCGTCGGCGAGCGCGACCTGATCCCCGAGGTGCTCGACGCGGTCGGCGAGGTGCTCGTCCACGGCGTCGCGCTCAAGCCCGGCCACCCGGTGTGTCTCGGGGTCGCGGACGGGACGCCGGTCGTCTGTCTCCCCGGCTACCCCGTCGCCTGCATCGTCAACGCGGTCCAGTTCCTGCGGCCGGTCGTGGCGGCGGTCGCGGGGACCGAGGCGCCGCCGCACCCGACCAGGCGCGCGACGCTCGACAGGAAGATCGCCAGCGAGCCCGGGACGCGGACGTTCGCGCGAGTGCGGCTGAGCGAGGACGGGGACGCGACGACCGCGGCGCCGACCCGCGCCAGCGGCTCCGGCGTCCTCTCGAGCGTCGCGCTCGCGGACGGCTGGGTCGTCGTCCCGGAGGGGCGCGAGGGGATCGACGCCGGCGAAGCGGTCGACGTACAGATCTGGGAGGCGACCGAATGAGCGAGCGCAAGGAGTTCCGCGACCTCGCGGAGCCGGCGGCGGCCCGCGAGGTCATCGACTCGCTGGACCTCGCTCCCGAGCCGGAGTCGGTCCCGCTCGCGGACGCCCGCGGCCGCGTCCTCGCGGAGCGGATCGACGCCGACCTCGACGTGCCGGGCTTCGACCGCGCGTCGATGGACGGCTACGCGGTGCGGGCCCGCGACACGTTCGGCGCCGACGAGGCGGACCCGGTCGAACTCGACCTGATCGGCGCGGTCCACGCTGGGGCGGAGCCGGACGTGACCGTCGACCCCGGCACCTGCGCCGAGATATCCACGGGCGCGGTGATGCCGCCGGGCGCCGACGCCGTGGTGATGGTCGAGCGGACCGACGAGGTGAGGGAGGCGGCGAGCGGCGACGGCGCGGACGGCGGCGACGGAGAAGCGGACGGAGACGACGGGACGGCAGACAGGATCGCCTTCCGCACCTCGGTCGCGCCCGGCGACCACGTGATGGTCGCGGGCGCGGACGTGGCGGCCGGCGCCCGCGCGCTCGGCCCCGGCACGCGACTCACGCCGCGGGAGATCGGCCTGCTGTCCGCCCTCGGGCGCGAGGCGGTGCCGGTCCGCGGGAAGCCGACGGTCGGCATCGTCTCGACCGGCGACGAGTTGGTCCGGCTGGGCGAGGAACTCGACTCCGCGCGCGGACAGATCTACGACGTGAACTCGACGACGATCGCCGCGGGCGTCGAGGAGGCCGGCGGCGAGGCGAAGCTCTACCCGCACGCCGGCGACGACTACGCGGAGATGGAGCGCCTGCTGACGCAGGCGGCCGACGAGTGCGACCTCGTGTTGTCGTCGGGGTCGACCTCCGCGAGCGCGGTCGACGTGATCTACCGCGTCATCGAGGAGCGGGGCGACCTGCTGCTCCACGGGGTCGCGGTCAAGCCCGGCAAGCCGATGCTGATCGGGCGCCTCGACCGGTCGCCCGAGGCGGAGCGGGCGGGCGAGTCGGCGTACGTCGGCCTCCCCGGCTACCCCGTCTCCGCGCTCACCATCTTCCGGACGTTCGTCGCGCCGGCAGTCCGGGAGGCGGCGGGGCAGCCGGAGCCGGCGACCGCGACCGTGACCGCCCGGATGGCGGCGGGCGAGCGCTACGGCGAGGGGCGACTCAGGCTGATGCCCGTCGGCCTGCTGGAGCGGCCGGACGCCGCCCCGCTCGCGTACCCGGTCGACAAGGGGTCCGGCGCGACGACGAGCCTCGTGGAGGCGGACGGCGTCGTCGCCGTGGACCCGGACACCGACTACCTCGACGAGGGCGAGGCGGTCGAGGTGCAGCTGTTCTCGCCCGACGTGCGCCCGCCGACCCTGCTCGGCGTCGGCGAGGACGACCCCGCGCTCAACCGCCTGCTGGACGAGGTGGACCGCCCGCGGTACCTCCCGGTCGGCTCCCGCGAGGGGCTCCGCAGGCTCCGCGACGGGCTGCCGGACGCCGCGGTCACCGCCGGGCCGGTCGAGCGCGAGGTGGACGCCGTCGACCTCGGCGGCTGGACGCGAGAGTGGGGACTCGTCGTCCCCGCCGGCAACCCCGACGACGTGACCGGACTCGCGGACCTGGTCGACCGCGACCTCCGGTTCGTCAACCGGACGACCGACTCGGGACTCAGAACCAGTCTCGCGAACGAACTCGCCGCGCTCGCGGAGGAGCGCGGCGTCGAGCGCCGCGAGGTGACCGAGGCGGTCGACGGCTTCGGCTTCGCGGTCCGTGCCTACGAGAGCCCCGCCAGAAAGGTGGCAGCGGGCGACGCGGACGCCGGCGTCGGCCTCCGGGCGACCGCGGAGCGGCTCGGGCTCGGCTTCGTCCCGCTCGGCGAACAGGACGTGCGGGTCCACGCCAACCCCGACCGCGTCGGCGAACCCGGCCTCGACGCCCTCCGGGACGCGGTCGAGAACTCGGACGCGGTTCTCGACGACCTTCCCGGCTTCGGGCGCTGACCGGCGGCGCCGTCCGGCCCTCCTCTCAGTCCTCCCGGAACAGCCGGAACGACCCCTGCCCGACGACCACCTCGCGCGTCTCGCCGTTCGCGGTGCTGGTGACGCGCATGTCGCTGACGCCGATGGAGCCGCCAGCGCGGACCACCTCGGCCTCCGCCCGGAGGTCGCCGGTCGCCGGTCTGAGGTAGTTCACGTTGAGGTTCACCGTCGCGACGCCGCCGTCGAGGGGGTCCGGGAACGCCGTCCGCTGGACCAGCCCGCCGGCGGTGTCGACGAGCGTCGCTGCCACGCCGCCGTGGATCGTCTCCCCGTCGCTGTTCGTGAGTTTGTCGTCGTAGGGGATGGTGAGAACGATCCGGCCGCGCTCGACCGACTCGACGCCCGTGTTCAGCCACGAGAGGTAGCCGTGCTCGGCCTCGATGCGCTCCTCCATGAACGCCGCCGCGCCGTCCGGCAACGGCGGCAGGTCCGTGGGCTCCTGACTCATGTCCCTGACCTCTGTGTCGGCCGGCTTGTAACTCCGGGAATCGCGTCGAACGGGCGGGGAGTTTCCGGCCGCAACGTTCGTGGCCGCCCCGCACGTACCGCCCCGCGTGTCCGACGCGTGGCCCGACCTGCCGACCCGCGACGACGGTCCGGAGTACGCGGTGGACTTCCGGGAACGCCCGGAGTGCTACCGCGTCGGCCGCGGCGAGGAGGGCGCGTTCAAGGTCGAGCCGTACAAGTCCGAACTCCTGCCGCTGTGGGGGTACGCGGACCGCGAGACGGCCGCCGAGGCGGCGACCGCCATCGAGGAGCAGTTCCGCGACTACCGCGAGCGCGGGGACTTCGTGGGCATGGACATGGCGCGCAAGTACCTTCGGATGGGGTACACGCGGGCGATGCGCTACGCGACGTATCCGAGCGGGCGGAAGTACGACGAGGACGGGACGGAGCGCGAGCCGCAGCGGTGGGCGGATTCCGACAAGCGCGAGGCGGCGCTGGTGTTCGAAACGCACCTCGACCGCGTGCGCGAGGACGACTACTACCGCGCGGCGAAGCGCCGGCACCGGGAGCGCTGGGGCTGACCCTTTTGAGTCATGCCGCGCCACCCGCCCCGTGACCTGACGACGCGCTCCGCGGCGAACTCGGCGGGCGTCCGGCGCACCGCCGCGGAGTCACGACGACCGCGGGACCTGACCTGCGGACCGTCCGAGCGCCGGCCGTTCGCCATTTCTGTCGCCGATAGCGGCGGTTCCGTCACCCCTCGCGCGGTCGACGCGCCCTCGCTCTACCGTCCCACCCCGAACCGCACCGGGTCGTCCGTCGGCGCGATCCGGACGCGGACCTCGTCGCCCACCGCCAGCGGCGCCTCCGGAAGCACCAGCTTGGCCCCGAGCCGCTCCCGCGACGCGAACAGCGACAGCCCCGCCGCCGGCTCGCCGTTCGCGCGTATCGCCACCCGGTTCCACCGCACGTCGCGGCCGTCGGCGACGCCGACCGGCTCGCCGAGGAGCGAGAGCTCCGTGCCGTCCCCACCGCCGGCGACTCCCGCGCCGGCGACCGCTCCGAGCGCGCCGCCGCCCGCGTAGTGGCGCAACCCGCCGTCGAGCGGGACGCCCCCGTCGCTCGCCAGCGCCGCGAACCGCTCGCCCGGCGCGGGATGAGCGGGCGCGTCGAGCACCGCGTGCGTCGGTCCCGTCTCCACGACGCGACCGGTGCCGTCCCACGCGGCCGGCGCCACGTCGACGCCGAGGTCGACCGGGAGCGACCCGCTCGCGCGGAGGGGGTTCGCGTCCGCCGGCCGGAAGCCGAGATGGACGTGTCTGTCGACCCACTGGCCGAAGAAACCCGACCGAACCATCGGACCGAGGCGGTCGCCGACCGCGACTCGGTCGCCGGGCTCGACCGCCGGGTCGACGTGCAGAACCCGCGCGAGGAGACCGTCCGCGACGCCCGCCGCCGCGGCCCACTCCGGGTCGACGTCGAGCACGATCAGGTGGTCTCGCTCCGCGGCGTACGAGCGGTCCGGACAGCCGACGGTCCGCGTCTCGCGGACGACGCCCGCCACGGGCGAGAGGCCGTCGTCGCCCGCGGGGTAGAGGTCCACCGCGCTTCCGCGGTCGTGGGCGGGGTACGGCGAGTTGTACAGCGAGAAGCGCGGATAGCGCGCCAGCACCGCGCCCGGCAGCGTGACCCTCATCGCTCGGATCTCGGGGGTCGGCCGGCAAAGCGGCGTCGGTCCCCGACCGGCTTTTGTCGCTCGGCCGCCGAGGGAACGTATGCGCGTGGTGCGAGGTCGGGCCGGGACGCCGGACGACGACCGCGAGGCGACGGCCGCGATGCTGTCGGCGACCGCGGCGGACGGGATCCCCCGGGTTCGCGTCCGGGCGCCGCATCGACAGGTCGCGTTCGGGAGACGCGACGCCCGGCAGGAGGGGTTCCCGACGGCGCGAGCGGCGGCGCTGGAGCGCGGCTACGAGCCGGTCGAGCGGAGCGTCGGGGGGCGCGCGGTCGCGTACACCGGCGAGACGCTCGCGTTCGCGGTCGCGGTCCCGCTCGCGGAGATGCGGGAAGGACTCGACGAGCGCTACGCGACGGCCACCGAGACGCTCCTGGAGACGCTCCGCGACCTCGGCGCGGACGTGGCGCGCGGCGAGCCGGCGGCGTCCTTCTGTCCCGGCGACCACTCCGTCCGGGTCGCGGACGGCGGCAAGGTCGCCGGACTGGCACAGCGCGTCCAGAAGGACGCCGCGCTCGTGTCGGGCTGCCTGGTCGTCGTCGCGAGCGACGAACCGGCCGTCGCGGAGGTGCTGACGCCGGTGTACGACGCCCTCGGCGTCACCTTCGATCCGGAGAGCGTCGGGAGCCTCGCCGCGGCGGGCGGGCCGTCCGACCCCGACCGCGTCGCGCGGGCGCTGGAGACGGCGTTCGCGGCGGGGCCGTGGGGCGGCGGGACGCCGGCGGTGGTCACTGGGGTCGACGCCCTCACGGAGAAATAAGGAACGGCTGCGCGGGGTTCGGACCCCCACTCCGTCGGGGACGGAAAACGACTTGGCGGCGACTGGGACAGAAACAGCCCGGTCGCGACCGGGACAGACGGCCGACCCGTGCGGACGGCTCTCGTGCGGCCGCGGATCCGACGTACTTTTACTCGGTCGGGCTGTCGTTTCCCGCATGGCAGAATTCCAGGTCGTCGTCGCCGACCCCGACACCGGCGCGACGTTCCAGCGCGAGGTCGACGGACAGGACGCCAATCGGTTTCTCGGACTGAGCCTCGGTGACGAGGCCGACGGGGCCGCGGTCGGCCTCGACGGCTTCACGGTCGAGATCACCGGCGGTTCGGACGAAACCGGGCGGCCGATGCGCGCGGACGTCCCCGGCACGAGCCTGAAGGAGCTCCTCCTCGAGGGCGGCGTCGGCTACGAGCCGTCCCGCGAGGGCGAGCGCAAGCGCGTCACGGTCCGCGGCGCCGAGGTCGCCGAGGACGTGGCCCAGATCAACGTGAAGGTCGTCGAGGGCGAGGGCGACGTGGCCGCCGCGCTCGGCGAGGGCGACGACGGCGACGAGGAGTAGCCGACCCACCTTTTCGATGGCGCGCGTCACCTCCGACGACGAGAGCGTCGCGTCCGTCCGCGTGACGGTCGCCCGCAGCGGCGGTACCCGGAAGCCCTGCGTGCGTCTCCCGAACGACGACGAACTCGACCGCCGCGTCGAGTCCGGCTTCGCGGACGCGCTGGGGCTCGCGGACGGCGACCTCGTCCGGCTGATCGTCGAGCGCGAGACCTACCACGCGCGGATCGTCTCGGACGCGAGCGGTCGCCTGATCCGCGGCGCCTACGACAACCGGCGGCTCGCGCGGACCCCCGGCGAGGGCGAGAACCGCCTCGTCGCGTGGCTGCGCGAGCACGACCGCGAGGAGGACGACTCCCTGTTGCTCGACGTCGTGGAGTCGGGCGACGCCTACGGGCTCCGGCTGCCGGGCGACCGGGCGGTCTACGACGTGGACGCCGGCCCGAGCGGGTCGCTGGCGGACATCGCGCGGGACCTCGACGGCTGAGTCCGCTCGACGGGCCGCGGCTCCGAACCCCTTAATCCGCCGCGGCCCTCAGGGCGCGTATGAAGCAGGTCGACGCGGATCTGTCGACGCTCGACCGGGCGATCCTCAACGCCTTTCAGGGGGGATTCCCGGTCGTCGAGCGCCCCTTCGAGCCCGCGGCGGCCGCGCTCCGGGATCGCGGCGTCGAGGTGACGGGTCCGGAGCTCTGCGAGCGCGTGCGCGAGTTGGACGAGGCGGGCGTCCTCTCTCGGTTCGGCGCGCTCGTCAACGCCGAGGAGATCGGCGGCGCCGCGTCGCTGGTGGCGATGCACGCCCCCGAGGAGCGGTACGACGAGGTCGCGGAGACGGTGAACGAGTTCCCCGCGGTCGCGCACAACTACGAGCGCGAGCACCCGCACCTCAACATGTGGTTCGTCGTCTCGGTGGCCGACCACCCCGACCCGGACAAGGACGGCGCGGACCGCGTCGCGGAGGTGCTCGCGGAGATCGAAGCCGCGACCGGACAGGAGACGTACGACCTGCCCAAGATTCAGGAGTTCCACGTCGGCGCGAAGTTCCTGCTCGACGGGCCGGTTCCGGACGGCGACGTGGACCTCTCGGAGCTCGGTCCCGCGGTCGAGCCCTCCGGGCGGGAGACGCTGACGCCGGCCGAGCGCGACCTCGTCGTGGAGATTCAGGGCGGGCTGCCGGTCACGGAGACGCCGTACGCGGACGTCGCCGAGGCGGTCGGCGCGGAGACCGACTGGGTGGTGGAGACGATCAAGCGGTTCGACGCGGAGGGGAAGGTCCGCCGCGTCGGCGTCATCCCGAACCACTACGCGCTCGGCTACACCGAGAACGGGATGACGGTCTGGGACGTCCCCGACGAGGTGCTCGACGAGGTCGGCCCGGTCGTCGCCGACCTGGAGTTCGTCACTCACTGCTACGAGCGGCCGCGCCACGACGGCGTCTGGCCGTACAACTTCTTCGCGATGACCCACGGGCGCTCCGAGGCGGAGAGCGACCGGCGGGTCCAGCAGGTGAAAGAGGTGATGGACGATTACTGGGACGTGAGCGACGAGGACTGGGACACGCTGTTCTCGACGCGGATCCTGAAGAAGACGGGGATCCGGATCGACGAGCGCGCGAGTTCGAACACGGCCTGATCCCTCTCGGAGTTCCTCGACATCCATGATCCCCCTGTTCCACGACTTCGACGGCGAGACCGTGCTGGTGGTCGGCGGCGGGAGCGTCGCGACCCGGAAGGTCCGCCGCTTCGCGTCGGAGGCGTCGGTAATCGTCGTGAGCCCGGCCTTTTCGGACGCGCTGCGGACCATGGCCACTGATCGGGTGGCCGACGGGGACGCCGGGGCCGTCGACCTGATCCGCGAGGCCCCGGACGCCGACGCGGTCGGCGACTGGGTCGAACGGACCGACCCGGCGCTGGTGGTCGCGGCGACGGACGACCCCGCGGTCAACGCGGCGGCGGAGGCGGCCGCGCGGGCGGCTGGCGCGCTGGTCAACCGGACGGACGAGGCTGGTGGGCGCGACGCGGGGAGCGTCGTGGTCCCCGCGACGGTCGCGGACGACCCGGTGACGGTCGCCGTCTCGACGGGCGGGACCAGTCCGGCGCTCGCCAAGCACCTCCGCGAGCGCATCGAGGCGGAACTCGAGGGTGCCGGCGCGATGGCGGCGCTGACCGGCGAGATCCGGGCGGAGCTGAAGGCGGCGGGGGTCGACCCCGAGACGCGACGGGACGCGGTCCGCGCCGTCGTGCGGTCGGGGCCGGTTTGGAAGGCTTTACAAGCGGGCGACGCAAACGCTCGGGAAGAAGCCAACAGGGTGGTCCAGGAGACGTGCAACGCATGATCGACACCGGCGTAATCACGGGCGTCAGCGTCGCTCACACCCGGGCGTCGGTCGACGAGATCGACGCCGCGGGCGGCGACTCGGTCCGCGCGACCGTCTCCGACCTTCTCGCCCGTGAGGGCGTCTCGGAGGCGTACGCCGTGTCCACGTGCAACCGCTCGGAGGCATACGTCGTCACCGACAGGGCCGCCGACGGCACCGCGGCGCTCTCGACGTTCGCCCCGGAGGTGCGCGAGGGCGCCGTCAGACACCTCGACCACGAGGAGAGCCTCCGCCACCTGATGCGGGTCGCGGCCGGACTGGAGTCGCTCGTGCTCGGCGAGGACCAGATCCTCGGCCAGGTGCGGACCGCCTACGAGGAGTCGCGATCCGCGGGCGGCATCGGCCCGATGCTGGAGGAGAGCGTCACGAAGGCCATCCACGTCGGCGAGCGCGCCCGCACGGAGACCGCGATCAACGAGGGCGTCGTCTCGCTCGGCTCCGCGGCCGTCGAACTCGCCGCGCGCGAACTGGATCTGGCCGGCGCGACCGCGGTTGTCGTCGGCGCCGGCGAGATGGGGACGCTCGCGGCCCGCGCTCTGGCGGACACTCCGACCGCGGAGGTCGTCGTCGCCAATCGGACCGTCCCGCACGCCGAACACGTCGCCGGCGAGATCGAGATGGACGCGCGCGCGCTCCCGCTCTCGGAACTGGTCGAGGTGATCCCGACTGCGGATCTCGTGATCAGTGCGACGGGTGCCCCGGAACCGGTCCTCGGCCGCGGCGACCTGACCGACGCGGGCGAGGTCGTCTGCATCGACATCGCTCAGCCGCGCGACGTGGAGACCGCGGCGGACGACCTCGACGGCGTCACGCTGTACGACATCGACGCGCTGGAGTCGGTCACGCGCCGGACCCGCGAACAGCGCGAGGCGGAGGCCCGCGCGGTCGAGGCGATGATCGACGACGAGCTCGACCGCCTGCTCGACTCGTTCAAGCGCAAGCGCGCCGACGAGGTCATCTCCGCGATGTACGCGGGCGCGGAGCGCACCAAGGCCCGCGAGGTCGACACGGCGCTCACCAAACTGGAGACGCAGGGCGGGCTCACCGCCGAGCAGCGCGAGACCGTCGAGGCGCTCGCGGACGCGCTCGTCGGCCAACTGCTCGCGGCGCCCACGAAATCCCTCCGCGACGCCGCCGGCGAGGACGACTGGACCACCATCCAGACCGCGCTCCGCCTGTTCGACCCGGAGTTCGACGCGCCGCCCGAAACCCCCGGCGAGGAGAGCGACGCCGAACATCCCCCCGAGGGGCTGGTCGAAGAACTGGACGACTGAACGGCAGACGCAGCGAGCCGTGGGTCCCGGAGATTTCGGTGACCGGACCGGGTCGAGCCGCTAGCACTTCGAGTCTCTCCCCGCACAGTACCGCAACGACTGCACGGCCACGAGTTCCAGGACTCGGAGCCAACCACCCTCTTCTGATTGGGCGGTACCGTCGCTTCCCGGACGGTGAACCCCCGTGATCTCGCTCGGGGGCCCGTTCAGTTCCCGGCCGCGTTCTCGGCGCGGCGCATGACCTCGCGGATCGGGAGGTCCGTCTCGCGGGCGACCGCGGCCGCGTCGTCGTACTCCGCGCTCCGGTCGTACACCTCGCCGTCGGCCGTCGAGGCGACCTTCACCGCCACCTCGTGGGTCTCGCCATCGACGACTACCTCCGCCGTCTCGAACGCGCGCTCGGCGATCCAGCGGTGACCGGCCGCGGACTCTCGGACCCCCAAGGTCCCCGTCTCGCGCGCGAGGCGCTCCGCGACCGCCGCGGCGTCGCCCGGCTCGCAGACGACCTTCACGAGGTGACCCGGCCGGGACTTCTTCATCGTCGTCGGCAGGACCGTCACGTCGAGCGCGCCCGCGTCCGAGAGCGTCTCCTGAAGCCCGCCGAGCACCTCCGGCGGCGCGTCGTCGAGGTTCGTCTCCAGCACCGCCACGTCGTCGCGGACGAGTCCGGCGTCGCGCCGTCCGCGCTCGGCGGCGTCGTGACCGTGCGCGTTCCCGTGGTCGCGAGTGGCGTCGTGGCCGTGGGTGTCCCCGCGGCCGTGCGTGCCGCCGTGGTCGGTGTCCCCGTGGTCGCGGCCGTGGTCGCCGGGGGCGTGCGGGTCCGCCGCGTCGTCGCCCCCGTCGGGGACCGCCTCACCGACGACGGCGCGGAGGACGTTGGGGTGCTCCGGGAACGACTTCCGCCCGGCGCCGTAGCCCGCCGCCTCGACGGTCATCGCCGGGAGTTCCGCGACCGGCTCCGCGAGCGCGCCCAGGATGGCCGCGCCGGTCGGCGTCAAAAGCTCCGACTCGACCGGCCCGCCGCGCAGCGCGAGCCCGGAGCGCTCGGCGACCTCCACGACCGCGGGCGCGGGAACCGGGTAGACGCCGTGGCTCATCTCCACCTCGCCGCCGCCGGCGGCGACCGGCCCGGTGACGACGCGGTCCGGGTCGAGGTCGTCGAGCAGCAGGCACGCGCCGACCACGTCCGCGAGCGCGTCGTCCGCCCCGACCTCGTGGAAGTGCGTCTCCGCGAGGTCCGTGCCGTGGACCGCGGCCTCGGCCTCGGCGAGCAGTTCGAAGACCGCGAGCGCGTCCTCCGCGACCCCGGTCGGGAGGTCCATCGCCTCGACCGCCTCGACCACCTCGGGGTAGGTGCGGTGGACCCCCGAACCCTCCGCGTGCTGGTGGGTATGGTCGTCCTCGCCGTGGCCGTGTCGATGATCCGCTTCGCCGTGGTCGTGATGGTCGTGCGAGTGCCCGCCGTCGGTCTCGGCGAGGAGCACGTCGACCGTCGTCGCTCGGATGCTGTTCCTCGTCGTCTCTCCCACCTCGTAGCGCACGGGGAGCGCGTCCTCGACGGGGTCGAGCACCGCGGGGTCGGCACCGGCCGCGATCAGCGCCGCGCAGATCATGTCGCCGGCCGCGCCGGTGCGGCCGTCGAACGCGAGCGTCCTCATGCTCGAGCGTCGGCGCGGCCGGGTAAAGAGCCTCCCGCTCGGGAGCGGAGCCGTTCCGCGGTCGGCTTCGCTGAGCGCGGGGGCGGGGTATGGGAGAAAAACCCACGGCAGCGACGGGGTTTTGTACCCGCGGACAGTACCGTGCTACATGGTCACACGGACGTGGTCGTGCGGCGGCCGGGAATCGCCAGTCGAGCACCCGGTGTCCGGGGGGACAACAGACTTATCCCCGGACCGCGCGGACCTACGCAGTATCCCCGCGAGCCAATCATGAACGAAGTGCAACTCGAAGTGGCGAAGGCGTACCCGAACGACTCGGGTCGCGGTATCGCCCGCCTCGACCCCGACACGCTGCTCCACCTGAAGCTGTCGCCGGGCGACATCATCGAGATCGAGGGCGGCGAGACCACCGCCGCGAAGGTGTGGCGCGCCGACCGGCAGGACTGGAACACCGACACGGTCCGCGTCGACGGCTTCACCCGCCAGAACGCGGACGTGGGCATCGGCGAGCGCGTCACCATCCGGAAGGCGGAGGCCGAGACGGCCGACAAGCTCGTCCTCGCGCCGCCGGAGGAGGCGTCCGTCCAGTTCGGCTCCGACGCGGCCGGCATGGTCAAACGCCAGATCCTCAAGCGGCCGGTCGTCGAGCGCGACATCGTGCCGGTGATGTCCTCGACGAACCACCCGTTCATGCGCTCGCCCGGACAGGCGATCCCGCTGATCGCCGTCGAGACGGAGCCTGACGGCGTCTGCATGATCACGGAGGACACCGAGGTCGAGCTCCGCGAGGAGCCGATCTCCGGCTTCGAGAAGACCGGCGGCGGCATCACCTACGAGGACATCGGCGGGCTGCAAAACGAGATCCAGCGCGTCCGCGAGATGGTCGAGCTGCCGATGAAGCACCCGCAGATCTTCAAGAAGCTCGGCATCGAGCCGCCGCAGGGCGTCCTGCTCCACGGCCCGCCGGGCACCGGGAAGACGCTGCTGGCGAAGGCAGTCGCCAACGAGACCTCCGCCTCGTTCTTCTCGATCGCCGGCCCCGAGATCATCTCGAAGTACTACGGCGAGTCCGAACAGCAGCTCCGGGAGATCTTCGAGGACGCGAAAGACGAGTCGCCGTCGATCATCTTCATCGACGAGCTCGACTCCATCGCGCCCAAACGCGAGGACGTGACCGGCGAGGTCGAGCGCCGCGTCGTCGCACAGCTGCTGACGATGATGGACGGGCTGGAGACGCGCGGACAGGTCATCGTCATCGCGGCGACGAACCGCGTCGACTCCGTCGACCCCGCGCTCCGCCGCCCCGGCCGGTTCGACCGCGAGATCGAGATCGGCGTCCCCGACGAGGTCGGCCGCAAGGAGATCCTCCAGATCCACACCCGCGGCATGCCCCTGTCGGACGACGTCTCGCTCGACCGCCTCGCGGACGACACCCACGGCTTCGTCGGCGCGGACGTCGAGAGCCTGACGAAGGAGGCCGCGATGAAGGCGCTGCGGCGGTACCTCCCCGAGATCGACCTCGACGAGGAGGACATCCCGCCGAGCCTCATCGACCGCATGATCGTCAAGCGGGAGGACTTCGACGGCGCCCTCAACGAGGTCGAGCCCTCCGCGATGCGCGAGGTGCTCGTCGAACTCCCGAAGATCTCGTGGGACGACGTGGGCGGCCTGACCGAGGCGAAACAGGAGGTCCAGGAGTCCGTCGAGTGGCCGCTCACCTCGCCCGAGAAGTTCGACCGCATGGGCGTCGACGCCCCGAAAGGCGTCCTGCTGTACGGCCCGCCCGGGACCGGTAAGACGCTGATGGCGAAGGCGGTCGCCAACGAGACGAACGCCAACTTCATCTCCGTCAGGGGGCCACAGCTCCTCTCGAAGTGGGTCGGCGAGTCCGAGAAGGCGATCAGACAGACCTTCCGCAAGGCGCGGCAGGTCTCGCCGACGATCATCTTCTTCGACGAGCTGGACAGCCTCGCGCCCTCCCGCGGACAGGAGATGGGCAACAACGTCTCCGAGCGCGTCGTCAACCAGCTCCTCACCGAGCTCGACGGGTTGGAGGAGATGGGCGACGTGATGGTGATCGGCGCCACCAACCGCCCGGACATGATCGACCCCGCCCTCCTCCGCTCCGGCCGGTTCGACCGCCTCGTCATGATCGGCCAGCCCGACGAGGAGGGCCGCGAGCGCATCCTGGAGATCCACACCCAGGACACGCCGCTCGCCCCCGACGTGAGCCTCCGCGAGGTCGCGGAGATCACCGACGGCTACGTCGGCTCCGACCTCGAGGGCATCGCCCGCGAGGCCGCCATCGAGGCGCTCCGCGACGACGACGAGGCCGAGGAGGTCGAGATGAAGCACTTCCGGCGCGCCATGGAGTCGGTGCGCCCCACCATCAACGAGGACATCCTCCGCTACTACGAGAACGTGGAGGAGCAGTTCAAGGGCGGCAGCCAGGACGCCCTCCGGGACACCGGCAGCGGCCGGATCGGGTTCCAATAGGACGTTTTTGCGACGGGGAACCGCCACGGCGTCGAAGACGCCGCGGCTCACCCCCGTCGCAAAAACCTCCACTAAAAAGTGGCCGCGGTCGGCGCTCCGGGCGCTTCGCGCCCTCGCGCCGCCGCGGTACTACAGCGTCGACGGAAACCGCACCCCGACCTTTTTCTGCGTCGGGTTCGCGCGCCGCGGGCGGCGCGCTCACCCGTCCTTGAAAAATGTCGATCAAAAAGGGCCCGCGGTCGGCGCTCCGGGCGCTGCGCGCCCTCGCGCCGCCGCGGTACTACAGCGTCGACGGAAACCGCACCACAACCGCGACCGCAACCGCGACCGTAACCGCGACCGTAACCGCGACCGCAACCGCGGGACCGCAACCGCGGAACCGCAACCGCGGAACCGCAACCGCGACAGAAACAGCACCGCCGCCCGCGGTGCCGCGGTCAGTCCGTCAGCCCGTAGCCGCGCTCGAAGAGCCACACGTCGAGGAGCACGGCCGCCACCGTCATCCCGGCCAGCACCGCCAGCGAGAGCCGGGGGTCGACCTCCGCGAACCCGAGGAAACCGTAGCGCACGCCGTTGACCATGTACACCATCGGGTTCGCCAGCGACACCTGTCGCAGCGCCGGCGGCAGGTCACCCAGCGAGTAGAACACCGCGCCGAAGAACACCAGCGGGCGCAGGATGAACTGGTTCATCACGGTGAGGTCGTCGAAGTCCTCTGCCAGCAGCCCGCCGACGACACCGAGGCTCGCGAAGAGCAGCGTGATCACGAGCATGAACGCGATCAGATAGAGGGGATGTTCGACCGGCACCGGCCGGTAAAGCGCCGAGACGATCCCCCACCCGACGCCGGCGATCAGGCCGCCGACGAGCAGCCCGCGCAGCGCCGAGGAGAGGACGTACGCCCACACCATGCCGGCGTACGACAGCGGCGAGGTGAGCACCTCGTGGATGTACTCGTTCCAGCGGCCGTGGAAGATCGAGAAGGAAGCGTTCTCGAAGGCGTTCGAGACGGCGCCGAGCACCACCAGCCCGGGGAGGATGAACAGGATGTACGGCACGTCCGCGACCGTGCCGACGCGCTCGCCGAGCACCACGCCGAAGACCGAGAAGTAGAGCACGTTGGTGATGAACGGCGGCGCGAACGTGTTGCGCGGCCGGCGGACGAACCGCAGCACCTCCCGCTTCGCGAGCGTCAGGAAGCCGGTGAGGTCGACGCGGTTCATCGCTCCGCCTCCGCGGAGGGCGTCTCGGCGACGCCGCTCTCGCTCACGTCGCCACCGCCACCACCGCCCCCGCTCGCGTCGGCCGCGACCGGCGCCGCGCTCCCGGAGGGCGCGCCGTCCGTGCTCTCGCCGTCGCCGACCGCCTCGCCCTGTCTGGTCATGTCGACGAACACCTCCTCCAGCGAGGTCCGGCGGATCTCCAGGTCGACGATCTCGAACCCCTCGCGGTCGAGCGCGCGCACGAGGTCGGGCGCGACGAGCCCGCCCTGGCGTGCGACCGCGACCAGCCGGTCGCCGTCGACCTCGACGCGCTCGATCCGGTCGTCGCCCGCGACCGCATCGGGAACCGCGACGGCCGGGTCCCGGAGCGTGACCACGATGCGGTCGTTGCCGCGGTCCATCAGCTCCTCGGGCGAGGCGACGGTGACGACCTCGCCGGAATCGAGGATCGCCACCTCGTCGCAGAGCCGCTCGGCCTCCTCGATGTAGTGGGTCGTCAACAGGACGGTCGTGCCGTCGTCGTTGAGCTCGGTGACGAGCTCCCAGAGGTCCCTGCGGAGCTGGACGTCGACGCCCGCGGTCGGCTCGTCGAGGATGAGCAGGTCGGGGTCGGTCACGAGCGCCCGCGCGAGCATGAACCGGCGCTTCATCCCGCCGGAGAGCCAGTCGAACCGCGTGTCCCGCTTGTCCCAGATGCCGACGCGCTTGAGCGCGCGCTCGGCCCGCTCGGCGGCCACGTCCTCCGGAACGCCGTGGTAGCCGGCCTTGTGTTCTAACACCTCGTGGATGGGGAAGAAGCGGTCGACGTTGAACTCCTGTGGCGCCAGCCCGATGCGGTCGCGCGCCTCCCGGTAGTCGTCCTCGACGTGGTTGCCGAAGACGTACGCGTCCCCGCCGGAGGCGCGCACCAGCCCGACGAGCACGTTGATGAACGTCGTCTTGCCGGCGCCGTTGGGACCGAGCAGGCCGAAGAAGGACCCTTCCGGCACCGTCAGCGACACCCCCTTCAGCGCCTCGACGTCCCCGTACCGCTTGCGGAGGCCGTCGATCTCCAGCGCGTTGGTCATGAATGACGGTGAGCCGCGGCCGCGGTTAAGCGGCGCGAAAGCGCCGGCCGCGGCGTCGGCGGACGAGCGACCCACGACCCCTCCGGAGCAGCAAGCGATCACTCCTGATCACTGATGGACGCGAATCACCGTGTGAACGCCTGACTGCCCCGGGATACATTTATTATACCTCCCCTACACGTCACGAGTGAGTCACGATGACCACCCCGAACACAATCTGGACGACGCCGCTCCCGAAGAGCGGAGTCGCCGGGTATCGCGGGATGGTCGTCGCGTCCGTCGACGCCGTCTCCGCGTAACCCCCGCCGGACGCGGGACGGCGACGGTTTCTTCGCTCTCTCGACCCCCACATCGGAGAGTACGCCGTTTTCGTCCCCGTTCGGCCACCAGGACCGGTCGCACCGGCGCGACTCGCGAGGGTTCGACCCCCTTCCGGTCCCGTATGGCCGCCGCAACCCACCAGGCCGACCGCACCGAGCGGATCGCCGTGCGGCTGGAGGTGCCCCGCGACGCCGCGGGCGACCTCCACGCCGGCGTCCGAACCAAGCTCGACCGCGCCGCCGACGCCGACGTGATCGACGTCGACGTCACCGGCCTCCAGCCGCGGCTCAACGACCTCACCGTCGAGGCGAACGTGCGCGTCCGCCTCGCGAACGGCGCCGCGACCGCGGACCTGGCCGACCTCGTGGGGGTGCACGATGTCACCCGCCGCTGAGTGGCCGCTCGAACGAGCGAGCCGCCGACCAGCCCGTCGACCGACCCACGGCACCGACCCGCCGACTGAGCCGCCGACTGAGCCGCCGACCGACCCACCCCCGACGCGAGGGCATCGCGTCACACGACTCCGACGATGGTACGACCCCGACACGCCGACGCACGCACCGACGCACGAACCGACGCACGCACCGACACAGCACGCGAGACGACCGCCGCGACGCTCGCCGCCGGCGGCGCCGCACCGCCCGACGCCGCGGCCGTGCCCCGCCTCGGCGTCCTGATCGCCTTGGCCGCGCTGCCCGTGGTCGTCGCGCTGGCCGCGAGCTACCCCGTCGCCGCGCTGGTCGCGCTGGCTGCGGTCGCGGGCGCCGGCACGCAGCGCGCCTACGACGCGCGCCGCGAGACCGACCGCGACCGGACGACGCGGACGCCCGCGACCGGGACGGCCGCCGGCGAGTGACGAGCGCCGTCAGAAAAGCAATTACGCGGTCGCCCGCTTGAGGAGGTATGAACGTACTCGAGGTCGCCGCCGACGCCGCCGCGACCGGGCCCGTGTGTGACGCCTGTCTCGGTCGGCTCGTCGCCGACCGCAGTTTCGGCCTCTCGAACGCGGAGCGGGGGCGCTCGCTCCGGGTCGCGAACGCGCTCGCGGACGACGCCGACTTCGACCCCGTCGAGACCGCCGACTGCTGGGTCTGCGAGGGCCACTGCGCCGCGTTCGACGAGTGGGCCGAGCGCGCCGTCGAGGCCGTCGGCGACGTCGACTTCTCGACCTACAACGTGGGCACCAGAACGCCGCCGCTGATCGAGGAGAACGAGGCGCTGCTCCGCGAGGAGTGCGGCCTCGAGGCCGACGCCGGCGAGCCGTTCAAGTCCGAGTTCAACCGCGAGGTGGGCAAGCGCGTCGGCCGCCTGACCGACGCGGAGGTCTCCTTCGACCGCCCGCACGTCCAGTTCACGCTGAACCTCGAGGACGGGACCGCCGACGCGAAGGTGAACTCCACGTTCGTCTACGGCCGCTACCGCAAGCTGGAGCGCGACATCCCGCAGACGGAGTGGCCCTGCCGGGAGTGCGACGGCTCGGGGCGACAGGGGAGACAGCCCTGCGACCACTGTGACGGGACGGGCTACCTCTACCCCCACAGCGTCGAGGAGCTGACCGCGCCGGTCGTCGAAGACGTGCTCGGCGGCACCCAGGCGACGTTCCACGGCGCCGGCCGCGAGGACGTGGACGCGCTGATGCTCGGCACCGGCCGCCCGTTCGTGATCGAGGTCGAGGAGCCGCAGCGGCGCCGGGCAGACGTGGAGCGCCTGCAGGCGGACATCAACGCCTTCGCCGAGGGGAAGATCGAGGTCGAGGGGTTACGGCTCGCCACCTACGAGATGGTCGAGCGCGTCAAGCGCCACGACGCCTCGAAGCGCTACCGCGCCCGCGTGGAGTTCGGCGCGGACGTGAGCGAGGCCGACCTCGCGGCCGCGGTCGACGCGCTGGAGGGCGCGACCATCGAACAGTACACGCCGAACCGCGTCGACCACCGGCGCGCAAACCTCACCCGCGAGCGCGACGTCTACGAGATGACGGCCGAGTTGGAGGCCCCCCGCGAGGCGACCGTCGAGGTCCACGGCGCGGGCGGGCTCTACATCAAGGAGCTGATCTCGGGCGACGAGGGGCGCACGGAGCCGAGCCTCGCGGGCGAACTCGGCGTCGAGGCGGTCGTGACGGCGCTGGACGTGCTGGCCGTCGAGGGCGAGGACGAGCCGTTCGAGGACGCGGAGTTCTTCCGGGACTGACCGCGACGGCCGACGGAAAACGCCTATGACCGTTCGCCGCGTTCTTCGACCGTGATCTGTATCGGCGTCGACGAGGCCGGCAAGGGACCGGTGCTGGGACCGATGGTGGCGGCGGCCGTCCGGGTCGACCCCGAGACGCTGCCCGACGACGTGGACGACTCCAAGCGCGTCGCCCCCGCCCGCCGCGAGGAGTTGGCCGCCGCCCTCCGCGACCGCGAGGCCGTCGGAGTCGGGATCGGCGTCGTCGAGCCCGCCGAGATCGACGCGCCCGACACCGACATGAACGGCCTGACGGTCGCCGCGCAGGCGCGGGCGCTCGCCGACCTGTTCTCGGCGGCGGACGACGACGGGCCGGGGGCCGAGGCGACCGAGGACGACCCCCCGGAGGTCGTCGTCGACGCCGGCGACGTGCTCGCGGACCGGTTCGGGCGCCGCGTCCGTGAGGCGGTCGCCGACCGCGGCGGGCCGGACGTCGACGTGACCGCGGAACACGGCGCGGACGAGTCCCACCCGGTCGTGAGCGCCGCCAGCGTCGTCGCGAAGGTGGAGCGGGACGCGCGGATGGCCGCGGTCGCCGAGCGCCACGAGGCCGACCCCGGAAGCGGCTACCCGGGCGACGCGACCACCGTCGAGTTTCTGGAGGCCTACGTCGACGAACACGGCGACGTGCCCGACTGTGCACGCCGGTCGTGGCGCACCTGCGAGCGGTTGCTCGACGCGGCCGCCCAGTCCGGACTGGACGAGTTCTGAGACTACCCGTCGCTCCCCTCTGGAACGGCTTGCCCGAGCCACGAGAGGCCGAGCGCCAGCGCGCCAAGTTGGAGGACCACGAGCGTCGCGGCCGCGCCGGGCCACACGATCGCGGCGGTGCCGAGGATCAGGATCGCCCCGAGCGTGGCGACCGCGCGCGTGAGCAGGTAGACGAGGTCGCGGCGGACGCCGGGGTCGAGGCCGTCCGGTGGCCGGGTCGACGGCGCGTCGCTCGAAGCGGGGTCCGTGGCGGGCATCGCTTGGTCGTCGAGCGCGGGCAGAAAAAAGCTCCCGACGACGGGCCGCCTTACCGTTCCGTCAGCAGCGTCCGCAGGATGTCGCCGTAGGCCGGGCGCGTGATGAGCACGCCGATGAGCACGCCGAGGATGGTGAAGATGGCGAACCCGGAGAGGTCGCCCAGTCCGAGCACCATCAGCGGCGACATGGCGATGATCGTTGTGGCGGCCGCGGCGCCGATCACCCAGAAGGCGCGGCGGAACCGCGAGTCGAACACCGTCCGGGAGTTCACGTCGCCCTCGCTCATCACCTCGTCGGCGATGATGATCAGGTCGTCGACGCCGGTCCCGACCACCGCGATGAACCCGGCGACGACCGCCAGGTCGATCGGGTAGTTCACCAGCGCCGCGAAGCCGAGCAGCGCGTACACCTCCGCGAGCGCGGTGAGGATCATCGGCAGCGCGACCTCCTTCTCGCGGTAGCGGAGGAACACCATGCCCGCGACCGCGAACACCGAGATGATCCCGGTGATCAGCGAGTAGAGCCGGAAGCTCTCCCCCTGCGTCGGGGAGATGCTGGAGACGGACCCCTCGCCGCCGATGTTGAGCTCCGCGGGCAGCGCGCCGGCCCGGAGGTTGATCGAGACCTCCTGTGCGCGCTCGAAGGAGCCCTCCTCGTTGCCGGTCGTCAGCCGGAAGTTCGGGTCGTTCGCCCACGTCCCGGCGCGCATGCTGTCGGCGAGGCCGTCGTCCATCCCGAAGGTGCTGACCACCTCGTCGTCGACGACGAGCAGCAGGCAGGGGTCTTCGGTCTCGGTGTAGTCGTCGGTGTTACAGCGCCACCGCGTCCCCTGCCCGCGGCCGGCCGCGGCGTCGGCCTCCTGAACGGCCGCCTGGTACTGCTCCGCGGGCGACTGTTGTCCCTCCGGCGCGTCGCCCACGATGGTGACGGGGACGTACGCGACGTCGCTCCGCTGGTCGCGGGTCGCGGTACCGATCTCGTCGAAGTCGTCGCGCACGAGCGCGTTCCGGATGCGCGTGGCGTTGCCCTCAGCGTCCGGGTCCGGGTAGTAGATGTCGAGTCGGACCGTCCCGCGGTCCTCCAGCAGTTCGATCACGTCCTCGCGCCCCTCGCCGGGCACCTCGATCTGCATGTAGTGGCGCCCGCTGGGGTCGGTGACCTGCTGAACCTGTCCGCCGGAGAGGCCCGCCTCGTTGATCTTCGACTGGATCACGTCCTGTGCCGCGTTGCGGGTCTCCTCGGTGACGCCGACGCGGACCTCGGTGTCCTCGGCCCAGTAGCCGGCCGCCTCGACCGCGGTCCGGAACTGCTCCTCGGTCACGTTCGCGTCGGTCACCTCGATGGTGCCGTACCCCTCGCGCTGGGTGCTCCGCGTCACCGAGATGTCGGTGCTGTCGGTCCCCGACAGCCCGTCCGCGACGGCCCGACCCACGTCCGGCGGGTCGTCGCCGTCGAAGTTCACGTCGGTCGCGGTGTATCCCTCCAACGGCGCGCGGATCCGCGTCCCGCCCGCCAGGTCGAGTCCGAACTGGAGGTTGGTGATCCCCTGTCTGGCGTCGGCGGGGTTCTCGTCGGCCGCGACGCCAGTCTCCGGCGCGAACTGGGGCGCGAACAGCACGACCGTCGAGGCGAGGACGACCACGACCAACAGCGCGACTCGCCAGTGCTTCTTGACCGGTTCGAGCATCTATCGGCTCACCCCCTCGAACTTGTACCAGCGCAGCAGGCTCACGTTCATCAGGTAGGTGTTCATCAGGTCGGCGCTCAGCCCCACTGCGAGAATGATGCCGATGTCGCGGAGCAGCGTGATGCCGAACAGCCACGCGACGACCGTCATCACGAGCATCGCGGCGATGGAGGTGAGCGTCATCGTCACGCCGGTCCGCATCGCGCGGCTCACCGACTCGTAGAAGCCGCCGGTGCGACGCAACACGGAGTTGTTCAACAGGATGTCCGAGTCCACGGAGTACCCGATGATCATCAGGAGGGCGGCGACCGTCCCGAGCGTCATCTCGATGCCGAGCAGGTTCATCATCGCGACCGGGATCAGCAGGTCGGAGAACGCCGAGGCGACGATGGCGAGCGAGGGGACGAACGAGCGGAACATCGCGAAGACGAGCACGCTCATGCCGAGGAACGCGACGCCGACGCCGGCCAGCGCCTGCGTGGCGACGCCGGCCCCGAAGCTCGCGGAGACGAAGCTCTCGCTCTCCACGCTGAAGCCGGACGCCTCGGCCTCCTCGGAGAGCGCGCTCAGCCGTTCCTGTCGCTGCTCGGGGTCGTCCGGGAGGTCGGCGTCGCGGAACGTCACCACGTAGGCGCCGTCCCCGGAGATGTACTGGATCGACGACGGCTCGGTGGAGAAGGCGTCGTCGAGCCGCGCGTCCGCCGCGTCGGTGCCCGCGTCGTCGGCGGTCACGCGGAGTTCGGCGCCGCCCGTGAACTCGACGCCGAGGTTCGCCGGCGCGCCGGTCACGACGTACCAGCCGCCGATCACCGCCAGCGAGACCACCAGCACGGCGAGCGGGATCGCGACCAGCTGCCGGTTCGTGTACCGGGTGTAGTCGACCTCCGGTACGTCGATCTGGACCATGCCCCGGGGTCGTCCTGCCGGCCGAATAAGCCTTCTTATCTTCCGAACGTGGCGGTGCGAGCGGTACGCCGACGGCGGAGCGATCCCCCTCGCGGCTCCGGGCGAGGACCGCGGCTCGCGGACCTCGGCGAAACCTCTAGGCGCCCCCGAACCGTACGGTAACACATGGCAGACACTGATCCACCGCGGGCGACGCGGGTCGTGCTCTCGTATCCGGAGAACGCGAGCGACTGGGCCCGCGAGCAGTTCGAGGCGGACCGCTACCGGAGCTACTTCCGACGCTCGCTCGGCACCGTGTCGGTCGGGGACGTCCGCGAGGAGTTCGTCGACGTCGGCTGTTGTGGCGACAGCCTCGACGTGGAGTTTCGGGTCGAAGCGGTCGAGACGGCGGCCGGGGAGACCGACCGCGCAGCGGTCACCGAGACCACCGAGATCGCGTACGTCGACCGCGAGGGCGACGTGGAGGGCGGCTGGCGCGTCCAGAGCGCGGCCGGGCCGGTGGAGTGACGTAGGAGCCGGTGCGGTCCGACATCGGTGCTGAGTCGGTGCGGTGCTGAGTCGGTGCGGTGCTGACGCGGTGCGATGCTGGGGCGGTGCTGTGCTGACGCGGTGTTGGGGCGGCCGCGGCGTCGTGCGACCATCGCACACCGCGCCGACCACGTGTCGCCGCGATCAGGCGAAGGAGGCGGCGTCGCCGGTCGATCCGCGAGCCCGCCTCTGCGGGCGGCCCGGACCGTCTCCCGGAACCCGGCGCGGTCGAACCGGCTGGGACGTTCCGGCCGAGGCCGCCACGATCAACCGGACCTGTGACGGAAACGCTCCGTCGGAGTCCGTCCCGTCGTCGTGCTACTTGCGGGAGTCGCTCCCGGCCGTAGCCCCGCGCGGCTCCTCGACGGCCGCGTCGCGGCGCCGCACCATCCCGAGCGCGGTCCACGAGACGACGCGATCGCCGTCGCCGTTCACGCCCTCGGTGTACAGGTCCGCGTAGCCGCGCTCGGGGTGTGACTCGGAGGCGCGGAGCTCCATCACGCCGGTAGTCCCGGTGAGCGTGTCGCCCGGGCGGACCGGCCGGTGCCAGCGGAGCTCCTCGACGCCCATTCCGCCGAGGAACGCCAGGTCGCCGAAGAGGGCGTCGGTCGCGAGCCGGTTGCAGACGCAGTAGGTGTGGAGCCCCGACGCCACCAGCCCGCCGAACGGCGACTCGTCGCCCACGTCGGGGTCGACGTGGAACGGGTGCGGGTCGAAGCGCTCCGCGAACGCCACGATCTCGGCTTCGGTGAGCGTGGCCTCACCGAGGCCGAAGCGGGTCTCCGTGTCCAGGTCCTCGAAGTGGAGGGTCACGTGCGCCCTTGTGTGAGGACGGTGAGGACGGTTGCGATCCGGGACGGTCGAAGCCGGCCGTGGCTCCACACGAACGGGGTCGCTCCGACCCCGGCCGCGGGCTTTTGTGGCGGCCGACCCTACCGTTCGGCGATGGCGCTCCGCGCGGCGGCCGCGAGGTGGCTCGCCCGGCTGGAGCCGCCGCCGCGGGTCGTCGACTGGTCGCTGCTCGCCGTGGTCCTCGCGGAGGCGGCCACCGGACTGGCCTCGTTCACGGTCGGCGTCCCGGCGGGCTGGCCGCTGTTCTGGCTCCACCGCGCGCTCGGGCTGGCGTTCGTCGCGCTGCTGGGCTGGAAGCTCGCGCGGGTCGGCGGGCGGCTGACCGACCGCGACCGCTGGGTCCCCTCCACGGTCCTCTCGGCGCTGACGCTCGTCGCCGCGGTCGGAACGCTCGCCACCGGAGTCGCGTGGGTGTTCGGGCTGGACGTCCGGCTCTCCTACTGGACGCTGCTGTCCGTCCACGTCGGCTTCGGGCTCGCGCTCGTCCCCCTCGTGGCGGCGCACGCGAGCACGCGCGCCCGCCGACCGCGCCTGGCGGACACGGAGGGTCGCCGCGACGCGCTCCGGCTCGCGGTGCTGCTCGGTGCGGGCGTGCTCGCGTACCGCGCGCAGGGCGTCCTGAACGCCGCGCTCGACACCGCGGGCGCGGACCGGCGGTTCACGGGGTCACAGCCGCGGGAGGGCGCGGGCAACGCGAGCTTTCCGGTCACCTCGTGGGTCGCGGACGACCCCGACCCGATCGACCGCGACGCCTACCGGCTCGCGGTGTCCGGGCTGGTCGCGACTCCGACCAACTTCGCGGTCGACCCGGCGGCCGGGGGAATCGGCGGTGGCGAGGGCAGCGGCGGTGGCGAGGGCAGCGGCGGTGGCGAGAGCGGTGGAGACGGCGGGGTAACCGGGGGCGCCGGCGACGTACCGACCGTCGAGAGCGACGCGGCCCGTGCCCTGCTCGACTGCACGAGCGGCTGGTACACCGTCCAGCGCTGGGCGGGGGTCCGCGTCGGCGACCTGCTCGCGGCCGCGGGCGGGCCGACCGGCGACGCCGCGTGGGTGCGGTTCGTCTCCGTGACGGGCTACCGCTGGAGCCTCCCGCTCGCGGAGGCGGAGGACGCCCTGCTCGCGACCCGCGTCGGCGGCGAGCCGCTCTCCCACGGCCACGGCGCCCCGGTCCGACTCGTGGCGCCCGGGCGCCGCGGCTTCCAGTGGGTGAAGTGGGTGACGCGCGTGGAGGTCCGCGCCGAGCGCGACCCGGCGCAGTGGGTCGTCACGCTGGTGAGCGGCTTCGACTGAGGGCGCGGCGGACGAGCCGCTCGCTACGCGGGCGGCGTCGGAGAGAAGGTGCACCGGCCGAGATTTGAACTCGGGTTGCAACCATGGCAAGGTTGCGTGATACCACTACACTACCGGTGCGTGCTTCGCACTCATTGCTAACCGCCGACGCGAACATAAGGGTTCCGTTCCGGCGGTCGTTCGCCGTCCGGTGGCACGGTTCGCGGTCGCGCCGGGGCGTCGCAGCACCGGACTGTCGGACCTGTGGCTCTCGCGTGCGTGCCCGCGAAGACTCAATAAATACCGCCAGATCGGGGAGCCCGTCCTCCCATCGTCACGCGTTCACACGGCGAAACGCCGCTCAGGGGGCGTGTGAACCCGCCACAGTCCGGAATACGGACCGCTACGCTTTTACCGGTGGATCGGAAACTGTGGATACAGTCTAGTGACGAGGCGACCCATGGACGGACTCACGTTGTGTGTGCCGTCCTCGCTCGTCCGCGAAGCCGAGGACAAACGCGAGGCAACTCGCAAGCTCGGATACGTCGCCCGCGCGGCGGCGGTCTTCGGGGCGAGCCGGCTCGTCGTCTTCCCGGACCGGGAAGGCGAGCGCCGATGGGGTGGCGGATTCGTCCGCACCGTGCTGCGGTACGCCGCGACGCCCCCGGACCTCCGGAAGGAGCTCTGGGGGCAGCGCGACGAACTGCAGTACGCGGGCGTGCTGCCGCCGCTCCGCGTCGAGTCACGGACCGGCTCGGCCCCTGGCGGGGACGAGTCGTTAACACAGGGACTCGTGACCGAGGTCGGATCTGAAGGCCGCGTTCGGGTCAATTCCCCGCTGGGGGAACACCCGATCTCGCTGCTCGTCCCCTCCGATATGGAGGTCGAGCAGGGGGAGCGCGTTACCATCAGGATCTCTTCGAGAGAACCGGTCCGCGCCCGCATCGCCGGGAAGCCGGAGGACGGTTTCCAGGTCGTGGGCGCGGACCTGCCGGACGCACTCGCACGCGAGGAGTTCGCCGTCGCCACGTCGCGACACGGGGAGGAGCTCTCCGTCTCGCGACTCGGTGAACTCGTCGCCCGCACGTCGACCGACGACACCGCCGTCGTCTTCGGCGCGCCGGGACGAGGGCTTCCGGCGATCCTCGGGGTATCCCCCGAGGACGTCCGGGCCGCCGACGGCGGCCCAGTCGAGCCCGATCCGGGGTTCGACCTCTGGCTGAACACGATCCCGCGACAGGAGAGCGCGGTGGTGCGAACGGAGGAAGCGATGTTCGCGTCACTGGGCGCTCTCAGACTCACGGAGTAACCAATGCCACAACCAAGCCGACCACGAAAAGGCTCGCTGGGTTTCGGTCCGCGCACCCGCGCGGCGAGCGAGGTGCCTCGCATCCGCTCGTGGCCCGACGACGAGGGTTCCCCTGCGCTGCAGGGCTTTGCCGGCTACAAGGCCGGGATGACCCACGTCGTGATGGTCAACGACGAGGCCAACTCGCCGCGTGAGGGGATGGAGGAGTCCGTCCCCGTGACGGTGGTGGAGACGCCGCCGATGTACGCGGTCGCCCTCCGAGCCTACGAGGAGACGCCGTACGGACAGAAGCCGGTCACCGAGGTCTGGGCGACCGAGTTCCACGAGGAGCTCGACCGCACGCTCGACCTGCCGGCGGAAGACACCTTCGAGGAGGACGCCGAGGAGCTCCGGACGCTGCTGGAGGAGGGCGCGGTCGACGACGTCCGCGTCATCACCCACACCGTACCGGCCGAGCTCGCGAACGTCCCCAAGAAGAAGCCCGACGTCATGGAGACGCGGGTCGGCGGCGGCTCCGTCGCGGACCGCGTCGACTTCGCGCTCGACCTGGTCGAGGAGGGCGGCGCCCACGAGTTCGGCGACGTCTTCCGCGCCGGCGAGTACACCGACGTCTCGGGCATCACGAAGGGGAAGGGCACCCAGGGCCCCGTCAAGCGCTGGGGCGTCCAGAAGCGAAAGGGCAAGCACGCCCGCCAGGGCTGGCGGCGCCGGATCGGTAACCTCGGCCCGTGGAACCCGTCGCGCGTTCGCTCGACGGTCCCCCAGCAGGGCCAGACCGGCTACCACCAGCGCACCGAGCTCAACAAGCGCCTGATCGACTTCGGCGAGGGAGACGACGCCTCGGTCGACGGCGGCTTCGTCAACTACGGCGAGGTCGACGGTTCCTACGCGCTCATCAAGGGCTCGCTTCCGGGTCCGAACAAGCGGCTTCTCCGCTTCCGCCCGGCCATCCGACCGAACGACCAGCCGCGCCTCGACCCCGAGGTCCGGTACGTCTCCACCGCATCCAACCAGGGATAAGCTATGAAGGCAACAGTACGCGATCTGGACGGCGGGGACGAGGGCAGCGTCGAGCTGCCGGACGTCTTCGAGACGCAGTTCCGACCGGACCTGATCCGGCGGGCCGTCACCGTCGCACAGGCAAACCGAAAGCAGGCCTACGGCGCCGACGAGTTCGCCGGCCTCCGCACGCCCGCGGAGTCGCCGGGCTCGGGTCGCGGGATGGCGCACGTCCCGCGCGAGAACGGGCAGGCCCGTCGGGTTCCCTTCGCGGAATCCGGCCGGCGCGCTCACCCGCCGAAGGCGGAGAAGGACCAGTCGAAGGACCTCAACAAGAAGGAGCGACAGCTCGCCGTCCGCTCGGCCATCGCGGCCACCGCGGACGCCGAGATCGTCGCCGAGCGCGGTCACGCGTTCGACGAGGACGCGGAGCTTCCGCTCGTCGTCTCCGACGCGTTCGAGGACCTGGAGAAGACCAAGGAGGTCGTCGCCTTCCTCGAAGGCGCCGGCGTCTACGCGGACATCGAGCGCGCCGAGGAGGGGCGCTCCGTCCGCGCCGGCCAGGGCAAGCTCCGCGGCCGGAAGTACAGCCAGCCGAAGTCGATCCTCTTCGTCACCAGCGAGGAGCCGTCCCGCGCCGCCCGCAACCTCGCGGGCGCCGACGTGGCCACGGCCGACGAGGTGAACGCGGAGGACCTCGCGCCCGGGACGCACCCGGGCCGACTCACCGTCTGGACCGAGAGCGCGCTCGAGGAGGTGGCGGAGCGATGAGCACCGTCATCGAGCACCCCATCGTCACCGAGAAGGCGATGGACGAGATGGACTTCGACAACAAGCTCCAGTTCGTCGTCCACATCGACGCGACGAAGCCGGAGATTCGCGACGCCATCTCCGAGCGCTACGACGTCGAGGTCGTCGACGTGAACACGCAGATAACTCCGCAGGGGACGAAGAAGGCGACCGTCGGCCTCTCCGAGGACGACGACGCCACCGAGATCGCTTCCCGCATCGGGGTGTTCTAAGATGGGACGAAGAATTCAGGGACAGCGGCGAGGACGCGGCGGCCCGACGTTCCGGGCCCCGTCCCACCGCTACAAGGCGGAGCTGTCGCACAAGACGCCGGAGGAGACCGACACGGTCACCGGCGAGATCGTCGGCATCGAACACGACCCCGCGCGCTCGGCACCGCTCGCGGACGTCGAGTTCGAGGACGGCGACCGCCGGCTCATTCTCGCGCCCGAGGGCGTGAGCGTCGGCGAGACGATCGAGATCGGCGTCTCCGCGGAGATCAAGCCCGGCAACACGATGCCGCTGGCGGAGATCCCGGAGGGCGTCCCGGTCTGTAACGTCGAGAGCAACCGCGGCGACGGCGGCAAGTTCGCCCGCGCATCGGGCGTCTCGGCGACGCTGATGACCCACGACCGCAAGGTGGCTGTCGTTCAGCTTCCCAGCGGCGAGGTCAAGCGACTCGACCCGCAGTGCCGCGCCACCATCGGCGTGGTCGCGGGCGGCGGCCGGACGGAGAAGCCCTTCGTCAAGGCCGGCAACAAGCATCACAAGATGAAATCGCGCGGCACGAAGTACCCGCGCGTCCGTGGTGTGGCGATGAACGCCGTCGACCACCCGTTCGGTGGCGGCGGCCGCCAGCACCCCGGCAAGCCGAAGTCCGTCTCGCGGGACGCCCCGCCGGGACGGAAGGTCGGCGACATCGCATCCAAGCGAACCGGACGAGGTAGCAACAAATGAGTTCCGAATACCGCATCGGCCGCGAGGGCGAGGAGTTCGCCTACCGCGGTCACTCGCTCGACGAGCTCCAGGAGATGGACCTCGACGAGGTCGCGGAACTGCTCCCCGCACGCCAGCGGCGAAGTATCACCCGAGGACTGGGCACCGAGAAGCGCAAGCTGCTCGAGAAGGCCCGGAGCCGCACCGAAGAGGAGACGGCCGATAACCCGATCCGGACGCACCTGCGCGACATGCCGGTGCTCCCGGAGTTCGTGGGCCTGACCTTCTCCGTCTACAACGGACACAGCTTCGAGCGCGTCCGCGTGGAGCCGGAGATGATCGGCCACTTCCTCGGCGAGTTCCACCTGACGCGGAGCACCGTCGAGCACGGACAGGCCGGCATCGGCGCGACCCGGTCCTCGAAGTTCGTGCCCCTCAAGTAACCCATGGGAATCAACTACAGCGTCGAGGCCGACCCGGAGACCACCGCCAAGGGGATGCTCCGCGAGCGGCCCATCAGCCTGAAGCACAGCAAGGCGATCGCCCGACAGCTCAAGGGCAAGACGGTCACGGAGGCCGAGGAGTACCTCCAGGCCGTCATCGACGAGGAGCAGTCCGTCCCGTTCAAACAGCACAACACAGGTGTCGGCCACAAGGGCGACATCGACGGCTGGGACGCGGGCCGCTACCCCGAGAAGGCCTCCAAGGACTTCCTCAAACTGCTCACCAACGTCAAGAACAACGCGACCGAGCAGGGGTTCGACGGCGACGCGATGGTCATCAAGCACGTCGCGCCGCACAAGGTCGGCGAGCGACCGGGCCGCAAGCCCCGGGCGTTCGGCCGCGCCTCGCCGTGGAACACGACCCTCTGTGACGTCGAGCTCATCATCGAGGAGGACAACTAATGGCAGACGAACACCAGTTCATCGAAAACGGCCTTCAGCGCGCCCAGATCGACGAGTTCTTCGCTGACGAACTCGGTCGCGCCGGCTACGGCGGTATGGACATCGCCAAGACGCCGATGGGCACGCAGATCCAGCTCAAAGCCGAGAAGCCCGGCATGGTCATCGGCAAGGGCGGGAAGAACATCCGGAAGATCACCACCGAGCTCGAGGAGCGGTTCGACATGGACGACCCGCAGATCGACGTGCAGGAGGTCGACGAACCGGACCTCAACGCACGGATCGTCGCGGACCGTCTCGCGAACGCCTTAGAGCGCGGCTGGTACTTCCGCAAGGCCGGTCACACCACGATCGACCGCATCATGGAGTCCGGCGCGCTGGGCGCCGAGATCGTCCTCTCCGGCAAGGTGACCGGGGCGCGCTCCCGCGTCGAGAAGTTCAACCGCGGCTACATCAAGCACAACGGTGAGCCCGCGGAGGACGTCGTCGACGAGGGGCAGGGCGTCGCCGTCATGAAGCTCGGCACCATCGGCGTCACGGTGAAGATCATCCCGCCGGGTGCGGAGCTGCCCGACGACTTCGACATCAACGAGGACGTCGAGGCGCCCGAGGTCGAACAGGAGATCGAGGAGGAGGGCGTCGAGTCCCTCCTCGAGGAGGAACCCGAGGAGGTGCCCGACGTGGGCGCCGACGAGGAGGTCGAGGTGCCCGAGGAGGACCCGACGGACGTCATCGACGAGGAGATCGTCGAGGAAGTCGTCGAGGAGACCCAGGAGACCTCGCCCGAGGCGACCGACGTCGCTCCCGAAGAGGAGATCGAGCAGACCACGCCGGAAGACGAGGAGCTCGAGGACCTCGAGGAGGACGTCGAGGAAGAGGCGGCCGAACTGGTCGAGGAGATGGAGGCGGCCGACGAGGACGAGGAGTCCGACGCGGACGCCGACGCCGAGACCGAGGAAACGGAGGAGTAATACATGGCCATCCTCTACACTGACGAAATTCGCGACATGACCGCCGCAGAGCGCGAGGCCGAGCTCGAGGAGCTCGAGACCGAGCTGCTCAACGTGAAGGCCCAGCAGGCCGCCGGCGGGATGCCCGAGAGTCCGGGCCGCATGAACGAACTGAACCGCACCATCGCGCGGATCAAGACGATCCAGCGCGAAGAAGGCGACTTCGACGACGAATAACGAATGATCTCCCCCGACACGCTCACGCGACACGAACTCGTCGGCCTCCCGGTTCGGGTGGCCGCCGCCGCCAGCGACGCCTATTCCAGCGTCGCCGGCCGCGTCCTGCGTGAGAGCGAACGCACGCTCGTCGTGCGGACGCAGTCGGGGGACAAGCGCGTGCCCAAGGCGGGCACGACGTTCGAGTTCGCGCTCGGAGATTCCGTCACGACGCGCACAGATGAAGCCGCCGGCTCTCGAAAGGGGCCGGGGTCCACGTCCCAACTCGGGCCGGATACTGCGGGGGTACGCCCTCGCCAGTCTGGCCCGTCCGCCTCGGTAGCCCACGCGGGCGCCGAGTCGGCGAGCCGCTCCCTAGGCGAGTGCAAAGACGTGGTCTACGTTACGGTGGATGGCGACCAACTGCTCTCACGACCCGCCGAACGCACCGAACGAGGTGTCTCTACATGGCGATAGGAATCGACGTACCCACGCCTCCGGAACCGGAAAACCCGGAGGATTACGACTACGAGAAGTGCCCGTTCTACGGGCAGCTGTCCGTCCGCGGCCAGGTCCGAGAGGGCACGGTCGTGTCGACGGATATGGCAAAGACCGTCATCGTCGAGCGAGAATACGACGTCTTCGTACCCAAGTACGACCGGTACATGAAGCGTCGTTCCCGCATCCCGGCACACGTGCCGGGCGTGCTGGACTCGGTCGAAGTCGGTGACGAAGTGAAGATCGCGGAGACGCGACCGCTGTCGAAGACGAAGTCCCACGTCGTCGTCCAGATCGGAGGTGACGAGTGATGGAGGCGCTGAAGGCCGACGTCACGCAGGGCCTCGAACGCGGCTCGCTGATCACGTGCGCCGACAACACCGGCGCCCGTGAGCTGCGAGTGATCAGCGTCCACGGCTACTCCGGTACGAAGAACCGCCACCCGAAGGCGGGTATCGGCGACAAGGTGACCGTCTCGGTCACCAAGGGGACTCCGGAGATGCGGCGGCAGGTGCTGGAGGCGGTTATCGTCCGCCAGCGCAAGCCGATCCGCCGACCGAACGGCACGCGCGTGAAGTTCGAGGACAACGCGGCCGTCGTCATCGACGACCTCGAAGAGCCGCGGGGCACGGAGATCAAGGGCCCCATCGCTCGCGAGGTCGCCGAGCGCTTCGGCAGCATCGCCTCGACCGCGACGATGATCGTCTAATCATGACGCGACAGCCACGCAAACAACGAAAGCAGACGGAGAACGCGCCGCTCCACGAGCGGCAAAAGCAGGTCCGTGCCACCCTCTCGGAGGAGCTCCGTGAGGAGTACGGCCAGCGCAACGTCCGCGTGAACGCGGGCGATACCGTCGAGGTGCTCCGCGGCGACGCCGCCGGCGAGGAGGCCGAGGTGCTCGACGTCGACCTGACCGACGCGGTCATCACCGTCGAAGGTGTGACCGTCGAGAAGGCCGACGGCGAGGAGGCCCCGCGCCCGCTCCCGGCGAGCAACGTCCGCGTGACGGAACTCGACCTCGAGGACGACCGCCGTGAGGCGCGTCTCCAGGAGGATAACGAATGACGAACCACCAGAAGCGACTGGCAGTACCGAACTCCTGGCCGGTCGAACGCAAGACCGAGACCTTCACGGTGAAGGCTGGCGCGGGACCGCACGGCGAGGCCGGCGTTCCGCTGCTCATCCTGCTGCGTGACGTGCTCGGATACGTCGACAGCCGGAAGGAGGCCCGCTACGCGCTGAACCAGGACTCCGTTCTGGTCAACGGCGACGCGGTCTCCGACGAGGCGCGACCCATCGGGATGTTCGACATCCTGGCGTTCACCGAGCGGGAGGAGTATTACCGCGTGTTCCCGGACGAGGGCGGTCGGCTCGCGCTGACCCCCGTCGACGAGGACGCCGCGAGCAGCCGGCTCGGCCGCATCTCGAACAAGACGGCCGTTCCCGGCGGCGACGTCCAGCTGACGCTCCACGACGGCACGAACGTGCGCGTGGACGCGGAGGACGCCGGCGAGTACGACACGAAGGACTCCATCGTCGTCGACAACGAGACGAAGGAGATCGTCGCCCACTTCACCTACGAGGAGGGCGCCCTCGTCACCGCCGTCTCCGGTCAGCACGCCGGCCGAATCGGCGAGATCGACGAGATCGACGTGACCCTCGGCTCCGGCTCGAACGCCGTCACCGTCACCGCGGACGACGGCGACTTCGAGACGGTCGAGGAGTACGTCGTGGTCATCGACGAGAACTTCACGGGTGATGACGAATGAGCGCGGACCACGCCATGCGCGAGGCGCGCATCGAGAAGGTCGTCGTGCACATGGGCGTCGGGCAGGGCGGGGAACCGCTCGCCGAGGCCGAGCGCATCATCGAGGAGATCACCGAACAGGACTCCGTCCGCACCACCGCAAAGCGCACCGTCGGCGAGTTCGGCATCCGCAAGGGTGACCCGATCGGCGCCAAGGTGACGCTGCGCGAGGAGGCGGCCGCGGAGTTCCTCGAGACCGCCCTCGAGATCGTCGAGGTCTCGGAGAAGCAGTTCGACGAGACGGGCAACCTCAGCTTCGGCGTCGAGGACCACACCGACTTCCCGAGCCAGGAGTACGACCCGAACGTCGGCATCTACGGACTCGACGTGACCGCGACTATCGTCCGGCCCGGCTACCGCGTCACGAAGCGTGACGTGGAGACCCGGTCGATCCCGGACAGCCACCGCATGACGCCCGAGGACGCGTCCGCGTTCCTCGAGGAGAACTTCGACGTGGAGGTAGGCGAATGAGCGAGAGCGACGCAAACGAACAGACGGGCGAGCACGCCACGAAGCGGACGGGCCAGCAGCACTCCTGCCGGCGCTGTGACCGCAATCAGGGGCTCGTCGGCAAGTACGACATCAACCTCTGCCGGCAGTGCTTCCGCGAGGTCGCCCGCGAGATGGGATTCAAGAAGTACAGCTAATCATGGCAGGCAACGACCCCCTCGCCAACGCGCTCGCCGGACTCGATAACGCCGAGAGCGTTGGCCATCTGTCGTACACGGTAGAGCCCGCGTCGAACGTCATCGGATCGGTCCTCGAGGTCTTCTACGACCGCGGGTACGTCGACGGCTTCGAGTTCGTCGACGACGGCCGAGCCGGCGTCTTCGACGTCGAACTGAAAGGCGCGATCAACGAATGTGGCGCCGTCAAGCCCCGCTATTCCGCGGGTGCCGACGAGTTCGAGAAGTGGGAGAAGCGGTTCCTCCCCGCCCGTGACTACGGGACGCTCATCGTCACGACGAGCCACGGCGTCATGAGCCACTACGAGGCCCGCGAACAGGGCATCGGCGGCCAAGTGATCGCATACGTCTACTAACAATGAACAGAGTCGAAATCACGATTCCGGACGACGTCTCCGCCGAGCTCGACCACCTCGACCTCACCGTCGAGGGGCCGAACGGCAGCGTCACGCGCCGCCTCTGGTACCCCGACGTGGACGTTTCCGTCGAGGACGACGCGGTCGTCGTCGCGTCCGAGAACGACGACGCGAAGACGAACGCGACGGTCGGCACGTTCGAGAGCCACGTCGCCAACATGATCCACGGCGTCACCGAGGGGTGGGAGTACAAGATGGAAGTCTTCTACGCCCACTTCCCGATGCAGGTCGACGTCGAGGGCGACGAGGTCGTCATCGAGAACTTCCTCGGCGAGAAGGCGGCCCGGCGCACGCCGGTCCGCGGAGACACCGACGTACAGGTCGACGGCGAAGAGATCACGCTCTCCGGTCCGAGCAAGGAGGACGTGGGACAGACCGCCGCCGACATCGAACAGCTCACGAAGGTGACCGACAAGGACACGCGCGTCTTCCAGGACGGCGTGTACATCGTCGAGAAGCCCCAGAAAGGAGGAGCCTAAATGGCAGACGAACTCGAAGACATCAGCGGCGTCGGTCCCTCGAAGGCCGAGGCGCTCCGCGACTCCGGCTACGAGACCGTCGAGGACGTGAAGGCGGCCTCGCAGTCCGAACTCGCGGAGGTCGACGGCATCGGCAACGCGCTCGCCGCGCGTATCAAGGCCGACGTCGGTGGCCTCGAAGTCGAGACGGAGACCGAAGCCGAGATCGAAGACGAGACCCAGGAGGAGGCCGACGAGGCCGAATCCGAGGAGGAAACCGAAACGGAGCTCCGACCCCGCGGTCACGCGGACAAGACGCCGGAGCTCGACGACGACACTGCGCGCGCGCTCGCCCAGAAGCACCGCGAGGGCAAACCGCAGTTCAACCGTCAGGACTACCACAAGAAGAAGCGCGTCCCCACGTCGTGGCGACGCCCCCGCGGCACGCTCTCGAAGCAGCGCCGCGGGATGAAGGGGAAGGGCGACACCGTCGAGGCGGGCTTCCGCTCGCCGAAGGCGGCCCGCGACCTGCACCCGAGCGGCTTCGAGGAGGTCCGCGTGGAGAACACGGACGACCTCGAGGGCGTCGACGGCGACACGCAGGCCGTCCGCATCGGCGGCTCCGTCGGCGCTCGCAAGCGCGAGCGCATCGAGGAGATCGCCGAGGAACGCGAAATTCGCGTGCTCAATCCGACCTACGTCGAAGTGGAGGTTGACGAGCAATGAGCGACCTCAGCGCACAGAAGCGGCTCGCGGCCGACGAACTCGACGTCGGCGAGAACCGCGTCTGGCTCGACCCCGAGGCACAGGAGGAGATCGAGGACGCCATCACCCGAGAGGACGTCCGCGAACTCATCGACCAGGGCACCATCCGCGCGAAGGACGCCAAGTCCAACTCCCGCGGCCGGGCCCGCGAGCGCGCCGAGAAGCGCTCGTACGGTCACCGCAAGGGCGCCGGCTCCCGCAAGGGGAAGTCCGGCGCGCGGCAGAACACCAAGGACGACTGGAAGGCGCGCATCCGCGCACAGCGGGCGCGCCTGAAGGAGCTTCGAGACGAGGAGGACGTCCTCGACGCGTCGGAGTACCGCACGCTGTACAACAAGGCGGGCGGTGGCGAGTTCGACGACGTCGCCCGTCTCGAGGCGTACATCGAGAACAACTACGGATACGAGGTGACGAACTAATGGCGACAGGACCACGATACAAGGTGCCGATGCGACGGCGCCGTGAGGTCCGGACGGATTACCATCAGAGGTTGCGCCTGCTGAAATCGGGCAAGCCTCGCCTGGTCGCCCGGGTGAGCAACGCTCACGTCAGGGCGCAGCTGGCTACCCCCGGACAGAACGGTGACGAGATTCACGCGAGCGCCTCCAGCGAGGACCTCGACGAGTACGGCTGGGACGCCCCCACGGGCAACCTCCCCAGCGCGTACCTGACGGGGTACCTGCTCGGTGCGCGCGCCGTGGCGGACGGGTTCGAGGAGGCGGTCCTCGACATCGGTCTCAACACGGCGACGCCCGGCGGAAAGGTGTTCGCGGTGCAGGAAGGAGCGATCGACGCGGGGCTCGAGATCCCCCACAGCGAGAGCGTGCTGGCGGACTGGTCGCGCAACCGCGGCGAGCACATCGCCGACTACGCCGAGCAGCTCGACGAGCCGCTCTACAGCGGGGACTTCGACGCCACGGAACTGCCCGAGCACTTCGACGACGTGCTCGCCACCATCCAGGAGGACTATGAGTAGAAACAACGACGGCTGGGAGCCGCGGACGCGCCTCGGCCGCAAGGTACAGGAAGGAGAGATCTCGTCGATGGAGCAGGCGCTGAACTCGGGGCTCCCGCTGAAGGAGGCCGAGATCGTCGACCAGCTCCTGCCGGGGCTCGAGGACGAAGTGCTGGACATCAACATGGTCCAGCGCATGACCGACTCCGGGCGCCGCGTGAAGTTCCGCTGCGTCGTCGCGGTCGGTAACCGCGACGGCTACCTCGGCTACGCGCAGGCCCGCGACGAGCAGGTCGGCGGCGCCATCCAGAAGGCCATCGACGTGGCGAAGCTGAACATCATCAAGGTCGACCGCGGCTCCGGGTCCTGGGAGGACCAGCCGGGCGGCACCAACTCCCTCACGCGTCGCGCGGAGGGGAAGGCCGGCTCGGTGACCGTCGAGGTCAAGCCCGCCCCGCAGGGGCTCGGGCTAGCGGCCGCGGAGACGGTGCGCAACATCCTCGAACTGGCCGGCGTGCAGGACGCCTGGACCAGCTCCGACGGCAACACCCGCACCACGGTCAACCTCGCGAAGGCGACGTTCAACGCGCTGGAGAACGCGGCGGCGGCGCGCACGCCGGAGCACGCCCGTGAGGTCCACTACGACGAGGTGAGCGAGTGATGCAGGCGCTCGTTCAGATCCGCGGCGACGTGAACATGAGCGAGGATGTCGTCGACACCCTCGACATGCTCAACATCGGTCGCGTCAACCACGCGACGTTCGTCCCCGAGACGGACTCCTACCGCGGCATGATCACCAAGGTCAACGACTTCGTGGCGTTCGGCGAGCCGAGCGTCGACGCGGTCGCGGCCACGCTCGCGCGACGCGGCGAGCCCCTCGAGGGCGAGGCCGACGTCGACGACGAGTGGATCGACGAGAACACCGACTACGACGACCTGGAGGCGCTCGCGGCGGCGCTGGTCGACGAGGAGACGACGCTGCGCGAGCAGGGGCTCTCCCCGACCGTCCGTCTGCACCCGCCCCGCGGTGGTCACGAGGGCATCAAGCACCCGACCATCGAGGGCGGCGAGCTGGGTCGTCACTCCACCGAGGAGATCGACGCGCTACTGGAGGACATGCGATGAGCAAGAAACGACGACAGCGCGGCTCCCGCACGCACGGCGGCGGCTCCCACAAGAACCGGCGCGGCGCCGGCCACCGTGGCGGCCGCGGCGCGGCGGGACGCGCCAAACACGAGTTCCACAACTACGGACCGCTCGGCAAGCACGGCTTCAAGCGACCCGAGGACGCCCGCGCGGACGTCCGCGAGGTCAAGGTCCAGAAGCTCGACGAGGACGCGGCGCTGTACGCCGCGGACGACCTCGCCGAGGAGGACGGCGACGCGTACGTCATCGACGCGCGCGACGTCGTCGAGGACGGTCACGAGGTCGACGTGGTGAAGGTGCTCGGCGGCGGTCAGGTCCGCAACGAGCTGGTCGTCACCGCCGACGCGTTCACCGCGGGCGCGGTCGAGCTCATCGAGGAGGCCGGCGGCGACGCCGTCCTCTCCGAGCGGGCGGAGACCGCCGACGAAGCGGAAGACACTTCAGACGACGAGAGCGACGAGGCGTAACGTATGAGCTGGAAGGACGCCGCCGAACCGGTACTCACGCGGATGCCGACAGTCCGGCGTCCCGAGGGCCACGTTCCGTTCAAGCGGAAGCTGCTGTGGACCGCCGGGATCCTGATGGTGTACTTCTTCCTCACCAACATCAACCCGTTCGGACTGGCGGCGGGCCAGAGCAGCGACTTCTTCGGCCAGTTCCGCTCGATCCTGGCCGGGGAGTCCGGCTCGCTGCTGCAGGTGGGGATCGGACCCATCGTCACGGCGTCCATCGTGCTGCAGCTGCTCGGCGGCGCCAACCTGCTCGGGCTTGACACGAGCGACCCGCGCGACCAGGTGCTCTACCAGGGGCTCCAGAAGCTGTTGGTGTTCATCGTCACGGGCCTGACGGCCGCGCCGATGGTGTTCTCCGGCGGCTTCCTGCCAGTCGACCAGACGGTCGCGAGCGCGCTCGGCGTGAGCGTCTTCGCCGTCCAGGTGCTGATCTTCGCCCAGATCTTCGTCGGCGGCGTGCTCATCCTGTTCATGGACGAGATCGTGAGCAAGTGGGGCGTCGGCTCCGGCGTGGGGCTGTTCATCATCGCGGCGGTGAGCCAGCAGCTCGTCGGCGGCTTCTTCAGCTTCTCGGCGCTCGGCCAGTCGGGCTTTTTCGCCCGCTGGGTCGCGATCATCACCGGCAATGAGGAGATCGGCTCGCCGTTCACGGCGGACGGCCTCCAGAGCCTCCTCTTCGAGCCCGGGAGCCTGCTCGCGCTGTTCACGACGATCTTCATCTTCGGCGTGGTCGTCTACGCGGAGTCGGTCCGCGTGGAGATCCCGCTGTCGCACGCCCGCGTGAAGGGCGCACGGGGTCGCTTCCCGGTGAAGCTCATCTACGCGTCCGTCCTGCCGATGATCCTCGTTCGCGCGCTGCAGGCGAACGTGCAGTTCCTCGGCCAGATCCTCAACTCCCAGTGGGCGGCGATGCCGACGTGGCTCGGTGCGTACAACGACCAGGGGACCCCCATCTCGGGGTTCTTCTACTACGTCGCGCCGATCCAGCAGCCCGGCCAGTGGATGTGGTTCCTCGGTGAGACGACCGCGGAGCCGTGGATGATCGCCGTCCGCGTCGCCATCGACCTGACGGTGATGGTCGTCGGCGGCGCCATCTTCGCCATCTTCTGGGTGGAGACGACGGACATGGGCCCGGAGGCGACCGCGAAGCAGATCCAGAACTCCGGGATGCAGATCCCCGGCTTCCGGCGTAACCCGCAGGTCGTCGAGAAGGTCATGGAGCGGTACATCCCGCAGGTGACCGTCATCGGCGGTGCCCTCGTGGGGCTGCTCGCGGTCATGGCGAACATGCTCGGCACCGTCGGCGGCGTCTCCGGCACGGGCCTGCTGCTCGCGGTCTCCATCACGTACAAGCTGTACGAGGAGATCGCCGAGGAGCAGCTCATGGAGATGCACCCGATGATGCGCCAGATGTTCGGCAACGAGTAACGCGCTCGCGGCGAGCGCGTCCGCGGTCCGGCGGCCCTTCGTTTTTTATCGCTTCACCGCTCGAGCGTCTCGCGTATCGCCCGTCGCTCCAGCCACAGCACCGCACAGAACAGCGCGGTCGCCGCGACCGCGGTCGCTGCGATCAGCGCTCGGCCGCCGACGGTCTCGTACGACCGCGCGACGGCGCGGACGGGCCAGTAGTCGGTCATCTCGAGCAGGAACCCGGCCGCGAGGCCGCCGACGAGGACCTGCCAGCGCGCGACCGTCCGGTGTTCGGTGTGGAGCAGGAGGTACGTCGCGGCGACGAGCAGCGACAGCACGCCGCCGAACAGGACGCCGGCGTCGACGCCGGTCGCGAGCGGCACCGCCCCGCGCGTCGACGCGAGGGTGACCACGCCCCCGAAGGCGACGACGGAGGCCGTGATGCCGACGACGCCGCCGTTCCAGACGTACCCAAGACACGCGACGGTCACGACCAACAGTCCGGCCACCGCCAGGACGCGCTGCGGTCCGGCTCCGACGCCGACGATCCCGGCCGCGTCGACGAGCGCGAGCGCGAGGGTCGACCAGAGGAGGCCACACCCCGCGAGGCCGGCGAGCGTGACCGGGTTGTGGATCGGCTCGTAGCCGGGTTCGGCGTCGCGGAGGCGGAACGCGGGGGCGGCGGCCGCACGCCCGGACGCGACCCGCGTGTGGAGCAGGAACGCCGCGGTCGCCGCCACGACGACCGCGGTGAGGCCGTGGACCGACCCCGAGACCGGCGGGTATCCGCGGACCACCCACGCGGCGACGGGTAGGGCCATCAGTGGCGCGTACGCGACCCGTGCGGCCTCCATGGGGGTTCGGGCCAGCGCGAGGCTCGGCGTTGCGGTGCCGACGACGCCGACCGCTCCACCGACGACGAGCATCGCCTCGAGGGGGTGTCCGCCGACGGTGAGTTCGACGCCGGCGAGGGCCGCCGCGGCGGCGAGGAGACAGCACGCGGCCGCGATCAGACACGCGGCCGTCTGTCGGGATCCGGTGAACCATCGCTCCCGCCGGAGCCGGGGTCGGACTCCCGCCGCGGGAAGCAGCGCCCGACCGCCCGGCGACCAGGAGACCGGCGGCGCACGCATCCGGTCGGTGCCGCGATAGAGGAGCTGCCGCCCGGTCTCCCGCAGCCGATCGGAAGCCGGTGTGGACTCCGGCGTCGCGTCGGGGTCTCCAGCACCTCCGGCCGCGGGATCACGGTCGCCGTCGTCGTGCTCGGCCCGGATCGCGGGGTCGAACCCGCGGAGGCGGACGCGCGCGCGGCGGGCGGCGCTCTGCCAGCGGTCGACCGTCTCGCCGGCCTCGCGGCTCGCGCGTCCCGCGAGCACCTCGGCACGCCCGAGGGTCGACCGACAGTAGGTTCCGACCCGGCCGGGAACCGACCGCTCGCTGCGGGCGGCGACCTCCGCCCACACGTCGCCGACTTCGATCCCGAGCGCTGTCGCGTGCTCGGCGTAGAAGGCGAGGCTGGCGTGCCGCTCCATCGCCAGGAGGAACTCCTCGCCGTCGACGGTGCGCACGCCGAGCCGCTCCGCGATCTCTTCGGCGTCGTCGGCGAACTCGCCGCTCGTGACGATCATGCACTCGTCGGCGTCTATCTGCGTGTGAATGCCGTAGTACTCCTGCACCTCGGTTCGCGTCACGTCGTTTCCGGTCCGGGAGTCGTAGCGTTTGACTTGGATGGCGATCGTCTTCCCGCCCGGACCGCGCTTCCGGGCGATAACGTCGATCTTCCGGTCGTTGCTCCCCTGTCGGACGACCGTGGTGTACCCCATCTCCTCCCAGAGGTCGCCCACCACGTGTTCGAACGTCCGCCAGTCCATCCGTTCGATCTGACGGAGCGCGACTCGCGGAAACCCTCCCGACGCGACGGGGCGTCGCCCCGCCGCGGGGCGGTCACTCTCGGAGGTCATCGAGCCTCACGCGGCAAAGCTCCGCGAGCCGTTCCAGTCGCTCCTGTTCGTCGTCGAAGCCCCTCTCCTCTGCGACCTCGATCCCCTTCTCGGCGGCCGACAGCGCCGACTCGTACTTGTCGACCGCCGTCTCTATCCGGTCGACGGTCATGTTGGACTCAGCCTCCTCGATCAGCTCCTCGAGGCGTTCGGTGTTCGCGATCAGCCTGACGCGGCCCGCCTCGCGCCGCAACGCGTCGACGCGCTCGTCCCGGCCGTCGGCGTGTGTGTCCTCCTCCAGTCGCTCCATGAGCGTCGACATCTCCTCGCTGACCGCCTCGGGGGTCTCGCTCACGCGCTCGGCCGCGTCGTCGATCGTGGCCTCCGCGGCGTCCAGCCGCGCGGCCGTCTCCCGACCGCGGGTCCACTCGAGGCCGGTTTCGATCCGGTCGATCGCCGACGAGAGGTCGTGCTCGCGCGCCATCGACAGCGCCCGTTCGTACTCCTCGGCCGCGAACGCGAACGTGTCGGCGGCGTCGCGGTACTCCCCGTTCTCCCGGAGCGCGCTCCCGTTGTCGGCGGTCTCGGCCGCGCTCTCGGTTGACTCCCGGATCCGCACGACGGCTCGGCGCTTCTCGGCCTCCCGAAGCGCGTCCTCCGCGTCCGCGATTTCCTCCCGGAGCCGCTCGGCGACTTCCTCCTCGTCGCGGTCCTCGGCGATCTCCAGCGCGCGGGCGTACGCGTCCCGGCTCTCGCGTCGTTTCGTCGCGCTCCGTTCGGCGGCCGCGGGCGATTCCTCCGCCTCCACCTCCGAGGACGCGGCCGCCTCCGCGGCGGCCTGTGCCGTCTCGACCAGTTCCTTGAGATCCGGATCGGCGGCCTCGTCCGCCTCACGCGCCCGGACGAACGCCTCCGCGTACTGGTCCGACTCGAGCGCGCTCCTCGCGGCGTCGAGTCGGTCCGTCGCCCGCTCGATGTCGGCGCCGGGGACGCGATCCTCGACGGTCAGCTCCGCGGCCTCGACCGCGTTCTCCGCGTTCCGCCGCGCTGCCCGGAGCACGCCCTGTGCGTGTTGGCGGGCCTTCGTGTACTCGCCGGCCTCCAGCGCCTCGCCGCTGACCTCCAGCTTCCGTCGCGGGATCTCCCACTTCCCGGGGTCGAGGTCACCGTCGACGAGGTCGTCGAGACGGTCGAGGACCTCCTCCGCCCGCTTCCTGGCCTGCTCGGCGTCCCGCCTGGACCACTCCTCCGCGCGGTCGCCGCGGGACCGCTGAGTGTACGCGAAGAGGACGGCGCCCGCGAGGGCGAGAAGAATGATGGCTACGAACACGGCCAGGAAGAGGTCCGGGACGCCGGGGATGACGCTCTGTCCGACCGGCAGTGGTGTCGCCGGCCCGCCGCCGACGGTCACGGAGACCGCCGAGGTCGGTCCGCCGAGCGTGAGTGCGGTGTGCGAGGTCATCGTGTGAGTCGGGAGTTCGTGTCGGCTCGACCGCTCTCCGGCGTCGACCTATTCCGGCGCGTCCTCACCGAGCGCCCCGGGCGCCTCGGGAACCGGCCGCGCCGCGACCGCCCCCGAGAGGGCGAGCACGGGGCCGATGCCCGCGAGGCCGACGGTGAGCACGACCGCCGCCGCGGTCAGGACGACGCCGACGGCGACCCCGGCCCCGAACGTGGCGAGCGTCTTCCTGTCGGGGAGCCCGACCGACGGCACGACCGAGGAAAGCTTCGACGATACGCCACCCAGCCGTCCGCCGGTGGCGACTTCGCCCGTCTTCAGTTCCTCCGTCTTCTCGTGAAGCGCCTCCGTGACCTCTCCGTACTCCTCGTCCGGAAGCGCGCCGGTCGCGTGCAGCCCCCGCGCCTGTTCGAACTGGTCTTTCGCCGCGATGAGCTGTGCGATCTGGGGATCGAACTCGGAGCCCGAGAGGAACTGGTTGAAGCTCTCGAGCCCCTGGTTCGTGTCCACGTTGTCGCCGGTCTCCTCGACGTAGTTCTCCAGCGAGGTCTCGATGTCGTCGATCACGGTCGCCGCGTATTCGCCGGCGATCTCGGCTCGGACCTCGGCTATCTCCTCGACGAGGTCCTGGCGCGTTCCTTCCGAGAGGCTCTCCCGGCGCTCCCGGAGCACCTGCGGGTTCCTGATGTACTCCTGCTCGACCGCTCCGTCGGTCTCCCGGAGCAGCCGCTCGAACTGGAAGAGCGCCACCAGCCGCTCGTTCGGCTGGAGGTCCTCCTCCCGGAAGTCCTCGAGCAGGTCGCGGAACGTCCCCTCCTGGAGCTCGGTCTCGAGCTCCCGGCGCTCCTCGATCCGCTCCTCGAGTACCGCCAGCAACTGCTCGCGCAGCTGCTTCTCCTCGTCGGGCCGCAACAGGTCGTCGGTGCGGAACTCCTCGACGAACTCGCGGAGCCGGTCGGGGGCCGCCGACCCGCCCCGCCGCGTCGACCCTTCCAGCAGGGCTTTCGTCGCCTCGAGCGTCTCGAGGTCCTCTCGCACCCGGGTAAGGTCCGACTCGTACCTGTTGAGCCCCGCGACGGCGTCCCTGATCTCGCCCTCGAACTGCTCGGTTACGGCGTCGCGGTACTCCGCCTTCGCCCGGTCGATGGCGTCCCCGAGCGTGGACTCGAAGTGTTCGTTCTTGAGCGTCCGGCGCTGTTCGTCCGTGAGTATCGTGCGCTTGCGCCGGTTTCGGACCTGTTCGAGGTCGTCGGTGATCCGGTCGTACAGCGACGCGACGGACTCCTCGTGCCGCCGGTCGACCTCGACGGCCACCTCGCTCCAGCTCGTCGAGTGGTTCCCTCCCTTCTCGGTCCAGAACGAGTGAACGCGGTCGAGTATCTCCAGCCTCGTCCGCGCGGAGAGACCGGAGTGGTCGAGCAGCTCGTCGACCGCCGACTCGAGGTCCGAGGCGAGGCGGTTCTTCTCCTCGCGTCGGATCTCCGCCTGTCGGTCCTCGATGCGTGACCGGATCTCGGATCTGGCCTCACGGATGTCCTCCACGTCGAGGACGCCGTTCTCGGCGCCGTCCAACTCGTCCACCTCGGAGACGATCTTGTCGAAATGGCCCTCGTCGAGGCGGTCGCGGTCGCCGTTGACGTACCGACGGAGCGCTTCGAGCCGCTCGAAGGCCGTCTGTTCCCCGAACTCGGCCCGCATCGCGGGGACGACGCGGTCGAGCTCGTCCCCGACCCGCTCGACTGCGTCCTCGCGCTTGCGCCGTTCGATCCGGTCCAGCTCCGACGCGATGCGCTCGTTCAGGTCCGCGCGGATCTCCGACTTCCGATCTTGGGTGATGACCTCGTCCTGATTGAGCCGCGCCACCAGGGTCGCGAACTTCCGGACGGCCGGGTCGTCCACGTCGCGGCTCGGGTCGAGCGTGCACTGCTGTTTCGCGGTCCAGAGCCGCTCGTACACCGCGTCGATCGGCTCGTTCCCGCTCCGCTGTTCGATCTCGTCGAGCTGGGCCTCGAGCTGTTCTCGAAGCGTGGTCTCGCGGCTCGCCCTGAGCTGTGCGACGCGGTCCTCGATCCGCCCCACGAACTCCGACCGGAGGTCGCGTCGCTCGTCGTCGGTGAACACGTCCGCCGACTCCACGTCGTCGACGACCGAGGCGAAACGCGCAAGCAGGTCCGAGTCGGCGTCGACGCTCTCGTCCCCCTCGACGACGCGACGGATCGACGCCACGAGGTGGTCGTCGCGGACGTCCGCGAGTTCGACCTGTTCTAGACAGCGGTCGAACCGGTCGAGGAACTGCGACCGCTTGTGCTCTTTGAGCGCCTCGAGCGTCTCTGTGAGCTCCGCTTCCACCTCGCTCCGGATCTCGTCGCGCTCTCGGGCCGGGAGCGCTGTGTTCGCCTCGAGCTCCCGAAGCCGGTCGACGATCCGGTGTGCCGGCTCCGGACACGAGTCAGGCACCGTCTCTCGATGCCCGTCGAACACGTCGAGCAGCGCCTCGATCGAGTGCGTGACGGTCGTGATCGTGTTGCTCGTCAGGTCGTCGGTCGCGGCGTCGAACTCTCCGCGCACTCGCTCCGGCAGCTCCGCTTCCAGGCGGTCGCGCTCCTCCGCGAGTCGTTCGAGCACGCGGTCGCGAACGCCCACTTTGGCTTCGGCATCGAGCATTCGCGGATCGGGGAGCTCGCCCGTCTGCCCCTCGTGTTGGAGTCCGGTCACCGTCTCGGCGACGCGCTCGGCCGCGTCGGAGCGGACCTCGACCGACTTCGGGTCGTCGGTCCACAGCGACGTGAGGTACGTCTCGAGGGCCGTCAGGTCCTGGTGGAGCCGCCACGCGCTCAGATCGTCGGTCGCCGACAGCTCGTCGACCGCGTCGAGCGCCCGGCTCTCGTAGTCCTGTCTGACGAGTCCCTCGATGTCCTCCTGTTTGCTCCGGAGCGCCGCTTCCGTCCCGTCCGTCAGCGGCGTGAGCCCCTCGTACTCGCCCGGGGCCAACACGAGGTCGACCGACTGAACCGGACTGATCCGTCCCCCGCTGCTCACGCCGATCGAGGGCGTCGACCCCGACCGGCGGGCGTAGTACCCCAGCGCCGTCGCGGCCGCCCGGTAGCCCGCCACGCCGAAGTCGAGGTCCGTCCCCTCCTCGAGCAGCTGGTCGATCGCGAGCCGCTTTCGGAGGTCGACGCCGAGGTCGTCCAGCGAGGGGTCCTCGAGCTCGACGGCCCACCACGCGAGGTTGAACCGGTCGCGGTCGCGAAGGAGCGTCCACTCGTGGTCGCCGGCCGGGTCGTCGTCGTCCGCGAGCGCCCGCAGCCGGTCGAGAAGCCCCGCGAGGACGTTCTCCCCGTCTTCGCCGACGTACTCGGCGTGGTAGTGATTCGGTCGCGAGCCGCTGACGCGCGCGCGGACGTAGGCGACGACGCGGTTCGACGCCGGGTCGAGGAACAGGTCGACCGAGTTGTCGATGTGGGCGGCGAGGCGTCCCTCCGCCTGGACGTCCGTCCCCGTCTCCGGCTCGATCTGGCTCCCCTGCGTTCCGTAGATGGTAAGCGTGCCCATGCGTCGGATCAGGAGCTGATGATCGACTCGAGCACGTTCTCGACCCCGACCGGCTGGATGTTCCCCTGCTTGTCCGGCTTGGGCTGGAGCTCGCCGTCCCGTTCCTCCGTGACGAAGTAGACCGGGTGGATCGTCGAGGCGTTCACCATCCGCGCGAGCCCCTTGACCTGAAGGTCACCCATCAGCTGCTCGGCGACGTACTCGCGGAAGCTCTCGAACCGCTTGGCGCTCGATCCGGGCCGCGCCTGATGGCCCTTCTCCTCCTGCCACTCCTCGATGAAGAAGTCCGCCTTCGAGGCGACGAGCACCACGTCGTCGACGTCGACGTTCTCGACGATGTCCGAGAAGTCTTCGACGTGCATGTTGGCCGAGGACGCGCCGGGCGGCACGTGGCCGTGGAACCGCTCCGAGTCGAGCAGGAACACGAGCTTGTTCGACTCCTTAACGTTGTTCTCGACGCGCTTTATCACCTTGTCCTGTGCGGAGACGGGCTCGCGGTTCACGCTCGCGGTCGAGGTGTCCTCGTCCGCCGTCCCCTCGTCGTCGGCCGCCTGCTCGGTCTCCTCCGCTTCTGCGTCCGCGGAGGCCGACGTGGGCTCGGTCGCATCGCCGGACGGCTCCTCGTCGGTCGCCTCCGGCTCCTCCTCCGGGTCGACCGTCGAGGCGTCCGGATCGACCGTCGACGTGTCGGAGTCGACCGACGAGGCGTCCGGATCGACGGACGACTGGGCGTCGTCCACGGCCGTCGAGGAGGCGGCGGTCTCGGTCGCCGAGTCAGCGCCGCCGCGTTCGTCCTCCGTCCCGTTCTCGTCCCCGCTGACGTCGACGTCGTCCGTTTCGACCGCGTCCACGTCGCTCGCGGTCCCGTTGTCGAGCGTGCTTCCGTCGCCCGCGTCCTGTCGCGACCAGTCCTCTTCGGCGTCCGGCTCCTCGTCGGCCGACGACTCGTCCGGGTCGTCGCGCCGGTCGAGCACCTCGTCGGCCGGGATCTCGTCGGCCGCGCTCTCCGGCAGCGACACCGCGGGTCCGTCCGACTCCTCTTCGTCCTCGTCCGGCGACCCGCCGTCGGTGACCGTGCGTTCGCCGGAGAGGTTCTCGCTCACGTCGGGGAGGATCTCGCCGGGGTGGTCGAGCATGTTCACCTTGATCCGCGAGGGGTTCAGCCGCGACCGCGCGATGAACTCGAAGCGGAGCGGGACCGCCTCGTCGGGGAGCGTGTTCGCGATGTCCCACCGGAGGTCATCGCCGGCGTTGTTGTACTCGTTGACGAGCGACCGGATCCCCTTGCTCCGCCCCTCCAGGTCGTACTTGTCCTCGTTGTTCAGCACCTCGAGGAACAGCGCGAGCGCGAAGTAGGTCTTCCCCGACTGCTTGGGACCCATGACCTCGAAGGAGGTCGTGTCCGGGTCCGCGCGCTCGCTCTCGCCGGTCGGGTCGAGCGTGATGAACCCGTGGAGGAAGTAGAAGAACACCAGCGACGCGACGACGTACGCCGCCGAGAAGGAGTACGTCTCCAGGCCCGGCGGGCTGACGACGAGGTACAGCCCGTTGCCGACGACGACCGCGAGGACCGTGACGACGACGAGCGCCAGCGAGGCGACGCGGAACTGCGCGGCTTCGTCGTCGTCGCGGACCGCGTTGCCGACGGAGCTCTTTCCGAGGTTCACCAGCCGGAGCTCCCCCTCGAGACCGAGCGCCTCGGAGCGGACCGCCTCGACCACGATCCCCAGCAGGGTCCCGGCCGCCAGCGCGGCCGCGTTCAGCGGCGTGATCCCGAGGCCGAGACCGCCGATCGTCAGCCCCCCGACGAGCACCACGAGCCCCGACAGCAGCAGGAGCCCCTGGTACCGCTTCCGGTAGTCGTTCGAGTAGAGGGCCAGCAGACCGAGGTAGACCCCGAAGCCGAACGAGAGCAGCGCCTCGACGCCGGTCACGCCGTCCGGGACGAACGGGACGATCGTCAGGTACCGCGCCAGCAGGTACCCCCCGCCGAGCCACATGTTGTAGAACAGGTGGGCGAGAACGGGCGTCGTCAGCAAGATGCCGCCGAGGTACCAGGCGAAGTCGCGACGTTCCTGCGGGTTCATGTCTCTCCTCCGGCGCTTCGATGCGGTCCGCACACCGAAACACCGTCACTTCGCGGGCGTCCCCACGCCGACACCCTCACGCCTCCGGCGCGTTCCGAAGCAGCTCGAGCGGCTGCCTCTGCCCCGGCGGACGGTCGTGTCCCTAACATGTGTATAGTCTGCGTAAATCTGTGAACTGACAAAAGGGTTATGAAGGTCGCATATCTGATACGTGTTCCGTCGACGAATTCGGCCGTCCCCGACAGTTCGAAGTCCGGAAGTCAGACGGCGACACCGGCGTCCAGCCGTGCGTTCCCGCGATCAGCGAACGGCCGCGCCGTGCCCGTTCACCGGCGTCTCCGCCCCGTCAGCGCTCACCGAATCGGTGGCAGTATCCCCGTACTAAACGGGTTTTATATGTGATGAGTAACATGGCATCTGTTATGCCACGGTGCAGTACTCCTGACAGATTGATCGGGATTGGGGGTGGCGGGAGTCGGGTGGTCTACCGCTTCATGCAGCAGGACTGGATCCTCGAGGAGGTGATGAAGACGGACGAGTACAACGAGCCGGAGCCGGCGACGCTGCGGGCGACGGTCATCGACTCCGCGACCGACGACAAGTTCCACGCGGACCGGTCCTCGGTCGTCGAGGAGAAGGTCGAGAACGCCTACGACGGGACCGACTACCGTCCTCGGGACGGCTTCGTCGAGTTCGACGGGCCGCATCTGATAAGCGAGATGGTCCCGGACACCTGGCTCGCCGAGTCGCTCACGGCGCCGCCGGCGGTGCGGAACCTCTGTGAGGACCAGGGGCTCACCAGCTGGTGGCTCGAGCAGGGACGCGAGCCGCTCTCGAAGGTGAACGACCAGGGCTTCTCCGGCGGCGTGCTCCGACGCCGCTCCGTGAGCAAGCTGCTGTTCCACATCGCCGAGTACACCGACAACAGCGTGGTGCCCGGCGGCAACGGCGAGGAGCAGGTCTACATCGTCGCCGCGCTCGGCGGCGGGACCGGCTCCGGCATGGCGCTCGACCTCGCCAGCGAACTGCAGGGGGGCGACAAACAGGTCCACCTCTTCGGCGTGCTCCCCCACGACGGGGCGGGCGGCCTCGAGAAGACCAACGCGCACGCCGCCCTCTCCGAGCTGGAGTACGCCCACCTCACCGGCGAGGGACCGTTCGAGACGATCACGCTCGTCCCCCACCTCGAGGAGCTCGAGGATAACAACCACGACTTCGAGATGGGGGTCGTCCGCTCGATCCTCGCCCATCAGAACGGGGTGCGGAGCGGCAACTTCACCACCTACATCACGCCGACGACGGACATCGCGACCAACCCGCCGCGGTACACGCCGTTCACGCTCGCGGCCCCGTACACGATCAAGTACGACCTCGAGATGCGGGAGGCGGCGGAGAACGCGGTCGGGGAGATGCTCGACGCGAAGGAGTCCGAACTCGAGAACGAGGCGGACCTCTACGAGGTGATCGAGCAGTACCTCACCGAGATGTTCCCGGAGTCGGCCGGCGCGGAGTTCCGCGGCGGCGGTCTCGGGAGTCTCGACACGGAGTGGGGTCGCGACGCCGCCTATCAGCTCCGCGGTCGGATCGAGGACGACATCCGCGGCACCCTGCTCGAACAGGAGGCGCTCGAGCTGGCCGACCTGGGCGACCTCGTCGACGAGATCAAGGAGACGATCGACACGGCGCCGATGGTGCGGCCGCCGGACGCGGACGGGGAGGCCGACGGCGACGACGGCGAGAGCGTCGACCCGATGGCGGAGGCGGTCGACTTCGTCAACGACGTGCCGGGGATCATTCGCGACCGGCTGGAGAACACGCCCGAGTTCACCGAGATCAGCCCGGACGACGAGCTCCGGTACGACCTCGTCGAGATCCTCAAGACGGAGCTGACGAACATCGAGACGCGGGCGCGCATCTGGCGCGCGACGTCGGCGATCACGCCCGAGCACACCGACCTCGACAAGGGCGAGGCCGAGGTCGTCAGGACGGCGATCCGCGAGGTCATCATGGACCCGGACACGGAGCTGCTGATGGATCGGTTCCAGGACCCGAGCCTCGAGAGCATGATCGACGGCTGGCGGAGCCAGCGCGAGTCGCTCCGGACCACCGTCGACGAGCTGTCCGAGTTCCACGAGACCGTCGCGGGCGACCTCACGAAGCGGGCGAACGAGTGGAACGAGACCGCCTACGACGACGCGAAGGCCCTCGCGGCGATCAACGAGCACGAGGAGAGCGTCGTGGAGGCGATCGACGACCTCGTCGACGAGGTCGGGAACGCGGTCGAGAAGGTCGAGAGCGCCTCCACGGAGGACGGCGTCGACGCGGTGACGCTCGACGGGATCGGCCCGCTCGACGGGATGGAGATCGAGGGCGTCGCCCCGCTCAACGACAAGCTCGACGAGATCGGCGTCGGCGAGATCGACGTCGCGGAGATCAAGCGCGGCTTCGGCTTCGTCAAGTCCGCGAAGAAGCACAAGCTGAACCACGGGACCGGCTTCCTCGGCATCGGCCGCGGCGACGATCGCTCGGACGAGTTCGAGACGAACGTCACCTCCGCCCGCGAGACCGGCTGGTTCGAGATCAACCCGAACAGCCCCGACCCGTCCGTCGAGGAGACGTTCAGCTGTCGGTTCACGAGCGACCGCCTCCGGCGCGAGTCCGAGATCGAGACGAAACGCGACGAGCTGATCGACTCGCTCGTCGACGCGTTCGAGTCGGCGTTCAGCGAGGGCGGGGAGTTCGTCTCTCACAGCCTCACCTACACGACGGACGGTCGCGGTGCCGAGTCGAAGACCATCTCCCTCCCGCAGGGGCTCGACGCGGCCGGCACCAAGACCACCGTCTCGAAGGCGCTGCGCAACACCGACGCCGAGGACCCCGGCACGCTGCTCAAGGGCGTCCTCTCGCTGGACGCGGTCGATCCGCAGGACCCGAGCTCCGTCTCCGACGACTTCGAGACGGCGACGACGCGCACGCTCGTGGAGGCATACCTCGGTCCGATCGCGAAAGAGCACGCGAAGTCCGGCGACCAGCTGGCGAAGCTCACCGGCGAGAACGACGAGGCGCCCGGCCTCATCCAGCGGTTCGAGCTTCTCCGCGGCCTCTCGCGTGGCAGCGTCGAGCTCAGCGACGTGGAGCTTCCCAAGGCCCACGAGTACGACCAGGGCCGCGAGACGTACGGGCGCGACTTCGCCCGCAACTACCGCGGTCGCTACGAGGTCGAACTCGAGGGAAGCGTCGGCCGGTCCGACGACGACGACCATCCGTACGTGTTCCACGAGGAGGCCAAGCAGGAACACGTCGCGGGGGCACACGACATCGCCGAGTCCGACATTCTCGAGGCGAACGAGGACCGGATCGTTCGGGAGCTCGTCAACTCGGTCCGTAGCCTCCTGAACGGGGACGACGGCCGCGCCCCGATCAACGACCTCAGTCCGACCGCGAAGGGGCAGGAGGTCGAGCCCAACTTCGGGAACATCCGTATCAACCCCGTCTACCTCTCCAGGGCCTACGAGGAGGAGGACGTGATGAACGAGCACTACCCGGCCGTCCGGAACGCGTTCGAGGACGAGATCGAAGTCGCGAACAACAGCATGTACAAGGTGGGTCGCCACAGCGCCGGCGACCGCGACGAGATCACGATGGTGACGTTCATCGGCGGGCTGTTCCTGGACAACCTCAAGCTGGTCACCAAGGGGAACGGCTACAAGGACCTCTACGAGGAGAGCGCAAGCGGCGGCTTCATCCCCGCACACCACACCATTGGCGTCGGCGGGATGTGGGACCGCTGGAGCACGATGCACGAGTGGGCCACCGCGGACGGCGAGCCGCACGGGGGCGCCGACTTCGGCGCCTACGTCGCCCGCGACACGGTCCGGGACGTGGACCAGGAGTTCATGTCCGAGGTGATGATCGCGGACCAGTCCGACGACGACGTCGACCCGCGGGACATCTTCCTCGACATGCTGACGACGGGGACCTACGAGAGCAGCATCGACATCACTCAGACGGCGACCGAGGCCGACGACTGAGGCGAGCGTTCCGCCACCATGTCTCAGTCAAAGGACGCCTTCGAGCTAGCCACCGTCGTCGGGTCGTTCGTCCTGCTCGCCCTGTCCACGCGACCGATAGTGACGGCTGCGGACCGCGTCTGGACCGACGAGGGGCTCATCTACGGGCTCACGTCGGTGCTGGGCGGACCGTTCGGCGGCAACCTCGACGTGCCGGTGCTGCTGGTCTGTGGTCTGCTCGCGGGCTGGCTGCTGCTGTTCTGTCTCGACGGGACCAAGCGCGTGCAGGCGCTGTTCGTGCTGGTCGGCGTCGGCGTCCCGCTCGGCCTGTTCGTCGACCAGACCGGCCGCCTCGCCGAGGCCGTGGTCCGCACGCCGTGGGCCGCCGCGGTCGGGCTCGCGGCCGGCCTCCTGTCGGGAACGGCCACCTCCTCCCGGTTCTACGGCGTCAAGCGCCCGCCGGACCTCTCCCCGGTAGAGAAGCTGCGGTGGATCCAGTTCCCCGCGGCCGGCGGCGCCTTCCGCTACGGCATGACCGCCGTCGCCGCGGTCGTGGTCGTCGACTACGCGACGACCGTGGGTGGCGTGCTGGATAGGCTCCTCGTCGCGGTGGCGGGTGTCGTACTTGTCGGGGCGCTGTCGGTGTTCATGCGCTACGACCAGCGGCGGACGACGGTGGTCGTCTCGCCGCCCGACTTCGCGGGCGAGTACAAGTACCAGCCGTACGTCGTCGGCGGGCTCTACGAGGCCGTCGAGCTGGATCGACACGGCTACCCGATCGAGGGCGACGGCGAGTTGGTCGACGCGAGCACGCCCGACAGCCTCTCGGACCTACAGGACCGGTTCGCTTCCTCGGTGGCGTTCGGCTTCGTCTCCTCGATGTTCCGCGGGTTGCCCGGGGTTCCGGACGACCTCGCCGAGCGGCTCTTCCTCCGGACGGTGATCATCGAGTCCGAGGGATGGACGACCGACCAGATCGGCGAGGTCGACCCGGACCCGGGGCCGGCGGTGCTTCCGGCGGGCGTCGCGCGTGGGGTCGCGCGCGTCCGCTATCACCTCCGACGGTTCGTCCCGGTCCCGGTCCGCCGGGCGCTGCAGGGAACTCACAGCTCCATCCTCGACCGCCTCGAGGACGCCGACACGATACTCCTCGTCGGGCCGACGCCCGGTCCCGACGAGGAGGCTCCCGAGGGAACGGACACGCTCGCAGCGCTGTGTGAGCGGTTCGGGGACCGTGCAGGGACCGACGTGGTCCTCGCGACCACGGAGGCCGGGCCGGTCGCCGAGGCGGAGGGACTGGCCCCGGACAGCCGGGTGTTCAAGCGGACCGTCGCGGTCCACCGGCTCGGCGTCGACGACGCCGCCTTCGGGACGGTCGCGGTCGTTCCGACCGACCGCTTCAACGTCGATCGCACCGCGGGACGGCCGGCCGAGGGCTTCGACGACCTGCTCGAGGAAGTCTCCGGGTAGTTCCCGCGGGGGCGTTATCGCCACACCAGCAGGAGCGTCGCCGCCGCCACGCCGGTCCCGACCGCCCCGAGCAGCGGGGCGCCGCCGGCGACCCCGCCGACGATCAACAGGACTCCGCCGAGCAGTCCCGCGCCGGTGAGGACACCGCCGAGCCCGAACGCCCGTTCTTCGTCGGGCCGTGACGTCTCCGCCCCGTCGGCCGTCTCAGCTTCGTCGGCCGTCTCCGCCCCGTCAGCCGTCTCAGCCCCGTCGGCCGTCTCCGCATCGCCGTGGACGCCAGGCGTGCGGTCCGGGCCGCCGGACTCCTCGGTTTCGGTACCTCGTCGCTCGTGACTGAGGACCGTCATCCCCGTCTCGTCGTCCCGTATCCGAACGGCGAGCCCCGGCGCGAGGTGGTCGGTTCGCGCGGTCCGTGCGACGACGGCGCCTCCGACCGACGCCGGGTCGAGGCCGGATTCGCGAAGCGCGTCCAGCAGCGCGAGCCCCGCACCGAACGTGCCGACACCGACCGTGACGGGCGGGTCGGACTCGTCACGTTCCCGCAGCAGGGACGCCACCGACTCTGCGAGGTCCTCGAACTCCTCCGGGAGCGCGTCCTCCGTCGTCCCGCCTTTCGGCCCCGCCGTCTCGCTTTCCTGTTCCTCCGTCGGTGTGTTCCCCGCGCTCCCGAGAAACCGCCGGAACGGTTCCCCCTCCGGCGTGTCGGTGCGGATCGCCCACCGGTCGCGGCGGCTGAACACCTCGGCGACCGCGGCGTGAAACGTCCCGGCCGAGAGGGGTTCGTCCGCGTCGGGGCACACGACCGCGTAGAACAGTTCCTCCGAACGACGCCGGACGGGCACGACGCCGCGGACTTCCCCCCGCTCCGGGTCGACCACGAGCCGGACGCCGGCGTGAAAGTCCCGCTGGACGAGGTCGCGCTCCGTCTCGTCGACGCCCTCGGGGCCGCGGACGAGACACTGGCCGCTCGCGACCGCGTAGACGCGGCTACTCGACATCGACGGCCGCCCCGCCTGACTCGCGGTCGGGCCCGCCGTCCCGGTCGGAGTCGGTCGGTCCGCCGGCCTCCGGGTCCGAGGCGACCTGCGGTCCGTCGACGCGTGCGCTGCCGCTTCGGTCGGCCGCGTCGTCGCGGGCGTCCTCCATCGCCTCCTGTGCGGCGGCGTACATGACGCGGTAGCCGGACTCGATCACGGAGTCGTCGCCGCCGGTCAGCGACGCCTGCTCCAGCAGCCGCCGGTTCTCGAACCGGTCGAGGACCAGGTCCGAACCCTGGAGGATCGTGTCATTCTTGATCTCGATGCCGGGCGTCTCCGTGGCGGTCCGGTTCTCGTCGATCTCGAACCAGACCGGGTAGACGAACGCCTCGAACGTGTCGGAGAGCATCTGGTCGAACTCCGGGAACGCGTTCTCGATGTACTCCTTCTGGATCCACCGCGCGTGGACCTTCCGTCCCTGTCGGTCGTGTCTGAGGAACTCGGTTGGGGTCGTGTCGAACAGCCCGGCCTCGCTCGCTCGCTCGACGTGTTCTGCGAGGGCGCCGCCGTGGCCGGAGCGGTCGGCCAGCCGCGACGCGTCCTCGTAGACGCTGAGGAAGTCCTCGTTGATCAGGTCCGACATCGTCGTCGTCCAGACGAAGCTCTTGCGCCGGTCGTCGTTGAGGATCCTGATGAGCTCCTTGTACTCCTCCTTGTACTCGTCGCGGCCCGAGCGGTCGCGGGCGACGTAGTAGTAGTTGCCGTCGGGCGTCCGCGGGAGGTACTCCAGTTCGCCCCACGGGTCCGGGTACGGCTCGCCGGTGTCGGCGTACCGAAGCTCCCCCGCCTCTCGGTGGACGCGGTCCGCGCTCCCGTCCGGCGTCCTGACGACGAACTCGCCGTCCGCCTCGGCCGGCTCGATCAGCTTGACGCTGTCGAGGTACCCCGGCGTGTTGCCACGCTCGATGGCCCGGCTCAGGAAGTCGTCCAGCGGGATCGTGAACACCACGATGTCGGCCGCGTCGACGAGCTTCGCGAGCGCCATCATCTCGTGTGCGGCGTCCTCTTCGAGGTCGCGCACTCCCTCGTCCCAGGAGTCCTCGCGCTCGTCGAGGGGGACGAAGCGCTTCACGGCCGCGGTCAGCCGCCCGAACAGCGACGGCTCCTGTCGCTGCCGGTAGTTGATGATCCGGTCCGAAAGCGGCTCCTCCGACCCCTGTCCCGTGAGCTTCTCGCCGGGGTAGTCCAGCGTGCTGATGGTGTGCCGCTTCCGGAACACCGGTCGGTTGGACATGTACCTGAACTCGTGGTAGGTGACCTCGTCCGTGAGGTTCGGGAACCGCCGTTCGTCCTCGAGCCGCGACCGGATCTCGTCGAGGGAGCCGTCGCCGTCGCCCTCGCGCGCCTCGCGGTCCACGTCGCCCGCGAGGCCGCCGATCATCGAAGTCTTCCCCGACCGCGCCGGGCCGAGCTGGACGATCTTCACGTCGCTGTCGTACTGCGTGAACTTGTAGAAGAGTAGCGCGAGCACCAGGCCGGTCGCGCCGTGTACCGGCACGTCGTTCACGGCGGTGAGCCCGGGCGATCCGGTCCCCAGCCCGAGGTGGAGGTCCGCCAGCCCGACCACGACCGTCGCGACGACGCCTGCGAAAAGCAGCGTGGGCGCGCGACGGAAGGAGACCGGCGGAACGCCGCGCAGCCGCTTCGCGCGCCCGACGAGGCGCTGCACGAGCGGCAGTCCGCCCGCCTGCGCGCCGGCGACGACCGCCACCACGCCGAGCGAGGCCGTCCCGATCGTCACGTCGCCGATCAGCGCCGGGCGGAGCGCGCCGGCGGCGTACGCCGCGGCGCCGAGCAGCGTCAGCGGCGCGAACGTCTGATACCGTTTGTACGTGTCGAAGGCCCACACCAGGGACACGCCGAGTGCGACGCCGAACACGCTCACCTGTGCGCGGAGCGGACCGCCGAGCACCTCCGACAGCAGCGCGAACGCCGCGAACAGCAGTCCCTCGTTGCTCCACGCGGCCGCGAGGACGTCGCCGGTGAAGAACGTCGCAGTCGCCGCGATCCCCACCAGGTACGCGGCCGCGACCCCCACGTCAACCACGCCGGGCTGCTGGATCCACTCGCGCAGCCCCCCGCTCCCGATCTCGTTGTTCACGTTGAGTTCCATTTCGTCGTTGATACAAAACTGTTTTTCCACCGCATCGTCCCGCTCGGTTCGTGAAAGCAACCCGTTAAGTGGTGGCCGGTCCTATCTCAGGTATGGCCGACGCAACGGATCTGGAGGAGCTCAAACGCGGAACGGAGCTCGTGAAGCGAGGCTTCGCGCGGATGCAGAAGGGCGGCGTTATCATGGACGTCGTCACGCGCGAGCAGGCACGGATCGCAGAGGACGCGGGTGCGGTCGCCGTGATGGCGCTGGAGGCCGTCCCGGCGGACATCCGCAAGCGCGGGGGCGTCGCGCGGATGCCCGACCCCGCGAACGTGACCGAGATCATCGACGAGGTGTCGATCCCGGTGATGGGGAAATCCCGGATCGGCCACCTCAAGGAGGCGGAGATCCTGGAGGCGCTCGGCGTCGACATGATCGACGAGTCCGAGGTGCTGACGCCCGCGGACGACGAGTACCACATCGACAAGCGCGGCTTCACGTCGCCGTTCGTCTGCGGCGCGCGCAACCTCCCCGAGGCGCTCCGCCGCATCAACGAGGGCGCGGCGATGATCCGCACGAAGGGCGAGGCCGGCACGGGCGACGTGAACCAGGCCGTCGAACACCAGCGCACGATGCAGCGCCAGATCCGCGAGATCTCCGGCCTGGCGTACGACGAGCGCGAGAAGTGGGCCCGCGAGCACGGCGCTCCGCGCGAACTCGTCCACGAGACCGCGGAGCAGGAGCGGCTCCCGGTCGTCAACTTCGCGGCGGGCGGCATCGCGACGCCCGCGGACGCGGCGCTGATGATGCACTACGACTGCGACGGCATCTTCGTCGGGTCCGGTATCTTCGGCGCGGAGGACCCCGTCGAGATGGGCAACGCCATCGTCGAGGCGGTCAACAACTGGGACGACCCCGAGGAGCTGGCGGAGATCGCCAGCGACATCGGCAAGGGGATGAAGGGCCAGTCGAAGGACTCGATCCCGGAAGAGGAGCGGCTCGAAGGCCGCGGCGTCTGACTGGCCGACTGCGACCGACTTCTCTCGCGGACCGCCCGCGAACCGTTTCGATGCCGACGCTCGGACAGCGACGAGCGGCCGCGCTCCGCGCGGTCAGTCCCGGTCCAGCACGGTCGCCCCCTCGCCGATCCGGGTCTGGTAGGCGCGCGACTCCACGCTCGCCTCGGCGAACGCGTCCACCATCGCGGCGGCGATGTCGCGGCGGCGTTCCTCCGGACAGGCCGCGATGACGGTCGGGCCGGCACCGCTGACCGTGACGCCGGTCGCGCCCGCCGCGACCGCCGCCTCGTGGACGTCCTCGTACCCGGTGATGAGCCGTGCGCGGGCGGGCGTGACGACCGGGTCGTCCATGCCCGTCCCCACGAGGTTCGGGTCCGAGCGGCACATGCCGACCGCGAGCGTCGCGGCGTTGCCGACCGTCTCCACGAGTTCGTCCATGGTGGCGTTCTCGGGGACGACGCGCCGCGCGTCGCGGGTCGAGACCGCGACCTCCGGCAGACAGGTGACGAGCGGTACGTCGGCGTCCACGGAGTGCGTCCCGTGGCCGGTCGTCACCGTGAAGCCGCCGAGGATCGCCGGCGCGACGTTGTCCGCGTGCGCGACGCCCGAGACGACGGCCTCGCCCTCCGCGGCGATGGGGACGAGCTCCTCGCGGGAGAGCCCGCGGTCGTACAGCTCGTTGAGTCCGACCGCCGCGGCCGCGGCGCTGGCCGCCGACGAGCCGAGTCCGGAGGCGGGCCGGATGCCCTTGTCGATGTGGATGTGAGCGGGTGCGTCCAGCGCCTCGACGACCGCGCCGACCGTGTTCTCCTCGGGGTCTTCGGGGATGTACTGCGAGCCGACGCCCGTCACCTCGATGGTGGTGGTCTCGGCCCGCTCGACGGAGACGACGTCGGCCGGGCGCGAGAGCGCGGCCCCGAACACGTCGAAGCCGCTGCCGAGGTTGGCGCTCGTCGCCGGCGCCCGTACCGTGATCATGCAGGTGGGTAACCGCCTGCGGTGAAAAAGGGGCTGGTTCGCGGAACGCTCGCCGTCACTCGGACGCGGTCGTCCACAGCAGCGGCCCGATCAGGATCAACGCGATCCCGAGGAGGACGTACACGGTTGGCAGCAGGGTGAACGGCATGATCATGAAGATGAGCCCGAACAGCGTCACGTTGGCCGCGAGCGCCTCCTGGGACTTCAGCGGTAGCACCCCGAGCGTCGTGACTGCGAACGCCAAGAGCAGTACGTGCCCCACGTGGTAATCCAGCAGGAAACTGTCTATGAGCTGCAGGGGGAGCATTCTTGGTTCCACCTGCGGCTGATTCGCGCATTAAAGTTCCGTTTCGGAGGGGAGATGCCGTCGACGCGCTCCGCGAACCGCGACGATCGCTCCATTCGGTATGGTCGTCGCTCTGGTGCCCCGATCACCACACAGTTTTCCGATGCCGATCGTGTCAGAGCGCACTAATTATTAATTCTGATACCCAATCCCACAGATATAAGTCTCGGAGAGGAGTTCCTGCGGCTAGACGCACACGACTCGGTACGAAAGGGGGGCCGACCAGTGGGTTCCGAGAACCCGTTGGTCATCTAATAGGTTTGGCTGTTAGACCTTACCTCTTTCGCTCGGGTTGGTGTGTCCGATACACCAATGCAACTACGCAACCTACTGTCAGACGATCGGGCGGTGAGTCCGGTTATTGGCGTGATCCTCATGGTCGCCATCACCGTGATTCTCGCCGCCGTGATCGGGACGTTCGTTCTCGGTCTCGGTGACTCGGTGCAGCAGACAAGTCCGTCCGCGAGTTTCGGCTTCGACTACGGTGACACGCCCGCGGACAACGTGACGATTGCCCACGAGGGCGGCGACTCGATCGACAACTCGACGCTTTCGGTCAACGTGGAGGGGGCGGATGAAGGAACGTGGCCGGAGGCTGACGGAACGGTAAGCGCCGGGAGTTCGATAACTCTCGGGAGCGATGCTGCGGCAGATATCACGAGCACCCAATTTGATGCGGGCGCGTGGTCTGGCGAGGAGATACGCATCGTCTGGACTTCCAACGATGGTTCCAGTTCCCAGACTGTGGGGAGCTCCACCGCACCGAGTAACTAACGATGGAAATACGTAGCATATTCACGGACGATCGTGCTGTCTCGCCGGTCATTGGGGTCATCCTCATGGTCGCGATTACTGTCATCCTCGCGGCCGTCATCGGGACATTCGTGCTCGGGCTCGGCGATTCGCTGCAGACGCAGAGCCCGTCTGTGTCTTTCGCCGGTGATCAGGGAACGACGACGATCAACAACAGCGGTGGGTCCGACGTTGACGTGACCTCGCTAACCATCTCCCATGAGGGTGGTGACAGTGTTTCCGAGAGTCAGTTGAGCGTAACCGTCAGCGGCAACACCGCCTATGGCTACAACACCACGAGCGAGGAAGCCGAAGCCGTCTGGAACGGATCGGGCGACGTGCAAGCCGGATCCAGCGTGACGGTCGTCGCATCCAGTTCGGGATCCGCGAGCGGCCAGTACACCACGAGCGGAGGCGCCATTGACGGAGTAGACACCGGAAGTGCGACCGGTCTCTCCGAGGGTGACACCGCGCGTGTCATCTGGACCTCGAACGACGGATCCAGTTCGCAGACGCTGTTCACCCGCGACATCAACTAGCGCGCTATCGAAGCGCGTTCCCCATTATTCACTCATACCGCATGCCAATCACGGCCGCCGCAGTCGCTCGAACATACTCCGCTCGCGAGTATCCCGACCCGTTCCAGAAGGTGCTCGACTACCGGCGCGTCCAGCAGTACGCGGCCGACCACCCGAACGCCGGCCGCGTCGCGGTCGGGAACGCGCTCGAACTCCCGCCGGGCCGCGTCCGTGGGTGGCTCAACGGCAGCCGGCCGGCTCCCGTTCGGGGCATCCAGACAGCCCACGCCCACGGATGGATCGACCCCGAACCCGACATGCTGGACTCGCTCGTCGAGCTGCTCGCGCACGTCCTCGCGGGCGGCTCCATTCCCGCGGAGACGTACCTGCCTACCCTCACGCCCGGCCGCCGCGTCCCGGTCGAGACGCTCGTCGACGCGATCGAGGCCGTCGGGTGTCAGGCGACGGTCCACCGCCGCGCAGACGACGACCGGCCGCCAAAGGTAACTCCCGCGACTGACGGCGCTATCCTGGGGCGTGTGCTCGTCGCAGCAGGCGCGCCGGCGGGTCCAAAAACGCAGATGAGCGGTCTCCCGGAAGTAGTGCGGCTCGCGGACGCATCCTCTCGTCGGGCGTTTGCGGAGGTGTACGCCAAACATCGAGCCGTGAGTTACTCGGAAAAGGACACAACGCGGATCCTCGAAGATCGGTCACAGGCATATCGGCACAGCCTTCGAGACTTGCTCGCGGCCGCCACGGAGGAATCGGTGACTGTCAACGAATGCGGAATTACCCTCTCTGCGGCCGCATCTCGGGCGCTCGGTGTCGACCGTGAATCGACGAACCGGAGTAGTTCCAAACAGGCACCGAGATAGCGGATCCGCGTCGAGACTCACCGCCACCGACTCTCGACGCTCGTCCGATACCGCAACCCGATTACGAGGAGTATCTCTGATCATGACAGACCCCGCGTTCGGCGGTCGACTGCAGCCGCATCATGCCGCGGCACCTCCGGTAACGAAGATCGCGGTACGCTACCCAGGTGCAGGGTAGAACGAGCAGGGACACCCCGATATAGTGGGCTCTCAATGCCGTTAGAATACCGAAATTGGGTGGCTGGGGAGTTCCCGGCCCCAATTTCCCCCGGCCGGAAACGGCCAGGGAAGTAGGTGGGCCAACACGGATTTGAACCGTGGACCTCCCGGTTATCAGCCGAGCGCTCAACCTGACTGAGCTATTGGCCCAGGTGAGCGCATTCATTCGTTGCGCGGGTAATCGTTTAAGCGTTTCCTTTCAGCAGCACGCCGTCGTCTGTCGGTTTTCGACGTGGTACCGCTTCGCACGACGCTACTCTCGGCGCTCGTCGTTCCCGTCCTCTACGGTGTAGTCGACGTCTACGACGTCGTCGCCGGCGTCCGTTCGGCCGCCGTTCGCGCTCCCGGTCGGCTCCGCGCTCGCTCCGTCGGTGCCGTCCTCGGCCCCGTCGGCGGCGGGTCCGGAGCCGCCCGGGCCGGGCGCGTCGGGGCCGGTCGGACCGACTCCCCCGAAGCCGTCGAACTCGTCGCCATCCGGGAACCCGCCGATCCAGACGTTACCGGTCGCGAAGCCGCCGGTCTGCCTGTCGAGGTACGGGACCACGACGAAGCGCTTGAGCCCGGCGCGGAGGGGGATGCGCGTCGGCGGCAGCGCGAGCAGGAACCCGAGGGCGTCGGTGACCAGTCCCGGGGTGAGCAGGAACGCGCCGGCCGCGATGAGCATCGCGCCGTCGAGCAGTTCGTCGGTCGGCGGCTCGCCGCTGGCCGCCTTGCGCTGGATCCGGGCGAGCGTGTGCCGCCCCTCGGCGCGAACGAGCAGGGTGCCGAGGAGGGCGGTCAGGACGACGAGCGCGACCGTCACCTGCCAGCCGACCGCGTCCGCGACGACGACGAGGAAGAGCGCGTCCGCCAGCGGGATCAACAGAAACAGCGCGAACAGGTAGCGCAGGCGCATGGCCCGACGTTCCCGCCCGCGGCCCATAGCCCTTTTCGTCGGCCACGGCGTCGGCACGGCCGACCGCCATCGCTTTGTCGCCCCCGTGCGACCGTCAGCACATGACGCGAGGCACGCCGACCGATCCCCCCGAGCGCGACCCGCTCCCGCGCTGGCTCGCGCCGCTGCCGGCGCGCCTGGAGGCGGTCGCGTTGCGGTTCGTCTGGGTCATCGTCGCGATCAACCTCGTCGGGACGGCGTTCGGCTTCTGGTACTACCGGGCGCAGTTCGCGCGGACGCCGGTCGAGATGTGGGCCTTCGTCCCCGACAGCCCCGGCGCGACGCTGCTGATCGCGCTCGCGCTCGCCGCGTGGGCGGTGGGGAAGCCCAACGACACGCTCTCGGCGCTGGCGTTCGTCGGCAACATCAAGCTCGGGCTGTGGACGCCGTACGTGCTCGCCGCGTTCGCGCCGGGCTTTCTCGCGTACACTCACCCGGCGATGTACGCGTTCCTGTTCGTGAGCCACGTCGCGATGGCGGTGCAGGCGTTCCTACTCCACCGTATCACGGACTTCCCGCTGAAGGCGGTCGGGATTGCGACCGCGTGGTACACGGTCGACCTCCTGATGGACTACTTCGTCCCGCTCGCCGGCTCGGTGACGCACACGGCGGTCCCGTACGCCGGGTCGACGCCGTGGTGGACCACGACGGTGCTGCAGGTCGCGGCCGCCGGCGCCGTCGTCCTAACGGTCGGTCCGCTGTTTCTGGCGCTGGCGACTCGGGTGCGGAAGGCCGAACGCCACGCGCTCGGCTGGGGGAGCTAAGGCGCCCGCGACCGAACGGCGGGTATGTCCCTCTACGACGCGGTCGCGGACCTGCCGCTCCGGATCGAGGAGGAGTCCCGCGAGCAGCTGCGCGCGGACACGACCAGCGACTTCGAGCGCGTGACCACGGAGGTCGCACTCGCGGGCGACGGCGCGGTCGGGCGCGGCGAGGACGTGAGCTACGACCCCGCCGACCACGAGGCGCTCGCGGACGCGCCCGCCTTCGGCCTGACCGGCGAGTGGACGGTCGACGAGTTCTCCGCGCACCTCGCGGACATCGACCTGTTCCCGACGCGCGAGCCGGAGGGCGAGGGACCCCGACACTACCGCCGGTGGGCTTACGAGAGCGCCGCGCTCGACCTGGCGCTCCGGCAGGCCGACACGGATCTCGGATCGGTGCTCGACCGCGAGGCCGACCCGCTCCGCTTCGTCGTCTCGACGCGGCTCGGCGACCCGCCGACCGCGGACCGCGTCGAGCGACTGCTCGCGGACGCCCCGGACCGCGAGTTCAAGCTCGATCCGACGCCCGCGTGGACCCAGGACCTGGTCGCCGCGCTCGCGGACACCGACGCCGTCCGCGTCGTCGACCTGAAGGGCTGGTACGAGGGAACCGACGTCGACGTGCCCGCCGACCCGGAGCTGTACGAGCTCGTGCTCGAGGCCTTCGGCGACGCGGTCGTGGAGGACGCCGCGTTCACCGACGCGACCGCGCCCCTGCTCGAACCGGAGGCGGACCGCCTCGCGTTCGACTACCCCGTCACCGGCCTCGCGAGCCTCCGGGACCTCCCGGTCGAACCGGGCTGGTGCAACGTGAAGCCCTCGCGGTTCGGCTCCGTGGAGTCGCTGTTCGAGACGGTCGAGTTCTGTCTCGAGGAGGGAATCCGCCTCTACGGGGGCGGCCAGTTCGAACTCGGCGCCGGCCGCGAGACCGTCCAACTGCTCGCGGCCCTGCTGTACCCCGACGCCCCGAACGACGTGGCGCCCGGCGTGTTCAACGACCCCGACGCGACCGGTCCCTACCCGACCAGTCCGCTGGAGATTCCGGATGTCTCGGGTCTCCGGTGGGCTTGATCGGTCAGCCGTATCGGTGAAAAATCGCGATACTGCGTGTTACAGACCGATCCAGAAACATCACTTTTCTGAAACTCGCGAAGCGGTGCGGTTGCGGTGCTGTGCTGTCGGCGCGCGCCGCGGCGACCGCTCCGCGTGTCGCCGCGACCGCGCGAGGGAGGCGGTGGCGCGGCCGCATTGCGGTGCGGTTTCGCGGCCGCGCCACCGCCGAGGCTGGGGAGGTGTGAGGCCTACGGTGCGGTCGCGGGGCGGTGGGTGGGACTGAAAGGGGCAGACGGCTCGGTCCGGCCCCGACGACGTAAGCACCGCAGCGGGCTGTGCGGAGAGCGAGGAGCGCAGCGAGGCGCGGCCGGTCGAGCCGACTGGGGCTTTCTGGGCGTTGTTGTCGAGCGCAGCAGGACCTACAACAGAAACAGAAAAACCACTGTCTGACAGAAAAACAGGACAACCACCGTACTCCACTAAGTATCGCGCTCTTTCACGCCCCGCGTCGACACCGCGACGAGTCGCCTCTGGTCACCGAAAGAGGTGAGGGGCGGACCGACGAACAGGGGGTATGCGCCGCGTCCTCGCCGTCGTGCTGGTCCTCCTCGGCGTCGCCCTGATGGTGAACCCGCTGTACCTCCCGGTCTCCGACGAGGCGGCCGCGGAGCGGTACGTGCACAACGTCGCGCCCGCGGACGGTGCGTTCGGCGAGGACGCTCCCGAGGCGGTCGCCTACGAGGACCTCGACCCCGCCGTCCGCGAGGCGTTCGACCGCGCACGCGCGGCCGACGAGAACGTCTGGGCGACGGGGAACCCCGACGAGCGCGTCGACACGCTCGCGTACCCGCGGTCGCCGAACGCCACCTCGGGGCTCACCGTCGTCGCCGACGGGGGGACCGAATACGCGCTGTGGACCTACACGACGGAACCGGAGCCGCGAACGGTCGTCGCCCAGCGCGTGCTGGTCCAGCCGGGGCTGTTCCTGATCGGGTTCTTCGCGGTCCTCGGCGCGGTCGCGCTCGCGTTTCCGGGCCGTCTCGGAGACGAGTCGGTCGGGGAGTGACCACGCCGCGAAGATGAACGTGTGGGCGACCGCGAGCGAAGCACGTCCCGACGCGAACGGTCAGTCTGACGCTTTGTCGTCGTCCTCGCCGTCCTCTCCCTCGTCGTCGTCTGACTCGTTCGGGGTGTCGCCCGATCCCTCGCCGGCTCCGTCGACTTTCTCCTCGACGGTTTCGTCCACCTTCTCCTCGACCGTCTCCTCCACCGTCTCCTCGACGGTTTCGTCCACCTTCTCCTCGACGGTTTCGTCGACTTTCTCTTCGACCGTCTCGTCCACCTTCTCTTCGACCGTCTCTTCGACCTCCTCGGTGACCTCGCCGACCTTCTCCTCGACCGTCTCCTCGACCTCTTCGGTGACCTCGCCGACCTTCTCCTCGACTGCCTCTTCGACGTTCTCGGAGACCTCGTCGACCTTCTTCTCGACCGTCTCCTCGACCTCGTCCGAGACCTCGCCGACCTTCTCCTCGACCTCCTCGGTGCGCGGGCGCCGGTCGACCCGCTCGTTGACCTCCTCGAGCCGTTCGATGACCGCCTCGACCTCGCGGTTGAGCGTCTCCTCGACGTTCTCGGTCACCTCTTCGGTCATCCAGTCGGGGTCGAACCGCGCCATCTTCCAGCCCACGTGGATGGCGTAGGACGCGAGCACCCCGAGCCCGAACGCGACGCCGATCAGCGTCTCGACGTACGCGATCAGGACGACCGCGACGAAGATCATCAGCCCGTACAGCAGGTCGACGATGAAGTCGACGCGGTTCGGGTTCATCGGCCGACCACCACCGCGGGCGGGTCGCGGCTACAGGAATCGTTCATACCGCCAGTTCGTACTCCCCACGGTAATAGCGTCCGCTTCCCGCGGACCGGAGCGCCTGGGTTCGACTCGCACGCGAGACCGGGCGTTTAATTCTCGTCGCCCCCTGGTTCCGGTATGATCGAACTTCTGCTGATCTCCTTCGGCCTGGTCGTCGCCCTGTTCGTCGGGTACAACATCGGGGGCGCGACGACGGGGCCGGCGTTCGGTCCGGCGGTCGGCTCGGACGTGCTCTCGAAGACGGGGGCCGCGGCGCTGATGTCGGTGTTCTTCGCGATCGGCGCGTGGACGATCGGCCGCCGCGTCGTCGACACGCTCGGGAACGACCTCGTGACCCGCGGCGGGATCTTCACGCTGGAGACGAGCATCGTCGTGCTGTTCTTCATCGGCGCGGCGCTGTTCATCGGGAACTACGCGGGCGTCCCGGCCTCGACCTCGATGACCGCGGTCGGGGCCATCGCGGGGCTCGGCGTCGCGACCGGCTCGCTCGACTGGGCCGTGATGGGCGAGATCGCCGTCTGGTGGATCGTCGCGCCGATCATCGGCTTCTGGGTCTCGGGGATGATCGGCCGGTACCTCTACCCGCAGATCAACCGCCGCGTCGCCATCGAGTCCAGCGAGGGGCCGCTGTTCACCGTCGATCGGAGCGGGGTCGTCCCGCGACTGGTCCCGGGCGAGAACACCACACGCCGTGAGGCGGTCGGCTCCGTGGTCGTCATCCTGATCGGCTGTCTGATGGCCTTCTCCTCGGGCACCTCGAACATCGCGAACGCCATCGCGCCGCTGGTCGGGGCGGGGATGGACCTGGAACCGCTGATCGTGCTCGGCAGCGTCGCGGTCGCGGTCGGTGCGTTCACCATCGCGCGCCGGACGCTCGACACGCTCGGCAACGACATCACCAACCTACCGCTGACCGCGTCGATCATCGTCGCGGTCGTTTCCTCGGCCATCGTCACCGGGCTGTCGGCGATCGGCATCCCCGCCTCCTTCGTCATCATCGCGACGATGTCCATCGTCGGCCTCGGCTGGGGCCGCGCGACGCGGACCGTCACGGTCTCACAGAGCATTCGCGGCGAGGGCGAGACGAAGGTCTCCGTCGGCGCGCTGACGGCCGAGGATCCGGGGGACGCCGCCCCGGACATCGGCGACGAGGAGCCCGCGGACATCCCCGCGGCCGCGGACCTGTTCGACCCCGCGACCACCGGCCGCGTCATCATGATGCAGAACGCCGTGCCGGTCATCTCGACGGTCGGCGCCTACGTCACCTTCCTCGTGCTGTTCCGGTTCGTCTGGTAGCCGACGAGGTCCGCGGCGGGCGACCCCCACCGGGGACCGCGGCCGCCTCAGACCAGATCGAGGGTGAGCGGGTACGACCACGCCTCCCCGTCGTTCGCCTTCACCGCGGCGACGACACAGAAGATCAGGTCGAGGAGCCCGACCAGCAGCATGACGAACACCCCGACGACGAGCAGCGTGAGGACCAGCCCGATGATCGAGTAGATCGTCATGAAGATCTGCCAGTTGATCGCGTTACGAGCGTTCTCGCGAACGAACTCGTCCTCGCTCACCACGAGGACGATGACGGGACCGATCACCCACGTGAACAGCGCGAGAACGTGCGTGATCGCGGCCAGCGACGTGTCGTCAGCCGAGGACGCGGCCGCCTCGCTGTCGATCGCAGCGCCACCGGTCGTGACGTCATCCGTTGTCGCGCCGCCGGTCGTGGCGTCATCCGTTGCCGCGCTGCCGGTCGTGACGTCATCCGTCGGGGCCTCACCGAACTCCTCGGGGTCCGACCCACCGGCTTCGGCGTCCGGCCCCTGTTGGTCCTCGGTGTCCGCCGGCTCGGCGTCCGACGGTTCGGCGTCCGTGTCCGCCGACTCCGCGTCCGCGTCGGCCGGTTCGTCCCGTGTCGGTTCGGTACGCTCGTCGTTCGGGTCCGGCTCGTCGTCCGAGCCCGCGGACCCCGGAGGATCGTCAGGTGGCATCACGGACCACCTCATGCCGATGACATAAATCACCTTCGGCGGCGTGAGGTGGGGTCGCTGCCGGTCAGGAGCCGACTTCTTCCCTCATCGGGCCGCGACCGCGGCGCCATCCGCCGGGGAGTGTGTGGATCCCCCTCGCGGCGAATAACTGGTTTTAAGCGCCCGTCGGACGCCCCTTTACACGCTAATGAAGCTCCACGAATATCAGGCGAAGGATATCTTCGCCGACGCCGGGATCCCGGTCCCGGAGTCCCGGCTCGCCGGGAGCGTCGACGAGGTGCTCGACGCGGTCGACGAGATCGGGTACCCGGCGGCCGTGAAGGCACAGGTGCATGTCGGCGGACGCGGGAAGGCCGGCGGCATCAAGATCGCCGGCGACCGCGACGAGGCGGAGCAGTACGCCGAGGAGATCCTCGGCATGGACCTCAAGGGCTACACCGTCGACAAGGTGCTCGTCGAGGCGGGCGTCGACTTCGTCGACGAGCTGTACGTCGGCGTGACGATGGACCGCGGCGAGGGCAAGCCCGTGCTGATGGTCTCGACTGAGGGCGGCGTCGACATCGAGGAGGTCGCCGAGGAGAACCCCGACGCCATCGCGCGCGAGCACGTCGACCCCGCGTTCGGCCTGCACCCCTACCAGGCCCGGAAGGTGGTCTACGAGGCGGGCGTCGACGCGGACGTGGCGCTGGACGTGGCGTCGATCCTCTCGACGCTGTACGACCTCTACGAGGACAGCGACGCCTCGGAGATCGAGGTCAACCCCGTCATGATCACGAGCGACCGCGACGTGGTCGCCGCGGACGCCGTGATGAACATCGACGAGGACGCGCTGTTCCGCCAGCCCGAACTCGCCGAGATGGCCGAGGAGTCCTACGAGGACGACCTCGAGCGCAAGGCCGGCGAGTACGGCTTCGACTACGTCCGCCTGTCGGGCAACGTCGGCATCATCGGTAACGGCGCGGGCCTCGTGATGACGACGCTCGACCTGGTGGACTACTACGGCGGGTCGCCGGCGAACTTCCTCGACATCGGCGGCGGCGCCAAGGCCGAGCGCGTCGCGAACGCGCTCGACATGGTGTTCTCCGACGAGAACGTCGACGCGGTCGTCTTCAACATCTTCGGCGGGATCACCCGCGGCGACGAGGTCGCCAAGGGGATCAACGAGGCGCTCGAACAGTTCGACGAGATCCCGAAGAAGGTCGTCGTCCGCCTCGCCGGCACCAACGCCGAGGAGGGGATGGAGATCCTGAACACGGACCTCGTGCAGGTCGAGAAGACGCTGGAGGACGCCGTCCAGCGTGCGGTCGAGAACGCACAGGAGGTGACCCAATGAGCATTTTCGTCGACGACGACACGCGCGTCGTGGTACAGGGAATCACCGGCGGTGAGGGCAAGTTCCACGCCGGGCAGATGATCGAGTACGGGACGAACGTCGTCGCGGGCGCGGTGCCCGGCAAGGGCGGTCAGGAGGTCGCCGGCGTCCCCGTCTACGACACCGTCGACGAGGCGGTCGAGGCGGAGAACGCCGACGCGTCCGTCATCTTCGTGCCGCCGGCGTTCGCCGCGGACGCCATCTTCGAGTCGCTCGATACGGATCTCGACCTCGCGGTCGCCATCACGGAGGGCATCCCGACGCAGGACATGGCCAAGGTGAACAAGCGCCTCGGCGAGACCGACACGCGCCTGCTCGGGCCGAACTGCCCCGGCATCATCACGCCTGGCGAGGCGAAGCTCGGCATCCTGCCGGGCAACATCTTCGCGGACGGGAACGTCGGGCTCGTCTCCCGCTCGGGGACGCTCACCTACCAGGTCGTCGACAGCCTCACCAGCCGCGGCATCGGCCAGACGACCGCGGTCGGTATCGGCGGCGACCCGATCATCGGCACCTCCTTCGTCGACGCGCTCGAGGCGTTCGAGGCCGACGCCGAGACCGACGCGGTCGTCATGTGCGGCGAGATCGGCGGCGAGGACGAGGAGCAGGCCGCCCGCTTCATCGGCGAGCACATGGACACGCCCGTCGCGGGCTTCATCGCGGGCCGCACCGCGCCGCCGGGCAAGCGCATGGGTCACGCCGGCGCCATCGTCTCCGGCTCCGGCACCGGCACCGCCGAGTCGAAGATCAACGCGCTGAACGACGCGGGCGTCCCGGTCGGCGACACTCCCGAAGAGGTCGCGGACCACATCGAGGACTTCCTGTAGCGCGGACCGACATCGGTCAGGTCTCGGGCCGCCGCCCGGGACCGAACCACCGGTCGGCGGTCGCGACCCTCGCCGACGCGTCGGACCGCCGCGGTGACCTTTTTGAGACGGCGTCCGAAGCCCGCCCATGAGCGGCGACGACACGCGTTCGGAGGCCGCCCCCGCCGTTCCGGAGGTCGACGGGGAGGGATCGGCGCCGGTCGACGACCGGCCCTTCGTCGCCTCGCGCCGGAAGCGACTTCTGGGGTTCCTCCGACACAACCGCGACCGGCTGATCGTCGACGCGGCGCTGCTGCTGGCGTGGATCGTCGCGAGCGCGTCGCTGTTCGGTCGGCTCGGACTCCCGCAGTGGCTCCACTACCTCGTCCTGCTCGTCGGGGTCGGCGCGTACGCGCTCGCCACGCCGACGTGGGAGCGCCCGTACCGGAGCGGCTGACCCCCGATGGTCGGCCGGAACCGACCCGATTCAGACGAACCGCAGCAGCGGTAGCACCAGCGTTGCCAGCCAGAGAAGGACCCCGAGCCGGAGGTGCCGCGACGGGTCGGGGTCGACGCGCTCCGGCCACGAGGCGCCGACGGCGAGGAAGCCGAGCGCGACCGATAGCCCGGCGCGGTGGATCAGCGCGTCGAGGGGAAGCACCGTGACGCCGAGATACGTGTAGTCCAGGAGCACCGCGGTGAGGAAGCCGACCGACGCAGCCGAGAAGGCGAGCGGCCGGTCGAGTTGGCGCGACAGCAGGTAGGTGACGGCGGGGATGCCGGCGAAGACGACCGGGTAGAACGCCGCGGCGATGAGCTTCGGGGGGAGCGGCGTCGTCCGCTCGAGCCCGACCGACCCGAACCGCACGAACAGGAACGTGGCCACGATCGCGGCCGCGAGGGTCAGCGCGCGCCGCACGTCCCTGCCGACGGCGGCGTCCGCTCGCTCGACGAGGTCCAGCCGCCGGCCGCCGAGTGCGAGGCCGACGATCAGGACCGCCGTCGCGGTCGCCCCGCCGATCGGGGACCCGTCCGCGCGGTCGGCTGCGTCGGCGCCGATCGCCGCGGGCGCGGAGCCGCTGGCCGGAGGCTCCCGGCCGAGTTCGACCACGGTCGCCCAGCCGTCGGCGTCCGACCCGCCCTCGTTGGCGAGGTAGGTCCGGTAGACGTCCGAGACGAACCACCGGCCCATGAACTCGCGCTCGACGGAGGACTGCGACTCCTCGACGCTGCCGACCGTGTGTCTGAGCCGGAACCAGTCCCAGTGCTCGCGGTGGGCCTGCATCGCGGTCCACTCCTCGTCGGGGTCCGGGGCGGTGTACGCCCGGATGTGGTGGCGCGCCCCGAGGTAGTCGCCGTCGTGCAGCTGGTAGCTCTCGAGGAGCCACTGTCCCTCGTCGAGCCGTTCACCCGGGCCGACGACGTAGGTCAGCCGCGTCGAGCCCGTGGCCTGGCCCCAGGCGGTCGCGGTGCCGTTCGGTCGGACGTACCCCTCGCCGACCCCCTCGTCCTCGAAGTCGCCCCGCGTCTCGTTCCAGTCCCCGCGGCTCGACCGCTCCAGGTGCCGACGTGTCGCGTCCACGTCGCCCTTGACGATCAGGTTCAGCGGGAGCGTGCGCGTTTCGAACGCCCGCGCACGGCTCGTGTAGGGCCACACCGCCGTCCGGTCGCCCGTCCCGGCCTCGCCGTGGACGACGTGGAAGGGGGGCTCCGTCGCCGCGTCGCTCGGGTCGTCCGCGCCGCCGCCCGCGGCTCCCGGAAGCATCGCGGGGCCGACCGCACCGACTGCGAGCACGACGAACAGGAGTGCGACCGCCGTCGACGGGCGGGGAGTGCTCGGCATCGTTGCAGGGTGTGAGGGGCGGTCCGATAAAGGTCTGTCCGCGCGCTCGCCCGCGGAGCGGAACCTCCGAGTCCCGGGTCAGCGCTCGGCGAGGACCCAGGGCTTCTCGTCCGGGTCGTAATCGGCCATCGCTCTCCCGTGGCTCCGCGTCTCGGGCGCGAGCACGCCGACGTGTTTCAGCTGCTGGACGAAGTTGAAGAGGACGTTTGTGCGCACCACGTCCGCCCACACGTCCCGGTCCTCGTACAGCCGCGCCGTCTCGCCCCGCTCGATGAGGGTTCGGGCGCGTTCGCGGCCGCGGGCGGTACAGACGGTGCCGAGGAAGACGTTCGGGTACTCGCGGACCAGCCGCTCCAGCAGGTCGAGGAAGTGGGCGCGCGGCCCCTCCTTCCGGAGCGCCTCGAGCAGCAGTCCGAACTCCGGGTGGCGCGTGAAGCAGTTCCGCAGCAGCACCGCGAGCGGCTCGTGGACCGCGGCGACGGTGCTGCCCCGCGTCTCGTCCTTCCGGAGTCGCAGGTCGTCGAGGTCCTCGACCCCGTACCCGCGCAGGACGGTCGCCGCGAGGTCGCCCTGGTCGGTGTGGTCGTGCGGCGTCGCCGTCGTCAGCAGGCCGAGCGCCCGCGCGCCCGCGACCGCCGCGTCGCCGGCGCCGAAGCCGTACTCCTCGGCGAGCACGTCGCCGAGTTCGTCGCGGTGGAGGGGGCCGTGTCGGTCGACGGCGACGACCGGCGCGAGGTAGTTGAGCGGTTGGGCGAGGCTGAGCGTCGTCACGTCGCCGCCGAACTCCGCGCCGCCGGCGCGCAGCGACAGCTGGCCGCGAACGTCGGCCACCTCCGCGGTCGACTCCGCGGCCGGCGGGTCACGCCACGCCGCGACGCCCCCGTCGTCGACGCCGATGGTGCCGACGCCCTTCGCGTGCAGCAGGTCGGCGTGGCCCTCGACCGCGGTCGCCTCCGCCGCGAGGTAGGAGACGTGCGCGCCGCGCTGGTAGGTGAGCGCCTGCCCCATCCCGCGGAGGAGCCCCTCGTCGCCTTTCACCTCGACCGCGAACACGCGGTCGGTCTCCGTGAACCCGAGCACGTCGGGATACCGGCCGCGGATGGTGATCCGGTGCTGCTCGGCGCGGTCGAGCACGTCCGCGTACGTCTCCGCGTGCGCCTCCGGCACGTGGACGAGCGGGTCGTAGTTCCGCTCCTCGAGCTCCGTGAGCACGCCCGAGAACACCGCCGCCTCGTTCATGGGTCGAGCTCGAGGCCCGGGGACAAGAACCTACCCTCGCGGCGCGGAGACCGGGAGCGACCGCGCGGCGCTCGACGCGGTCCCACGCGCCCCTCACTCGCTCCACGCGTCGCGTTCGGGGTTGACGAGCCCCTCGCCCCGCTGGAACACCTCGGGATTGACCACGTTCCGGAGGTGCTCGCCGGTCAGCGCGCGGACGATCTCCTCGCGGCCGATGGCGACGCAGCGCTCGTTCGCGCGCGGCGACATTCCGCCGTGGTGCGGCGAGCAGACGATCCGGTCGCACGCGAGCGCGGGCGTGTCCGTCGGCGGTTCCGTCTCGAAGACGTCCAGCCCGGCGGCGTAGATCGCCCCCTCCTCGACCGCCTCGACCAGCGCCGCCTCGTCGACGATGGGCCCGCGGGCGGTGTTGACGAGCACGGCGTCCGCGGCCATGCGCTCGAACTCCGGCGTCGAGAACAGCCCTCGCGTCTCCGCGGTGAGCGGCGCGTGGATCGAGACGCACGCCGCGCGGTCGAGCAGGTCCGCGAAGGTGACGCGCTCGACGCCGAACGCCTCGAACACGTCGTCGTCGACGTAGGGGTCGTACGCGATCACGTCCATGTCCAGTCCGCGGGCCATCGGCACCGCGGCGCGGCCGATCCGCCCGAAGCCGACGATCCCGAACGTCCGGCCGTACATCGGGTTGATCGGCCGGCGCTCCCCCCACCCCTCGGACTCGCGCACGTCGCGGTCGGCGTGGACGATCTCGTGCGCGGCCGCGTGCATCAGCGCGATCGCGTGGCTCGCCACGTCGTCGTTCCCGTACCCCGGCACGTTCGAGACGGGGATCCCGTGCTCGCTCGCGGCCGCCACGTCCACGTTGTCGAACCCCGCGCCGTTGCGCATGATCAGCCGGCAGTCGCCCATCGCCTCGATCGCCGCCCGCGAGATCGGCGCCTTGAACGTCACCACCACGTCCGCGTCCCGACAGGCCGCGACCACCTCCGCCTCCGTCTCCGCCTCGACCGCGACGAGTTCGCCCCCCGCCGCCTCGACCGCCTCGCGGTAGGGTTCCTGATCCGTGAATCGCCGATCCGTGAGTACGACGCGCATGGGTAGGTGGTCGTCGGTGACGGCTTATAGGCTTGTGAGGCGGGGAGTTTGAAGGGTATCTCATCAGTACATGCTGGGTGCATAACTCACCACTCAGAACTACCATAACCAGTGTGCTACTGTGAAGTGAGCCTAGACCAATCTCCGGCAATGTTCTGGCAGAAGAGAAGTCCGAGTCATAGTTTACCCGCTTACGGATCTATGAGTCCGTTTCAAATATCAAACCCAATACCATTAAACCTATTACGAGATACGCCTCTCAACTCAGGCGAATAATGATCCTTCCTTGGTGGGCGATTCTAACTACCGGTATAGCGATTTTAGTCTTGGTAATTCTATTCCTAGGTCTCCGATTGATATTCAATTCAACGCAGGAAGCAGCGGTCAAAACCTTCACTATTCTGTTTATCGCTATACTCTTTCCGCTTGGGTGGATTACGAAATCCGTCAAACTTGTCGGTCGTATTTTTCCAGTCTCAGAGTGGAGTACGACCGCTTTTGAATACTATCCGGGAATCTGGTTTGGTGAAAAGGTACGTGCGGATTTTGTGGATCGAGGAGAACAATATCTCAACAGTGAGGTCGTGCAACTTGAAAAAGAAAGAGATGAGAAGCAGTTACGAGACTATATTGAGAAGACGCACGAGGTTTCGGGCAGATTAATATCGAATGGGGAGGCCGTGTTTGCATTTTCTATCGCAATTGCAGGAGTATTCTCAGGAACACCAGGGTACGTAATGGCTGCACTTTCAGTTGGATTACTGATAATCGTCGCAGCGAGGTTAACGACCATGGAGTCGCTTCTATACGATATTCCCAAATCGGGAGTAGGTGTGAATCGACTCGAAATGATTCTTGCATGGAACGAAGGGATAGTGAACAACGATTTCCTTCTCAGGAATGTTCTTATTCTTCGGATTATGTATGATGTTGATGGGCGATTGTACGAGCATTATTTATATAGTGTGATGGACAAGTCCGTTGCCGGAGTCAACATGAGTAAGAAAGGTACTGTTCACAATCTTCTCCGGCCATTCATTACGATTCTTGAAGCAAGAATGAGAGATGTAAGCCCCAGAGAACTGAGTAATGAGAAATACGGTGAAAACGTTCTGGAGAACCTCAGGACAGCATCTATTGATGATTCCGAGTCAAACTGACAATATCTCCGTGGATCTTCTCTCTCTTGACCCGGAATGAAGGATTGGCGCATTGAGGTGGCGACTTCTAGTCTCAATACTCTAAAATCTGTCAGGCCAGCAGAGGTCCTTACTGACGAAGCACCACAGACAGTGGGATAAAGTGCGTGAGGCGTCCAACAGTCTCCTAGGGACCGGAAATGCGGAAGAACCTCTGTACTCCGGAGGGGAGCGTTTCTTAGAGAAAGGGTGTTTAAGTTATGGGTTGGGGCGGATTCGAACCGCCGGCCTGCTCCGTGTGAAGGAGCCGTCATAACCGGGCTAGACCACCAACCCGCGTGCATCACTTCGTACCCGAGGCCGAGACTTAAGGGTTACTTTGTCGTGGGACAGATCGTGACGTCGGAGTCCGCCGACGACCCCGAGGCCGAGACTTAAGGGTTACTTCTCGCGGGGGACTGAAGGGCGCGGCCGTCCATCGGTCACGCATGACCCACGAACTGGAGTTCGCGGAGCGGGCGCGGCAGGCGGTCGCGGGCCTGCTCCACGCGCCGCTGTCGCTCGTCGGCCTCTACGCTGAGCGGGCGACGCCGCGGGATCAGTACGCCTGCACGCTCGCGATGCCGCACGAGGAGGTCGAGGCGCTGCTCCACCGCCTCGGCTTCGTCCGCAACCTGCTCTCCTCGCTGAAGTACCGCGCGTACGCCACGGACCCGGAGGTGACCGAGGCGAGTTGGGCGTGGTACCCCGAGGGCGCGCTGTGGAGCGACCACCAGCTTCACCTCGCGCTGTACGTCGGCCCCGACCGCGACACGACCGACGTGTACGCGCACTGGGAGCCGTCGTGGATCCGCCACCCGATCCGCCACTATCGGGCGGAGTCGGTCGACGCGGCGGAGGGCATCCGCCGGTTCAGAACCCTCCTCCGCGAGAACGAGGTCCCGTTCGACGTCCGCGGGGTGGACGAGCGCTACGGCCCCGACGCGGCGGCCGGGACTCGGGAGTGAGACGCGGGCGGGTCGCCGCGGCGGGGCGGTCGCGGATTACTCGCCGTCCGCGTCCGCGGACTCGCCGCGACCGCGGTAGTTGTCGAGCTTCTCGCGCGCGCTCGCGACCGCCTCGCGGGCCTCGCCCTCCGCGCGCTGCTCGAGCTCCTTCAGGTCGGCCATGATGGCGTCCACGCGGGAGGGCTCCGGCTCCTCCTCGTCGCCCACGATGTCGCGGACGCGCTGCTCGACCGGCTCCAGCTCCTCTTTCACGCCCTCCTTGGCGTGCTCGACCGCTCGTCCGAGGTAGTACCGCGCGTCTTCGAAGTGCTTGCTCATACCTGTCCTCTGGGCGGCAACAGATATAGCCCTTGTGGCGGGTCGCCGCCGCCTTCCCGGGAGGTGGGCGGAGGTCCCGCTACTCCTCGGGGATGGCCCCGCGCTCGCGGAGGTCCGCGAGGTCGGCGTCCCGGTAGCCGAACTCCCGGAGGACCGTCTCGGTGTGCTCGCCCAGCAGCGGGGGATGCTGGCGGTAGGTCGCGGGCGTCCGCGAGAACTTCATCGGCGATCCCGGCATCGTCACGCTGCCCGCGGTCGGGTGGTCCATCTCCACGCGCATCCCCCGCGCCTCGATCTGTGGGTCCGCGAACAGCTCCGCCATGTCGCGGACGTGGCTCGCGGGCACGTCGTGCGCCTCCAACGTCTCCACCGCCTCGGCGGTCGTCCACTCCGCGAACGCCGCGTCGAGCGCCGCGTCCAGCGCCTCGCGGTTCCGCACGCGGTCCGCGTTTGTCGCGAAGCGCTCGTCGGCCAGCAGGTCCGGGCGGTCCAGCGCCTCGCAGAGCCGCTCCCAGAAGGCGTTCGACGTACACGCGACGACGACGTAGCCGTCCGCGGTCTCGAACGCCTGGTACGGCGCGATGGTCGGGTGCTTGCTCCCCATCCGGCCCGGCGGGTCGCCCGAGGCGAAGTAGTTGGTCGCCATGTAGCTCATCCACGCCGCCTGCCCGTCGAGCAGGCTCACGTCGACCTTCTGGCCCGTCCCGTCGCCCAACTCGCGCTCTAAAAGCGCCGCGAGGATCGCCTGCGTGGCGTACATCCCCGCGCCGACGTCCGCGAGCGCGACGCCCACGCGGACGGGCGCGCCCCCCTCGACGCCCGTGATCGACATCAGGCCGCCCCGCGCCTGCATCATGATGTCGTAGGCGGGCTTGTCGCGGTCGGGCCCCCACTCGCCGTACCCCGAGATGCCGCAGTAGACGAGGCCGGGGTTCTCCGCCGCGAGGTCGGGGTAGTCGAGGCCCCAGTCGGCCATCTTGCCGACGCGGAAGTTCTCCACGAGCACGTCCGCCTCGCTCGCGAGGTCGCGGAACACCTCGCGGCCCGCCTCGCTCGCGAGGTTCAACTCGACCGAGCGCTTGTTCCGGTTGACGCTGACGTAGTAGGCGCTCTCGCCGGGATCGTCCGCGTCGGCTCCCGCCCGCCCGTCGGCCGCGTCGAACGTCGGGGGGTACCAGTCCCGCGTCTGGTCGCCCGTCCCCGGTCGCTCGACCTTGATCACGTCCGCGCCGAGATCGCCCAGCTGCATCGTACAGAACGGCCCCACCAGCACGCGCGAGGCGTCGAGCACCGTCACGCCCGAGAGCGGCCCCTCGTCCGTCTCCGGATCGCGGGCCTCACCGACCATCGTGGCTCACCATGGTCGGGGATTTCGCCCGGCCGGCCAAAGCCTTTCGCCGAGAGATCGACCGCGGGCGCCAGCGCCACACAAAAGCGTTCGGAACGCGGCGGCGGCCGGCCCCAGCGACAACGGTTATGCCACACGCGGCGAATGACGCCGTATGGACCTACAGATCGACGGGAACGTCGCGCTCACGACCGCATCGAGCAGCGGACTCGGCTTCGCCTCCGCGCAGGCGCTCGTCCGCGAGGGCGTCAACGTCGTCATCAACGGTCGCGACGAGGACCGACTCGCGGACGCCGCCGCGGACCTCCGCGCGGAGGCCGCCGGCGACGCGACCGTCCACCCCGTACAGGGCGACCTCACCGACCCGGACGACATCCAGCGACTCGTCGACGAGACGCTCGAGGAGTTCGGCCGACTCGACCACCTCGTCACGTCCGCGGGCGGCCCGCCCTCGGGCCCGTTCCTCGAAACGGACGACGAGGACTGGGAGAACGCGTACGAACTGCTCGTGATGAGCGTCGTCCGCCTCACCCGCGCGGCCGCCGATCCCCTGCAGGAGGGCGACGGCGGCACCATCGTCAACATCACCTCCCGCTCCGTGAAGGAGGCCATCGACGGGCTCGTCCTCTCGAACTCCGTGCGCATGAGCGTCATCGGGCTGGAGAAGACGCTCTCGCAGGAGCTCGCGCCCGACGTACGCGCCAACGCCGTCCTCCCCGGTCCCCACGAGACGAGCCGCATCGAGGACCTCGTGAACGCCGCCGTCGAGCGCGGGGAGTACGACTCCTACGAGGAGGGGCTCCAGGAGTGGGCGAACAACCCCCTCGACCGCATCGGCGACCCCATCGAACTCGGGAACACGGTCGCGTTCCTCTCCTCGCCGAAGTCCGGCTTCATCACCGGGCAGTCCGTCGTCATCGACGGCGGCGCCGGCAACGCAAACCTCTGAGCGGCGGTTCCGGTCGAAATCGGTGAGGGATAGCCACGCCTTTCCGTGTGGTCTGGAACGAAGTCCCATGGGAATTCTCGATGCGTTCGGTTCGTTAGCCAGTGCGCTCGTCGCAGGATTCGTCATGCTCGCGTTCGCGATCTTGAGCCTGTTCATCACGGTGTTCGTCGTGGACGTCGCCGCGTCGATCGCCGGGTTGAGCCCGGACGACGGCTTCGTCGTGCTCGGAGCGACCGTCCTCGCCGGAACGGCGATCCTCGCGGGCGGCGTCGGCTTCGCGAACCCCGAGACCCAGACGTAAGCCGGCACCCGTACCGACGATCGTTCTTCGTACCCTCCTCCGATTCCGTCCGTCCCCGCCGAGCCGCGTGGCTCTTTCCGACGTTTTTGATCGGTCCATCGGACGTTCGCTATCGTGACCGCCGGTTTATCCGATCGACCGCGGCGAGGAACCCGGGCGACCGCAACCGCTTTTGTCGCCACACGCCACCACCCTGCATGGATCATGTGTCGTTCGACGACGCCGAGACGTACGAACCGGACGAGGGCTGGCAGCGGGCCGCGCTCGCAGGCAGCGACCGCTTCTCCTTCGAGTGGTTCGAGAAGCCGCCGGGCCACTCCTCGCCGATGCACGACCACGAGAACGAGCAGGTCTGCGTCTGTCTGGAGGGGGAGCTGACGGTTCACACCGAGACGGAGACCGTCACGCTCGCCGCCTACGACTCCGTCCACCTCGACGCGTGGGAGTCCCACCGCGTCGAGAACGCGGGCGACGAGCGCGCGGTCGGGCTGGACGTGTTCGCGCCCGGCCGCGGCTTCGAGTTCTGGACCGACCGGGAGGAGTGATGTCCGGCGAGACACACCGGATCGCCCGGACGGTCGAGGGGCGGCCCCTCCTCGGAAACGCCGAGGGGTTCGCTCCGCTCTCCGCGGCCGACTACTCCGCGGACGCGACGACGACCGACGCCCTCGCGGCCGCCGCGACCGGTGACCTACCTCCGATGTCGGCGCTCCCCGCGAGGCCCCGCCCGACTGAGCACGTCCGGTTCGCGGCGCCGTTCGACCCCGGAAAGCTCTGGGGGATCGGGCTCAACTACGCCGACCACGCGGCGGATCTGGACGAGGTCCGGCCCGAGGAGCCGGCGAGCTTTCTGAAACCCGCGACGACGGTCACCGCCCCCGGTGGTCCGATCCGACTCCCGCCGCGGGACGTCTCCGACCGCGTCACCGCCGAGGCGGAACTCGGCGTGGTCATCGGCCGCACCTGCAAGGGCGTCGACGAGGCCGACTTCGCGGACGTGGTCGCGGGGTTCGTCCCGGTCATCGACATGACCGCCGAGGACATCCTCCAGCGCAACCCCCGGTTCCTCACGCGCGCGAAGAGCTTCGACTCCTTCCTCGTCGTCGGCCCGTGGGTGTCCGCGCCCGCGAGCGTCGACCGACTGGCCGAGACGACCGTCCGCACGGTGATCAACGACGAGGTGATCGCCGAGAACACGCTCGACCGGATGCTGTTCTCGCCGCCGGAACTCGTCTCGTTTCACTCCGAGGTGATGACGCTGGAGCCCGGCGACCTGATCAACACCGGCACGCCGGGCGCAGGCGTCATCGAGGACGGGGACACCGTCCGCGCCGAAGTCGACGGCGTCGGCGTCCTCGAGGCCGACGTCGTCCGCGAGTCGTAGAGGTCTCACACCTCCTGCGGAGCTTCTCCGACCGGACCTTCTGTCGGCGGAGCGAGCGTCAGCCACCGATTCTGTATCGCACTATGTCGTTTATCTGATCGGCGGCGGTCGGCGGATCCGGACGATTCTCGGCGAGTTCGTCGGAGATCCTCCGAAATCGGGTCCGATCGACGGCGCGAGAGGAACGGTTGAGCCGCGGCGCACGGGACAGCGCACCCTGCCCGCCTACGTAGCGCCCCGTACCGAGACGCGTGCCGCGGTCGCCGGGAGGTGGACGCTCGTCCTCCGACCGATCGGTGATGCCGTGGCGACCGTGCGGTGACTTGTCCGTCGACCCGTAGCCCCCACGCGTGCGCGTGTGAGAGTTACTCCTCCCTCACTCCCCCGTCTCGACAGGCCGGAGACACGGCCGCCCGCGTTCGGTCCGCGCGGACGCCCGTTCCGGCGTCGTCACTCCCGGGGTCGAGGCGTCGAAGAAGGGGACCGCCGCTATGCGGGGAGCGTGCTGATGCCGTTGATCCGCACGAACCCGTAGCCGCACTCCGGACAGCGCCACTTCGTCTTCTCGCCGAGGTGGAGGTTCATCGCCGCCGACCGGTAGAACGAGCGCGTCTCCTCGCAGTTGGGACAGTCGACCTCCGCTTCGAGGCTCATACGCGGACGTGCACGCGGCGGGAAATTGAAGATGTTGGTTCGGTGCCGGCCGCGTCGCGAAAAGCCGACGATCGGCAGTCTATAAATCGTATATCGAGATACACAAGGTTTCTGTGACCGTTTTTCTGGAGGGGCGTGGCTGGGTGGGCTCTACGGGCAAGATCGATGGGCCGATTCTCGTCACTCTTCTGCGGCGGTCCGTTCCTCGGTGACGAACGCTTCGAGGACGGACGCCGTGTCCCCGCTTCGCGAGAGGACGGTGACGATGTCGTCCGCTCGGACAGTGGTCGTCCCGTGCGGCGTGAGGACGCGATCGCCGCGCTCGATGGCGATGATCAGGGCATCGTCGTCGAGGAGCCCCTCCTGAACGGCCGCCTCGAGCGTGAGTCCGACGATGGGTGCGTCCTCCGAGACCGTCACATCGACGACGTTCGCGTCGCCCGCGAGACTGATGAAGTCGGTGGCGTCGGTGGTGGGCGGTTCGTCGTCGGGGCCGAACGGCGCGTAGGCCCCGTCGGTCTCGCTCTCGATCAGCGTCTCGTCCTCGATCTCGATCCCCAGTTTCGAGAGCGCGCGCGTGATGCGCCGGAGTGACTCGGTGTTCTCTCCCACCGCCAGGACGTGGAGGTTTCGTCGCCCGGTCATCAGTTCGCGGACGTTGATGACGCCGGGAACCGCGAGCGCTTCCCGCGCCAGCGCCTTTCGCTCGGAGACCGGCGCGTTGCACACGTAGAGGTTCGTCAACTGCCCCTCCGCGCGTTCGAAGTCGATCCCGGCGGTGTAGCCGCGGATGATGCCGTGTTCCTCGAGCTGGTCGATCCGGTTCCGGACCGTACCGGCCGAGACGTTCACCTGCTCTGCGATCGTCGGCGCGGACGTGGTTCGGGCGTCGCGCATCAGCTCGTAGATGATGCGCCGATCAATGTCGTCGAGCCGGTAGTCCATACGGCGCGTACCACGGGGATCCACTTTATCCCGCGGTTCAGTATGACGCCGATTCAGCCAGGGAAGTGCACACGTGTTACTGAATCAAAAATATAACCCGGTCATTTCTGCTCATCGAGTAATTCTATCGGAACGATTATATTCGACGTCTCCGACGGTCCGACAATGACTCTCGTCGAAGCGATCGAACGCAGCGTGGGGTGGACAGCCGCTCGTTCCGTTCCCGACGATCGTGACCACAGTCCGAGACCGACCGTGGAGACGGGGCGGCTACGAATCGTCCGGGGGGTGCGGTGACGTGGCGCTTCTCGACCACGTGCTGCTCCCGGTCGCGAGCGAGTCGGACGCACGAGCGACGTGTGACGCGCTTCGCCCGCACGTGGACCGCATCCAGCGGGTCACCGCTCTCCACGTGATCGAGAAGGGCGGCGGGACCATGGACAAGGCGCCGCTGGAGAAGCGGCGCGAGGACGCGGCCGCCTGCCTCGCGGTCGTCGAGGCGGCCCTCGCGAGCGAGGTTGCCGTGGACACGCGGACGGCGTTCGGAACGGACGTCGTCGAGACGATCTTCGACGAGGCGGCGTCCGTCGGTGCGACCGCGGTCGTCGTACGTCCGCGGGGCGGGAGCCGGCTCGTTCAGTTCGTCGCCGGCGATACCGCGGTGAAGCTCGTCACGGACCCAGCGGTTCCGGTGATCTCGCTCCCGGGCCTCGGCGCGGAGGACCACGGATGACCGACGAAGAACTGGCGAAGGACCTGGGGTTGGTCTCGGCGATGACCATCGGGATCGGAACGATGATCGGCGCCGGCATCTTCGTGCTCCCCGGCGTCGCCGCGCAGGCGGCGGGCCCCATCGTCGTGGTCTCGTTCGTGGTCGGCGGGCTCGTGGCGATGGTCAACGCCCTCTCCGTCTCCGAGCTCGGCACGGCGATGCCGAAGGCCGGCGGCGGCTACTACTACGTGAACCGGGCGCTCGGTCCCCTGTTCGGCTCGATCGCCGGGATGGGCGACTGGATGGGGCTCGCGTTCGCCTCCGCGTTCTACAGCATCGGGTTCGGTCAGTACCTCGCCACGCTGGCGCCGATGCCGAGCGTGCTGTTCCTCACTGACGTGCAGGTCGGCGCGCTGTTCGCGGGCGCCGCGTTCGTCCTCGTGAACTACGTCGGCGCGAAGGAGACCGGCGGGGTGCAGACGGTCATCGTGACGCTGCTTCTGGGGATCCTGACGCTGTTCGCAGTCCGCGGCTGGCTCGCGTTCGACGCCGCGACCCTGCTCGGCACTGACGGCGTCGCGCCGATGGGCTACGGGGCCATTCTACCGGGGACGGCTCTCGTATTCGTTTCCTTCCTCGGGTACGCGAAGATCGCCACGGTCGCCGAGGAGCTGAAGAACCCGGGCAGAAACCTCCCGATCGCCGTCATCGGAAGCGTGGCGATCGTGACCGTCATCTACGCCGTGCTCGTGTCGATCATGCTCGGCGTCGTGCCGTGGACCGATCTCAGCACCAGCGCGCCGCTGACGCAGGCGACGGAGGTCGCATTCGCGGGCGAGTACGGGGCGATCGCGGTGGGGATAGTCACCGTCGGGGCGCTCCTGGCGACGGCCTCGAGCGCCAACGCCTCGATCCTCGCGTCCGCGCGGATCAACTTCGCGATGGGGCGAGACGGCATCGTCACCGACTGGCTCAACGACATCCACCCGAAGTTCGCGACGCCGTACCGGTCCATCGTGGTGACGGGCGCGATGATCCTCGCGTTCATCGCGCTGCTCGGACAGGACCTCGAGGTGCTGTCGAAGGCGGCGAGCGTGCTCCACCTCGTCGTCTACGCGCTGATGAACGCCGCTCTGATCGTCTTCCGGGAGACGGACGCGCCCGAGTACGACCCTGACTTCACCGTCCCGCTCTATCCGGTGACGCCGATCCTCGGGGTGGTGCTCTCGCTCGGGCTGCTCGCGTTCGTCGGGCTCCGCGAGCTCGCCCTCTCGGCCGTCTTCGTTGTCGGCTCCGTGCTGTGGTACGTCGCCTACGCGAACCGCCATACGGAGGGACAGGGGCTGCTCGGTCGTCACGTCTCGGCGGGCACGCAGGGCGAGGAGTCGGTCGCCACGACGCCGGACGCGGACGCGGGGCCGACGGTCATGGTCGCGCTCTCGAACCCGCGCACTGAGGGGCCGCTGATGACGCTCGCCGGCGCGCTCGCGAAGGCGAAGGGGGGGACCGTGTTCGCGACGCACGTCGTGCAGGTCCCCGACCAGACGTCGCTGGCGGCCGCGGCCGAGCGCCGCCGGGGCGTGATGGACGAGTCCGAACGCCTGTTGGCCGAGGCCAGGGAGGACGCCGAACGGTTCGACGTCCCCGTCGAAACGCGGACGATCCTCTCCCACCAGGGCGTCGCGGAGGTGTTCGACGCCGCGCGGGACCACGAGGCCGACACCCTCATCATGGGCTACGGCGGCACGCGGCTGGCCGGCGGGCGCGCGGAGGGGACGCTCGACGAACTCGCGCAGAGCCTCCCGTGTGACGTGCTCGTGCTCAACGAGCGGTCGTTCGACCCGAGCGAGGTGCTGCTCCCGACCGCGGGCGGCTACTCCTCCGACCTGTCCGCGGAGGTCGCCCGCGCGCTCCGGGACGCGGTCGGCGCGAACGTCACGCTGCTGTACGTCGCCGACGACCGCGAGACGGGCCGGGCGTTCCTCGGCGAGTGGGCCGCCGAACACGACCTCGACGACGCGGAGATCCGCGTCGAGACGGGGGCGGTCGAACCGGCGATCAGAAGGGCCGCGGCCGACCGGACCCTCGTCGTCGTCGGGGCGACCGAACAGGGCTTGCTCTCGCGCGTTGTGCAGGGCTCCCTCGCGCTCTCGGTGCTCGAGAACCTCGACGCGTCGGTCCTGCTCGCGGAGCGCCCCACCTCGCGGTCCCTCCGCGAGCGGCTGTTCCGCTGACCGGCGCCCGGCTTGGGTTCCTCCGGCCGCCCCGGCCGGCCCCGGCCGGCTCCGGTGGCTACATGGGGCGTCTCCGCGAGTGAGCGAGCATGCCCGCTTTCACGACGGAGATCGACGTGCGGTTCCGGGACATCGACGCGATGGGCCACGTCAACAACGCGGTGTACGCCACCTACACGGAGCAGGCGCGGACGGACTACTTCAGGGAGGTGACCGACCGCGGTCTCGACGGGATCCCGAGCGTGCTGGCGACGCTGTCGGTGGACTTCCGGGCGCCCGTCACGCTGGAGGAGGGATCGGTGACCGTCTCGCTCGACGTGCCGGAGCTCGGCCGGTCGTCGATCCCGATGTCCTACGAGATCAGGACGGAGAAGGGCGTCGCGGCGGAGGCCGAGACGGTGCAGGTCATCGTCGACGAGGACGGCTCCTCGATGCCGATCCCCGACGATCTCCGGTCGGCGATCGAGGCGTATCACGACCTCTGAGCTTCGAGGGGCGGGTCGGATCCGTTAGGAGTCGGCTGTCCCCGCCTCGTCGTCCGCCTCGACCGCGGGGTCGTGGCGCTCGAACCACTCCGTCAGTTCGCGGACGCGGTGAGTCGCGCGCTCGGGGTCGCCGACGTTGTGGTGTTCCTCCGGATAGACGACGAGGCGCGCGGGGACGCCCCGCTTCTTGACGCTCACGTAGAGCTGTTCGGCCTGCGAGGGGGGACAGCGCCAGTCCTTCCCGCCAGCGGTGATCAGGAGGGGCGTGTCGATCGCGCCGGCGTCCGTGATCGAGGAGTGCTCGCGGTAGGCGTCGACGTTCTCCCACGGGAGTCCGAACTCCCACTGGTGCCAGTTGTGGTTGTCGTCCGTGCCGAACGTGGAGTAGAGGTCGTAGATCCCGTGTTCGGGCGCGGCCGCGGCGAACCGGTCCGTCCGCGTGACGATGTGGGCGGTCGTGATCCCCCCGTAGGAGAAGCCGGTGACGAACAGCCGGTCGGGGTCGGCGTAGCCGCGGTCGACGAGGTGCTCGACGCCGGAAATCACGTCGTCGGACTCGAGTTCGCCGCGGGAGCCGTTGAGCGCCTCCGCGAACTCGCTGCCGTAGGAGGTGGAGCCGCGGTAGTTGACGCGGATCACGACGTAGCCCCGCGAGCACCAGTAGGCGTGCGGGAAGTGGAACGTCGGCGCGTCGTAGGACATCGGGCCGCCGTGGATCGCCGCGACCGTCGGGGCCGGGTCGGGGTCGTCGGGGTCGAAGCCGGGCGGCCGGTAGACGACCGCCTCGACCGACTCGCCGTCCGAGTTCTCGAAGGCGACCCGCTCGCTCGTCGGCTGCTCGTGGGCGGTGAGGAACGACTCGTTGAGCAGCGAGAGCCGCCGGAGGTCCGCCTCGTCGGCGCCCGCGAGCGCGTCCGCGTCGACCGCGTACACGTCGGACCCGCCCTGGGGGCTGGAGAGGGTGCAGGCGACCGTGCCGCCGGCCATGTCGAACCGGCCGAGGGTGCGGTCGCGCCCCTGCGAGTCGAAGACGCGGACGGGCTCGTCGCGGTCCGCGCGCAGTTCGACGAGACGGGTCCAGCCCTCGTCGGCGACCGGGCAGACCAGCGTGTCCGCGTCGCGCCACCGCGGCGCGCCGAACCGCGCGACCGTGCGGTCGAGCGACCCGGAGACGGAGGCCGGCCCCGGGTCCGCCTCCCTCCCGTCGGTCGCGTCCGGGCCGTCCGCCGCGACGTACACCTCCGTCGGCTGGTACCAGTTCGTCGGGTTGCCGCCGGCGAACGCCACCCGGTCGCCGGAGGGGGACCACTCGGGGCTCGAGCAGCGCAGCGTCCCGCCCGTGAGCCGCCGCCTGTCGGTGCCGTCGGGCGCGATGGTGTACACGTCGGCGGCGAGGGTGTCGTCGGGGTCGGTCGCCTCGCCCGGCGGGTCCTCCCGGTCGACGGAGACGTACGCGATCCGGTCATTCGCGCCCCACGCCGGCTGGAGGCCCATGATCGGCTCCGAGGAGCCCGCGCCGTAGGCGTCGTCGAGTCTGGTCTCCTCGCCGGTCGCGGCGTCGACGACGAACAGGTAGGTGGTGACGGTGTCGGTGAAGCCCACGCCGTCGAACTTGTGTTGGAGGCGCTCCGTCTCGACCGGACCGCCCTCCTCGCGGGCGTCGAGGTACTCGCGCTCCTCGACGGTCGGGTCGCGCGCGGAGATGACGAGCCGCTCGCCCTCGGGCCCCCAGTCGAACTCGCGGACGCCCTCCTCGCGGTCGGTCACCTGCCGGGCGTCGCCGCCGAGCGCGAGGTCGAAGACCCACACCTGCGGCTTCGGCTCGTCGTCGCCGTTCGGGCCGTCGTTCTCGTCGTCGTCCGCTCCCCCCTCGGCGTCTTCCTCGCCCGTCTCTTCGTCCGCCTCCTCGTCCGCGTCGCGTCCGCGCCCGCGGTCGAGGTCATCCTCGCGCGCCGCGAGGAAGGCCAGCCGCTCGCCGTCGGGGGACCACGCGGGAGCGCGAGCGTCCGACGCGCGCGAGAGGCGGTGGGGGTCACGAGACCCGTCCGCGGGCGCGACGTACAGCGCGCTGTGGCGCTCGTCCGGGTCGGGGTGCATCTCGTCCGCCACGAACGCGACGCGGTCGCCGTCCGGCGAGACCGCCACGTCGTTCGGCATGCGGAGGTCGTGGTACGCATCGAGCGGGATGGGGTCGGGCATGGGGCGCCGTACCCGGGCCGCCCAATTGGGTGTTTGGGTGGCGGCGGGTTGCGTGCGTCCCGCTCGCGGCCGACTCGCGGCCGCGCCGGTCGGGGTCGGCACACGTCCGGCGACGGCGGGTCGATGCGGGTTCGGAACTCCCGGCTGATGTCAGATATAATATGACGTTGGATATAAGTGAGTCCGACTCGGTGTGCGTTCTGTGTCATCTGGTGACAAAAGTCACGTCCCTGTCAGGCGATCGGACGACGCGTCCGGTCGGGGGGCGGTCCGAGCCGACGGTGGTGTGGATCTGGAGCCGCCCCCGGTCGAGGGGTCCCGGGAGTACGCGACCGCGCTGGATCGGCTGACCCGGCTGGACCGGCAGCTCGGGTCGGATCCGGAATCGCTGGACCGGCCGGCGGTCGTTCAGGCGGTCGATCGGTTCCTTCGCGTCGACTATCGCGGCGGTGGCTACGCGTCGGGCCTCGTGGAGGCGGCGAGACTGATCGTCGAGTTCCGCCTCGGGGCCGAGGACCTCCCCGACGTCGACGTTCCGCGGAGTCCCCACGACGACCTCCTCGACTGGTGTCTGACGGCCGGTCGCGGGGACGCGTCCGGCGGCCTCGACGCGGACCGCTTCGAGTTCTGCATGGCGCGGTCGGAGTGGCGCCGGTTGCTGTTGCGGACGGTGGCCATCCACGGCGCGAGCGTCCCGCTGACCGACGACCAGATCGCTCGTCTCTCGACGCTGGACGTCGGTTCGGTGCCGGTCGTCCCCGTCGCGAGGGCGTTACGGGAGCGCGGGCGGCCGGACGCGGCTGCCGACCTGGTGGCCGAGGCGCTGGACGCCCGCACCTCGCTGCGGACGCCGGTCCCGCTGCTCGCGGTCGCGGACGACCTGGGCCTCGAGGAGCGATTTCGACGACATCTCCGGGGCAGCCTGAACCGCTGGGAGCCGGAACAGGGGGTCGACCGGCTGGAGTCGCTCGTGGAGTTCGGCCGCCGAGCGGAGTGCTACCCGGAGATCGTCCTCGCGGTCGAGCGGTGGCTCCGCGAGTGCGAGCCCGATCCGGCGGATATCGACGGGCGCCTGATCGCCGCCTCCATCGAGGCGCTGCTGTGCGGGACCGACACCGGCCGCGAGGACGCGCTCGAACTCTACCGAACGTACCTCTTCCCCGCGGCGGAGCTGTTCGACGTCGGCCCCGAGCTGTTCGAGGCGGCGGATGCGGCGGGGCGCCGGGAGATCGCGACCGACGTGTTGACCGCGTACGACGCCGACACCTACGTCTCGGGCGAGAGCGACCGAGAGACCGGGATGATGGCCGCCAGGGCGGCCGAAACCGACGAGCGCTGGCACGACGCGTTCGACGTCTGGGCGGCGCTGCTGGAGGACCATCCCGACCCGGCCGTGTGTCGGAACGCGGTCGAGAACAGGCTCCGGGTCGGCGACCTCGAGACCGCCGAGGAGTACGTCGAACGGCTCGAGGAGGAGTTCGGCCAGGAGGTCCGAGCGGCCCGGTTCCTCATGCGGATCGGGAGCCGGCGCAACAACGCCAGACGGGTGGTCGAGGTCGCGGAGTCGACCGACGGCGTCTTCCCCGACGCGTCGGAGGACGATGCCGAGGCCGTGGCGACGGCATACGTCGAGTCGCTCGCCGGCCTGGGTCGGTGGGAGCGGCTCGAGTCGTTCCTCGAGGACGACGCGGCGCTGTCGAACAGGGACCGCCGGTTCTACGACCGGCTGTCGAGGTTGATGCAGTACGTTCAGGAGGACGGTGCCGCCGTCGACGGGCAGACCGCGGTCGACGTCACGGAACGACTGCTGGCGGCGCCCATCGACACCTCGGAGCTACAGCTCCTGTTGAACCTCGGCGTCGTGCGGAAGGTGGCGGACCGGGTTCGCACGGAGCACCCGGACCTCGAGGAGCGGCTCGACGTCGTGGAGGGGTTAGTCGATATCCTGGTCTCGCTCCACGCCGAGCGGTTCATCGACGAACTGAGCGAGGCCGGCGTCGACACGGACGGCTTCGAACGGAACCTGGCGGAGTCCGACCTCAGACGGGGCGGACGGCAGCTGCTGACGGAGCTCGAACGGGAGGCCCGGCGCGCGGGCATCACGGAGGCACACTGATCATGGTAACTACTGGAAACCTACTCATCGTCGCATCGATCCTGGTCGGAACCGGCGGTCTCGGGGCGGTCCTCTACCGCTCCCAACAGCAGGAGCAGGCACAGCTCGAGTCCCTCGAGGACGAGATGAAGGGGGCGTTAGACGACAACGCGGACCGCATCGAGGCGTCGGTCGACCAGGCGGTGACCGAGCAGGTCGACAAGCTCGAGGAGTCACAACAGGAGCTCAACGAGATCGGCGACGACTTCGAGGCGGTCTTCGACCGGATGGACGAGGCGGTCGGCGGGTTCTCCGCTGCGATCGGCACCGTCGATGACTTCGAGGGGCTCCGGCAGTGGGGCGAGACGCTCGACGACGCCGCCGAGCCCGTCGAGCGCGTCGCGAACAACGTCGAGACCTGGCGGCAGGAACAGCAGCAGCTGCTCGACGAGACGACGGACATCCTCACCGAATGGGCCGCCCAGCACCGGCGCGTCGAGGAGGTGTACGAGGAGTCCATGGAGGGGCTCGAGGAGTGGCAGACCGAACACACGATCACCCAGCGGGAGAACTCCGAGGCGCTCAAGTCCCGCCTGGAGCAGCTCCAGGAGAACTCCGAGGCGATGCGGCGGACGGTGGAGCAGCTGAACGAGACCATCCAGAAGGAGGCGGAGACGCGGGAGATGCTCGCGCAGGACGTCCCCGAGACGCTGGCCGGCCTCGAGGAGGTCAGCGAGACCCTCTCGGACCTGAACCAGCGGCAGTCGCAGGCGATACAGAAGCTGGACGGCATCGCGACGCCGATGGAGGAGGCGGCCTCCGAGTTCGAGCGCCAGTCCGCGGAGGTCCTCGACCAGATCCGCCAGCAGGCCGACCGGAACCGGACCGTCCAGGACGAGGTCTCGGAGGCGATCCGGAACTCGAACCAGGATCTCGCCTCGAGCGTCGACGAGCTGCAGGCCACGGTCGCCGAGCTCGAGGCGACCCAGACGCCCGCCGCGCTGGAGTACGCGAAGGTCGCGCTCCTCGCCGTCACCGCCGCGGGGGTCCTCGCCGTCGCCTTCCTATGACCGACCGAGGGCAGGCCGACCCGGAACAGCTGGAGCGGTTCCTCTCGAACCGCGAGGGGGAGTCGGGGGTCGACCCCGGGGAGCTCCGGCCGCGGCACCTCGTGGCGGTGGCGACGACGACGGACGACGGCCTCGCGTCGCTCGACGAGGAGTTCGACTGGGCGGGGCTGCTGGAGGCGCTGTCGGAACTGGAAGCCGACGAGCAGTCCCGGTGGCTGCGTCGGCTCGTCCGGAACCTTGGCACGCGGACCGCGGCGGGGATCGAGTCCGAGGAGGGCGTCCGCGCGCTCGGCGACCGAGCGTATCAGCTCCGCCACCGGAACCCCGAGGTGTTCATCGCGTTCCTGGACGAGGTCCAGTCGCTGCTGCGGTACGACACCTCCTCAGAGGGCATCTCGGCCGCGGAGGAGGAGTTCCGACGGCTCGCCGAGGTCGGGGACCGCGAGTCCGACGAGCGCGTCGCGGCGTTCCGCGAACGGGACATCCAGCAGCGGCTCGTCGACCCGAATCTCGGCGCGGAGTCGCGGGTCTCGCTGCTGCGGACGCTCGGCGACGAACCGCTCGCGGACGTTCCGACGCGGATGGTCGTCGACGTCCTCTATCCGCTGCGGAACCACTACGACGCCGCGGTCGAGAAGGCGGCGCTCGACGCCTACGAGACGTGGGCGAAACAGCTCGACGACCGGCGCACGGCGGAGGAGGCCATCGAACTGCTCGAGGAGGACCTCGCCGGCGACCTCGACGAGCTGCCGACCTCGATGGTCACGGGCATCGTGATGTCCGGGTACGTCGGTCCCGCCATCGTCGAGTGGCTGCGTGAGCTGCCGCGCATCGAGAGCCGGCAGGAAGTCGTCGTCTCGGCCTTCGAGACGCTGGAGCACGTCCCCGGCCTCCGCGGCTGCGCGGACGACGTCTGCTCGTTCCTCCTCCGGGACGCTCACGAGGACGAGGCGGTGCACGCGGGCATCGACGTCCTCGAGTCGGTCCTCGTCGGCTTGGAGCCCCGGCAGGAGACGGAGACTCCGGCTCAGACCGACCACATGCGGGGCGTGTTCTTCACCGAGGCGGAGCTCGGCGTCGACGAGGCGGTCCGGTCCACGCTGCAGACGATCGTCGAGTCCTCCTCCTACTCCGAGGCGGTCCGCGCGCACGCGGCGAGCGCGTGGCTCTCGGTTCGGCCGCCCGAGATCCAGCGGCTCCTGTGGGAGATCGACGCCGAGGACGTCGGGGAAAGCGCCGTCGCCGACGCCAAACTCGAGGCCGCGGCCGACCACCGGCTCGTCGAGTTCGTCGACGTCGCGGCCGACCTCTGGGACGCCGCCGAGGGGGACGCGGACAAACGGCTCCGGCTCGTCGACGCGCTGGACCGACTCGAGTCGCGGGAGATCGTGGACGTCCTGCTGGACCCGGCGTTCGACGCGGACGACGGGGAACTGCGGCGTGCGGCCCGCGAGGCGCTCGTCGACGCCGGCTACGAGTCGGAGGTCGAACGCGAGTCGCAGCGCCGCACCACCGCCGACCGGATCGAGGCCCGCTTCGACGCGATGTCCACGGCGACGGACATCGACCGCGAGATCCGCGACCGGGCCGAGGAGCGAGCGTCGACGGAGGACGAGCGAAAGCGGGCCGGCCTGGAGGCGGCCGAGGCCGCGTCGAAGAGCGTCGACAACCTGGCCGAGTTCCGGTCGCAGGGGGCGACGCGGATGCTGAAACTGGCGCCGCTGTTCGACCAGCTGCAGGAGCTCGAGGAAGCGATCCGCGAGCTCGTCGGCCGGATCGACTCCCTGCGCGACGAGGTGCAGACGGAGCGCGACGAGGCGAAGCGGATCGAGCGCGACATCGAGGCGGTCGAGAGCGACATCGACGCGGCCGAAGGGGACCTGGACAGCGCGCGACGGGAGAAGGACGACGTCGAAAACCGGATCCAGGAGCTGCAACATGAGGTCATCCCCAGCCTGGAACAGGAGGTCGGGTCGCTCCAGCGGGAGTTCCGGCAGCTGGACGGCAAGGAGCCGTCACCGCGGGACTTCTCCGGGGAGAACTGGCGGGAGCAGTACGAGCGGAGACACGACGAGTGGGAACGGAAGATGGGCGAGATAAACCGGGAGATCGAGAAGCTGGAGGGGAAGCAGAACGAGGCGGAGACGGAGCTCTCGAACCGCAAGTCCGATCTCCGGCGGCTGACCGCCGACATCTCGGACCTCGAGGACGAACTGCGGCGGCTCCGCGACGATCACCGCGACCTCGAGAGCGACCTCGAGGACTCGCTCCAGCGCATCGACGGCTACCGGCGCGAACTCGAGAACCGGCAGTCGGAGCTCCGCGAGATCAGGGAGGAGTACGACCGCGTCCAGGCGCGGGTCGACGACATCGTCGGCGAGTTAACCGGCGTGCGACAGTCCGCCCGGTCGCGGGAGGCCACGCTGCGGGACCGGGGCGAGACGGCTCGGTCGCGCGCCGACTCGCTCCGGGGGACGCTCCGGTCCCTCGCCGAGACGCAGTCGGAGGCGCTCGACCGGCGAACGCGCCAGGCCGAGCACGTCAGGGAGCTCGCGGACCGGCTCGACGCGGACCACGACGACCTCGCGGCCCTCGGCGAGCGGACGAGGGCGGAGGTCCCGGAGGCCGACGTGGCGGCGGTCGAGTCGGCGGAGCGAGCGCGAACGCGCCAGTACCGCCGCAACGAGACGGAGTGGCGGCTGGACAGCGTCTTCAGGCGGGCCGTCGAGGCGGACAGGGTCGCGGACGTCGACCAAGAACTGGCGGACCGGGCCGCCGAGCGAGTCGAGGGCGGTGAGGAGCGATGAGACAGCGCCCCCGCCGCGCCGGCGACGCGGAGCGGAACCGGTCGAACTGGGACGAGCTGTTGAACGGGACGGAGAGCCTTCTGAACGACTCGAAGTCGCTCCAGCGGGAGATCGAGGGGTCGACGGACCGCATCGAGGAGACCTGGGAGGGAACCGCGGCCGACGTCGAGGAGACCCGGAGCGACGTCGCTCGGACGACGGACCGCCAGGAGTCGGCACGGGGGGCCGAGGCCGACTTCGACGCGGGCGAGGCGGCCGGACCGCCGCCGGCCGTCTCGGCGGGCGAGTCGGTCCACGGTGACCCCGACCTCCCGGCGCGAAACGACTACCACCTCTCCGATCCCGTGACCGTCGACGAGGTCGCCGAAGCGGTCGCGGAGGCCGAACAGCGACCGGCGGTCGAGCCCGAGACGCCGGTCCCGTACACCGAGAAGGACTGGTTCGAGCTTCACTCGGACCGCTTCCCGATCGGCGAGGACGTCTTCCCCATCGGCTTCCGCGAGGGGGCGCCCGAGGTGGCGGCCGACGACGAGGAGCGCCCGGCGGAACGCGAGCCAGCCGATCGCCGGCAGCGCGACGAGAACAGGGAGGGGGACACATGAGCGGCGCGTCGGCGGTGTCGTCCGCCGTTCGCCGGCTCAGTGCGGGACGGGGGGACGCGGCACAGCGGAACGCGGACGCGCAGACGCTGGCGGACGCGCCGCCGGGGGACCGGCGCGTCACGCGCGCGCTGGTGTTGGGGCTCTGGGACGACGACCGGGACGTTCGACGGCTCTGCAAGCGGACCCTCCGGCGCCGGTTCCGGGAGATGCGCGCCGACGACCGGCGACTGCTCCTGGAGGTCCTCTTCGTGAACCTCGCGGGAGCGTCCGACCCGCCGAGACAGGCCGTGAGCTTTCTGTCCGCGGTCGTCGGCTGGGTGCGGAACCACCGGTCGTCCGAGCCGCACCTGTTCTCGGCGATCGTCGCCGAGGCCGAGCGCTCCCGGCGCGGGGGGAGCTATCCACCGCGCGTCAGGAACGCCCTCAAGGACCTCTACCGGAGCGCCCCGACCGACGACTCGCCGACGGCGGACGTCGTCACGAACTTCAACCAGCAGCGGTCCCTGAACCAGCTGCTCTCGGAGACGGCGCCGCCGGAGGAGGTCAAGAGCTCGCTCCGGCTGCTCGGCGACGGGTCGCTCTCGGAGACCGACTTCGACGTCCTGCTGTACCACCTGGTTCCGCTGCGGAACAGCAAGGACCAGTCGGTGATGATGACGGCGCTGCGGAACCTGAAGGAGTGGTCGGCGGAGCTGCCGGGCGACGACGAGTTCGCGCTGACCGAGGCGGTCGAGGCGCTCGACGCCTACCAGCGCGCCGACCGCGAACAGCTCCCCGGCCGGCTCCGGAACGAGATCGCCCTCTCGGAGGTCGCGGTGGAGGCGCTCGGCCAGGAGGTCGACCGGCTGCGCGACCTCCCCCAGTACCGCCAGTCGATCGAACACGTCATCGAGACCCTCGACGGCGTCACCGGCGTTCGAGCGGTGGTCGACGTGCTGCTCGACGTCGCCGCGGAGGAGACGGGTCCCGAACGACGGGAGGCGGTCCGGGCGCTCTGCTCGGTCCTCACCGGCCTCGACGCGGAGGTCGAGGAGCGCCCCGACGTTCGCTACCGCGACCGCGTCCGGTACGTCACCGACGACGAGGTGGCGGCGACGGACGCGGAGATCCGGACGCTCTTCCAGGAGATCGGCGAGCGCGGGTCGGCCGACGAGGCGACGGTCTCCGCCGCGGTGGCGGAGCTGATACGGTCCCGGCCGGAGGACCTCGCGGAGCGGCTGACGGCGCTCCTGGACGACCGCGACCCCGACGATCCGGTCGTCGCCGCCGCGCTGGATGCGGTCTCGAACGAGGTGATCCTCGCGGCGGCCGACCCGGTCGCCGAGGCGGCCGCGGACGCCGGCGAAAGCGACCCGGCGGGAGCGCGGGAAGCGGTCGCGGCGCTGGAGACGCTCGGCCACGACGACGCGCGCGATCACCTCTCGCAGCTGATGCGGGACGCGCCGGACCCCCTCGGGCCGGCGGCCAGGGACGCGCTCGTGCGAAGCGGGTACTACCAGACCGTTCGCGCGCGGGAGACGGCCGACCGAGCGCGCGCTCGGGCGAGCGAGAGCGAACGCCGGGGCGACCAGCGGGAGCGCCGCGAGGCCGACCGGCGCGAGGAGCGAGTGCAGTACAAACGGCGGGAGGCCGAGTTCCGCCGACAGCTGCTGTCCGCCGGACGGACGCTCAGGGACGGCTTAATCGAGGTTCTGGAGCGCCGGATCGACTCCCTGGACACGCTCGTCGAACTCCAGCAGGAGGACCGTCGGGTCCAGCGCCTCGTGGAGGAGGCGCCCAGCTACCACCAGCAGCTGGGTGCGTATCTGCGTCGCCTGGACCTCGGGACCGACGTGGAGGCGGGAATCGCCGAGGAGTTCGCGTGGATCGAGCGGAACGTCGCGTATCTGGAGCGGCTGGCCGAGGCCGACGACCGGCGCGCGTCCGCGCTCGACGACCGGCTATCCGAGGTCGACGAGGAGCTGTCCTCGCTGGAGGCGGTCGACGCGCCGGACCAGGACGAGCGGACGCGGACCGAGCTCCTCGAGGCGGAACGCGAGTCGCTCCGGGAGGTCCGCGAGGGGTATCGGGCGGACGCTCGGGAGGGGGAGCAGACGGCCGCGGACCTGCGACAGCGCCTGGAGCGGAAGCGCGCGAACCTGGAGGACGCCTCGGTCGCCGTCTCGGGGTCGTTCTCCGACATCGAGGGCGCGATCGCGTTCGCGCGACAGCGCGAGCAGCGCATCGGCGCGCTCACCGACAGGCGGGAGTCAGAGTGGGAGCGCGTGCTGGACGCGGCCCGCGAGCGCGAGTCCGACCTCGAGGACCGCCTGTCGACGCTCCGGTCGACGGTCGAGGACCTGGAGTCGGTCCAGCGGTCCATCGACGGGACGACGAAGGCGATCGGCGACGACAGGCTGGCCCAACAACACCGCTCCCAGCTGAGCCGCGAGGACCAGGCGGTGCTGGGCCGGATCGAGCCGCGCGCCCGCGGAGCGGCCAAGCAGCGCCACGACGCGGCGGTCGCGGAGTCGGAGTTCCACAGACACCACGAGGAGTACCTGGCGCTCATCAGGCGGTACTACGAGTCGCGGCTCGACGCCGTCGGGTCCGGGCGGTTCGCGGACCAGTACGCCGACTCGATACGGGAGATCGAGGCCGACGTGGAGGAGTACTATGAGTGAGCCAGCCGACGGCGTCGAGTTTTCCGCTCTCCCCGACTGGGCGGACCGCTTCGTTCGGGATCTGGACGATCGGTTCGGTGTCCTGTCGGGCGACCGCGCCGAGAAGAACTTCCCGCGGGGGGAGGCCCCGCCCTGGCTCCGCGGCGATCACGACGGGGGCGACGGGAGCCCGCCCGACTGGCTGGACAGCTTCCTCATGGACGGGAACCCCGACCTCCAGCGGCTGTGGATGGACGAGGGGTTCCTGGGGCCCGACCCCGAGTGGCTGGCCGAACTCCACCAGCACGAACGTGCCGACGTCGCCCGCGTGTTCATGCTCGTCGGCAACGTCCACGACTACGCGTTCTCCCCGCACCGCGGGTTCACGCCGGTCATCGACCGGCTGGAGCGGAGCGCGGCCGCGCGGAAGGACTGGGTCGTCCGCTACTCCCTCTCGAACGGCTTCTCCGACCCGATCAGGGGGGACTCGACGCCGGCCGACGACCCGACGCCGTTCGAGGTGCTGGAGGAGGACGACCTCGACCTCCGGGACGGGCGAGCCCGGAGCCCGCAGGAGGCCCTCGACCGCGACCTGCAGGTCATCGAACGACTGCTCGGGGCGGGCTACGACGGTGGCGTCTCGGTCATCGTGGACAACCTGCAGCTGCTCGTCCCGCCCGACTCCACGAACGTCAACCGGAACGTCCTGACCGACGCGATACAGCGGTGGGCCCAGTCCCCGGAGATGTTCCGGAGCGAGAACCAGGTGGTCCTCCTGGCCGACGGGACCGACTCCCTCAACGACGACCTCCGGTCCGGGACGAGCCACGTCGACACGATCGAGGTCCCGCGTCCCGAGACGGCCGAGGCCCGGCTGAAGTTCCTGACGACCCTCTTCACGGGGTCGCGCGTCGACCACATGCCCGGCGTGCGCCTCGACGCGGCCGGCGAACCGGTCCGGTTCAGCGACGAGTTCGGCGACCGCATCGACGAGAAGCTCGCGACGCTGGCGAACAGGACGTCGGGCCTCGACAGGGTCGGCCTCGAGAACCTCGTCTTACAGGCCCGCTCCGAACGGGACGGGGAGCTGACGATGGAGTACGTGACGGAGGCGAAGCGGGACCTGCTCTCCGAGGAGAGCGGGGGGCTGTTGCAGGTCACGGAGCCCGACCCGTCGACGGACCCCGAGGAGGCGTTCGCGGCCGTCGGCGGGCTGGAGCCGGTCCGCCGGAAGCTGCTGACGATCTCCGAACTGCTCGACGAGGCCGGCGACTCCGAGATGGTCCGGCGCTCGCTTCCGAACGGCCTGCTGTTCCTGGGTCCGCCGGGCACCGGGAAGACGATGGTCGCCCGCGCGTTCGCGAACGCCTGCGGGGTCAACTTCGCCGAGTTCGGCGACATCCGGTCGATGTGGGTCGGCGAGTCCGAGCGGAACCTCTCGCGGGCGCTGGAGCTGATCCGCTCGCTGAAGCCGGTCGTCGTGTTCATGGACGAGATCGACCAGAGCCTCGGCCAGCGCGGGGACGGGACCGGCAGCGGCGTCGACCAGCGCCTGTTCGCGCGCATCCTGCAGTTCATGTCCGACCCGGAACTGGAGGGCGAGGTGATCTGGATCGGCGCCAGCAACGAGCCGCACAAGATCGACCCCGCCCTCAAGCGGGCCGGGCGGTTCGACCTGACGATCCCGTTCCTCCGCCCGGACGCCGAGGCGCGGCGCGCCATCCTGGAGGTGAACTTCGGGCGGCGGGAGGCGACGCCGGCCCTCGACGAGAGCGACTGGGCGGAGCTCGTGGAGCGAACGGAGGGGTACACCGGCGCCGAGCTGGAGCGGGTCGCCAAGGAGGCCGTCTGGAACCACCTGGCCGCGAACGGCACCGGGGAGGGGTCGACGATCCCCGCCGAGGCGGTCCTCGACGCGCTCGAGACGTACCAGCCGCCCGCGAACCGGTCCGAGTACCGCCGGATGGAGGACGAGGCCCTGGAGGAGGTGACCGCGGTCGACCTCCTCCCGGACCGGTACAAGCAGCGGCGACGCGAACTGGGCGGCGGGGAGCCCTGACGGCACCGGGTTCGTCCCGTCGGCCGCGCCCGTGGCCAACCTTCATGCCGACGCTGGCCCAACGTCAGGCATGGCGATCACTCTGTACGCGCTGGACGGCTGTCCGTGGTGCGAGAAGGTCCACGACGCGCTCGAGACGGCGGGCGTCGACTACGACACCGAGTGGGTCGAGGCGCTCCACTCCGACCGCGACGAGGTCCGCCGGGTGAGCGGGCAGCGCGGCGTCCCGGTCCTCGTGGACGGCGACCGCGGCGTGACGATGTGCGAGAGCGCCAACATCGTGCAGTACGTGGAGCGCACGCTGGCATGACGATATACACCGGCCGCGGGGACGCCGGCGAGACGGACCTGCGGACGATGGAGCGGGTCTCTAAGACGGACCCGCGGATCGAAGCCTACGGCACCGTCGACGAGGCGAACGCGCTCCTCGGAACGGTCCGCCCGACCGGCTACGACGACGTGGACGAGGTGCTCGAGGCGGTGCAGAACCACCTCCACATCGTCCAGGCGGACCTCGCGAATCCCGACCCGGACGAGGACGACCCGCGCGTGCGCCCGGAGCACACCGAACAGCTCGAAGACTGGATCGACGGCTTCGACGAGGAGCTGGAGCCGCTCCGGTCGTTCATCCTCCCCGGTGGCGGCGAGGGGGGCGCGGCGCTGCACCACGCCCGCGCGGTGACGCGGCGGGCGGAGCGGCGCGCGGTCGCGCTCGCCCGCGCGGAGGAGACGAACGAGGAGGTCGTCGCCTACCTCAACCGGCTCTCGGACGCGCTGTTCACGCTGGGGCGCGTCGTCAACGCGCGGGACGGCGAGGTCGAGGAATCGCCGAGCTACTGAGATTCAGTCGCCCGACCGGCGGATCGCGACCGTCAGGACCGTGGCCGAGACGGAGCCTCGATCGGAGTCATCCGAGCCGTTCGTCGAGGATCAGCCGCGTCTTCGTCGACTTGACTTCCTCCATCTCGCGCGCCTGCGAGATCAGGTCGTTGACGGCGCGGGTGTCGACCGCGTCGACGATCAGCACGATGTCCTCCTCGCCGGAGACCTGCCAGACGAAGTCGACCTCCTCCCAGTCGGTCATGCGCTCGCCGACCGCGCTCGTGTCGACGTTCATCTGCACCGAGATCTCGATCATCGCCTTCACGTTCCCCGTTCGCGTCGTCACCGTGAACCGCTCGATGACCCCCTCCTCGGTCATCCTGTCCACGCGGTTCCGCACGGTCCCCTCCGAGGTGCCGACGCGCTCGGCGATCTCCGTGTAGGGGGTTCGTGCGTCCCGTCGGAGGATCGAGAGGATCTGCCGGTCGAGGTCGTCCATGCCCGAGTGTACGCCCCCCGCCACTTACTCGTTACGAATATCGTAACTCTACTTCGAACGACGCACTTATTACGCTTCCTCCGTACGTATCTCGTAATGACGGACGCCTACCTCGCGCTGGAGGACGGCCGCGTGTTCGAGGCGCGCGCGCGTGCTCCGGGGCAGACCCGCGGCGAACTGGTGTTCACGACCGCGTACACGGGGTACGAGGAGTCGCTCACCGACCCCTCCTACGCCCAGCAGGTGCTCACCTTCTCCTACCCGCTGATCGGGAACTACGGCGTCCGAGCCGAGCGGTTCGAGTCCGACACCGTCCAGCCGAGCGCCGCCATCGCCCGCGAGTTCACGGACGACGTGGCGGAGTGGCTGGCCGGCGAGGGCGTCCCGGCGATCGACCACCTCGACACCCGCGAGATCGTGACGAGCGTCCGCGAGGAGGGCGCGATGGCCTGCGGGATCGCGGCGGGCGAGGACGCGACGCCGGAGGACGCGGTCGCGGAGATGGAGGCCTGCGTGCCGATGAGCGACCACACCGACATCGGCGCGGAGGTGTCGGTCGACGAACCCGAAGTCCACGACGGCGGCGGCGACTACACCGTCGCGCTGCTGGACTGCGGCGCGAAGGGTTCGATCATCGAGAACCTCACCGCCCGCGGCGCGGACGTGCACGTGCTCCCGTACGACGCGACGCCGGAGGCGGTCGAAGCCGTGAACCCCGACATCGTGTTCGTCTCCAACGGCCCGGGCGACCCGGAGAACTTCGAGGCCGCGCAGGCGGTCGCGGAGGCGTTCGCCGGCGACGTGCCGCTGGCCGGCATCTGCCTCGGCCAGCAGATCGTCGCCTCGGCGCTCGGCGGCTCGACCGAGAAGATGGCGTTCGGCCACCGCGGCGTCAACCAGCCCGTCCGCGACCTGGAGACGAACCGCGTCGTGATGACGACCCAGAACCACGGCTACACGGTCGCGGACCCCGGCCCGCTCGAGGTGACGCAGGTGAACGTCAACGACGACACCCCCGAGGGGCTCGACAGCGAGGACCTCGACATCATCACGCGCCAGTATCACCCCGAGGCCAACCCCGGCCCGAACGACAGCCTCGACTTCTTCGACGACGTGCTGGACCTGGCGACCTCGCGCTCGCCCGTCACGGCCGACTGAACGCGGTCGGTCCGCTTCCGGCGGCTATTCCTCCACTATTCTTCCCCGCCGAGCCACGCGAGCGCGTCCCGACGGCGGTCGAGGAGCGTCCCGAGGTGGTCGGTCTCGGACGTGACGAGTCGGCCGCCCGTCGCCTCGACGAACTCCCGCGCGGGGCCGACCGGCGTGTTCTCGTCGCGCGTCCCGTGCCACGCGCGGACGGGACAGCTCGGTCGGCCGGGATCGAGCGAGCGGTCGCCGAACGCCCGCGTCTCGCGGGCGACGACGCCCGGTCCCTGCCGCAGCGCCTCGTGGAAGTCCGCCGCGACGGCCGCGGCGGTCGGCTCCGGCACGTCGCGATCGGTGTACTGGCCGACGACGGCGTCCGATCCGACCACCCGGGCGACTGCGGCGGAGAGTCGGAAGAGAAGGGGGACCGCGTACGGGACCCGGGAGAGCGTGACGAGGCCGTTGTCGGCCGGCGGGACGACGGTGCTGACCAGCCCGAGCCGAGTCGCCCAGTCGCGTTCCGCCGCCGCGACCGCGAAAGGCCCGCCGCCGGAGAACCCGAGGACGGCCGCGCGGTCGATCGACGCGGCCTCGCGCAGCGCCGTCAGGTCAGCGCCCCAGTCGCGCCACGTCCAGTCGCTCGGCGGCGGCGACGAGCGTCCCGCTCCCGGCCGGTCGGGGACGATCAGCCGGACGTCCGCCGCGGCGGCCGCCTCGTCGAACAGCGCGGCGAACAGCCGCGACCCGGGCGTGCCGTGATGGGCGACGACCGGGGCGCCGTCCGGCGCGCCGCAGGTGGCGTACGCGAGCGTCCGGCCGTCGGGGAGCGAGCACGCGTCGGTCGCGAGGGTTTCTCGCGGATCCGTCGTGGAGGGCATCGTCCAGCGCTTCGTGTCGCCCCATAAATGGGTTTGCGGTCTCGATCGGGCGGACGCGGACCGGTCGACGAGAGGAGTGAGACGGGACCGACGGGGGTGACGGAACCGACGCTCAGCGCAGCCAGGACGCGATCCGCGCGAGCCGGTGTGCGCCCTGGAGCGCGCCCACGCGGGCGGTCGAGGCGGCGCGGAACGCCGCCCACTTGGCAGTCGCGGCGCTTCTGACCGCGCCCGTCTTCGCGTAGTAACCCGACTTGCGCGCGGCCGCGATGGCGTAGTGGCGCGCCGCCATCGGGACCGGCGCGCGCTTGCCGCTGACGGTGGTCGAGCCCGCGCGGACCGCGTCGAGGACCTCGTCGGCGGTCACCTCGGCCGCGGACGCCGCGCCCTCGATCTCCACTTCCGTGAACGCGCGGCCGACGTACTGGAGTGTGTGGGCGTCGCTGGCGGCGACGCCCGGCAGGTCGTGGACCGTCGCGAACCGCCGCGCCTTGCGGTTGCGGTAGCCCGTGAACAGCCAGGCGTTGAACACCTCGACCGCGTCGACGCCGCGCCGCGGGGGGACGCGGTCGGGGGCCTCCGCGTCGGCGTCGCCGTCCCCGCCGGCGGCGTCTCCTGCCGCCCCGTCTGGTTCGTCGCTCGGAACCGGGACGTGTCTGCGCCGGACGCCGTGCCGCGACCGCTGGAAGGGGTGGGGAACGACCGCGACGCCGCCGTGGTCGTGGATCCACGCGACCGTCTCGTCGTAGGGGGCGCGGTGGGGCGGCATCTCCTCGACGCCGAGCGCGAGCAGGTGGCCGTGCGCGGTCGACACCTCCACGCCGGGGATGCCGATCAGGCCGTACTCCGGGGCCAACTCGGCCGCGCGGAGCGACTCGCTCATCGTGTCGTGGTCCGTGATGACCACCGCGTCGAGGCCGATGTCCGCCGCGTGCTCCAAGATCAGCTCCACCGGCTCGTGGCCGTCGTAGCTGTCCTCGGAGTGGACGTGCGGGTCGATGCGGACGGTGGCGCGCTGCACGGGGACCGATAGGACGCTCGGCTATATAAGACCGTCCGCCGGCGGCAGATACATAAGATAAACTACAAGAACGCGCTTCAGGGAACGGTTATGGCCCGGGATCCAGTACGAACGATCATGAGCGTTCCCGAGACGCACGAGGCGGCGGTCGAGCTGGACGAACTGCGGGAGTCGGGCCGCGAACTGGTCGCGCTCGACGGCGTGCCGATCGCGGTGTTCCACCACGAGGGCGAGGTCCGCGCGGTGAACAACCGGTGTCCGCACATGGGGTTCCCGCTCACCGAGGGGACCGTCGACGAGGGGATCCTCACCTGCGAGTGGCACCACGCGCGCTTCGAGCTCTCCTGCGGGAACACCTTCGACCCGTGGGCCGACGACGTGGAGACGTACCCCACCCTGGTCGAGGACGGCACCGTTTACGTGAACCCGAACCCGGAGCGCGACCGTCCCCCGGCCGAACACTGGCGGGAGCGGCTGGAGGACGGCCTCGAGCGGAACATTCGGCTGGTGATCGCCAAGTCCGCGGTCGGGCTGGCGGACGCCGGCGTGCCGGTGTCCGAGCAGTTGGAGGCGGGCGTCGCGTTCGGCACGCGGTACCGGCAGGGGGGCTGGTCGTCCGGGCTCACCATCTTCACGGCGCTGTCGAACGTCGCGGGGGACCTCGACCCGCAGGACCGCCAGCGCGCGATGTATCAGGGGCTGACCGAGGTGGCGAGCGACTGCGCCGACGAGCCGCCGAAGTTCGAGGAGGACGAGTTCGACACGCGCGAGGTCCCCTACGACCGCCTGAAGGAGTGGTTCCGCGACTGCGTCGAGGTCCGCGACCCGGACGGCGCCGAGCGGTGTCTGCGCACCGCGGTCGCCTGCGGCTACGACGACGCCGAGCTCGCGGAGATCGTCGCCGCGGCGGCGACCGACCACCGCTACCTCTCGACGGGTCACGCGTTCGACCACTTCAACAAGGCGACCGAGGCGCTCGACCGGATCGGCTGGGACGAGGCGGACGCGGTGCTGTCGAGCCTCGTGGAGAACCTCACGGGCGCCGAGCGCAGCGAGGAGCTGGCCGAGTGGCGCCGCCCCGACGACCTCGCCGGCATGTGCGAGGACCTGTTCGACCGCCTCGACGACCTCGTCGCGGCCGGAGAGGGCGAAGAATGGACCGAGCCGGACGACTTCACCGAGACGCTCCGCGGATCGGAGCCGGAACCGATCTTCGACGCGCTGGCGGCGGCCATCAGGAACGGCGCGACCGTGGAGCAGCTCGCGGGCGCGGTGGCGTACGCGGCCGCGACGCGGGTCGCGCGGTTCGGGACGAGCAACGAGTTCGTCGACTGGAACACCGTCCACCACACGTTCACCTACGCGAATGCGGTCCACCGCACCAGCGAGCGCGTGGACGCCCCCGAGCTCTACCGCGGCGTCGTCGACGCGGCCGTCAACGTCTACCTCGACCGGTTCCTCAACACGCCGCCCGCGCCGTATCCCGACCCGGCGCCGGACGCGGACCCCGAGGAGGCGCTCTCTGACCTCCGGCTGTGCTTCGAGACCGAGGGCGAGGTCGACGCGGCGGCGCGGGCGACCGCCCGCTACCTCGACGGCGGCGGCGATCCGGACCGGCTGAAGGCGGAACTCGGCAACGCGCTGCTGGTCGAGGACGCGAACTTCCACACGTTCCAGGCGCTGGAGGCGGCGTTCTCGCAGTACGACCGCCGCGACGACCCCGCGGAGCGCCGCCTCCTGCTCGTCGCGCTCGCTCGGTACATGGCCGCCCACTTCCCGACCCGCCGCGAGCGCGAGGGGACCTTCTCGATCGCCACGCGGCTCCACCGCGGCGAGTCGGTCCACGAGTAGGGCGCGGTGCGCGGTGCGGAGGCGCCCGTCACGGCCTCGTTCCGGCCCGAACCGGGGTGACCCGGCCGGTGAAACCTTTTTCCGCGCGCCTCGCCGACGTACGGCCATGTACGACGCCGTCGTGTTCGACAACGACGGGGTGTTAGTCGGTCGGACGCCGTTCGACACGCTCCGCGAGGCCGCCTGGGACGCCTTCGAGAGCGCCGGCGTGGAGGACCCGGACCTGGCCCACGTGGACGACGTGGCCGCGGGCGTGACGCCGGGCGACCTGGCGTCCCTATGCGACCGGTACGACCTCGACCCCGGCGAGTTCTGGACCCTCCGCGACCGGGTGGCGAGCGAGGCGCAGGTGCGCGACGCCCGGTCCGGCCGCAAGACGCCCTACGACGACGTGGACGTGCTCCGGGAGTTCGACGCCGAACTCGGCGTCGTCTCCTCGAACCAGCAGGCGACCGTGGACTTCCTGCTCGACCACTTCGGGCTCGACGCCCACTTCGGGACGGCCTACGGCCGCGAGCCGACGATCGCCAGTCTCTCGCGTAAGAAGCCCTCGCCGTACTACATCGAGCGCGCGCTGGAGGACCTCGAGGCCGACACCGCGCTGTTCGTCGGCGACAACGAGTCCGACATCGAGGCGGCCGACAACGCGGGCGTTGACTCCGCATTTATCCGACGGCCGCACCGGCGGGACTTCGAGTTGAGCCGCCAGCCCACCTACGAGGTGACGGACCTCCACGACCTGGTGAGCATCTGCGGCCGACGGTAGGGCGGCCGGAGTCGCTCCCGCACCGTCCCGCAACCGCCCGTCGCGCTCGGCGGGGCTTGATAATCCTTAAGAGCGGCACGGCGGAACTCATCCGTAATGAGAGTCGTCGTTTCTATCGGCGGGAGCGTGCTCGCGCCGGATCTCGATTCGGACCGCGTGGCGGCCCACGCCGACGCGATCCGGACGTTGGCCGACGAGGGGTGTGAGATCGGCGTCGTCGTCGGCGGGGGCGGCGTCGCCCGCGACTACATCGGCGCCGCCCGCGAGCTGGGCGCCAACGAGGTCCAGCTCGACAAGCTCGGCATCGGGGTCACGCGGCTCAACGCCCGCCTCCTGATCGCGGCGCTGGGCCAGCGCGCGACCCTCTCGCCCGCGGAGGAGTACGACGACGCGGCGGCGGCGCTCCGCCGCGGCGAGGTGGCGGTGATGGGCGGCGTGATGCCCGGACAGACGACCGACGCCGTGGCGGCTGCGTTCGCGGAGTCGGTCGACGCCGACCTGCTCGTGTACGCCACCAGCGCCGACGGCGTCTACGACGCGGACCCCAACGAAACCTCCGACGCCGAGCAGTTCGCGTCGCTGTCGCCCGCCGACTTGGTCGACATCGTCGTCCCCATGAGCCGGGACGCGGGCGCGTCCGCGCCGGTCGACCTGCTCGCGGCCAAGCTCATCGACCGGGCGAGCATCCGGTCGCTGGTGCTCGACGGCACGGACCCGGAGGTGCTGGTCGACGCGGTCCTCCGCGGCGAGCACAGCGGTACCGACGTGGTGCCGGAGGGGACCGCCGAGCCGACCTACTGGGCGCAGGAGGAATAGATGAGCGCCGACGACCGCCGCGACCCCCACACGCTGCCGACGGGCGACGATGCGAGCGAGCCGGGAGCGGAGGACGGCGAGGGCGAGCCGACCCATCACGCCTTCTGGGCGGACGCGGTCGCGGACGCCGTGGAGGCGCGCGACCCCGACGATCCGGTCGTGATCAAGGGCGGCGTCTCGCCCTCGGGGGTCGCGCACCTCGGCAACTTCAACGAGATCATCCGCGGCTACTTCGTCGCCGAGGTCCTGCGCGAGCGCGGTCACGAGGTCCGGCAGGTGTTCACCTCCGACGACAAGGACCCCCTCCGGAAGGTGCCGCGAAAGCTCGCGGACCCGGACGGCAACATCGTCGGTCTCGGCGAGGTCGACGCGGGCGCGCTCGGGCGCAACCTCGGCAAGCCGTACACGGACATCCCGGACCCGTTCGGCGAGAAGGAGTCGTACGCGGCCCACTTCGCGTCCCTCCTCAAGGCGGACGCCGACCGGCTCGGCGTCCCCGTCGAGATGGTCTCGAACACCGACCTGTACGCGGACGGCACCTTCGAGCCGGTGGTCCGCAAGGCGCTCGAGCGCGTCGACGACGCCCGAGAGGTCCTGGGACAGTACCAGGACAAGGTCGACGAGACGTACGTCCCGTTCAACCCGGTGTGCGCGGAGTGCGGCAAGGTGACGGAGGCGGTGACCGCGGTCGACCTCGAGGCCGGCACGGTCGAGTACGAGTGCACCGGCATGGAGGCCGGCGGCAACGAGATCGAGGGCTGCGGCCACGCGGGCACCGCGACGTTCCGCGAGGGGAAGCTCCCGTGGCGCTTCGAGTGGCCCGGCCAGTGGGGCGTCCTCGGCGTCGACTTCGAGCCCTTCGGCAAGGACCACGCCGAGGGGTCGTGGCCCTCCGGCGTCGACATCGCGGAGAACGTCCTCGACGTGGAGCCGCCGGTGCCGATGGTGTACGAGTGGTTCACGCTGAACGGCGAGGCGCTCTCCTCGTCGGCGGGCAACATCGTCACCGTCCCGGAGATCCTCGACCTGCTGGAGCCGGAGGTGCTGCGCTACTTCTTCGCGCTCGACCCGAAGAAGGCGCGCGACCTGAACCTGGAGCGGCTCGACCAGCTCGTCGACCGCTTCGACCGCTTCGAGCGCGCCTACTTCGGCGAGGTGGACGACGAGGAGCTGACGCGCTTCGCTGAGCGCGCCTATCCCTTCGTGGTCGAGGAGGTCCGCGAGGAGCGCGTCCGGCTCCCGTACACGTTCGCGGCCGTCCTCGGCATGGTCGAGGACCTCGACTTTCGCGAGCAGTTGGCCCGCGACGAGGGGCACTTCGACGCGGACACGCCCGACTGGGCGGTCGCGGACGCGCTCAAGCGCGTCGAGAAGGCCCGCGCGTGGGCCGAGCGCATGGACAACGAGTACAACTACCGGCTGCAGACGGAGCTCCCGGCGGCGGAGTTCGACGCGGACGTGGCGGCCGCGCTCGACGACCTCGCCGACTTCGTCGCGGCGGGCCACGACGGCGAGGCGATCCAGGGCGAGATGTACGAGACCGCCCGCAGACACGACATCGAGGTCTCGGACTTCTTCGCGGCCGGCTACCGCCTCTTCTTCGACGAGACGCAGGGCCCGCGGCTCGGCGAGTTCCTCGGCGAACTGGAGACCGACTTCGTCGTCGAGCGCCTGCGCCGGGAGGCCTGATCGACCGTGCCCGAGGACCGCTCGCTGGACGACTTCGCGGGCGAGACTGACGAGGCGGGCGAGACTGACGAGGCGGGCGAGACTGACGAGACGGCCGAGGAGGCCGACGCGTCGTCGGACGCGCCCGCGGAGTCGACGCAGGACGGTTCGGAGTCGGAGCGGACCGATACGGACTCGGGCGATGCCGCCGCCGACTCGGAAACCGATAGCGTCGACGCGGCCGAAGACCCGGAAGCCGACCCGGGCGACGCGGCGGTCGATCCGGACCCGGCGACGCCGACAGCCGACTGGACCACCGACGGCGTCGCCTGCGAGCGCTGCGGCGCGACCGTCGAGCGCCGGTGGCTCGACGACGGCGACCGCGTCTGTGCCGACTGCAAGGCGTGGTAGGTCGACGCCCGCGAACGTGACAATCCTCTTGTGGTTTTTTGAGCCGGCGCCACAAGGTTCTTATCATGCGGGTTGTTACCATAGGTCGAGAGGTGGTGCCCAACTGAACCGACGCTCGACACACGGACGACGCACGCGCACCGCCCGCCGACTGCCCTGAACGGGGACACGGACGGAATCGGCAGCCGATCCCGCGAGCCGTACAGGACTCGAGAACGGTATCGAACGGCGACCGAACGCGAGACGCACCGAACGGAGACCGCACGCGAGACGCACCGCCCGCCGACCGACCCGGCGGACGCATCGAGCGACAACCGCACGGCAGAGCCCGCATCGCGACGGACCGACCGCGCCGCGCCCCCCGCCGACCGCGCGGCGTTTTCTCCGGCCGACCGCCCCTTCAGCGCCGCGGGCGTCGCTCGAACCCCTCCGCGAGCGTCGCCTCCTCGACCGACAGCGTCGTCGGCCGGCCGTGCGGGCAGGCGAACGGGCGCTCGCACTCGCCGAGTCTGTCGAGCAGCGCGCGGGCGTCCCCGCCGTCGAGCGCGTCGCCGCGCTTGAGCGAGGGGTGACAGGCCAGGTCCGCCAGCAGCGCGTCCCGCGCGTCCGCGGGCGACTCGCCGTCGGCGAGCGCGTCGAGCGCGTCCCGGAAGGCGTCGGCGTCCGCCGCCCGGCCGAACGGCGCCGGGACCGAGCGGAGCCGAACCGTCCCGCCGCCGAACGCCTCGGCGTCAAAGCCGAGTCGCGCGAGCGCGTCGCCGTGCGCCTCGACCGCCGCGACCGCCGGGGCCGACAGCGACACCGTGACCGGCGGGTCCAGCGCCGCGGTCGGCACCGCCTCGCCGTCGAACGCCCGCCGCAGACGCTCGTAGTTGACGCGCTCGTGGGCGGCGTGGACGTCGATCACGACCAGCTCCTCGCCGGCGTCACACAGCAGGTAGAGGTCCGCGTACTGGCCGATCGGCTCGAACGCCGCGAACGGGTCGGCGCCGTCCATCGGCGAGAGCGCGGCGTCGAGGCCGGTCGCCACCTCCGCCTTGCGTCGGAGGTCCGCGCCGGTCAGCGCGTCGCCGACCGCGGTCTCGACGGCGTCGGCGACTGCGTCGCCGGCCCGCAGGCCGACCTCGCGCTTCGCGGGGTGGACGTTCGGGTCGACCGCCTCGGGCGGGAGGGAGACGGACACCGCCGCGACAGGCTCCCGTCCGTCCGGCAGCAGGCGCCCGTAGCCGGCTCGAACCGCCCGCGCGAGGCGCGCGTTCTCCACGGGTCGGCCGTTCACGGCGACGCGGACGTGGTCGCGCGAGGCCCGGGTGACCGAGGGGTACGCCAGCGCGCCGGACACGCCGACTTTTCCGTCGAGGTCCGCGACCGCGACGCTGGCGTCCAGCGCCGTCGACCGGCTGGCGACGTCGCGGTCGTAGACACCGAGCAGCGCGTCGCTCGCGCCCGTCCCGGGCGTCGAGAGCGTCTCGCGGCCGTCGTGAACGAGCGTGAACGCAACGTCCGGCCGCGCGAGCGCGTAGTCCGCCACGAGGTCGGAGATCCGCGCGAACTCCGTCTCCGGCCCCGCGAGCGCTTCCCGGCGGGCTGGACGGTCGCGGAACAGGTCCTCGACGGTCACGGTGGTGCCGCGGGCGCGGCCGGCGTCCGACACCGCGACCTCGCCGCCGTCCACGACGACCCGCGTCCCCTGCGCGCCGCCGTCGCCGGTGACGAGTTCGAGCCGGGCGGCCTTGGCGATGGCCGGCAGCGCCTCGCCCCGAAAGCCGAGCGAGGTGACGCCGACCGGATCCTCGCCGTCCCGGAGCTTGCTCGTCGCGTGGCGCTCCACGGCCAGTTCCGCGTCCGCGCGGCTCATCCCCCTGCCGTCGTCGCGAACGCGGACCCGTTCCGTGCCGTCTCCCCGGACCGCGACCTCGACCCGCCCCGCGCCCGCGTCGAGCGCGTTGTCGAGGAGTTCGCCGACGACCCGCGCCGGGCGCGTCACCACCTCGCCCGCCGCGATGCGGTCGACGGTCGCGTCGCCGAGCCGACGGACGCGGGCGTCGCCGGGCTCTTCGGAGGGGTCGGCCGGCCCGCCGCCCGACCGTCCGGTCATCGCTCCGCGCGCTCCTGCAGGTCGCGGAGCGCGTTCAGCGCCTCGATGGGCGTCGTGCGTGCCAGGTCCAGTTCCCGGAGGGCGGCCAGCACCTCGGCGGCCGCCTCGTCGCGGTCGCCGTCCGCGTCGGGGCTCCCGGCGCCGGCGTCCGCCGGCCGGTCGGGACCGTCGCTCTCCGCGAACGCGTCCAGCGTGGCGTCGGCGGGGTCCGCGGCCGATTCCGGCGGCTCCGGCGGCTCCGGCGGCCCCGTCCGCTCGCCCTCGTCCGTCGAGTCCGCCGACCCGACCGGCTCCTCGGGTGCCGACGACCCACCGCGGTCCGAGTCGTCGACGAGGTCGCGGGCCCGGTCCACGACCGCGGGCGGCACGCCGGCGAGCTCCGCGACCTCGACGCCGTACGAGGAGGAGGACGCGCCGCGGGCGACCCGGTGGAGGAACGTCACGTCGCCGTCCTCGCGGGTGGCGGTGAAGTGGAGGTTGCAGACGCGCTCGCGGCCGTCCGCGAGGTCGGTCAGTTCGTGGTAGTGGGTGGCGAAGAGGGTGGTCGCGCCGAGCTCGTCGTGGAGGAACTCCGCGGCGGCGCGGGCGATGGCGCGGCCGTCCGTCGTCGCGGTCCCGCGGCCCACCTCGTCGAGCAACACCAGCGCGTCGCCGGTGGCGTCGTGGAGGATCTCCGTCAGCTCGCTCATCTCGCGCATGAACGTCGACTGGCCGCCGGCGATGTTGTCGGAGGCGCCGACGCGCGTGAACACGCGGTCCAGCACCGGCAGTCTGGCCGCCTGCGCGGGGACGAACGACCCCACCTGCGCGAGCACGACCGCGAGCGCGACCTGCCGCATGTACGTCGACTTGCCGCTCATGTTCGGGCCGGTGATCAGCGCGACGCTCCCCCGCGGGAGGTCGGCGTCGTTGGGGACGAACTCGCCGGTCCGCTCCACGACGGGGTGCCGCCCGCCCTCGATCTCGATGCCCGCGTCCGGATCAGCGACGACCTCCGGACGGACGTAGTCGTGCCGCACCGCGACCGTCGCGAGCGAGGTCAGCGCGTCCGTCTCCGCGAGCGCGTCCGCGAGGGCCTGGATCCGGTCGGCCTCCGCCGCGACCGACTCGCGCACCTCCGCGAACAGTTCGTACTCCAGCGCGTCCGCGCGCTCGGCGGCGCCGACGATCTCCTCCTCGCGCTCCTTCAACTCGGGCGTGTAGTAGCGCTCGGCGTTCTTCAGCGTCTGTCTGCGGCGGTAGTCGTCCGGCACGCGGTCGAGGTTCGCGTCGGTCACCTCGATGTAGTAGCCGTGGACCTGGTTGTGGCCGACCTTCAGCGAGTCGATGCCGGTCCGCTCGCGCTCGGCCGCCTCCAGGTCGGCGATCCACTCTCGCCCCTCGCGCTCCGTCGCGCGCAGGTCGTCGAGTTCCGCGTCGAACCCCTCGCGGATCACGCCGCCCTCGGTTATCTCCTGTGGCGGATCCGGGGCGATCGCCTCCTCGATCAGGTCGCGCACGTCCGTCAGGGGGTCGAGCCTGTCGCGGAGGTCCCGGAGGTGGTCGGGGCGCTCGTCGAGCGCGGAGGCCGCGTCGTCTCCGCCTCCGGCTCCCCCCTCGCCGCCGGCGATCGCCGCCCTGATCTCCGGGACGACCGCGAGCGTGGCCGCCAGCGAGCGCAGGTCGCGGGCGTTCGCGCGGCCGCGAGAGACCCGCCCGACGAGGCGTTCGAGGTCGTAGGCGGACGACAGCGCCTCCCTCACCGCGTCCCGGTCGAGCGACCGGTCCGCGAGGTCGGCGACTGCGTCGTGCCGGGCGCCGATCCGGTCGACGTCCACGAGCGGGCGCCGGAGCCAGCGCTCCAGACACCGCCGGCCGAGCGCGCAGGCGGTCTCGTCGAGCGTGTCGAACAGCGTGTCGCTCGCACCGAGCCCGCGGTTCTCGAACAGTTCGAGGCTCCGGCGCGCGGCCGCGTCCAGCCGGAGATGGTCGCGCGGGTCGTAGCGCCGGACGCGCGTGACGTACTCCAGCGGGCCGTCGTCGCCCTGGGTGTACTCGGCGTACGCGAGCACCGCGCCCGCGGCGCGGAGCTCCGCCGTGCCGGCGAAGCGGTTCTCCGGGCCGGGGACGTACGGCTCCAACCGATCGCGGGCGGTCCGGCGCGCGAAGGCGTCGCCCGGTGCCGCGGTCGTCATCGGGTCCGCCTCCGTCTCCGCGTCCGAGAAGGGCTCGACGCCGGGGCCGGTCAGCAGCTCCGCGGGATCGACGCGGTCGAGCTCCTCCGCCACGGTCTCGCGGTCGCCGCCGGTGACCAGACACTCGCCGGTGGCCACGTCGACCGCGGCGAGGCCGTAGGCGCCGTTCTGGTCTTCCGCCGTGTCCCGCGCGACCGCCGCGACGTAGTTCGTCGTCCCGGACGCGAGCAGTTCGTCCTCGACCACGGTCCCTGGGGTGATCACCTGCGTCACCGCGCGGTCGACCAGCCCGGAGGCCTGCTCGGCGTCCTCGACCTGGTCGGCGAGCGCGACGCGGTAGCCGGCCTCCAAAAGCGAATCGAGGTAGCCCGCGGCGTTGTCGATGGGGATGCCCGCCATTGGGTACTCGCCGGTGGAGTCCTCGCGCTGGGTGAGCGTCACCTCGCAGACGCGAGCCACCTCCTCGGCGGCCTCGCAGAAGGCCTCGTAGAAGTCGCCGACCTGAAACAGCACGAGGGCGTCCTCGTGGGCGGCACAGCAGTCGGCGTACTGGGAGAGCATCGGCGTCAGCTCGTCCCGGGCGGCCGCCATCCCGGGCGGGAGCCCGGTAACCGTCGCGTGGTCCGCCGTTTGCATGCCAGCAACCGGGCGGCGGACGGAAATAAACGCCACGGACCGGCCACCCCGCGACCGCGGACCCGCGGCGAGGCGCGTTTCTCAGTCGTCGCTCGCGGGGGCACCGGGCTCGGAGGCCGCGGCGTCCGGCGTCGCCGCTCCGCGTCGCACGACGAGCAGCGCGGCGACCGCGCCGACGAGCGCGCCGACGAGCGCGACCTGGTTGATCAGGCGCCACGTCGCCGTGTAGAGCACGAGGTCGCGGCCGAGCAGCAGCGTGAGGAACAGCAGCGCGAGCGCGGCGCCCGCCAGCCCGCGGGTCCGGCGGGCGACCGTCTCCCGGACCGCGGCGTGCGGAGTCAGCACGACCGCCGAGAGCAGCCCGATGTGCGCCAGCAGGCCGGCCGCGTAGAACCACCCCTGCGCCCCCGGCGAGTAGGTCAGGAGGGGGACGGCGCGGGACAGCAGCGCGGTGACGAGCAGGCCGCCGACGCCGAGTCCGAGCGCGCGCCGGAGGTGCGCGGCCGTGACGGCGCGCTCGTCGAGGAACGCCCACAGCGTCGCCAGCCCGAGCAGCGTGAAGATGGTCAGCGCGACGAGCAGGTGGGCGGCGTGCGTCGACACCGTGTAGCCGCCGGGGACGAGCCCGCCGACCGTCACCGTCACCGCGCCGACGGTGATCTGCAGGGGGAGGATGGCGACCGCGGCCGTCGCCGCGAGCCGGACGCGCCGCTCCCGGTCGCCGAGCCAGGACCACGCCGCGAGGCCGATGATCGCGAAGCCGGTGCCCATCGCCCAGACGCGGTGGAACCACTCGATGAAGTCGGGGTTGATCGTCAGCGCGGGGATGAGCTGGTCCGAGCAGAGCGGCCACTGCGCCTGACAGGCCAGCCCCGACCCCGTCGCCGCGGTGTAGACGCCGAGGCTCACGAGCGTCAGCGTGACCGCGGTCGTCGCCGCCGCGTACCGCCGGAAGGTCAGCCACGCGGGCCGTAGACTCATTGGTTCGGGGTCGGGCGCGCGCGCACTTAGACCGTTCGGGGATGGCCGACGCGCGGGAACGGGACCGAAGGCGTTCGTGCGAGAGAACACGGACGAACGAGGCACGCGGGGGACGGACGCGGTTTTAACCCCCGCCGTCGTACCGGACGGACATGGAGACGCACGTCGTCCCGGTCGGCTTCGACTACGACCGGCTGATCGCCCCGCTCATCCGGGACCAGTTCGACGTGGACCGCGTGATCCTGCTCGAGGGGTCGGTCGGGAGCGAGGCGAACGTCGAGTACTCGCGGAACATCGCGCGCAAACTGGAGACGGACTTCGAGAACCTGCTCGGCGCCGAGACGGTCCGCGAGTCCATCGCAGACGTGTACGACTACGACGCCGCCTTCGAGCGCGCGTTCGACCTGATCAACGCGGAGTTGGACGACGGCGGCGACGTGTGGGTGAACGTCTGCTCGATGCCGCGCCCGGTCTCGTTCGCGTTCGCGACCGCGGCCCACTCGATCATGGTCGAGCGACAGGCGGACCGCGACCGCATCCACACCTACTACACCGCCCCCGAGAAGTACCTCGAGACCGAGCTCGCCGAGGAGCTGCGCGAGAGCCGCGACCTCCTGCAGGAGCTCCGGAACGCGGCCGAGGGCGCGGACGGAGCGGAGGGAGCGGACGCCGCCGTCGACCGCGACCGCATCGAGCGCCGGCTCGCGAGCACCACGTCGCTTCTGGAGGAGTTCGACGAGCGCGGCACCACTATCGGCGCGAAGCGCATCGGCGACAACCACATCGTGGAGCTCCCGGTCGCCTCCTTCCAGAACGTCAAGCCGTTCGAGGAGCTCATCCTGTTCACGCTCGGCGAGCACGGCGAGTTCGACTCCGTCTCCGAGCTGGCGGAGACGCTCGCGGCCGACCTCAACGAGGAGTACACCGACTCGTTCCGCTCGAAGGTCATCTACAACGTCGACCGCCTCGGCCCCGGCGGGAAGGGCTACATCGAACAGGAGGCACACGGCAAGTCCCACCGGACGACGCTCTCCCGGATCGGCGAGCTCTGGGTCCGCTCACACGCCGACAATCGGCGAGAGACGGCTGAATGAGGTGGTGACGTCGCTCGCCATACGCTGCTTTTAGAGCGATCAAGCGTGCTGCTGTGCTTGTTTCCAACAGCCAGAAAGCCCGCGACCGGCCTTGCCCTTTCAATCCGCCAGGACCCGGTTTGGCGAGTCGGTCGTCGCGACCGGTTTCTCGGTGATTCTCTACACCGGCTGTCGAGACAAGCGTAGCCTCTGACCCCCCAACCTCAGCCGCCCGCGGCCTCCGCGTTGCTCCGGCCGCGGTCGGGCTTCTCTCGCGGCGTTATTCGCGCGCGCCAGACGGTGGACAGCCGGCGAGGCGATGCGCTGTGAGGAGGCCGATTAGGCTGCACTCACGGCGGGAGTTCCGCCCGATCCGCGAAAAACGTTCGTTCGACGGCGGTGCAGTTGCTGTGCTGTTGGCGCGCGCTGCGGCGACCGCGGAGCGTGTCGCCGCGACCGCGCGAGGTCGCCAGCGCGCTACTGCACGCTGGCTGCTCGAAAATCTCCGATTTTCGGTGGAGGCGGCGGCGCGGCCGCCTGCGGTGTCTCCGGCGCGCCACTGCACGCCGGAGGCCAGCGGGACGCGGTTTGTCCCGCGCTGCGGTTTCGCGGCCGCGCCGCCGCCGAGGTTGGGGAGGTGTGAGGCTGCTGTGCGGTCGCGGTGCTGTGCGGTGCTGTCGCGGGGCGGGGTGGGACTGAAAGGGGCAGTCGGCTCGATCCGGCCCCGACGCCTCAAGCACCGCAGCGAGCGGTGTCTCCAGCGCGCTACTGCACGCTGGAGGCTCGCGAGACGCGGGTTGTCTCGCCAAGCGGAGAGCGAGGAGCGCAGAGTGTGTCGCGGCCGGTCGAGCCGGCTGGGGCTTTCTGGGTGTTACCGTTCAGAGCAGCAGGACCCATAACCGAGAAAGATCAGTAGTAGAGAGAGCCGGCTGGGGCTTTCGAGCTGTTGCAGTCCAGAACAGCAGGATCAACACCAGAACGCCACGCTGCATCGCCGTCTGACACATCGAACAGTCAGTATCCGCTCACGTCCAAGCGCAACGCCTGTTACCCCGGGGGCTGTGAGACCGCGTATGACCGTCTGTAGTGCGCCGGGGAAGGTCTATCTCTTCGGCGAACACGCCGTCGTCTACGGTGAGCCCGCGGTGCCGTGTGCCGTCGAGCGGCGCGCGACCGTCACCGTGGAACCGCGCGACGACGACCACGTCCGCGTCACCGCCGAGGACCTCTCGCTGGACGGGTTCACCGTCGAGTACGACGGCTCCTCCGAGGGGCGCCCGGACGTGGACGTCGAGCGGTCGCTCGTCGACGCCGCGATGGGCTACATCGACGCCGCCGTCGCGCAGGCGCGCGACGCCGCGGACGCGCCCGGGGCCGGCTTCGACATCACCGTCGAGAGCGCGATCCCCCTCGGGGCCGGCCTCGGCTCCTCGGCCGCGGTCGTCGTCGCGGGCATCGACGCCGCGACGCGCGCGCTCGGCGAGCCCCTCCCGACGCGGGAGGTCGCGGAGCGCGCCTACCGCGCGGAGTTCGAGGTGCAGGACGGGCAGGCCTCGCGCGCGGACACCTTCTGCTCGGCGATGGGCGGCGCGGTCCGCGTCGAGGGCGACGACTGCGAGCGCATCGACGCGCCGAACCTCCCGTTCGTCGTCGGCTTCGACGGCGGCGCGGGCGACACCGGCGCGCTCGTGGCGGGCGTCCGCGAACTGAAGGAGCGCCACGGCTTCGCCGCCGACACCGTCGAAGCGATCGGCGACGTGACCCGCGAGGGCGAACGCCTGCTCGCGGATGCAGCGCCCGAGAAGCGCCCCTCGCCGGACCTGCTCGACGAGCTCGGGGAGCTGATGGACTTCAATCACGGGTTGCTGTCGGCGCTGGGCGTCTCTTCGCGCTCGCTGGACGCGATGGTGTGGGCGGCCCGCGAGGCGGGCGCGTACGGGGCGAAGCTCACCGGGGCGGGCGGCGGCGGCTGCATCGTCGCGCTCGACTCGACCGACAGGACCGAGACCGCGCTCTCGTTCACGCAGGGCTGTGAGGAGTCGTTCCGCGCCGAACTGGCGACCGAGGGCGTCCGCGTGGAGGGCGAGTGATGGCCGACGACGCCGCGGCCGCCGGCGATTCCTCCGCACCGCCCGCGGACGCCCCCGTCGTCCTCAAGCTCGGCGGGAGCCTGATCACCGAGAAGGACAGCCCCGAAACGCTGGACGAACCGGCGCTCGACGCCGCCTGCGACGCCGTCGCCGGCGCGCTCGCGGACGGCGCGGTCGACCGGCTCGTCGTCGTCCACGGCGGCGGGAGCTTCGGCCACCACCACGCCAGCGCACACGGCGTCTCCACCACCGCGGGCACGCGCGACGCCGCGGCGGTGGCGGACATCCACGGCGCGATGAAGCGGCTCAACGCGCACGTCCTCGAGCGCCTCCGCGAGCGGGGGGTCCCCGCGGTGCCGGTCCATCCCCTCTCCGCCGGTGCTCGGGACGCGAACGGAGACCTGACGCTCCCGCTGGACGCGACCGCGACGCTGCTGGGGGAGGGGTTCGTCCCGGTGCTCCACGGCGACGGGATCGCGACGGCCGGTGAGGGCGTCACGGTGCTGTCGGGCGACGAGATAGTCGTGGCGCTCGCGGAGGGGCTCGCCGCCGACCGCGTCGGGGTCTGCTCGACGGTCCCCGGGGTGCTCGACGCCGACGACGCGGTGATCCCGGTCATCGACGACTTCGACGCGGTCGCGGACGTGCTCGGCGCCAGCGACGCGACGGACGTCTCCGGCGGGATGGCCGCGAAGGTGCGGGAGCTGCTCGCGCTCGAGGCGCCCGCGTTCGTGTTCGGCCCCGACGAGCTGTCGGCGTTCCTGTCGGGCGGCGACCCCGGAACGCGGATCGAGTAACTGTCGGCGCGGCGGTCCGCCGACCCGAAACTGCGCCCGTTCCCGCCCGAAGGCCCGGTTACAGAACCCTTATTCGGCTCACTCCCCTCGCCTCGGACATGGACGAAGCCGCGGTACGTGACCTCCTTCGGGAGGTCGAGGATCCGGACCTGGGCGACGACATCGTCTCGCTCGGGCTGGTGAACGATCTCGAGGTGGACGGCGACGCCGTCTCGGTCTCGCTGGCGCTCGGTGCGCCGTACGCTCCCCACGAGACCGAGATCGCGGAGCGGGTACGCGAGGTCCTGACCGCGGAGGGGCTCGAACCGCGCCTCTCGGCGTCGGTCCCCGAGGAGTTCTCGCCCGCCGAGCAGGTGATGCCGGGCGTGAAAAACGTCATCGCGGTCGCCTCCGGGAAGGGCGGCGTCGGCAAGTCGACGATGGCGGTCAACATCGCGGCCGGGCTCTCGGAGATGGGCGCGAAGGTCGGCCTCTTCGACGCGGACATTTACGGCCCGAACGTCCCGCGGATGGTCTCGGCCGACCAGCGACCGCGGACGGACGGGGACACCATCACGCCGCCCGAGCAGTACGGGATGCGCCTGATGAGCATGGACTTCCTCACCGGCGAGGACGACCCCGTCATCTGGCGCGGCCCGATGGTTCACAAGATCATCACGCAGCTCGTCGAGGACGTGGAGTGGGGCGAGCTCGACTACCTGATCATGGACCTCCCGCCGGGCACCGGCGACACCCAGCTCACCATCCTCCAGACGCTCCCGCTGACCGGCGCGGTCATCGTCACCACGCCACAGGACGTGGCGCTCGACGACGCCACGAAGGGGCTCCGGATGTTCGGCAAACACGACACGAACGTCCTCGGCATCGCCGAGAACATGTCCGGCTTCAAGTGTCCCGACTGCGGCGGCTTCCACGAGATCTTCGGCGCGGGTGGCGGCAAGCAGCTCGCCGAGGAGCAGGACCTCCCGTTCCTCGGGGGCGTTCCGCTCGACCCCGACGTGCGAACCGGCGGCGACGGCGGCGAGCCCGTGGTACTGGAGGGCGGCGAGACCGCGGACGCGTTCAAGGTGATAACCGAGAACGTCGCGAACAACGCCGGCGTCGTCCGCCGGCGCGAAGTGAGCCGCCGGAGGTAAGCGATGAGCGAGGAGGGCACCGGAACGGACGGCGACGCCACCGAGGCGGAGGACGATCCGGACTGGGAGATGGCGCCGGACTCCGACGCCGAGTTCTCCCCCGACGACGAGAAGCGGGAGCTGCTCCGCGCGGTCGCCGAGGACGTCCGCGGCGACAGCTCCGAGAGCAGGCAGGTCGCGGCGATCCTCTACCGCGTCTCCGACCTGTACGACCCGGACGAGGACACCTCACCCGAGGAGATCTACCTCAACGTCCGCCACATCATGGACATCAAGGCGCAGGGCGGCATCGACCGGTAGGGCGTCCGTCCGCCGCCGGCGCCGCCAACACCGTCGCCGCCAACACCGTCGCCGCGACGCGCGGGACGGCCGCACGTCCGGGGGAGAGAAACCGTCCGAGGACCCCGCCAGCAGGCGCGTGAAGCGGTCACACGCCCGACCCCCCTTCGACGGCTTTAAGGGCGGCATGGGCCACTATCCGATGAGACAGGCTTCGCCTGTTTCACTGACCCGTAGGAGCTACCTGCGTACTACGGAGGTGAAAAATGGCAGACACAATAGAGGAGGCAGTATCTCAGGCTCTCGACGAGGCCCCCGAGCGGAACTTCCGTGAAACGGTGGACCTCGCGATCAACCTTCGAGATCTCGACCTCAACGATCCGTCGAACCGCATCGACGAGTCCGTCGTGCTGCCGGCTGGAACGGGGCAGGAGACACAGATCGTCGTCTTCGCGGAGGGCGAAACCGCCGTCCGCGCAGAGGATGTCGCTGACGAAGTGCTTGACAGCGACGACCTCGAAGACCTCGGAGACGACGACGACCGCGCAAAGGACCTGGCCGATGAGACCGACTTCTTCATCGCCGAAGCCAGCCTGATGCAGGACATCGGTCGGTACCTCGGTACCGTCCTCGGTCCGCGCGGGAAGATGCCTACCCCACTGCAGCCGGACGACGACATCGTCGACACAGTCAATCGGATGAAGAACACGGTGCAGCTCCGGTCCCGCGACCGCCGGACGTTCCACACGCGCGTCGGCGCGGAGGACATGGACGCGGAGGACATCGCGAGCAACATCGACGTCATCATCCGCCGTCTCGAGGCCGACCTCGAGAAGGGCCCGCTCAACATCGACGGGATCTACGTCAAGACGACGATGGGTCCCGCGGAGGAGGTCCCGGTATGAGCTCCGTCCGCCAGACCGACACGATCCCCGAGTGGAAGCGCGAGGAGGTCGACGAGCTCGTCGACTTCATCGACTCGTTCGCGTCCGTCGGGATCGTCGGCGTCGCCGGCATCCCGAGCCGTCAGCTCCAGGCCATGCGCCGCGAGCTGCACGGCTCCGCCGACGTCCGGATGAGCCGCAACACGCTCGTCGTCCGCGCGCTGGAGGAAGTCGACGAGGGCGTCGAGCAGCTCACCCAGTACGTCGCCGGACAGGTGGCGCTCATCGGCACCAACGACAACCCGTTCGGCCTCTACAAGCAGCTCGAGGCCTCGAAGACGCCGGCCCCGATCAACGCCGGCGAGGTCGCCCCGAACGACATCGTCATCCCCGAGGGTGACACGGGGGTCGACCCCGGTCCGTTCGTCGGCGAACTGCAGACCGTCGGCGCCGCCGCGCGCATCCAGGAGGGCTCGATCCAGGTCACCGAGGACTCGAAGGTCCTCGAGGAGGGCGAGGTCGTCTCCGACGACCTGGCCAACGTCCTGACCGAACTCGGCATCGAGCCGAAGGAAGTCGGGCTCGACCTGAAGGGCGTCTTCTCGGAAGGCGTCCTCTTCGAGCCGGACGAGCTCGCCATCGACGTCGACGAGTACCGCGCGGACATCCAGTCCGCCGCGGCCGCGGGCCGCAACCTCTCGCTCAACGCGGAGTACCCGACCGCCGCCACCGTCGGCACCCTTCTCGCGAAGGGCTCCGGCGAGGCGAAGTCGGTCGCGCTCCACGCGGAGGTCGAGAGCCCGGACGTCGTGCCCGACCTCGTCGGGAAGGCCGACGCCCAGCTCCGCGCGCTCGCCGCGCAGATCGACGACGAGGAGGCGCTGCCGGAGGAGCTGCAGGGCGTGGACGCCGCGCCCGCCCCGGCCGCCGACGAGCAGGAGGAGGAACAGGCTGACGAAGAAGAGACCGCATCCGAGGACGCCGACGAGGCCGACGACTCCGACGACGAGGAGGACGGCGACGGCGGCGATGGCCTCGGAGCGATGTTCGGATAACCAACGGAGATCACAACAATGGAATACGTTTACGCTGCGCTCATCCTGAACGAATCGGGCGAGGAGATCAACGAGGACAACATCACCGGCGTGCTCGAAGCCGCCGGCGTCGACGTCGAGGAGTCCCGCGTCAAGGCGCTCGTCGCCGCGCTGGAGGACGTCGACATCGAGGAGGCCATCGAGACGGCCGCCGCCGCGCCCGCCGCGGGCGCCGCCGCGAGCGGCTCCGCCGGTGGCGAGGAAGAGTCCGAGGAGTCCGAGGAGGCCGAGGAGGAGGCCGCCGAGGAAGCCGAGGAAGACGAGGACGAGGAAGACGGCGACGAGGGCGAAGGGCTCGGCGAGCTCTTCGGCTGAGTCGGCGACAGAGCAGCCGCGTTCCGCGCCCGCGGGGGCGCCCGAACGCAGCCGCGTTCCTCACTCGCGAACCGCGATTTTTTGACCGGCCGCTCCGCGACCGCGAGCGACGGCGCCGGCGGTCGCGGTCGGCGGCCCGCCGCCCCGAACGGTTGGATTGAAGTCCGACCGCGGGGAATTCCGCCACATGCAACCCGGAGATCGCGTTCGCGTCGAGCGCGCGGACGTCACGAACGAGGGCGTGCTGATGCCCTCCTCGACGAGCGACCACCTCGTCGTGAAGCTCGACGGCGGCTACAACGTGGGGATCGACCGCGAGGCCGCCGACGTGGAGGTGCTGGAGTCGGGCGTCCACGAGGTCGACGAGGGCGGAGCGAACGAGCCGGGCGAGGTCTCGGAGATCAGCTTCGACGAGGAGCTCCCGACGGTGTCGCTCATCTCGACGGGCGGCACCATCGCCTCGACCGTCGACTACCGAACCGGTGCGGTGACCGCGCGCTTCGACGCCGAGGACGTGCTCCGGGCCGTCCCGGACCTGGCCGGCCGCGCGAACTACCGCGGCCGCGTCGTCGCGAACATCCTCTCGGAGAACATGGACCCCTCCATCTGGGTCGACCTCGCCGAGGCGGTCCGCGAGGAGATCGAGGCGGGCGCGGACGGCGTCGTCGTGATGCACGGGACGGACACGATGCAGTACTCGGCGTCCGCGCTGTCGTTCATGCTCGACACGCCGGTCCCGGTCGTCTTCACCGGGTCGCAGCGCTCGGCCGACCGCCCCTCCTCCGACAACGTGATGAACGCGGTGTGTGCCGTCGAGGCGGCGAAGGCCGACTGTTCGGAGGTGCTGGTCTGTATGCACGCCACCGAGAGCGACGACCGCTGCGCGCTCCACCGCGGCACGCGCGTCCGCAAGAACCACACCTCGCGCCGCGACGCCTTCGAGACGGTCGGCGCGAAGCCGCTCGGCGAGGTCGACTACGCGGCCGCCAGCGAGGCGGGCGGGTCGGACGAGGGGGCGGCCGACGGGGGCGCCGGCGTCTCCTTCCGGCGCGAGCACGCCGAGCGCGGCGCGACCGACCTCGCGCTCGCGGCCGACCTCGCGGCGGACGTGGAGCTCGTGAAGTTCACGCCCGGGATGGACCCGGCCGCGTGGGACTACCTCGACGACGCGGACGGCGTGGTGATCGAGGGGACCGGACTCGGCCACGTCCACACGGCCCTCATCCCGCGGGTCGAGGAGCTGGTCGAGTCGGGAACGACCGTCGTCATGACGAGCCAGTGTCTCGCGGGCCGGGTCTGTGACCGCGTCTACGACACCGGCCGCGACCTGCTCGACGCCGGCGTCGTGGAGGCGGGCGACACCCTCCCCGGTACCGCGAAGGTGAAGCTGATGTGGGCGCTGGCGAACGCCGAGAACCCGGCCGACGCGATGGGGCGAAACCTGGCCGGCGAGCTGACCGAGGAGTCCCAGCCCTGGCGATAGATGACCGACGACGACCCCGTCTCCGTCCGGCGGGCCCGCGCGGCGGACGCCGACGCAGTCGCCGCCTTCACCCGCGACACCTGGGGCGAGAGACACGGCGACTACGTCCCGGAGGCGTTCCCGCGGTGGGTCGAGGCGGACGACCCCGACCGGCGCACGTTCGTCGTCACGCTGCCGCCGGCGGCCGTGGCGGACGCCGTCGAGGGTGACCCGGCGGCGGACCCGAACCTTGTCGACGGGCGGCGCGTCGTGGGCTGTATCCAGGGCGTGCTGCTCTCGGAGTGGGAGGCGTGGGGGCAGGCGATCCGCGTCGACCCCGCCGCCCGCGGGTTCGGCGTCTCCAGACACCTCTCGCGGGCGGTCTTCGACTGGGGCCGCGAGCGCGGCGCGACGGTCTGCCGCAACATGGTGTTCTCGTGGAACGTCGCCGGCCTCGGCCAGTCGCGCGCGGTCGGCTTCGACCCCTGCACGGAGTTCCGGTTCCTTCAGCCGGTACCGGACGCCGAGGCGACCCCCGACCTCCCCGTCGCCGGAACCGGGAGCGGGACCGCCGGGGCGCCCGATCCCGACGCCGCCTGGAGCTTCTGGACGGACAGCGCCGCCCGCGAGCACCTTCGCGGGCTGTCGATGGACGCCGAGGAGTCGTGGGCGCTCTCGGCGCTGACGCGCGAGGAACTGGCGGCCGCCGCGGCCGACGACCGCCTGCTCGCGGTCCACGACGGCGGCGTCGCGGGGATGAGCTACCGGTCGTACACCCACGAGCGCGAGGCGGGGGACGGCGAGACGGACGGCCAGACGGACGACGGAGCGGACGCGGAGACGATAACGGAGGCCATCTACGGCGTCGCCGCGTGGCGCGACGCCGAGGCGGCCGCGGCGCTGCTGGCGGGGATCGCTCGCGACGCGGCGGCCGCCGGCGCCGACCGGACGCGCGTGCTGGTGCCGGAGGCGGCGGCGGTCGTCAGCGACGCGGCGGCCGCCCGCGTTCCGGTGGCCGACGAACCGGACTTCGTGATGGCCGCGGACCTCACGGACCCCGCCGTCGGCCGGATCCCGGACGGGGACGCGTAGCGCGGTCCGGGCCCCCGACCGTCACGCTCATTCGCCCCGCGCGCGAACGGGGACGCGATGGACCCGCTGTTCGTGGACCTGGCGACGGCTCGGACGCTGACGTACTACGGCGTGCTCTACGCGGTCGTCGTCGGGTTCGCGGTCTGGATCTACCGCGACGCGCGCTCCGAGGGAGTCCGCTACCCCGCCGTCTGGGCGCTCGCGACGCTCGTGTTCACCATCGTCCCCGTCGTCGCGTACATGCTCGTGAAGTCGCGGCGCGACGGGGCCTGATCGGTCGCCGACGCGGGATCGGCCCGGCGCTACTCCGGATACAGCTCCTCTTCGCGGTCGATCGCGTCGATCCGAGCCACGTCCTCCGGGTCGAGTTCGAGCGCCGCGGCCGCGAGGTTCGCGCGCTGGTGGGCCTCGCTCGAGGCCTTGGGGATCGCGACGACCGGGTCCTTCGCGAGGACCCAGGCCAGCGACACCGCCGCGGGCGTGGTCCCGTGTTTCTCCGCGACGGTCCGGAGCGCCTCGACCTCTCCGGCGCGGCCGCCCGCGAGCGGCGAGTAGGCCACCACCGGGTAGCCGTGCTCGCGGGCGTGGTCGAGCAGTTCAGGCCGGTGATACAGCGGATGCAACTCGGTCTGGTGGGCCGCGAGCCGGAGCCCGCGGTCCGCGAGGACCTCGACGGCGCGGTCGAGCTGGTCGCGCTCGAAGTTGCTGACGCCGACGTGGCGCACGAGCCCCTCGTCGACGAGGTCGGCCAGCGCCGACAGGGTCCCCTCGGGCTCGTAGCCGCCGCGCGGGCGGTGGACGTACAGCAGGTCGATGGCGTCGACGCCCAGCCGGTCGGCGCTCGCGCGGGCGCTCTCCGGAACCGCGTCGGGAGCCAGCGCGTCGATCCAGAGCTTGGTCGCCACGGTCACGTCCGCCCGGGAGAGGGCGGGAGCGGAGGAATCGCCGGCGCCACCGAGCGCGGCCGCCAGCCCCTCGCCGACGACCGCCTCGTTCTCGTAGATCTGTGCGGTGTCGAGGTGGCGGTAGCCGAGGTCCAGCGCCGCCCGGACGGCGGCGGGGTCCTCGATGCCCATCGTGCCGAGTCCGACTCGAGGAAGGTCGAGGGGGTGGTCGGCCGGCGGTCGGTCGGTCGGCACACGGTCCGTCGCGGCTCGGCTCTCGTCGGTCATGGCTTCCGCTCGGCGCGGGAGCTACTTATGTCGGCCGTCGTGGGTCGAAGCGAGGTCCTACGCCGCCTCGACGGCGTCCAGTAGCGCGCCGTAGTCGGGCTCGTTCGTCGGGTCGTCGGCGATCCACCGGTAGGTCACCGCCCCGTCGGCGTCGAGGACGAATACCGCGCGGTTGGCGATCCCGTACAGTCCGAGCTCCGCGATGTCCATCTCCAGTCCGTACGCCCGGATCGCGTCCCCGGCCATGTCGCTGACGAGGTCGAACTCGATCCCGTGTTCGTCGCGGAACGCGCCCTGCGAGAACGGCGAGTCCGCGCTCACCCCGAGGAGGGTCGCCCCCGCCTCCTCGAAGTCGCCGAGCCGTTCCTGAAGCGCCACCATCTCGTTCGTGCACGGCGGGGTGAACGCGCCCGGGAAGAACGCGAGCACGACGGGCCCGTCCCCGAGGCGGTCCGCGAGCGCGAACGCCTCGTGGTCGCTCGTGCCGAGCGTCGCTTCGAACCGCGGTGCGTCGTCGCCGGTCTCGGGTGCTGACATCGGCCACACTTGGCCCGCGAGTGACATAAATGGCGGGCGCCCGACCGCGTTTCCGAAGGGAGAAACCGGGCTGGCACGCTGAGGGGGCCGAGGAGTGAAGCGGAGACCACGGTGCTGTGGTGCGGTCGCGGTGCGGTCGCGGTTCCGGGAGGAACGGTCGAGTGCTGCAGCCCCGTTCGGCGGGTTCCGACACTCGACACGGGACACGCGTCCGAGGGGGAGTCAGCGGCGACCTCCGTCGTCTCCGGCCCAGCGACCGGGAGCTACCGCCGATAGGCGCCCGTCGCGCTCGTCGCCCCGAGCCGCCGCTCGACGGGCTCCAGGTCCTCGTCCGGGAGGGGCAGGTGACCGTGCCGCAGCGTGCCGGCGATGCGCGTCTCCGCGTCCGCGACGTCGAGGCGGAGCGTCGGCGCGAGCGTGCCGCCGAACCGGCGGAGCTGTTCCTCCTCCGGCAGGTGGGCGACCCCGTCGAGGTTCTCGCCGGCGTAGTCGTAGTAGTTGAAGAAGCTCACCGCGAGCAGTTCGTCCGCGTGCGGGTAGACCACCCACGAGTAGGCCTGGAACGGCGCGTTCGCGGGGTTGGTGGCGACGAGCCCGTGGCCGTTCAGCGGCTCGTAGTCGCCGCCGAGCGAGTCGGCGACGAACCCGTAGAGGGCGTCGTACCCCTCCAGCCCGGGGGCGAACGTGTGGAGGTGGCTGGAGACGAACAGGTAGTACCGACCGTCGCGGACGACCACGTGGGGGCGTTCCAGTTCCTGATTCACGCAGACGGCCTCGAGAAGCGGCGGCCGGAGCTCCCAGTCCATCGGGTCGCCGGTCGGGGAGTGGGCGACGCCCACGCTGCCGTTGAACTCCTGCTGGGCGGGGTCGCCGCCGCAGGCGTCCGACCCCTCCGGGACCGGCGTGTTCGCCTCGAACAGCAGATACGTCTCGCCGGTCGCGGGGTCCTCGAAGAACCACGGGTCGCGGAAGGTGTAGGTCATCCCCCGCGACTGGGCCTCGCGCTCGTAGTGGTCGCCGTCCGGTTCCAGCAGGACCTCGTGGTCCCACGGGCCGGCTATCTCCACGCCGTCGCCGGTCGCGGAGATGGATCCCCCCGAGGCGCCCGCGATGCGCTGTTCGTAGCTCAACTCGTCGCTTCCCCGGCGGCCGGCCGCGGTGTAGTAGCAGTAGAGTTCGTCCGCCTCGGCGTCGTACATCGCGGAGCCGGCCCACTGGCGGGAGCCGTAGGGGACGGCGGTGGACGCGCCTTCGTCGTCGACGCTCTCGGGGCGCTGCGGGTCGTTCGGCTCCGAATCGTCCGACTCCCCGAACACCGGCCCGCCGTGGGTCCAGTGTTCGCCGTCCGCGGCGTAGAAGTAGTGGTGGCGCGCCACGTCGTGTCGCTTGCCCGGGAGCAGGTCGTCCGGCGTCGTGAGCGCGATCAGGACGCGGTAGCCGCCGACCTCCGCGAGGCTCCCGTCGCGGGCGCGGAGCGGCCACGTGTCCCAGACGTGGAGGCCGCCGAAGGTGTCGTGCTCGGGCGGGTAGATGACCGGTGCGACCGCGTCCGGGTCCCGATCCAGCCCCGCCGCCTGCTCGCGCGTCCACGCGGGCGTCTCCGCGGTCTCGCGTCGAGGAACGTCCTCCTCGCGTCGAGGGGTGTGATCCATACGCACGTCTGCGAGGGTCGTGCGAAAAACTCTTTCTTCATGTACTCGGTCGGTAGTTAATGAACCACTCCGGCGGAGTTCCGCCGGTACTCCCCCTGCGAGCTGCGGATCAGTCCCGGAGCGTGAGCATCGAGGCGTAGCCGACGAGCAGGCCGGGCCAGTAGGTCGTGAGCCGGAAGAGGACCGCGGCGGTCAGCGCGACCGACAGGTCGACGGCGTAGAAGACGGTCACCAGTCCGGAGAAGGCGGCCTCGTAGGTGCCGGAGCCGCCGGGCGTCGGCGAGACGGTCGCGATCACCGAGAGGTTCACGATGAAGTACAGCGGGACGAACGCCGGCTCCAGCCCCAGCGAGAGGAGGACGAAGTACAGCGAGACGATCTGTGCGAGGATCGCGAGGTGCGAGCCGAGCGCGGTCGTCACGAGGAAGCGCCGGTCGCTGCCCGCCTCCTGGAACGACGACTCGATGTTGCGGACGCGCTCGCGGATCGACTCGAAGAACCCCTCCCCGCGGTCGACCCGGCGCTCGACCGCGTCGACGGCGGCGACGACCGCGCCCGACAGCGTCGCGTCGTCGGACCAGAGGAGGTACGCCACCAGCGACGCGGCGAGCAGCAGCACGACCGCGGCCGCGCCCACGTCCGCGAGGAAGCCGGTCAGCGCGCCCCGCAGCGCGAGGTAGACGACGCCCCCGAGCGTGAACGTGAAGAAGGGGACCGCGTTGATCAGGTCCGCGGAGACGACGCACGCGAGGCTGCGCTCGTAGTCGGTGCCGGTGTTGTCCGAGACGATGTACGCCATCACCGGCTCCCCGCCGAACTGCCCGAGCGGCGTGATGGAGTTCAGGAAGTGGCCCGTCATGAACATCCGGAGGGTGCGGGAGACGGTCGTCTCCATCCCCATCTGCCCGAAGAAGCGGTGCCAGACCCATGCCCACACCAAAAGCGAGGAGAAGCCGACGCCGAGCGCGACCGCGAAGAAGCGCGGGTCGGCCGCCCGGATCGACCCGAGGAACTTGTCGAGGTCCGCGAGGTACACCAGCGCCAGAAACAGGACGGTGGCGACCGCGAACCAGAAGACCCCCTTCCGACCGACCTGTCGTGATACGTTCATAGCGTCGTGAGTGCCGGACGGCGTGCGGCGGCGCTCCCCCGCTCGCGAGTCGACGCGACGGAGCGCGGTCCCGCGGGCGACGCCCGGTGGTTGTCGGCACCTCGCCCCCCGGAGCAAAAGGGTTGCCCGTTTCGCCCGCCCGGGGCGGCTCCCTCGCCAGGCGGCGGGGGTCGCCGCGGCTTATTTGTACCCGAGGGCTTCGAGCCGCTCCGCGATCTCCTCGTCCGCCTCGGGGCCGCCGCCCCGCTCGGCGTCCGCGTCGGCGTCCGCGTCGACGTCCACGTCGCCGATCGCGTCCACCTCAGCGCGGAGGTCGGCCGGGACGGGGACCGACTCCCCGCTCCCGCGGTCGACCGCGGCGTAGGTCGCGGCGCCGTCGGCGTCGATCCGCTTGACGACCTTGTGGTCCGCGTCCGCGACGTACCGGTACTTGCAGTAGTAGTCGTCCCACGCCTCGCTCGGGATGAAGCCCGTGAAGTTCTCGGGGTACTCGATGCCGCCCCGCGCGACCTCCGCGACCGCACTCCCTCGCTCCGGCTCCGGCGCGATCCCCGCCCATCCCGGCACGAGGTCGTGGAGGCGGCGGAGCTCCGTCAGCCCCGGCTCGGTACCGGCATCGCGGTCCGGGTCGTCGACCAGCAGGACCGCGTTCGTGACCGGCTCCGAGACCGTGAACTGGTGGCCGAAGCTCCCGTCCGCGCCGCCGAGCGCCTGCCCGTGGTCCGACAGCAGGACGACGACGGTGTCCTCGGCGAGCCCGTTCCTGTCGAGCGCGTCGCGGACCCGCCCGACGAGGTCGTCGGTGTAGTCGACGGAGGCGTCGTACACCTTTCGGAGCGCGTCGTAGTCGATGTCGTCCATCGTGAACACGTCCTTCTGTCGGTGGGGGATGGCCGCGTCCGGGTCGACGCCGTGTTTCTCCTGGTAGCGCTTGGGAGGGTGATACGGCTCGTGCGGCTCCATCAGGTTCGTGTAGAGGAAGAACGGCTCCGCCTTCTCTCCCGCACGGTCGTCGAGGAAGTCCTCCACCGCCTCGACCGTCTCCGCGGACTTACAGGAGTCGTCCACGTCGAACAGGCGGAAGACGCGGTCGAGTTGGCGCCCGATCAGGCGGCGCGTGCCCGACCCGAGCGCGTGGAACGCCCGCGCGCCGAGCTTCGAGAGCCGGACGCTCAGGGGGTTGTCCGCCGTCCCGAGGAAGTTCTCCACCTCGTCGAAGTCGTCGGTCATCCCCTTGTGGGGGGTGATCCAGACGTTCGGCGTGACCGCGGCGGTGTGGTAGCCGGCGTCCCGGAACCGGGCGACGAACGTCTCGCGGTCGGCCGGGAAGTAGCTCCGCGCGTGGGTGGTGCCGTGCTCCCACGGGTACTCGCCGGTGAACATCGAGGCGTGCGACGGGAGCGTCCACGGCGCCTGCGCGACCGCGTCCTCGAACACCACGGCGTCGTCCGCCAGGTCGCCGATGTGGGGCGTGAACTCCACGTCGCCGTTGTACGGCGAGATCCGGTCCTTGCGCAGCGAGTCGAGGACCAGGAACACCACGTTCTTCTCCTCGGAACCGGCGTCGTCCATGGGTCGACTCCGGGCGTGCGGCCTGTTAGGTACTCCGGTCCGGGAGCGGCGAGGGTCCCCCTCCACCCTCGTCGACGACCGCGGCGATGTCGCGGCCGATTTATACGGGCCGCGAGAACGGGCCACGTATGACCGACAAGGTGGCGATCGTCTACTGGTGTGACGGCGCGGGCCACGCGGCCCGGGCCATCCCGGTCGCCAAGGAGTTCGAGTCCCGGGGCATCGAGGTGGCGATGGCCGGGGGCGGGCAGGGGAAGCCGTTCGTGGAGCTGAACGGCTTCGACCACCCGGACCTCACGACGGTGGCGGTGAAGGGGGACGGGCCGGTCGACTTCCTGCGCCACTCGCTGTTCGACCTGGCGCCCTCCGCAGTCCGCCGGACGCGGGAGCTGTCCGCGTGGCTCGACGCGGAGGACCCCGACGTGCTCGTGACCGACGACCTGTTCGCGGCGGTCTGCGCGGCGCGGAAGGGGCTCGACTTCTACCGCATCGACCACCTGACGACGGACCTGTTCGGGCCCGTCTGGGGCACCCCGCTCGCCGTCTACAACGAGGTCTCGCTCCGGTTCGCGGAGGGGATCGTCGTCACCTCGCTGTGGCCCGACGAGCCGGCCCCCGAGGGGATCACCCGCGTCGGCCCGCTGGCACAGGAGGGCGACCCCGACGACGCCGTCGAGCCGTACGACGTCCTCCTCAGCCCCGGCACGCACGGCGAGGACTTCGACGCGATCCGCGAGCGACTGGAGGCGGACGGCCTCGACGTGCGGACCGTCGGCGACGACGACTGGGAGACCAAGCCCACGATGACGCCGTACACCGCCGCCGCGGACGTGGTGGTCTGTACCGGCTTCTCCTCCATCGCGGACACCGTGGTCGCGGGGACGCCCTGCGTGATCTACCCGTTCCTGCCGTTCCAGAAGGCGATCGCGGACGGCGCCGCGGAGCGAGGGATCGAGGGCGTCGCCCGGGCGAGCTCCGTCGGCGAGGCCGTGACGCAGGCGAAACGCCTCCGGGCGCTCGACGAGCGCCCGACGTATGAGAACGGCGCGCCAGCGTTCGTCGACGCGGTGGTGGACGAATGAGCCCGGACCGCCGACGCCGAACGACCCCGTGCGACACCGACCAGCCATGAGGATCGGCTTCTTCACCGACAGCTACTTCCCCGGCATCGACGGGGTGACCTACACCATTCAGGCGTGGCGGGATCGCCTGGAGGACCGCGGCCACGAGGTGTCCGTCGTCTACCCCGACGGCGACTACGAGCCGGGTCCACACGAGTTCCCCGTCCCGTCGCTCCCGAACCCCTTCTACGAGCAGTACCGGCTCCCGCTGTACCGGCGGCTGTCCTCGCTGCCCGAGTTCGACGTGGTCCACTGTCACGGTCCGGCCTCGACCGGCCTGATGGGCCGGCGGTACGCGCGCAAGCGCGGGGCCGCGTCCGTGTACACCCACCACACGCCCATCGAGGACTACCTGATCCAGGGGCTCAAGGTGGAGACCGCCGCGGACTTCGCGGGGCGACTCTACGTGGCCTACGAGAACCGGTTCCTGCGGTCGTTCGACTGCGTGACGGCCTCCACCTCCCGGATCCGGCGCGACGTGGAGCACCGACAGCTCCCGGTCGGCATCGAGATGGACACCTTCCGTCCCGGCGCGGACGGCATGTTCCCCGATGACGAGACCGTGATCGGCTACAGCGGCCGCCTCTCGGCCAAGAAGAACGTCGACGAGATACTCCGGCTGGCGGAGGCGATGCCGGAGTACCGATACGTGATCGTCGGCGAGGGACCGGAGCGTGAGTCGCTGGAACGGGACGCCCCCGCGAACGTGGAGTTCCGGGACTTCTTCCCTCGCGAGCGGCTCCCGGAGTTCTACGCCTCGATGGACGTCTTCGTCACCGCCTCGACCTGCGACACGCTGGGGCTGTCGACGCTGGAGGCGAACGCCTGCGGCACGCCGGTCGCGGCCGCGGACGTGGCGCCCTTCGACGAGACCATCGGGTCGGACAACGGTGCCCGCTTCGCGTTCGGCGACGTGCAGTCGATGCGGGACGCGGTCGAGGACTGCCTGACCGGGGGCCGCGACACGCGCGAGGCCGTGCAGGAGTTCTCCGTCGACCGGACGGTCGACGAGTTGGAAGCGATCTACCGCGGCGAGGCGTGACCCAACCGCGGTCGAACCCGTTCCACGGGGCCGCGGCTGTCGGGTTGGGGTCGAGAGAAATGCTCCGACAGGGATTCGAACCCTGGTCATTGCCGTGAGAGGGCAATATGATTGGCCGGACTACACTATCGGAGCGTCCGTCTTCGCATTCACGGCTTGGCCGGAGGCCCGTAAAACGGCTCCGATCTCGGATCGCCGTGCGACGGCGTGACGCGGGACGATCGCGGTGCGTCCCCGCGAGGGAGTTCCGAGCGCGATACGTCGAGGGAGAGGGGAGGCTAGTCGGCGTGGCGTCGAGGGAGGGCCGGGGCTAGTCGTGGCGGCGTCGAGAGAAATGCTCCGACAGGGATTCGAACCCTGGTCATTGCCGTGAGAGGGCAATATGATTGGCCGGACTACACCATCGGAGCGACGGTGTCGCGTACACCCTTCGGTATGCCGGTCCCGAGTAAAACAGTTGCGTTTCGCCCCCACATTGTGCCGCCGTGACGCGGTCCGATCGGCCGACGTGGCGGTCACTCCTCGTCGAACGGCGACCCGGCCGCGGACGGTTCGGACCCGTCGAGGCTGACGACGTTCTCGCGGCCGACGCGGAGCTTCGAGACCGCTCCCTCCTCCTCCATCTCCGAGAGCAGGACGCTCACCTTCGACTTCGACCAGCCCGTCTCGTCGACGATGCGGTGCTGCTTCATCCGTCCCCCGTTCTCGCGGAGCAGTCGCACGACGCGGTCCTCGTCCGAGAGCAGTTCCTCGTCCGGGACCGAGGGCTCGGCGGTCGCCGCGGCCCCGCTGGCCGCGGCTTCTCCCCCGGTCGCCCCCTCGTCGCCGGCCCCTGCGTCCGCCCCGTCGTCCGCCCCGTTCGCGGCGTCCGCGGTGTTCCCGGCGCCGTGGTCCCCCGATCCGGACCCGATCGGTCCCGGAAGGCCGGAACCGGCGGATCGGGACGCGAGCAGTCCGGCCCCGGACAGCACCGCGAGCACCCCGAGCAGCGCCGCCAGCAGCGGGAGCCGATCGCTCCACGGCCCGTCCTCCCCCGTCACCGGGGAGCCGGTCGCGGGCGCGCTGCCGGTCCCCCCCACCGTCCCTCCGTCGGTCCCGTCGGTCGTCTCCATCGCGGCTGCGGGCCGGAGGACGACCCGGGGCCGACGGTCGGTGAATTGGCGTTCGCCGCTCCAGGTGACCGTGTCGCTGTCGGTCAGCGAGTCGGGGTTCGACTGGGTGGCCTGCGGGTCGACGCTCGCGAACGCGAGCCCCTCGCCGGGCTCGACGACGAGTTCCTGGTCCGGCCCGACGTAGATGCCGCCCTCGAACACGTCGCCGACCACGACGCGGTCGCCGTCGACCGCCGCGAACCCCGACCACGTGAACGAGAGCTCGACGACGCCGATGTCGTTGCCGAGGCTCGAGCGCACGAACGCGTCACGCGAGAAGTTCCCGGCGCTCATCTCGCGGTCGACGACCCCCTCGCCGTCGGCGACCAGCCCGCGCGCGTCCTCCGTGAACGCCCGATAGCGGTCGGTCTCGTTCTCGCGGAACTCCGCGGCGAACGACTCGAACGCCTCCCGCTCGTCGTCGGTCTCCAGCGGTCGCTCGTACCGGAACGTCCAGACGCCGTCGCCCTCCGCGGTCACCCTGATGCGGACGACGCTCCGCTCGAAGCTCCCGTCCTGCGCCGCGGCGCTCACGGGCGCCGTCGAGTCGCCCAGCGCCGGGCGCTCGCCCGCGGCGGCGGCGACCGGCGAACTGCCGCCCGCCGAACCGGCGGCCGCGACCGCCGCGGCGCCGCAGCCCGACGCCGCGAACACGGCGACGACGAGCGCGATAGCGAGGAGTGGCCGACGGCCCATTACCTGAAGGCCCGCTCCGGCAGTAAAAAGCGCTTATGACCGCGGCCGGTCGGCGGATGCGACGATGGCCGTCCCCACCGTCGGGGCCGGGGCCGGTCAGGCGACGCGGTCGCCCGCGGCGAAGACGGACTCGGGCGACTGCCAGGCCGTCGCGTCCTCGTTCGGATCGGCGTCGAGCACGACGAGATCGGCGCGGTGCCCCTCGGCGACGCGCCCCACGTCGTCGAGACCCAGCAGGTCGGCGGCGTTGACCGTCGCCGCCTCCAGCGCCTCGGCCGGCGACAGCCCGTACTCGACCATGTGGACCATCTCCTGAGGAATCTCCGCGAAGTCGTTGAACGGGGTTCCGGCGTCGGTTCCCATCGCCACCGTCACGCCGGCGTCGAGCGCGCGGTCCCACGCGTCCGCGAAGTGCTCCGCGGAGACCTCGGCCTTCTCGACCGCGGACTCCGGGATCCCCGCCTCGACGCCGTTCTCGACGATGCCGTGGAGCGCGCTCGCGGTGGGCACCCAGTAGGTCCCCTTCTCGGCCATCCGTTCCGCCGTCTCGGCGCTCATGAAGGTGCCGTGCTCGATGCTGGTGATCCCCGCCTCGACGGCGTTTCGGATCCCTTCGTCGCCGTGGGCGTGGGCCGCGGTCGGCGTGTTCGTCGGCGCCGCCGCGTCGACGACGGCCTCCAGCTCGTCCGGCGTCAGCTCCGGCGCGCCGGTGACCGCGCCCTCGGTGAGGACGCCGCCGGTCGCCATGCACTTGATCACGTCCGCGCCGCGGTGGAGCTGCTCGCGGGCGGCCTTCCGCACCTCGGCGGGGCCGTCCGCCTCCCGACCGAACCAGTGGCCGTGGCCGCCGGTCATGATGACGTTCTGTCCGCACGCGAGCACGCGCGGCCCGTCGACGACGCCCTCCTCGACCATGCGGGCGGCGTCGAGCGCGAGCGTGTCGCGCGCGCCCAGGTCGCGGACGGTCGTGACGCCCGCGCGCAGCGCGGCCGACAGGTTCTCCGTCGCGCGATACGCGGCCTCGTAGGCGCTCTCGTCGGTCGCGCTCGCCACGTCCGGCCGGCCGTCCATCATCAGGTGGACGTGCGCGTCGATCAGCCCCGGTGCGACGACCTTCCCGGAGACGTCCGTCTCGGTCTCGCCGCGGCCGAGGTCCCCGACCGCCACGATCTCGCCGTCCTCGACCGCCACGTCCGCCTCGCGGGTGCCGTCGGCGTCCGCGACGCGTCCGCCTCGTAACACGTGCATGGCTGGTCCTTGCCGGCTGCGGTCCTAAAGCGTGGGGTCTCGGCAGTTCCGACGCGTCAACAGCCGGCGAAGATCGCCGGAGAACGCGGAGCCAGGAGCATACGGGTGCTACCGAGGACCATGGTCGACCTGTCCACATCGACGGCGCTCGTCACGGGCGCGAGTTCGGGCATCGGCGCGGCGACCGCGCGCACGCTGGCCGCCGAAGGGGCGGATCTGGCGCTCTGCGCGCGGAGCGAGGACGACCTCCGCGCGCTCGCGGACGATCTGCGCGACCGGCACGACGCCGCGGTGCTGGTCGCCCCCGCCGACGTGCGCCGGGACGCCGAGGTGGTCGCGGCCGTCGAGGCGACCGTCGACCGGTTCGGCGGCCTCGACGCCGTCGTGGCGAACGCGGGCGTCGGCCGGGGGAGCGACGTGGCGACGATGAGCGACGAGGCCTACGAGGCGATGCAGGAGACCAACGTGGACGGCACGTTCTACCTGACGCGGGCGGCCCTGCCGCACCTCGTGGCGGCGTCCGGGAACCTCGTCGTCGTGGGGTCGTTCGCGGGGCAGTATCCGCGGTCGTACAACCCCGTCTACGCCGCCACCAAGTGGTGGGTCCGGGGGTTCGCCCACAGCGTCGCGGCGCAGGTCGGCGACGAGGGCGTCGGCGTCTCCGTGATCAACCCGAGCGAGGTCAGAACGCGGTTCGGCGAGGCGGACGGCGAGGCGTTCGAGGAGCGCTTCGACCCCGGCGAGGTCACCGAACCCGAGGAGGTCGCCGAAGCGATCGCGTTCGCGGCCGGCCAGGAGGGCTCAACGGTCCAGGAGCTCGACCTCTACCGCCGGGACAAGCTGACGGGCCTGTAGCGCCTCGCGCCGGCCGAACGTTCAAAAGGGAGACGGCGCCGATCGGTCCACGGCCGGGCGTCGCGGGCGACGGCGACCGGCCAGCCACGGTCCGCGCCCGCGTGGACCCGGCCCGCGAACTGACGGCCCGCCAGTTCGCGGCGGCCAGCGACGGCTACGCCGACTCCGGGGCCGACGTGGTCCCCAGCACCTCGACCTCGTCGCCGACCGCGATCTCGGCGCCCGCGGTCGCCGCCGGCGTCTCCGTGTTCACCATCAGCCGGAAGTCGTGGTCGAACCAGTCGCCGCCCGACCACTCGGGCATGGTGGCGCGGCGGCGCTCCAGAAACGTCTCCCGGAACCCCGGCGTCTCGGAGCCGGTGTCCGGGTCGCGGCTCGGCACGACACACCGCTGACAGGGGTTGACGCCCAGCAGCTCGGCGTCGCCGACTCGGAACCGGACCCGCGACGCGCGGTCGGCGAACAGGCGGTCCTCCCAGAACGCGGGGCAGTCCGCGAGGACGACGTTCGGTCGCAGTCGCCGACACATCTCGTCGGCGTCGACGCCGTCGTACCACGAGGCTACCTCCGCGAGCGTCGCACGCGAGACGACCGTGGGGCCGCGCGCGCTCGCGTCGTCGGGGAACCCGCCGTCGTCGCGGACCACGTGCACGGGATAGCCGTAGTGCTCACCGAGCCACGCGGCCATGGCCTCCGTCCCGCCCGGCAGGTCGAACGTCCGCGGGCCGCGGTCCGGCGTCGCGAGCGTGACGCTCGCGGGCGTCGCGTCGGCCGGTTGCGGGAGGTCGTAGGAGGCGCGAACCTCGTGGACGCGGCGCTCGCTCTTGCCGTTCACGTAGCCGCCCCCGCCGCCGACGGAGGCGGTCTCGGGGTCCGCGTCCGCTTCGAGCACCGCGTACGAGCGGTCGCCCGCGAGCGGCGCGTCCTCCGGGAGTCGCGCCCGTTTGCGGTCGGCTCCGTCCATCGACTTCACCGGATAGGCGATCAACCGGTCGACGCGTGTCATGGGATCCGGTGGGGACGCGCAATGAAAGAAATGTCGTCGCCGGGCCGGATGCGCGCCGGCTCGGCGGGGCGGTCGCGTTACTCCTCGTCGTCAGTCGCGTCGTCGTCAGTCGCGTCCTCGCCGTCGTCCTCGTCCGGGAGGCCGGCGACGACGTCGTCGATCTCGTCCTCCGAGAGGACGCGGTAGCCGTCCTCGGTCACGGTGGCGACGGAGATGTCGTCCGCGTCGAGGTCCTCCTCGTGGACGCGAAGGGCGCGCACGGCGAGTTCGACGCCCTCCTCGACGGTGAGTTCCGCGTTCCACTCCTCCTCCAGGAACGACTGGATGTCCTGCCGGCCGCCGCCGATGACGGTCGCCTTCCACTCGTGGGGCGTGCCCGAGGGGTCGGCGCCGAACAGGCGCGGCTCGCCGTTCTCGATGCCGCCGATGAGCAGCGCGGCGCCGTACGGGCGCGTGCCGCCCAGCTGCGTGTTCTCTTGGACGTGGTCGGTGACGTGCTTGGTCAGCGTCTCGACGCCGACCGGCTCGCCGTAGCGGAGCCGGTTCATCTGCGTCTGCCGGCGCGCGAAGTCGATCAGCTGGCGCGCGTCCGCGACGTGGCCCGCGCTCGCGGTGCCGACGTGGTCGTCGAGCTTGTGGAGCTTCTCGATGCTCTCCGCCTCCATCAGCGAGGAGGAGGCGCGGCTCATCGCCGCGAGGACGACCCCGTCCTCGGTACGGACGCCGACGCTCGGCGCGCCGCGCGAGACCGCCTCGCGGGCGTACTCGACCTGGTAGATCCGGCCGTCCGGGGAGAACAGCGAGGTCCCGCGGTCGTACGCCTGCTGGTCGTTGCCCTGCATCATCGCCCTCCGTCCTGCGTCGTTCGGCGTGCGTTCATTAGCGTCCCGTACACGCCCGGCAGGGAAAAACCCTCCTTAACCGGCCCACGCCGCGGCCGCCGAGGCCCTCTTCCCGCTCGAAGCGAGACCCGTCCCAGTCACTCGAAGTAGCGACGCGGCACGTACTCCCGGAAGCGCGACGGCACCCGGGACGCGAGCGCCGCCGCGATCTCCGGGAGACGGCGTCGAAGCGCCACGTAGACCGCCGAGACCGCGAGCATTCCGACGGCCGCGATCCATAGCGGCCCATCCGCCACGTACAGCACCGGCGCGGCGGCGACCGCCGCGATGGCCAGGTCCTCGGGGGAGCCGTCGTACCGGATCCACCGTCTGGGCGCGATCCACTTGCCGCGCGCGTGGTCGTAGATGGCGCGGTCGGACCGGCCCTCCCACGGGCGGAGTTCGAGCCCGCCCCCGAACACGTCCATCAGGCAGTGGAGCGCGGCGGCCGCCGTCAGCACCGCCGCCGCGAGGAGCCACGGGCCGCCGGCGACCGCCGCCGCGGCCGCGAGGAGCGCCGCGGCGACCGTGTAGTAGACGGGGAAGTGAAGCGTCCGGCGGTGCCCCCGGTAGAGGTCCAGGTCCGGCAGGGCGCCGCCGACGAGTCCGGCCACCAGAAGGAGCGGGGCAAGCTCGGGCGACCGCAGGGCGACGGGCACCGCGAGCGCCATCCCCGCCAGCGCGTGGGTCGTCTGCATCATGTTTCGTCCCAACCGAGGCGACAGAAGGGCATAAGGGTGTCCCCGGACTTCAAGACCGGGTCACGGGAGCCGTGCGACCGGGCGTCACGGCCGGTCCGTGCGGCAATTCCTTTTAGTCCTCCGCCGCGAAGCGCGCCCATGACGACGATTAAGGACAGCGTCCACGACCACATCGAGGTCGAGGGCGTCGCCGCGGCCCTCCTCGACACGCCGGCGGTCCAGCGGCTCAGACACGTCAAGCAGTTGGGGACGGTCCAACTCGTGTACCCCTCCGCGAACCACACCCGGTTCGAGCACAGCCTCGGCGTCTACCACCTCGCCTCCGAGGCGCTCGCGCACCTCGGCGTCGACGGCAAGCGGGCCGACCGCGTGGAGGCGGCCGCGATGCTCCACGACGTTGGTCACGGACCCTTCAGCCACAACATCGAGGAGCTCACCCACCGTCACACGGGCAAGTACCACGACGACGTGGACGGACTGCTCGCGGAGGGGGCGGTCGGCGAGGTCCTGCGCGAGCACGACCTCGACCCGAGCCGCGTCGCGGACCTCGTCGCGGGCGAGGGACAGTTCGGCCAACTCGTCTCGGGGGAACTCGACGTGGACCGGATGGACTACCTCGTGCGCGACGCCCACCACACCGGCGTCCCTTACGGCACCATCGACACAGGGCGGCTGGTCCGCGAGCTGACGTTCGTCGACGGCGAACTCGTCCTCGACGAGGGGAACGTCCAGACCGCCGAGAGCCTCCTGCTGGCGCGGGCGCTGATGAATCCTGTCGTCTACACCCACCACGTCGCGCGGATCTCGAAGGCCATGCTTCGGCGCGCCGCCGAGCGCCTGCTGGAGGCGCCGGACGTGACTGCCGGACAGGTGCGGCGGATGGACGACCACGAACTGCTCGTCGCGCTGCGCACGAACCCGGAGAGCGGCGGCCTCGTCGGCCGGTACGACCGACGCGACCTCTACAAGCGCGCGGTGTGGGCCGAGTACGGCGACGTGCCGGAGTCGGTCCGCGAGGCCGATCACGAGCGGGTGCGGGACCTCGAGGCGGAGATCGCCGCGACCGCGGGCGTGACGGACGCCGACGTGATCCTCGACGTCCCGTCGGAGCCGTCGATGCGCGAGTCCACCGCGCGCGTGGTCGTCGGCGGGGAGGTCCGGCGGCTGGAGAAGCAGTCGCCGCTCGTCTCCGCGCTCCGGACCGCCCAGCGCAACCAGTGGCGCCTCGGCGTCTACGCGCCCGCTCCGGCCACCGACCGCGTCGGCCGGGCGGCCGCGAGCGTCCTCGGCCTGGAGGCGGACACCCTGATTAGCGACGTGCGCCGCGGGCTGCCGACCACGCTGGACGAGTTCGGGAAGTAGGCCGACGGGGACGGCGCCGGCGCCGAGACGGCTACCGCGGGTCGATCTCGTTGGCGGCCGCCAGCACCTCGTCGTGGAGGGCGCCGTTCGAGGCGACCAGCCCGGTCGAGTCGTGGCGCCAGCGGTCGCCGTCCAGGTCGGTCACGGTGCCGCCGGCCCGCCGGATCATGTGGACGCCGGCGACGGAGTCCCACGGGTTGCAGTCGACGTTGGTGATCACGCCCTCGATGGCGCCCTCAGCGACGGAAGCGAGCGCGGCCTGCGCGCAGCCGAACCGCCGGAGGTCGCCGAACCGCGAGACGATCGCCTCGCAGGCGCGAGCGTACTGGTCGCGCTCCTCGCGCGGCCACCAGATGGTCGGGACGACGGCGGCCGTCTCGGGGTCGCTCACGTCGCTGACGGCGACGGGCTCGCCGTCGCGGTACGCGCCCGACTCGTCGGCGGTGTACACGTCGCCGAGCGCCGGGAGCGCCGAGGCCGCCGCCACCGGATCCCCGTCCGCGACCGCCGCGACCGCGGTGGCCCACGTCCGCATCCCCCGGACGTAGTTGTTCGTCCCGTCGATGGGGTCGATGACCCACGCCGCGCCGGTCTCGGGGACCGCCTTCAGTTCGTCGTCCTCCTCGCCGACCATCGCGTCCTCCGGGAACGCCCCCCGGATCACGTCGATCACCTCGCGCTGGGCGGCCCGGTCCGCCTCCGTCACCACGTCGGTCTTGCTCGCCTTCGTCTCCACCGCGATGTCCGTTCGGAAGTGCTCGTGGGCCACGCGCGACCCCGCCCGCGCCGCGCGCTCCGCGACCGTCGCCCGGTCCTCGGCCCGATCCTCGCTCATACCCGCCCTGCGCGACCGCGCCCCGTATACGCGTCGGTTCGGTGACGCGACCGCGCTCGCCGGCCGCGGATCGCCCCGACGATTAACTCGGTTCCGAATCAGGGTACCCTTAAGAGGACCGAACCGGTACGTCTCCCCATGCGCCCGGAGGAAGCGGTCCGACAGCTCGAGTACGCCATCGACGCCAGCCTCGACGAGGAGGGCTCCCGCAGCGCGGCGAGCTACAAGCCGACGTTCGAGCGCGTCGCCACGCGCGCGGACGGCCGCGCCGTCTACGCGCTCGCGACGGAGCTCGCGGAGACGGTCGCCGACGGCACCCGCCCCTCGCCCGCCGAGGCCAACGCGGCGGCGGACCGGGTTGTCGACGACCGGATCTACACCGACGGCGGCCGGTAATCAGGACGGTCGCGCGGTCGGCTCTCGTCATCCGTCGTCCTTTTCGAGCGGGTTTTGTGCGTCGTGAGGCTTCCGGACTGCGTTCCGCCGCCATTTATGTAACACCGCGGTCGGTGTTGCCGTCCCCTCGGTCCCGACGCGGACCGCCGCGGAGCGAACATCCTTGTACCGCGGGCCGAAGGTGTGGGTATGAGCCAGACACACACGCCGGCGTTCGTCGGGGCGCTCGACGACCTCGGTGTCGAGCACTCGCGGGCGACGCCGGCCGACTGCGCGGACGCGGTCGCGGCGGCGGTCGAGGGCGACGCGGTCGGCGTCCCTCTCGGCGACGGCCTCGCGCTGCCCGACGCCGTCGAGACGGCGCCGACGAACGGCGACCTCGAGGCTGCGGACACGGGCGTCACGCCCGCGGGGTTCGCGGTCGCGGAGACCGGGAGCGTCCACCTCCCCTCGGACGCCGCCGGCGTCGAGCCCGTGAGCCTCTACCCGTTCAGACACGTCGCGGTCGTGCGGGAGTCGGCGGTCCTCCCGGACGTGCCGGCCGCCGTGGCGCAGTACGGGGAGGTCCTGCGGAACGGCGGGTCGGGCGTGCTCGCCACCGGTCCGAGCGCGACGGCGGACATGGGCGAACTCGTCGTGGGCGCGCACGGGCCGGGCGAGGTGCACGTCGTGGTCGTCGAGGACGGCGACGACCGCGACGACGGCGACGACGCGACGGCCGCGGACCGGGCGGAGGGCGACGATGAGTAAGTCCGACCGCGCGGCCCGCATCCGGGAGGTGATGCGCGAGGAGGGCGACTCCGTGGGCCACCACGCGCGCAGCCACGAGGAGGGCCGCCGGGAGGCGGTGCGGGACCTGCCCGACTACGAGACGCTGAAGGGCCGCGCTCGCGCCACGAAGGAGGACGCCATCGAGCGCCTGCCGGAGTTGATCGAGGACCTTCGCGAGAGCGTCGAGGCCAACGGCGGCACGCTCTACGTCGCCGACGACGCCGCGGACGCGAACCGGTACATCACCGAGACCGTCGGCGACGCCGACACCGTCGTGAAGTCGAAGTCGATGACCACCGAGGAGATCGAGGTCAACGACGCGCTCGCCGAGGCGGGCGTCGACGCCGTCGAGACCGACCTCGGCGAGTGGGTGATCCAACTGGCGGGCGAGTCCCCCTCCCACCTCGTCGGGCCCGCCGCGCACAAGCCCCGCGAGGCCATCGCGGAGCTGATCGCCGCGGAGTTCGACCTCGCGGACCCGCCCGAGACCGCCGAGGAGCTGACCGCGTTCGCCCGCGAGAAGCTCTGGGAGACGATCCGCACCGCGGACGTGGGGATGACCGGCGCGAACTTCGTCGTCGCGGAGTCCGGCTCCATCGCGCTCGTGACGAACGAGGGGAACGCGCGCAAGGTCGCGACGACGCCGGACACCCACGTCGCCGTCGCGGGCGTCGAGAAGGTGATCCCGACCGTCGAGGACCTGGAGCCGTTCGTGGAACTGCTCGGTCGCTCCGGCACCGGCCAGGACCTGACCGTCTACACCTCCCTCCTGACCCCGCCGACCGCGAGCCCGGTGCCGGACTTCTCCGACCCGGACGCGCCGCTCGTCGACGAAGAACCCGGCCCCTCCGGAGAAGCGAACCCCGACCGCGAGTTCCACCTCGTCCTGATCGACAATGGGCGACTGGCGATGCGGGACGACGAGGACCTGAAGGAGACGCTCTACTGCATCCGGTGTGGCGCCTGCGCGAACTCCTGCGGCAACTTCCGGAGCGTCGGCGGCCACGTCTTCGGCGGCGAGACGTACACCGGCGGCATCGCTGGCGGCTGGGAGGCCGGCATCGAGGGGCTCGACACCGCCGCGGAGTTCAACGACCTCTGTACCGGCTGTTCGCGGTGCGTCCCGGGCTGTCCGGTGGAGATCGACATCCCGTGGATCAACACGGTCGTCCGCGACCGGATCAACCGCGGCGAGGCCGGCGCGGGCGAGTTCGACCACCTCGTCGACGGGCTGACGCCGGACGAGGAGCCCGCGGGCCTGGACCTGGGCACGCGGCTCGTCGGGAACTACGCGACGCTGGCGGAATGGGGCCACCGGACCGCCCCCGTCGCGAACCGCCTCGCGAACGCCGGTCCGGTCCGGTCAGTCCTGGAGCGCGTCGCGGGGATCGACCGCCGGCGCGATCTCCCGGAGTTCGCGTCCGAGAGCCTCGTCGAGTGGTTCGCGGCGCGGGGCGGCCCCGCCGTCGCCGCCGACGAGGCCGAGCGCGAGGCGGTCGTCTACCCCGACACGTACACGAACTACGTGGATCCGGACCGCGGGAAGGCGACCGTTCGGACCCTCGAAGCCCTCGGCGTCCACGTCCGCGTCCCGGACCTGCCGCCGAGCGGCCGGCCGCCGCTCTCGCAGGGGATGGTCGCGACTGCAGAGGCGCGGGCGGAGGCCCTCTCGGACGCGGTCGCCGGGCACCTCGACGCCGGCCGCGACCTGGTGGTCGTGGAGCCGAGCGACCTCGCGATGGTCCGCTCGGAGTACGAGAAGTTTCTGGCGCCGGCTGCCTTCGATCGGATCGCCGAGGGCACCTACGACGCGATGGAGTACGTGCACGGCCTGATCGACAACGACGCGGGTGGCGGGCTCGACGCGCTCGTCCACGGCGGGGGGGACGAAGGAGGCCGCGACCGCGAGGTCGCCTATCACCCGCACTGTCAGGCGCGGACGGTCGGCGTGGCCGCCCACGCGACCGAGGTGCTGGAGCGCGCCGGCTTCGACGTGCTGGAGTCCGACACCGAGTGTTGCGGCATGGCCGGCTCGTTCGGCTACAAGGCCGACTACTACGAGCTGAGTCTGGACGTGGGCGAGCCGCTGGTCGAGCAGTTCGGGGGGAGCGACCGGACGCTGGTCGCGACCGGAACCTCCTGCGGCGAACAGCTCGACGCGCTGTTGGACCGGCCGGCCCGGCATCCGATCGAGCTGATCGCACCGCGAGAGCAGCCGACCTCGTAGGGGAAGTCGCCTCTCCCGTCCGACCGTCAGACGCGCGTCGGCGGACAACGAACGCTTATTAGGCGCGCTCGTGACCACACGGGTATGGACGCAGTTCCCGAGGAGATCACGAGCCTCGTCGGCCGCGAGGTCTACTCCAACAACGGCGTGTTCGTCGGCGAGGTCGAGGACGTGCGCCTCGACCTCGACGCCGAGTCGGTCACCGGGCTCGCGCTGGCGGAGTTGAACGGCGAGCTGTTCGCGGGGACGGACATCGGACGCAACACCGGCGTCATCGTTCCGTATCGGTGGGTTCGGGCGGTCGGCGACGTGATCCTCGTCAACGACGTCATCGAGCGCCTCGACCGCGGCGAGGAGGAGTCCGAGGAAGCGGCCGTCTGACGCGTGACGCGACTGTCGACCGGCGTCCCGATCCTCGATCGGCGGCTCGACGGCGGGCTGGTGTCGGGGAGCGTCGTCGCGCTCGTCGCGCCGCCGGAGTCCCAGAGCGAACTCCTGGCGACCGCCTTCGCGGCGGCCGGCCCGACGCTGTACCTCACGACGCTGCGCCCGGAGCGGTCGGTCCGCGAGTCGCTGGCGGCCGCCGGCGTCGAGGACGTCACTGTCCGCCAGTGTGACGCGGAGGCCCTCGCGACCGACCCCGCCGGCGTCCTCCGCGACCTGCCGACCGGCGGCCGGGTCGTGATCGACGTGATGAACCCGCTCGAACGGATGGAACGCCGGCGGGGGGCGGGCGTCGTCGCGGCCGTGAGCGACGCGGTCGAGGCGGAGGGGGGTGCGGCGCTGTTACACTGCCTGGAGGAGCCGGGACTCGACGACGGTCGCGTCCGGACGCTGGCGCTCGCGGACGTGGTCTGCTCGCTGGAGCTCAGCCACACTTCGCTGTCGATCGACAACCGGCTCCACGTGACGAAGTTCCGGAACGGCGCGGCGCTCACCGAGCCGATAAAGGTGAAGCTCGCCGACGCGGTCGAGGTGGACACCAGCCGGGACATCGCCTGAGTGCGGCCGTCACCGCGGCGTCCCCGACGGCCGCTCTACGACCCGTTCGATCCCTCGGAGCCCTCGACGCCCATCGCGTCGAAGAGCTTGCGGCGGACCGCCTCCTCGGTGAGCTGGAGCAACGTGTCGCGGTTCTCGTCACTGGTCTCGATGCCGGTGAAGATGCCGAGCGGGATCTCGACGGACCCCTGCGTAGAGTGGCCGGCCGCGTCGCCCATGTCCTCGAACGCCTCCTGCAGCACGTTGCCGATGTTGATCCGGATGTCCTTCGAGCGCGCGGAGAGGTAGATCTTCTCGTCGGCGATGCCGAGGACGGCCGTCGTCGTGATCCCCTCCAGGTTCAGGAGGTGCTGGGCCGCCTGCGCGAGCGCCTCGCGGTCGCGGATGAAGCCGGCCGTCGAGAAGAGGTGGCTCCCCTGCACCTCGCGGTTCTGGATCGCCTCCGCGAGCACGTCGAGCGTCTCCGGGCTCATCGACGGCGACTCCACCTGTTCGAGCGTGTCGTGGTTCGCGAACGGATGGAGGTACGCCGCCGCGGTCAGGTCCGCGGGCGTGGTGTCGCGTTTGAAGTCCAGCGTCTCCGCGCGGATGCCGTACAGCAGCGCCGTGGCGACCGCCTCCGACGGCGAGAGGTCGAACTCCTGGAGGTACTTCGTGAGGATCGTGGAGGTCGAGGAGACGTTCGTGCGCACGTCGACGAAGCGGGCGTCGACCTCCGCGTCGGCCTCGTAGTGGTCGATGTAGACGTCGACGTCGGCGTCGATCTCCATTTCCGGCTCGCCGGACTTGGCGTGGTCGACCAAGGCGATCGTCTCGTAGGCGTCGAGCGGATCGGCCTCCTCGCGCGAGAGCAGGTCGATCCCGAGCAGGTTGACGAACGCGCGGTTCTCCTGATGTCCCACGTCGCCCGTGTAGAGGATGTCCGCGTCGACGTCGTACGCCTCCGCGATGGCCTGCAGGGCCGTCGCCGAGGCGATTGAGTCCGGGTCGGGGTTGTCGTGGGTCAGGATCGCCAGCCGGCCGTCGGACTCGCCGGTCTCGCGGAGGATGTCCGCGAGCTGGCGGGCCATGTACTCCAACTCGCCGGTCTCCAGCGAGCGGAGCGCGGAGTCGGCGATCACCGTCGAGGGGTTGATCACCACGTCCGCGCCCAGGTCGCGGAGTTCGTCCTCGCTGACGGGGTCGGAAGCGCGCACGACCACGTAGTGTTCGCCGCCGCGCTCGCGGATGGCCTTCACCGCCTCCTTGTTCGCCTCCACGTCCGAGGCGAGGATCAGGATGATGTCGCGGTCCGCGACCGCCTCGCCGACGCCCTCAGCGGCGATGTCCTGTACCTGTGCGTTGAGGTCCTGGTCGCGCAGCGCCTCGACTCGGCTCTCGTCGCGGTCCAGTATCAGCACGTCCCGGTCGCGGTCGGTCAGGTCCTCCGCGACCGCATGGCCCACGCTCCCACACCCGAGTATCGCGTACCGCGTCCGCGATGAACCACCGGAGCCTGCACTCATTGGTTGTCGCGTCTCGGGTCGGCCGACACTTAACAGGCGCGCTTGCGACCCCGACGGCCCCGTATCCGCCGTTGCGAGCGCCCTCCGTTCTGTTTGCCGTGGCGAAGGCGACCGCGGTGCCGTCCCGCGATGTGGCGTGCGGACCACCCACGCGGGACCGCCAAAAGGAAACGCCTTTTAGGGCGACGCCGGTACGAAGGAGTGAGGGCCGGTAGCTCAGTCAGGGAGAGCGACGGACTCTTAATCCGTCGGTCGGGGGTTCAACTCCCTCCCGGCCCGTTTCTGTCGCCGCGAGCAACGTTCGCGAGCGGCGGCCGTGTGAGGAGTGGAGGGCGTTGAACCAGAGAGTAAAGCGAGCGAAGCGAGCGGTACGACCGTGGTTCAACTCCCCCCCGGCCCGTACACTAATCGTCGAGCGACAGCGAGGCCTTTTCCGACCCTTTTTGCCAGCCGCTTCTGAGAAAATTCTGTCACTCGCTTCCGAGGCTATGCTGGTTCCGTCTCCAGCGACGCGCCACACTCCGGACACTCCTCGTCCATGTCCGTCGCGGGGGCGTCACACGCCGGACAGAACACGCGCTTGCAGCTACGGTCTCCCATGGGTCATGTTGGCGCGGAACGCTTCTGAGCCTTTCGGCGTTCTCGGAGAGATCCCCCGAGTCGCCGACGATCACTCCCCCTGGTCGGTCGCCAGCGCCGCCTCCTTGAGTCGGCGGCCGCGGTCGGTGGAGACGGTGAGCTCGGGGACCGGCGTCGGGTCGTTGTCGGCGTCGACCGCGACGAAGACGAACGTCGACTCGGTGGTCTGTTCGGTCTCGCCGGTGCGGGGTTGCTCGCGGAACGCCTGCAGGCGGACGCGGACGCTGGTGCGGCCGGCCTCGTAGACGTACGCGCGGATCACCGCGGTGTCGCCGACGGGGATGGGGCGCTTGAAGTCCATCCCCTCGATGTTGGCGGTGACGCAGGTCTCGCCCGCGAAGCGCATCGCGGACATCGCGCCCACCTCGTCCATCCACTTCATCACGTTGCCCCCGTGGGCGGTGTCGTAGTTGTTCGTGTGGTTGGGCTGGATCCGCGAGCGGTTCTCCAGGTAGGTGTCGACCAGGTCCGTCATGGTCGATGGTCGCGGCCGGCCGCCTTGAGCGTTGGCCGTGCGGCGCTCCGGCGGCGTCGGTCGATGGTCGCGGCCGCGGCTCTCGGACGCCGACCGGGCGCTCCGCTTTCGAACCGAAACCCCTTTTCAGGCGCCCGTCGCCGGTTGGGACGTGACCGACCGCGACGACCGGTTGCAGTTCTACGCGCTCTACCTGACTCGCTTCGCGGAGGGATTCGGGTTCGTCACGCTGCTGACGCTGCTGCCGACCTACATCAACACGCTCGACCCGCAGGCGACGACGGTCCTCGGCGTCACCATCAGCGCCGGGTTCGTCATCGGGCTCTACACGACCGGCTTCACGTTCGCGCAGACGGTCGCCGTCGTCCCGCTGGCGTGGGCCGGCGACCGCTTCGACAAGCGCTCGGTGCTGCTGTGGACGCTCGGGGTCGGCGCGGCCGTCTACGCGCTGTTCCCGGTCGTCGACTCCTCGCTCTCCTTTATCCTCGTCAGGGCCTTGCAGGGCGTCGCCGTCACCGGCGCGGGCCTGATGAGCCTCTCGCTGGTGGGCCAGATCGCGGACGTGGGAACGCGCGCGCACCACATCGGCCGCGCCAACGCCGCGTCCTTCGCCGCCTCGATCCTCGGCTCGCTGTCGGCCGGCGCCATCTACGACGCCCTCGGCTTCGACCCCATCTTCACGCTCATCGTCGCGATGATGGCGGTCGCGTGGGCCGGCCTCTACGTCTACCTCGACGCCGACGAGACCCGCGTCGAGGGGTTCCCGTTCAGCGACCTCGCGCTCAACCGCAAGCTGTTGACGATCACGAGCTTCCGGTTCCAGTACGCGTTCGCGGTGACGATGGTCCGGACGTGGATCCCCATCTACGCGGGGACGACGATGGCCGCCGGCGGGCTCGGCGTCGCGGGCCTCGCGGTCGCGGTCACCGTCGCGATGGAGAAGGGGACCAACATGGTCGGCCAGCTGTTCACCGGCCGGCTCTCGGACGACCACGGCCGCGCCCTGTTCGTCTTCTGTGGCGGCGGCGGGTACGGCCTCGTCGCGCTCGCCATTCCCTTCGCGCCGGAGGTCGGCGCCGCGCTCGGCGTCCCCGCCTCGCTCCCGCTTCTGGGCGAGACGCCGCCCGCCTACCTCCCGCTCGTGGGGCTCTCGGGGCTGCTGGGCGTGGTCGACTCCTTCCGCGAGCCGGCCAGCATGGCGCTGTTCGCGGACGAGGGAACCGACGACGGCGGCGTCGCCTCCAGCTTCGGCATCCGAGAACTGGTCTGGCGGCCGGGGTCGGTCGTCGGCCCGATGCTCGCCGGGTGGCTCATGGTCGAGGTGAGCATGGACTCGGTGTTCTACGTCGGCGGCGCGTTCGCGATCACCGGGGTGCTCGCGTTCCTCGCCATCCTCCTCAACGACTACGGACGGCGCGCGCTGACGGCGTGGTGAGCGCGCGGCTCGGACCATCCGCGCGGTGAGCGGCGCCCGGCCGCTCCGTCGGCGGGACTCCGCCGGTTCAGGCGTCCCGCTTCGCCAGCGCCGCCCGGTAGTGGTGGGTGCTCTCGCCGTCGCCGCGGCGCACGTCCGCGACCGCCCACGCGGTTCCGACCGCCGCCTCCCGCAGTTTCTCGGGCGCGAACAGCCGGAAGACGAGCGCGGGGTCGGCGTCGCCCTCGTACTCGAACCACATGACGCGGCGACCGACCCCCGGCTCGGGGTCCGCGCGGTAGCCGAGCAGTTCGCGCGTCGCCTCGTACTCCGGGTCGTAGCAGTCGACCACCGCGGTCGCGTCGCTCGTCGTCACGTGCGCGAGGTCGCCGAGAAACTTCCGGAGCGCGCGCTGTGAGGGCGCCAGCCCGAGCTGGGTCCCGTTGGCCAGCGCCGAGCCGAACCGGTCGGCCGGGAACTGCGCGGGGAGGTCGAACATGTCGCCCTCGCGAGCGTCCCGGACGCCGCGCTCGCGCATCGTCTCCACGAGGGCGGGGCTCGGCTCGACCGCGACCGTCTCGAACCGCTCCTGATAGTAGCGCGCGTGGCGCCCGGCCCCCGCCCCGAGGTCGACGAGCGGTCCCCGAAGCCGGTCGTCGAGCCACCGCTGGCCGGGGTCGTCGGGGTCCGGCGGCGTGAAGTAGAACGCCTCGACGGGGTGCTCGCGCGTCTCGTCGCCGTCGCGGTGGATCAGGGGCGCGTCGCGCTCGCCGCGGCCGTGGTCGCGGATGGCGCGGCCGAACGCGTCGGGGCCGACGTGCGGCATGTCGGAGGCGTCGCCGTCCGCGGCCAAAAGGCTGCGTGAGAGGCGGTACCGAGACGCAGTGGCGCTACCGAGGACTGAGCGGCCGCTCGCCGATCGGAAGTCCACGCGAGAGAACGGTCGAGAACGCCGGCCGCGTTCAGGCCGAGCCGTCGACGAACTGTTCGGGGCCCTCGTAGAACCAGTAGCCGGCCTCGCGCATCGCGCGGCCGAGTTCCTGGTGGAACTCCACGAAGTCGGCGAACTCTTCCTGTTCGACGTGCTCGAAGATCTCCTCGACGGAGACGACCGTCTCGTAGTCGATCCGGATGGGGTGGTCCCCGAACTCCTCGACGTAGTCGGCCGCCGAGAGCGGGAAGTCCTCCTCTTCGTCGATCTTCTTCGCGAGCACCGCGTGACCGTAATTCCGCATGCCCTCGCTCCCCTGCTCGCCGTCGGGGTCGTGTGGCCAGTCCATACTCGAGGTTCGCGAGCGGGTGGGATAGTCGTTACGTTCCCCGTCACGCCTCACCACGGCCCGTCGTAGTTCACCCGCGGCCGGTCCGCGTCGAGGCCGAGTTCGCGCAGCGTCGCGGTCGCGTTCTGGACCGGACCGGGCGCCGGCCTGTCGAGCGCGTCGCCGGCCGCCTCCCGGAACCGGACCGTCCAGTCGCCGTCGACCACGACCGCGGCCCGTCGCGGGACGTCGGTGTGCCCCTCCCACGCGTCCGCGAGCAGGCCGTAGGAGGCCGCGACGCGCCCGCTCTCGTCCATCGCGAGCGGGAAGGGCAGCTCGAACCGGTCGGCGTATGCGACGCCGGCGTACAGCGAGTCGCCGCGCACGCCGACCACCGACAGGCCGTCGACGGCGGCCCATCCCGCGTCCCGCATGCCGCACAGCTCCGCGGTGCAGGTCGGCACGAAGTCGGCCGGGTAGAAGTAGATCAGGACGGCCTCGCTCGCCTCGACGCGCCGGAACAGCTCGAACTCGACCGCCGTTCCGTCGGCGACCGCGGGCGCGATGAAGTCCGGGGCCTTGTTCCCGACGGTGACCATGCTCGGCGGTCGCGGCGCCGAGACAAAAGGTGTGGGGTCGGCCGCGGCGCCGCCTCAGAGGATCGTCCCGTGTTTCTTGTCGGGCAGGTCCTTCTCCACGTCCGCGTAGAAGTCGAAGCGGGCGGCGAGTTCGGCGCGCAGTTCCGAGGGCGGAACGATCTCGTCGATGACGACCTCGCTGGCCATCCGGTGGACGTCGATGTCGCGGCGGTACTCCTCGCGGAGTTCCTGCTCGCGCTCCGCGCGCTCCTCGGGGTCGTCGATCGCGTCGAGCTTGTTGGCGTACACCGCGTTGATCGCGGCCTCCGGACCCATAATTCCGATCTCCCCCGAGGGGAGCCCGATGACACTCTCGGGGTCGTAGGCCGGCCCGCCCATCGCGTAGATCCCCGCGCCGTACGCCTTCCGGACGACGACGGTCTGCTTCGGGACGGTCGCGGAGGAGGTGGCGTAGATCATCTTCTTCCCCTTCTCGAGGATGGCGTCCTTCTCGACCTGCGAGCCGGCCATGAAGCCGGGCGTGTCACAGAGGTACAGCAGGGGGATCTCGTAGGCGTCACAGGTCCAGATGAACTCCGCGGCCTTCTCGGCGGCGTCCGGGAAGATGGCCCCCGAGCGCTCGGTCGGCTGGTTGGCGACGACGCCGACCGGGCGGCCGTCGATCCGACAGAAGGCGGTGACGATCTCCTTGCCGTACGACCCCTTCAGCTCGAAGACGGACTCCGCATCCGCGATCCGGTCGAGCAGGTCGTGCACGTCGTAGGCGCGGTTCGGCGATTCGGGGATCAGCTCGTCGATTCCCTCGGGCGAGAACTTCGGCGGCTTCGTCTCGGCCCGCGGCGGCTTCTCGCCGGCCTGGTCGGGGAGGTAGGTGATCAGCTCGGAGACGAGTTCGCGGGCGTGCTCCTCGTCGCGGGCGACGAGGTCGGCGGAACCGGACTCCTCGGCGTGAATCCGCGGCCCGCCGAGGTCGGCCATCTCGATCTCCTCGCCGGTGACCATCTTCACCATCCGCGGGGAGGCGATCGCCATCGCGGACATCCCCTCGACCATGACGGTGAAGTCCGCGAAGACGGGGGTGTACGCCGCGCCCGCGATGCAGGGGCCGTAGAGCACGCAGATCTGCGGGACGTAGCCCGACAGCATCGAGTGGTTGTAGTAGTACTTCCCGATCCCCTCGCGGTTGGCGAAGAAGCCGGTCTGCTGGTCGATCCGGCCGCCCGAGGAGTCCATCAGGTACAGCACCGGCTTCCCCGTCTTGAGCGCGCGCTGTTGCATCCGCAGGAACTTCTCGACGCCCTTCGCGGCCATCGACCCCGCCTTCACGGTGAAGTCGTTGGCCATGAAGTGGACGTCGCGGCCCTCGAACTCCGCGGCGCCGGTCAGCAGGCCGTCGCCGGGGACGCGGTCGCCCTCGTCGTACTCGTCGCCGTCGGGCGAGCTGGGGTGCCAGTCGTCGAAGGCGGCGAACTTCCCGTCCTCGAACCGCAGGCCGGTGGGCGCCCCCTCGGAGGCGGCCGCGTCGCCCGGTCCGCCCGTCCCGCCCTCGCCGCCGAACCAGAGGTCCAGCCGGTCGCGGACGAACAGTTTCCCCTGCTCGGGGAGCCGCTCTTTGTACTTCTCGGGACCGCCCTGCAGGATGTCGTCGATCTCCGCCTGCAGGTCCCGCTCGCGGTCGGTCGGACCGCGGCCGTCGTCGAGGGGGTACTCCGGCTCGCTCGGCGCGGCGGTCGCGGCGGGGTCGGCCGCCTCGCCGACGTACACCTCGACGTCGGCGCCGAGGTGGTCGGCCAGCGACTGCGCGATGGCGGCCGCCTCGTCCGCGGTCGCGCCCTCGCCTACGTGCACCTTCATGCGCGCAAAATTTGTGCCGGATCGCAAATGGTTTTCCATGCACGACCGCGGGCTCGGGGATACCGACCGCCGCGAGTACCGGCGGACCGCCTACCCGAGCGCCGCTTCCAGCCGGTCGATCAGGGCTTCGTTGCCGACGTGGAGCGGGACGCGCTCGTGGAGGTCCCCGGCCGGCACCTCGAGGACCGACCGCTCGCCGTCCGAGGAGGCGCCGCCGGCCCGCTCGACCACGTAGGCGATCGGGTTCGCCTCGAACTGGAGCCGGAGCTTCCCGTCCGGCGCGTCCGCGAGCGCCGGATACGCGAAGACTCCGCCGTAGGTGAGCACCTGGTTCACGTCGCCGACCATCGCACCGCCGTACCGGAGCTTGAGGTCCTCCTCGACCCCGCGGGCGAACGCGCGGAAGTCGTCGGGCCAGTCCGGCACGCGCCCGCCGAAGCCGTAGACGGTGGGTCGTTCCGGGAGCGTCAGGTCCGCCGTTACGACCTCGCGGGAGACGCCGGACGCGGGCGTGGCGCCCGCGTCGGTCGCGGCGTCCGCGCCCGCGCCGTTGCCGATCACCTCCTCGCGCACGCCCGTCTCGGTCGCCACGACCATCGTGGTGATCGGGCCGTAGAGCACGAACCCGGCGCCGACGAGCGCGGTGCCGGGCGCCGGGAGCGGGGCGTCGTAGACGCCGACGACGGTCCCCATCGCGTTGTTCGACTTGAGGTTCGAGGAGCCGTCGAGGGGGTCGACCGCGACGCTGAGCCCCTCGCCGCAGTCGACCGGCTCCGGGCGCTCCTCGCTGGCGTAGGTCCCGACGCCGTCGACGGCGGCGATCCGTTCCGCCAGCAGGTCGTCGGCGTACTCGTCGGCCGCCAGCACCGATTCGCCGGAGGGGTTCTCGGTCCCGCTCTCGACGCGGCGGCCGGGGAGCGCGGCGCGGACCTCGGGAGCGGTTTCGGCGACCGCGTCGAAGACGGCCTCGACGACGCGCTCGCGGTCGGGGACGACGTCCTCCCCCATCAGTCGAGCGCGGCGTCGTGAACCTCGCCGTTGGCCTCCCGGAGCGCCTCGCGCGGCTCGCTCCCGCCGAAGATCACCGCCTCCAGCGCGTCCAGGATCTGCTCGGGGTTCTCGCGCTGGAAGACGTTCCGCCCGACGGCGAGCCCCTTCGCGCCGCCGTCGAGTGCCCCCTTCACCGTCTGCAGGAACGCGAGGTCGTCGGTCTTGGAACCGCCAGACATGATGACCTTCGTCGGGCCGGCCATGCTGGTCGCCTGCTCCATCGCCTCGGGCGAACCGGGATACTTCACCTTCGCGATGTCCGCGCCGAGTTCCAGTCCGAGTCGGGCCGCGTAAGCGATCGTCTCCGGCGCGGTGTCGTCCTTCAGCCCCTGGCCGCGGGGGTACGACCACATGACCACCGGCAGGTCGCGGTCGCGGGCGGCCTCCTGTGCGTCGCGGAACTCCTCGGCCATCTCGACCTCGTGGTTGGAGCCGCCGTACAGCGTGAACCCGACCGCGTCGGCGCCGAGTTCGTCCGCGTACTCGACCGAGCAGTTGACCGCGGAGTCCGGTTCGCCCATCCAGAGGTTGGAGGTACCGTTGAGCTTCAGGAGGAGCGAGACGTCGTCCGCGTAGTCGTCGTAGTGCGCCTCCGCGACGCCCTTCTGTACGGCCAGCGCGGTCACCGCATCGTGGCCCGCGAGTTCGAACACCCGCTCTGGGTCGGCAGTCGCCGGGTTGGGGTCGAAGTCGACCGGCCCGTGTTCGAGCCCGTGGTCGTACGCGAGGATCAGCGCCTTCCCGTCGCGCGTTATCGCCTCGTCCGCGTGGGGTATCATCGGTTCGAACTGCGGTAAGATCGGATAAAAAGACTGTGGTGGGAACCGTTTTTAGAACGAATGTCGTAGCGCTCTCCAGAGCGGTTCTCGGTCCCTGTGAACGCTCCTTACGAGTACAAAAACGCTTACTACTCGATGAGTAAATAGTCGGTCCTCGACGGCCCGGCGGCGGTCGGGCGTCATCCGCTCAGTCGTCGGCGCGGCGAGCGGCCTCGTACCACGCGGTCACGTCGTCGGGGTCGAGTTCGAGCACGTCGGCGACGTGTTCGGGGTCCGCGGTCGCGAGGCTCCGGACCGAGGTGATGCCGGCTTCCGCCAGCAGGTCCGCCGCCGCCTCGTCGACCGCGTCGAGGTCCGTCGTCGGGGTCGGCGCCGAGCGCTCGCGCCACGCCGCCTCGGCGGCGGTCGGGTCGCCGCTCCCGTCCGTCTCCGCGGGGTCCGCGCCGCCGCCCATCGCGTCCGCGACCCACGCCGCCTCGTCCGCATTCGCGTCCTCGGCCGATCGCTCCTCGGCCGCCGCGTCCGCTCGCTCCTCCCAGTCGCCCGAGGAGGCGGCGACCCACGCGGCCTCCTCGTCGCCGAAGCCGCGGACCTGCGTCGACCGGCTGGCGAGCCCGTCGCCCGCCTCGAAGGACCACGACAGCGAGTGCTCGCGGCGGATCTTCGCGGCGACGCCGGGGTTGACGCCCGCTTCCACGAGGATCCGGTAGGAGACGCGCTTGTCGGTCACGTCGGCGGCCGTCAGGTCGGCGTCCGCGAACGCGTCTGCCGTCGCTGGACCGACCCACTTCAGGTCGGTCGGGACAGGTTCGCCGCTCGGCTGGTCGTCGGCATCAGCGTCGGAGCCAGCGTCGGCGTCAGCGTCGGCGTCGTCGGCCAAGCTCTGTCACCCGTTGTCGGCCGTTCGCGGATCCGGCACTTGAAGCTTTCTCCGCGATTCTCGACAGGAAGAACCGGCGCTCCGGTACGCTTACCACCCCCGAGTCGGCAGGGACACCCATGCGAGGGCTGGACGACATCGAGACGGTCGGCGTCGTGGGCGCCGGCACGATGGGCAACGGGATCGCGCAGGTCGCCGCGACCGCGGGCTACGACGTGGTGATGCGCGACATCGAGACGGCGTACGTCGAGAACGGCTTCGACAGCATCGAGTCGAGCCTCTCCCGGCTCGCCGAGAAGGGCGAGCTGGACGAGGACCCGGCGGCGATCCGCGACCGGATCGCGGGGACGACCGACCTCGCGGACCTGGCGGACGCGGACCTCGTCGTCGAGGCGGCGGTCGAGGACATGGCGATCAAGCAGGACATCTTCGCGGACCTGGAGGACGTGGTCGACGCGGAGGCGGTGCTGGCGACGAACACCTCCACGCTCTCTATCACGACCATCGCGAGCGCGACGGAGCGCCCCGAGCGCGTCGTCGGCCTCCACTTCATGAACCCGGTCCCGATCATGACCGGCGTCGAGGTGGTCACCGGCGAGCGCACGGCCGAGGAGGCGGTCGCGTTCGCGCACGCGTTCGCGGAGGCGCTCGGCAAGGAGACGTGGGAGTCCGACGACAAGCCGGGGTTCGTCACCAACCGCATCCTGATGCCGTGGATCAACGAGGGCGTCCGCGCGTACGACGAGGGCGTCGCCACGAAGGAGGACATCGACACGGGGATGAAACTCGGCACGAACGTCCCGATGGGCCCGCTCGAACTCGCCGACCACATCGGGCTCGACGTCGTGCTGGACGCCAGCGAGACGCTCCACGAGGAGCTCGGCGACCGCTACAAGCCCGCCTACCTGGTCAAGCGGAAGGTCGACGCGGGCGACCTCGGCAAGAAGACGGGCCGCGGCTTCTACGAGTACGACTGAGCCCGCGCGCACCGCCGCCGTGTGCCGGCGCGGGGACCACCCCGGTCAGTTGTCGTCGTCGCTCGCGGTCCAGCGGCGCGCGCCGGGCACCAGCGCGACGAGTTTCGTCACGTAGCCGAGCTTGAACAGCCCGAACTGCGAGAGCACGCCGAGGGCGAACACCCCGAGGAAGGCGGGCGCGACCGGGTCGAACAGCAGGGGTTCGAGCGCGAGTTCGCTCCCGGCCGCCTCGAACGACGCGACCGTCAGCGACCGAGTGGCGAACGCGGCACCGATGAACGCGGTGGAGAACACGAGCGTCGAGCGCGTGAGGACGAAGCCGAACACGGCGCCGACCGCGACCCCCGCGAGCGTGGCGCCCGCGAGCAGGAGCGTCCCCTCCAGCCCGCCCGCCCCGCCGGCGTACAGCGGCCCCGCCACGAACCGGCCGAGGAACCCGCCGACGACCGCGCCGATCCCCAGCACCGCGAACGACAGTCCGGAGTACGCGAGGAACGCGCCGACCGCCGCGCCGCCCAGCACCGCGACCGCCGAGAGCACCGCGCCCTCGACAGCGAGGAACCCCGTCAGCGTCGGCGCCAGCGCGTACCCCGCGCCCGCCCCCACGAGCAGTCCGGTCAGCGTCACGGCGTAGACCGACACCGCCGCGCCGACGAACGCCAGCAACAGACCGGCGACGATCAGCCCGGCGTCAACCGGTGCGATCTCGAACATGGTTGGTCGGTTTCCGTGCGTTCACTTAAAACTCGGAGCTTCGGACTCCCAACCAAGGTCGTGTTCGAGGGCGATACTGAGTGGAGCGGCGTGGTTTTGTCTTTTTCCTGTCAGAATTCGTTGTTTCTGTGTCTGTGGTCGATCCTGCTGATCAGGACAGCAACGTCCAGAAAGCCCCAGTCGGCTCGACCGGCCGCGCCTCGCTGCGCGCTCGCGCCTCTCAGCACCGCCCGGCGCGAGTGCTTACGTCGTCGGGGCCGGATCGAGCCGACTGCCCCTTTCAGTCCCACCTACCGCAACCGCACCGCAGGCCTCGCACCTCCCCAACCTCGGCGGCGGCGCGGCCGCGAAACCGCACGGCAGGCGGCCGCGCCGCCGCCTCCCTCGCGCGGTCGCGGCGACACAAGGTCGCCGCGGCGCGCGCCGACAGCACGGCACCGCAACCGCTCACGACCACACCGCAACAGCACCGCACCGCCACGAGTTTCAGAAAAGCGAGATTTCGGAATCGGTCTGCATCACTCAGTATCGGGCTGTTGCTGGTCCAGAAGGTCAAAACGCAGCGTTACGGTCGGAAACGGCGGCGTACACCGAGCGACCGTCGAGTTCCTACTCCTCGTCCTCGTCGCGCATCTCCGAGAGGCGACCGACCAGGTCGTCGGTGGATGCCTCGCTCTCGAAGGAGACCTCGCCCTCGTGGTCGTGCTCGTGGACGCTGACGGCCTCGGAATCGTCGTCCTCGTCGGTTTGGTTCCCCGTTTCCTGCTCGGATTCATCGTAGCTGCCAAAGCCCATGTGTATCGGTTCGACCCCCCACGGAAAACTCGTCCGGCCGCGGAGCGCCGCGACAACGGCTGGCGCGGTTGCGGACCGGTAGCGTGGCTCGGTCCCGCATTCGCGCCCGGGAGCGGTCGAGAGCCAGCCGGAATCCGTCGTCCTTTTGCCCGCGGGCGCGCTACATCGGGTAAGCGATGGCGACGTACCACATCGAGACGTACGGCTGCACCTCTAACCGGGGTGAGAGCCGCGAGATCGAGCGCGCACTGCGGGACGGCGGCCACCACCCCGCCGAGGGACCGGCCGATGCCGACGTCGCCATTCTGAACACCTGCACGGTCGTCGAGAAGACGGAGCGGAACATGCTCCGGCGCGCCGAGGAGCTCCAGGAGGAGACCGCGGATCTGGTCGTCACCGGCTGCATGGCGCTCGCGCAGGGCGAGCAGTTCCGCGAAGCCGGCATCGACGCCGAGGTGCTCCACTGGGACGAGGTCCCCGACCACGTGCTCAACGGCGAGTGCCCGACGGTCACGCCCGACACCGAGCCGGTGCTCGACGGCGTCGTCGGCATCCTCCCCATCGCGCGCGGCTGCATGAGCAACTGCTCGTACTGCATCACGAAGTTCGCGACCGGGCGCGTCGACTCGCCCTCCGTCGAGGAGAACGTCGAGAAGGCCCGCGCGCTCGTCCACGCCGGCGCGAAGGAGATCCGGATCACCGGACAGGACACCGGCGTCTACGGCTGGGACGACGGCGAGCGCAAGCTCCCCGAACTGCTCGACCGCATCTGCGACATCGACGGTGAGTTCCGGGTCCGCCTCGGGATGGCCAACCCCGGCGGCATCCACGGCATCCACGAGGAGCTCGCGGACGTCTTCGCCGAGAACGAGAAGCTCTACGACTTCGTCCACGCGCCGGTCCAGTCCGGCTCCGACGAGGTGCTGGAGTCGATGCGCCGCCAGCACCGCGTCGACAAGTTCCGCGAGGTGGTCGAGACGTTCGACGACCGCCTCGACGAGTGGACGCTCTCGACGGACTTCATCGTCGGCTTCCCCACAGAGACGAGCGCGGACCACGAGCGGTCGATGGACCTGCTCCGGGAGGTCCGCCCCGAGAAGATCAACGTCACGCGCTTCTCGAAGCGCCCCGGCACGGACGCCGCGGACATGAAGGGCCTCGGCGGCACCGTCAAGAAGGAGCGCTCGAAGGCGATGTCGGAGCTCAAGATGGAGGTCGTCGGCGAGGCCTACGAGTCGATGGTCGGCACCGAACGCGAGGTACTGGTCGTCGAGGAAGGCACCGGAGACTCCGTGAAGTGCCGGGACTCCGCCTACAGACAGATCATCGTCCAGAACGCGCCCGACCGCGGCGTCGAGGTGGGCGACGTTCTCGACGTCGAGGTGACCGGCCACAACACCGTCTACGCGTTCGCGGACCCGGTCGACGCCTGACCGCCGTTTTTCTCAACCGCTGTCGCCGAGAGGGCTCCTCACACCGCCACGAGCGGCAGGTACAGCAGGATGCAGCCGACGCCGTGCAGTCGCGTCAGCGACTCGCGGCGGTACAGCAGCGCGACGACGACCGCGGAGGCGACGAGCATGTAGGCGGTCGCGAGCGTCGCGGTCCGGGGGTCGCCGAGCGTGATGCCGCCGACCGCGGCGCCGACGCCGAGCGAGAACAGGGGGTCGGTGATGTTCGACCCGAGGAGCGTGCCGCCAGCGATGTCGCCGCGGCCGCGTCTGACCGCCGCGAGCGCGACCGCGACCTCCGGGAACGTCGTCCCCATGCCGGTGAGCAGGCCGAGCGCGTGCGCGGAGACACCCAGCGTCGCGGCGAGCTCCCGGGAGCCGGTGACGAGCAGGTGGCCGCCGACCGCGACCGCCGCCAGTCCCACTAGGAGCCACGCGACCGGGTGCGCGACGGTCTCGGTCTCCTCGGTGCCGGGCGCGCGCTCGACGTACACCTCGGCGTCGACGCGCCGCGAGAGGAAGCCGACGTACAGCGCCGCCATGGCGACGCCTTCGATCCGGGAGACGTCGCCCGACCCGACCGCCACGAGCATGACCGTCATCGCGGCCAGCATTCCGCCGCCGTAGCGCCGGACGTTCTCGCGGGCGACCTCGAAGGAGGCGACGACCGCGACGAGCCCGATCCCGAGCGTGATCTGCGCGGTCGCGGAGCCGGCGATGTGGCCGACCGCCAGTGAACCGACGCCGTACGCCGCCGCGTACGCGGCGGTGGCGATCTCCGGCAGCGAGGTGCCGACGGCGACGACGGTGACGCCGACGAGGAACGTCGAGAAGCCGATCCGGTCCGCGAGCGTCCCCGCAGCCGCGACGGTGCGGTCGCTCCCGGCGACCAGCAGGGCGAGCCCGCCGGCGACGGCCGCGACCGCGGCGTGGAGGCTCATCGTGGTGTCCGGTGGTCCGGCCCCGGTCCGTTGGTCCGACCCCGAGTCGTTCCCGTCCTCGTGTGACCGTCTGAAAAGGCTGTCCGTCAGGCGTCGCCGTCGAGCGTCACCGACTCCGTGGCGGCGTTGCGGAGCGCGTCCGAGCGCCCGAACGTCCCCGGCGCGATGGCGAGCGTCCGGATGCCGTAGCTGTTGGCAGTCTCGACGACCGGTTTGAAGTCCGTGTCGCGGGAGGCGATGGCGATGGTGCCCGCTCGTTCCTCCGCGGCGTACCGGGTGGCGTCGACCGCGAGCTTCACGTCCACGTCGCCGCTCGTGACCACGACCTCGTAGCCGCGCGCCTCCGCCGCCTGAATGAGTCCCGGCGTGGCGTGCTCGTCGAGGTAGAGCCGCGTCGTCACCAACTGCCCCTCCGCCTCGGCGGCCTCGCGCACGTCGTCGAGGTCGACGTCGAACTCCTCGCGCAACACGTTCGGGCCGTCGACGAACAACGCGACGCCTGCCGGCCCCTCCTCCGCGTCCATACCCCGCGTACCTCCCCGACCGGCAAAGGGCTGCTGGTTCCCCGCCCCGGTCGATCCGGGCCGTTCACCCGGTCGTCGGAGTCGGAACCGGGTTCGGCAGCCCCGAGAGTACGACGAAGACGTAGTAGAGGAAGACCGCGAGCGCGACGACCGCCAGCAGGGCCAACAGCAGGAGGACGACCATTTCGCTCCTGCCGCGATTCCCGGGCCCAGTTCTCATCGGGTCGGGGGTCGCGTGAAGCAGGCAAAAAGGCGTCGTCGTAAAGCGGTGCGGCTCAGTCGTCGGACGGAGCGGGCGGCGACCGCACGGGTTCGCCGTCGACCGGCGAGTCCGGGTTCGCCTCGCGAGCCGAGGTCGGGAGCCCGAGCTGTGCGTCCACGTCGGCGTCCTCGCGCAGGCGGACGCGGCCCTTGTGGACCGAGACGGCGTCCGCGAGGTGGAGCCGGACCGCCTCCAGCAGCGCCTCGGCCTCGAGCGGCTGCCCGCGGGCCTTGATGTCGTCGACGCTCGCGCCGTCGGGCACGTCGAACGCGCGCTGCGTGACGACCGGCCCCTGATCGAGGTCGGTCGTCACGTAGTGGGCGGTGACGCCCGCGACGCGGACGCCGGCCTCCTTCGCCTGTCGGTACGCCTGCGCGCCGGGGAACGCCGGCAGCAGCGAGGGGTGGATGTTGAGGATCCGCCCCTCGTACCGGAAGACGACGTTCGGCCCGAGGATGCGCATGTAGCGCGCCAACACCACCAGATCGACGTCGTACTCGGCCAGCAGGTCGAGGATGCGGTCCTCGTCCGGCGAGCCGTTGCCGTCGCCCACGTCGTAGAAGGGCTTGTCGTACCGCTCCGCGAGGCCGCGGAGGTCGCCGCGGTTGCCGATGACGACCGGGATCTCCGCCTCCCCGTCCTCCGCGAGGTCGCCGTTTCGCTCGGCCTCCAGCAGCGTCTCGGGCGCGTGGCTCTCCTTCGTGACGAGCAGCGCAATCCGCCGGGACTCGCGGTCGTTCGGGAACCGCACCTGAATGTCCACGTCCAGCTCGCGGCCCAGGTCCGCCAGCGCGCGCCGGAGCTCCTCGCGGGAGGTGTCCAGGTCCGAGGCGTCGACCCGCATCGTCATCCGGAACAGCCCGTCCCGGACCGCCTGGTCGAGGTCCTCGATGTTGATCGACCGCTCGAACAGGAGGGTGGTGACCCGCGCGATGAGTCCCGTCTTGTCTCCTCCGACCACGGTGATCTCGGTCAGTTCGCGCGTCATGCGACCACCTCCGTCGGTTCGAGCGGAACCATGGACCTACCGAGGCACCGGACGGTTTAGCCCCTTTCGCTCCGCGCCAGGTCTGCCACGGCATCCCATCGGCCGAGTGCTCCGGACCTCGACCGCCCGCGCTCCGACGCAGATACACAGGTACGTGCATATCGGCGCGTTTCCAAAACGGTTTTTGCACACGACCCCGCACTACATCCTGATGACCGACTACACCGCGACCGTCACCGTCCGGCTGAAGCGGGGCGTCCTCGACCCGGAGGCCGAGACGACGAAGGACGCGCTGGAGCGGCTCGGCTTCGAGCTGTCGGGGCTCCGGTCGGCCGACCGCTTCGAGATCGACCTGTCGGCCGACGACGCGGACGCCGCGGCCGCGCGCGCCGACGAGATGGCCGAGCGCCTCCTGGCGAACCCGACCATCCACGACTACGAGGTCGCGGTCGAGGAACGATGACGGTCTCGGTCGTCGCGACGATCGAAACCGTCACTGACGCCGCCCACGCGGGGTGTTCAGCGTGACGGTTTCGGTCGTCCAGTTCGGCGGCTCCAACTGCGACCGCGACGCCGTCCGCGCGCTGGACCACCTCGGCGTCGACGCGGAGCGCGTCTGGCACGAGGACGGCCTGCCGGACGACACCGAGGGGATCGTCCTCCCGGGCGGCTTCTCCTACGGCGACTACCTCCGCGCCGGCGCGATGGCCGCGCGGGCGCCGATCATGGAGGAAGTCCGCGAGGCGGCCGCCGAGGGCGTCCCCGTGCTCGGGGTCTGCAACGGCGCACAGATCGGCTCCGAGGCCGGACTGACGCCGGGCGCGTTCACCACCAACGCCTCCGCGCGCTTCCAGTGCGAGCCGGTCCACCTCCGCGTCGAGCGCGCGGACACGCCGTGGACCGCGGCCTACGACGAGGGCGACGTGATCGAGGTCCCCATCGCCCACGGCGAGGGGCGCTTCGAGATCGGCGACGACGCCTACGACGACCTCGTCGCCGACGACCGCGTCCTGTTCCGGTACTGCGACGCGGACGGGAACGCGACCGACGCCGCGAACCCCAACGGTTCCACGGGGAACGTCGCCGGCGTCCTCGGCGAGCGCGAGACGGTCGCGGTGCTGATGCCGCACCCGGAGCGCGCGACGCTGCCCGACGTGGCGACGAGCACCGACGGGGCGGGAGTTCTCGAAGCGTTCGCGTGAGTCGATCGGGGGCGCTTCCCCGACGCTTGCAACCCTTGTTTCCTTGCGACGATTTAACCGGACCGAGCGCGAGGTTCCCGTATGAGCCAGCAGCAGCCGCGGGGCGACGGGAACGACCCGGACGACCGCGACGAGGACCGGTTCGCCGGCGAGAAGGACGAATCCCTCCGGAGCCGCGACGTGACCGAAGGGGCGGACAAGGCGCCGCACCGCGCGATGTTCCGCGCGATGGGGTTCGACGACGCCGACCTCTCCTCGCCGATGGTCGGCATCGCCAACCCCGCGGCCGACATCACGCCCTGTAACGTGCACCTCGACGACGTGGCCGACGCCGCGCTCGACGGCGTCGACGCCGCGGGCGGGATGCCCATCGAGTTCGGCACCATCACCATCTCGGACGCCATCTCGATGGGGACCGAGGGGATGAAGGCCTCCCTCATCTCGCGGGAGGTCATCGCCGACTCCGTCGAACTCGTCTCCTTCGGCGAGCGCATGGACGCGCTGGTGACGGTCGCGGGCTGTGACAAGAACCTGCCCGGCATGCTGATGGCCGCCATCCGGACCGACCTCCCCTCCGTCTTCCTCTACGGCGGCTCCATCATGCCCGGTCAGCACGACGGCCGCGACGTGACCATCGTGCAGGTGTTCGAGGGCGTCGGCACGTACGCGCAGGGCGAGATGGACGCCGACGAGCTGGACGAGTTGGAGCGGCAGGCCTGCCCCGGCGCGGGCTCGTGCGGCGGGATGTTCACCGCCAACACGATGGCCTCCATCTCCGAGGCGCTCGGGCTGGCGCCGCTCGGCTCCGCGTCCGCGCCCGCCGAGGACCCCGAGCGCTACGAGGTGGCCGAGCGCGCGGGCGACCTCGTGTTGGAGTGCGTCGAGGAGGACCGCCGCCCCTCCGACATCCTCACCCGGAAGTCGTTCGAGAACGCTATCGCGCTCCAGACCGCGGTCGGCGGCTCCACGAACGCGGTGCTGCACCTGCTCGCGCTCGCGGGCGAGGCGGGCGTCGACCTGACCATCGAGGACTTCGACGAGATCTCCCGCCGCACGCCGAAGATCGCGGACCTCCAGCCCGGCGGCGCTCACGTGATGAACGACCTCCACGAGGTCGGCGGCGTCCCGATCGTCCTCCGGCGCCTGCTGGAGGCGGACCTGATCCACGGCGACCAGCTCACCGTGACGGGACGGACCATCGAGGAGGAGCTCGACCGCCTCGACCTGCCCGACGACGACGAGATCGACGCCGAGTTCCTCTACACGGTCGAGGAGCCCAAACAGCCCGAGGGCGCCATCAAGATCCTGAAGGGGAACCTCGCCCCCGACGGCGCCGTGTTGAAGGCGACCGGACAGGACGAGTTCTACCACGAGGGACCCGCGCGCGTCTTCGAGAACGAGGAGGACGCGATGGAGTACGTCCAGACCGGCGAGATCTCCTCGGGCGACGTGATCGTCATCCGCAACGAGGGGCCGACCGGCGGCCCGGGGATGCGCGAGATGCTCGGCGTCACGGCCGCGGTCGTCGGCGCCGGCCACGAGGACGACGTGGCGCTGTTGACCGACGGGCGCTTCTCCGGCGGCACGCGCGGCCCGATGATCGGCCACGTCGCGCCCGAGGCGGCGGACGGCGGCCCGATCGCGCTGCTCGAGGACGGCGACGAGGTGACCGTCGACATCCCGAACCGCGACCTGACCGTGGCCGTCGACGACGACGAGCTGGCGGCCCGCCGCGCGGAGTGGGAGCCGCCGGAGCCGGTCTACGACGGCGGCGTGCTGGCGAAGTACGGTCGCGACTTCGGCTCCGCGGCCCGCGGCGCGGTCACGAACCCGGCGCTGCGGCGCGAGTAGATCGGCGGCGAACCGGAAAGCGGAACGAACGCCGCCGAACGACTTACGTCCCGGGCGGGCGATTTTCTGCGCATGCAAGCGCGCGACCTGATGACGACCGACGTGCAGATGGTGGCCCCCGACGACGACGTGGCCGACGTGCTCAAGCGGTTCGCCCGCGTCGAGTTCTCCGGGTTTCCGGTCGTCGACGAGGACCGATACGTCCTCGGCGTCGTCACGGAGTCCGACCTCGTGGACCTGTTCGAACCCGAGGACAAGACCCTCTGGATCCCCGTGGGTCTGCCGCCGTTCGTCGACACGCTCACCTATCAAGTCGATCCGCCGTGGGAGGACCTCGACGTCGGGCTCGACTTCGTGCGGGACACGGGCCGCGAGATCTCGGAGGTGATGACGACCGAGGTGATCACGGTCGAACCCGACGCCGACGTCGGCGAGATCCTCGACCTGCTCTCCGGCGACGACCCGAACATCAACCGCCTGCCGGTGGTCGACGAGGACGGGCGGATCGTCGGGATCGTCGCCAGACAGGACGTGATCCGGGCGTTCCGGGACCGGCGGCTGGAGTGAGGTCGGAGGGCGGCGCCGCCTGACCCGCCGACCGCCCGGAAGCGATCCCGTCCCCCGCCCGCGGCAACGCCGTCGCGCTTCGAAACCGTAAGGACGCCCGGGCGTGGACGGACACTGTGAGCCGACACCGAAACCTCGCGCTGTTCCTGGTCCTCGCGGCGGTGTGGGGATCGGCGTTCATGGCGATCAAGGCGGGGCTGGAGTTCTTCCCGCCGGTGCTGTTCGCGGCGATCCGCTACGACGTGGCCGGCGTGATCATGCTCGCGTACGCCGCGGTCGTCGTCGACGACCCGATCCCCCGAACTCGGGGCGAGTGGACGCTCGTCGCGCTCGGCGCGACGCTGCTCATCGCCGCCTACCACGCCTTCCTGTTCATCGGCGAGACCGACCCCAACGTGACGAGCGCCGTCGCGGCCGTCCTCGTGAGCCTCTCGCCGGTCCTCACGACCGTCTTCGCGCGGGCGTTCCTCCCGAGCGAGCGCCTCACCCTGATCGGCACGGTCGGCCTCCTCATCGGACTGGCGGGCGTCGTCGTCCTCTCGCAGCCGAACCCCGGGAACCTGCTCGGCCAGGGGACCGGCGCGAAGCTGCTGGTGTTCCTCGCGGCCGCCGCCTTCGCGCTCGGATCGGTGCTGACGCGGGCGGTCGACGCGGACCTCCCCATCGAGACGATGGAGGCGTGGTCGATGCTCCTGGGCGCGGCCCTGATGCACCTGCTCGCGTTCGGCCTCGGCGAGTCCGTCTCCGACATCGCCTGGACGTGGGAGGCGGTCGCGTCGCTCGCGTACCTCTCCGTCGCCGCCAGCGCGGCCGGCTTCCTGATCTACTTCGACCTGCTCGACCGCCTCGGCCCCATCGAGATCAACCTCGTCTCCTACGTCGCCCCGGTGTTCGCGGCCCTCTCCGGCTGGCTCTTCCTCGACGAGGTGATCGCGGTGCCGACCGTCGTCGGCTTCGTCCTCATCTTCGGCGGCTTCCTGCTGGTCAAGCGGGAGGCCATCCGCCAGGAGTGGGGCCGGTACCTGGCGTCGCGGTCGTAGTCGGTCGGCGTCGCGGTTCTCGTCTACCGGCCTCGCACCCCTCGAGCGACGGCGTCGCGGCGGACGAAACCGTGCGGGTCCTTCTCACTCCCGGAGTAGTCTTTATGTTCCGGAGCGTCACCCTCGGCGCATGTTCCCCGAGACGTTCGAGACGGAGCGCCTCCGGTTCGAGCCGCGGTGGTCCGAGCGCGTCGACGTTCACGAGCTGTACGAGATCTGTTCGAGCGACCCCGGCATCGAGGAGGTGACCGAGTACGTCTCGTGGAGCCCCCACGAGACGCCCAAGGAGACCGCGGAGTTCCTCGACCGCGGCCGCTCGAAGTGGGACGATCGCGAGGCGGCCGGCTACGTGCTCCGGCCGCGTGAGGGCGAGGACGGCGCCGGCGAGATCGCGGGCACGACCGGCATCGCCCTGAAGTGGGACCGGCAGACCGCCGTCCTCGGCCTCTGGCTCCGCAAGCGGTTCTGGGGCCGCGGCTACTCCGGCGAGCGCGCGGCCGCGCTCTGCGAACTCGCGTTCGACCGCCTCGACCTGGAGGTCGTCGCGGTCTCCCACCATCCGGACAACGAACAGTCCGAACGCGCCATCGGGAAGTACGTCGACCGGTTCGGCGGCCGTCGCGAGGGCCGGCTCCGCAACACGCTCGTCGACGTGGACGGCGGCGTGTTCGACGAGGTCCGCTACACGATCTCGCGGTCGGAGTGGCGCGAGGCGACCGACGGCGGCACCGACATCCTGTGAGCGAGCCGGGAGGGCCCGGGCTCGGCCGTCAGCCATTAGTCGCGGCGCCCGAACCCGGCAAGTATGACTGAAAGATCGCTTTCCGACCGCGTTCCGCTCGCCGCCGGTGCCGCCGCCGGCGCCGCAGCCTACCTGCTGGGCTACCTGGTCACCTACGTCTGGCAGTCGGGCTCTGTCGAGGAGCGCCTGCAGGGGGTCAACTTCCTCGCGGACCTGTTCGGAAGCGATCCGATCCCGGTGTGGAAGGCCGTCGGCTGGCTGTTCTACAACGCGCACTTCGTTCGCACGCGCTTCGAGGGCGGCCTGGGCGGTCCCCGCTCGGAGAACTTCATCGCCGCCGCGGAGGGCGGCTCGCTGGCGCTGCTGTACCTCGTGCCGGTCGTCCTGCTCGTCGGGGCCGGCCTCGCGGTCGTGGCCCTCGACGGCGCCGACGAACCGGCCGACGGCGCGCTCGCCGGCGCCGCGGCGGTCGTCGGCTACCTCCCGCTCGCCGTCGTCGGCGCGTTCCTCTTCTCGTACGACGGATCCATCGCGCCGGACGCGGTGACCGCCGTGCTACTGGCGGGCGTCGTCTACCCCCTCGCGCTCGGTGCGGTCGGCGGCGGAGTCGCCGTCGTCGCGGGACTCGGCGAGGACTGACCGACCGCCCCCGGCCGCCTTTTCCGACGCCCTCACCGACCGCGCGGGTCCAGCACCGCGGCGTCGAACCGGTCCGCGCGGACGAGCGCGAGGCCGAACCCGGCCGCGACCAGCGCCGGCAGGTAGTTCCCGAACCAGAGGTTGATCCCACCCCAGAGGATCACGAAGCTCACCATGTCGTCGAGCATGAACTCGCAGTCGCGGAGGCGCTCCGTCAGCGCCTCGCGGTCGAACGCGCGGTCGAGCGCGCCCACGGCGACGGTCGCGGAGAGCACCCAGCCGAGGTAGTTCGAGAGCGGGACGCCGTAGAAGGCGCCCGCCGCGTCGTAGCGCCAGAACCCGAGCGCGACCGCGCCGGGGTCTAACACCACGTCCATCGTCACGACGGCGCCGATGACCACGAGCAGCCGCGGGAGCGCCCGCGCGGCGCGGCCGCCGAGCAGGAGCAGACACAGCAGGTAGGCGTTCGCCACGAGCGGGAGGAAGAACACCGGCAGCGCCAGCGGGACGCCGCCGAGCATCGGTCCGAGGTCGACGCCGTACGAGAAGCCGCCGTAGGGCCACCCCGTCCGGACGCCGACCGTCTCGATGGCGTAGGTGTAGGCGGTCAGGAGGCCGATCCACCCGGCGGCCCGGCGGTCCACGAGCGGGAGCACGCCCGCCACGAGCGGCGAGCGCATCACCAGCACGCCGAACAGGACGAACCACGGGTTGAACGCGAGCGGGTCCGGGAGCCACCCCGCCGCGCTGGCGACGAGCGTCACCGCCCCCACCGCCGGGAACAGCACCGCGATGGTGAACCGGTTCTCGCGGACGAGGCGGTCGAAGCGGGCCTGGAATGCGGCACGTGAGTCGGGGACGGCGGCGCGGAGGCGGTCCGCGGACGAGGCGCTCGACGCGTCCGCGTCGGCGTCCGGGGCCTGCGCGCTCGCGGACCCGGCCCCGTCACCGCTCACGCGATCACCTCCGTCGCCGGAACGAGCAGCCACAGGCCGCCCATCGTGATCCCCGCGCCGACGACGCCGTTCACCAGGGGGAACCACCAGTAGGCGCGCTCGACGGCCACGTCGCTCGTGGCCACCCACGACAGGAAGAGGGGGTAGACGCCGAACGCGAACAGGAACCGGATGTCGAGCGCCGCGAACGCGGCCGCCGCGCCGGTCCAGCAGACCAGACAGTAGGCGTAGGTGCGTGCCTCGCCGAGCGCCGTCGCGGTCGTGGTGACTCCCGCCGCGCGGTCCGGTTCGATGTCGGGGACCGCGGAGAAGGTGTGCATCGCCATCGTCCACAGCCACGCCCCCACGAGCGCGAGCGCGGGCGGGTGGGCGCCGGCGACCGTCGCGTAGGCGGCCGCGCCTGGCAGGATGTAGAGGCCGTTCGAGACCGAGTCCAGAAGCGGCGTGGTCTTGAACCGGAGCGGCGGCGCGCTGTACTCCACGCCGAGCAGGAAGAAGCCGGCGAGGTAGGGCCACGCGAGCGGCGGCGCGAGCGCGAACGTCGCCAGCCCGAGCAGCCCCGAAGCGGCGACCGCGGCGGCCGCGAGCGGGTCCCCGCGCCAGCGCGCCTCCTTCGCCGCCTCGCCCGGAGCCGTCGAGTCGGCGTTCGCGCCCGCCGCGTCGCCGTTCGCCTTCTTGGGATTCCGGGCGTCGATCTCGGCGTCGTAGGCGTCGTTGACGCCGTACAGCAGGACGTTCGCGGGAAGCAGGAAGTAGGCGAACATTCCGACCGCGGCGGGCGCCAGCAGGTCCGCCGGCGTCTCGGCCGCGTAGACGACCCCCACCGCCACCGGACCGGCGAGGTAGAGCCAGAACCGCGGGCGGGAGAGCGTCAGCAGGTAGCGGAGGCTCTCGCCGGGCGACCGGTCGGCGTCGGAGCGGCCGCACCCCGATCCGCCGGCGTCCGCGTCGGCGTCGCCCCCCGATGCGTCGCTCATCGGATCAGTGCGTCTCGCTCACGCGCTCGGCCGTGAGCTGGCCGCTTATCAGACACATCGGCACGCCGATTCCGGGGGTCGTGGTCGAGCCGGTGAAGTAGAGCCCGTCCACCGCCTCGGAGTGGTGCGGCGGCCGCAACAGCGCGGTCTGGCGCAGGGTGTGGGCCAGCCCGAGCGCGGAGCCCTGATAGCTGTTGTACCGGTCCGCGAAGTCGCTGACGCAGAAGGTCTCCTCGAAGACGATGCGGTCGCGGAGGTCCGTCCCCGCGTTCTCGGCGATGTCGTCGAGCACCAGGTCGCGGAACCGCTCGCGCATCTCCGGCGTGTCGTCGAGGCCGGGCGCGATGGGGACCAGGGCGAACAGGTTGCTGTGTCCCTCGGGCGCGACCGTCTCGTCGGTCTCCGAGGGGACACAGAGGTAGTAGGCCGGGTCCTCGGGCCAGCCGGGGTCCTCGAAGATGGTGTCGAAGTGCGACTGCCACTCGGTCGGGAGCACCAGCGTGTGGTGGGCGAGTTCGGGCAGGTCGCCCTCCACGCCGAGGTAGATCAGGAACGCCGACGGGGCGTACGTCCGCGACTCCCAGTACGCCTCGGTGTACTGGCGCTTCTCCGGCGGCAACAGCGCCTGTTCCGTGTGGGCGTAGTCGGCGTCCGAGACGACCATGTCCGCAAGGTGCCGCTCGCCGTTCGCGGCGTCGAGCGCGAAGCCGCCGCGCCGACCCTCGATGGCGGTCACCTCCGCGTCGGTGACGTACTCGACGCCGAGTTCCGCCCCGAGGTCGACCACGCCGTCCACGACTGCGCCCAGCCCGCCGTCGGGGTAGTAGACGCCCATGTTGAAGTCGACGTGGCTCATCAGGTTGTAGAGCGCGGGCGTGTTGGTGGGCGAACCGCCGAGGAACACCAGCGTGTACTGCATCAGCTGCTGGAGCTTCGGGTGCTCGAAGTAGTTCTCGACGTGCCCCTGCATCGTCCCGAGCAGCGAGAGCCCCCACGAGTGGCGCAACACGTCGAGGTCGACGTAGTCGCGGAGGTTCGGCCGGTCCTCGTAGACGAAGTGCTCCATCCCCACCTCGTAGTTGCGCTCGGACTTCTCGAGGTAACGCTCCAGCGCCTCGGCGGCGCCCGGCTCGTAGGACTCGAACAGCTCCTTGTTCGCCTCCAGGTCGGGCAGGACGTCGACGCTGTCCCCGTCCTTCCAGAAGACGCGGTAGTGCGGGTCCAGCCGCGAGAGCGTGTAGTAGTCCGACGGCGCCCGGTCGAAGTGGCCGAAGAAGCGCTCGAACACGTCAGGCATCAGGTACCACGAGGGGCCCATGTCGAAGCGGAACCCCTCGGCTTCCAGCCGGCTCGCGCGCCCGCCGAGCTGTTCGTTCTTCTCCAACAGCGTCACGTCGGCGCCGGCGTCCGCGAGGTAACAGGCGGTCGAGAGCCCGCCGAACCCGCCGCCGATCACCGCGACGGATTCGCCCGCGAGGGAGTCGATGTCGGGGGCCACGTCCATACCGCTCCTTCGACCGTCGCAGGTATAAACCTCGGCCGCGGCTCGACGGGCGACCCCGGGAGGCGACGGCATCACTAAGGTCCGGACGGGCCAACGGCGGGCATGGACACGACGGTCGTCATTACCGGAGCCACGAGCGGGATCGGACGGGCCGTCGCCGCGGCGTTCGTCGAGGCCGGGGCGTTCGTCGCCGTCTGCGGGCGCGACGCCGATGCGGTCGACGCGACGGTCGACGACCTGAACGCCGCGGACGCAGACGCCGACGCGGACGCCGACGCGGATCCCGACGGCCGCGCGTGGGGGATGCGCGCGGACGTTCGGGACGAGTTCGACGTGGAGCGATTCTTGGAAGGCGCCGTCCGCGAGGGCAGCCCCCTCGACGTGGTGCTCGCCAACGCGGCGGTCATCCACGGCGCGCCGGGCGATGTCCCGCTCCAGGAGACCTCATACGCCGACTTCGATGACGCGATGCGGACGAACGCCCGCGGCGTCTTCGCCACGGTCGTCGAGGCGGTCCCACACCTCGCGGACGACGCCCGAATCATCGTTCCGTCCGGCGCCGTCGCCGCCGAGAGCCGGAGCGGGATGGGTCCCTACGCGGTCTCGAAGGCCGCGGCGGAGGGGATCGCCCGCGGCTTCGCCGCCGACCTCGACGCGACCGTCGGCGTCGTCGATCCCGGCGTCGTCGCCACGGACCTCACCGGCAAGGGGAACGCGCGCGACCCCGAGAGCGTGGCTCCGCTGTTCGTCTGGGCGGCGACCGAGGCGCCCGCCGAGGAACTCGACTGCGAGCGGGTCGGGCTCCGCGAGTGGAAGGCGGCAACCCGGTAGCGGACGGGTTTCGCACGGACCCTTCGCACGGACCCTTTTGTACCGGAACGAACCAGCCGCCGCCGTGACCTGAGGGCTCGCCCGGGTCGGTCACGGCGGGAGCGCGGCGCGCCGGCCCGGGTTCGTCGACGCGCCGCCTGTTCGCCTCACGCGCGCTCGATTCGCTCGTCGAGATCGACCGCGGGACGATCATCCGCGACCGCGGCGACGGTGTCCATGAACGCCGTGCGGTAGGTCGCCGGTCCGTCGCTCGCCTCGGCGGCCGCGCGCTCGCCCGCCAATCCGTAGACCGCACTCGCGTGAACGGCCGCCCGCAGCGGCGGCGCGACCGCGGCGAAAGCGGCGACCGTGCTCCCGAGCATGCAGCCCGAGCCGACGAACGTCCCCATCCGCTCGTGGCCGGCCCGGACGGCGTACGCCGCCGTCGCGTCCGCGACCACGTCGACCGCACCGGAGGCGAGGACGACGGCTCCCGTCTCCGTCGCCAGCGCTCGCGCCGCGTCGGCGAGGTCGGTCTCCGTCCCGACCGACTCGACGCCCCGCATCTCCGCCGTCGCGTCGGTTCCGACCAGCTCGGCCGCCAATCCGCCGATCTCGCCCGCGTTTCCCTTGATCGCGTCGACGGCGATCGCGTCGAGGATGCGTCCGACCGACGAGACTCGATGGCTCGTCGCGCCGTAGCCGACCGGATCGAGAACGACCGGCGTCCCGGCGTCGTTAGCGGCTGCTCCGGCCTCGACCATCGCGTCCACCTCGTCGGCCGTCGCGCGACCGGTGTTGAGGAGCACCGCGTCCGCGCCGGTGGCCATCTCCGCCGCCTCGCTCGGCGCGTCAGCCATCACCGGCAGCGCGTTCCAGTGGAGCGTGACGTTGGCCGTCTCACTCATCGTCACCTCGTTGGTGAGGTGCTGGACGAGCGGCCCCTCGTCCGCGACCGCCGCCAGCGTCGCGGCGACCGGTCCGTCGGTCGGATCAGTCATCGCCACGCCCCCCGTGAGCAGCTGTGACGGCCTCACGCAGGTCGCGAGCGGCGGCCGCGGGATCGTCTGCGCCCGTGATCGCGGTGATGACGGCCACAGAACTCGCGCCGGCCTCGACGACCGGCGCCGCGTTCGAGGCGTCGATGCCGCCGATACCGACCACGGGGACGTCGACCGCGCGCGCGATCTCGCCGACTCTCTCGGGACCGACGCCGTCCTTCGCGTCCGCGACGTCCTTCGACGACGTGCCGTAGACCGCGCCGACGCCGAGGTAGTCCGCGCCCGCGGCGACCGCGGCCTCGGCTTCTTCGACCGTCGAGGTCGAACAGCCGACGACGGCGTCGTCGCCGAGTCGCTCCCGTGCGACCTCGACCGGCAGGTCCGACTGGCCGAGGTGGACGCCGTCCGCGTCGAGCGCCGCGGCGAGGTCGACGCGGTCGTTGACGATCAGGTCGGCCTCGGCCGCGGCGGTCAGTTCGCGGAGCCGTCGGCCCAGCCGGTAGCGCGTTCGCGCGTCCGCGTCCTTCTCGCGCAGTTGGACGACGTCGACGCCGCCGTCCAGCGCCGCCTCCACGACCGCCTCCGTCGTTCGACCCGACGAGAGGGAGCGTTGCGTCACCAGGTACGTTCGCCAGTCCGTAGGGTTCATCAGGTGGTACTACCCGATTGTCGAGCTTGGAACTTCCGCTCCGCTCGAAGTGGGGCGGAAGCCGCCGCTCGTCACTCCGCGGCGCGCTCGAGGACCTCGACGCTGCCGGTGAGTTCGCGGTGCACGTACGGCATGTCGATGCCCGCGGCGTCGAACCGCTCCTTGACACGCTGCACGTACTCGGAACGCACCTGGACGAAGTCGCCGCGATCCGGGTCCTCGATCCACCAGCGCGACTGGAGGCCGACCGCGGAGTCGCCGAGTTCGACCAGTCGGACGGACGGCCCGGGGTCGTCGAGGATGTCGGCGTGGGCCTCGGCCTCCTCGATGATGATGTCCGTCGCGGCGTCGATGTCGTCCTCGTAGCCGATGCCGAAGACGAACTTCTGGCGCAGCGTCTCGTAGGCGACCGGATTCGTCACGGCGTCGTTAGCGAGGTCGCCGTTCGGGACTGTGACCCGCTCGTTGTCGAACGTGCGGACGCGGGTGACGCGCAGGTCGATGTCCTCGACGCGGCCGGCGTTGCCGTCCCACTCGATCCAGTCGCCGACCTCGAACGGCTTGTCCTTCAGGATGAAGACGCCGGCGACGAAGTTGCCGAGCAGGTCCTGCGCGGCGAAGCCGATCGCGAGCGCGATCGCGCCGCCGAACACCGCGAACGCCGACAGGAACGCGCCGAAGCCGGCGACGGTGAACGCGATCGCGACCGCGCCCACCCAGACGACCGCCCGCGCGACGCTCGTCGCGAGGCTGCGAACCGCCTCGTCGAAGCCCTTCGAACCGAGCAGCCGCCGAACCGCCGGCACGAACAGCGCCATGCCGAGCAGGTAGACGACGACGAACCCGGCGACGAACAGCGCCGCCGAGACGGCTATCGACCCGAGGTCGACGGCGTCCAGTACGGCACCGAGCTGCAGGAGTGACACCATACCGAGAGGGTAGGACGCATTTATAAAGAGTCTGGTGGCAGCGACATCAGTCGGTCGGTCTCGGACGGACCGGGAGCGGTGCGTCGCGGGCGGCGACCGCGCGGAGTCGGCGGCCGTGCGGGTCGTCGCGCTCGATCCGATCGCGAACCGATCCGGGGACCCACTCGTCCCGACCCGCGGCCGCAGGCGAGGGAGCCGTGTCGGCCTCGTCCCGTCGCAGGTCCGCCGGGAGGTAGCGGTCGTAGGTCGGGAGCCGCTCGTGGAGCGGCACGCCGCCGGCGTCGGCCACGTCCCGAAGCTCGTGGATCGCCGGCCACTCGTACTCGGGGTTGATGTAGTCGTCCGTCACGGGGGAGACGCCGCCGAGGTCGTCGATGCCGCAGTCGACCAGCTCCGCGGCCGGCGAGAGGTTCGGCGGCACCTGCACCGACACCGCCTCCGGGAGCGCCGCCCGTGCCATCGCGACCGTCCGTCGCATCGTGTCGAGGTCGGGCTTCGCGAAGTCCGATCGCTCGTTCGGCACGACGTTCTGCACGATCACCTCCTGTACGTGCCCGTAGCGCTCGTGGAGGTCGCGGATCGCCAGCAGGCTCTCCGCGCGGTCGCGGGGCGTCTCGCCGATCCCCACCAAGATTCCGGTCGTGAAGGGGATCCCCTGCCGGCCCGCCGCCCGGATCGTGTTGAGGCGTTGGCCCGGCGTCTTCCGGCGGCCGCCGCTGTGGGCGGCGACGTCCGCGGTCGTCTCCAGCATCACGCCCATCGAGGCGTTCACCTCGCGGAGGTCGGCGAACTGCTCCTCGGTGCAGTCGCCGGGGTTCGAGTGGGGGAGCAGCCCCTCCTCCAGGGCGATCTCGCAGGCGCGGTAGAGGTAGTCGTGGATCGAGTCGAACCCCCACGCGTCCAGCTGGTCGTGGATCGCGGTGTAGCGGTCGTCGGGGTCGTCGCCGAAGGTGAAAAGCGCCTCCGTGCAGCCGGCGTCGGCGCCGATCCGGCACTGCTCGCGGACCTCCTCCGGGCTCATCAGGCTCGCCTCGCCGGGGACGTCGTAGTAGGTGCAGTACGTGCAGGTGTACCGGCAGGCCGTCGTCAGCGGGATGAAGACGTTCCGCGAGAAGGTGAGCGCGTCGGCGGCCTCGACGTCGCCGGGGCCGACCGCCAGCAACCGCTCGACGGCCTCCCCGTCGACCGAGATATCGATGTCGTACGCGTCGACGCCCTCGAACACGCCCCCACCTCGTCGGGCGACCCTCAAAAGCGTATCAGTCCCGGCACGCGCGGGCGAGCGGACCGAGGTCGGTCGGCTACCGGTCGTCGGCGCGATCCACGCCGACGCGGCCGCCGTCGATCCTGAGTTCGAACCCCGCGTCGACGAGCCAGTCGCGGGCGGCGCCTTCCCCGTGGAGCAGCACCTCGGCCAGGTCCGTGCGCTCGTCGACGTCCGTCGCGAGCCGACGGGAGTCGACCTCCCGCAGGTCCGCGCCGGCCTCGCCGGCGATCCGCCGGTGGTCGCGACAGGAGGCGCCGTGGTAGTCGACCCGAAAGGCGGGGTCGGCGACGACGAGCGCGTTCGTCCCGCCGCCGCGACCGGGCGCCATCGCCACGCCGCCGTCGGGCGCCGCGTCGAACAGGCGTTCGACCGCGTCGGGCGTCGCCAGCGCGAGGTCGCTGACGACGACCGCGACCGGACCGTCGCCGGGAGCGTCCGGCAGCACCGCGTTCACCGCCGGCGTGAGTGCGCGGTCGTCGACCGTGACCGATACGTCGGCGCCAGCCGGTGAGGGTACGCGGTCGCGGTCGAGCGGCGCCGTGGCGAGGAGGTGGGGATCGCCGCCCGCGGCCGCCACCGCGTCGAGCACGTCCGCCAGCATCGCGTGGGCGAACGACTCACGCTCGGTCGGCGTCAGCGTGTCGGCCAGCCGGCTCTTGGGGCGGTCGGTCGAAAACGGGAGGAAAACGTCCACGGGCGGGGAACCCGGGCCTTAGAACAGCGACTCGAGTTCGTCCTCGTCGTCGTTGACGAGGGTCTCGAGGTTGTCGTCGCTCTCCTCGCGGATCTCCTCGAGGTTGTCCTGGGCCTCGATGGCGACCTGCTGGAGCTCCTTGATGCGCGGGACGTTGGTCACGCCCGCGAGCAGGATGACCGCCGCGACGAAGCCCGCGCCGCGGTAGGGGTAGTCCCCGCCGCGGACCTCCATCGAGCCGGTCTGCTCCTCGAGCCACTTCCGGCCGCGCTCGATCCCCTTCCGGTTGAGGTACTGCGGCGGGCCAGCCATCACGAGCAGCGCCCGCTCGGCGCCCTCGATCTCACACGGGAGGGTGAGCCGGCCGAGCGCGGCCTTGCGCACGAGGCTGGTGATTCGGTTGGTGGTGTGCGCCGTGTCGAGTTCCTCGTCCCCCTCCCCGCCGCGAAGCCGCGAGAGAAGCCCGCTGGAGCTCTGTTCCTCGACTTCCTCCTCCGCGAAGCCGACGGTGGAGACGCCGCCGCCGGAGAGGGTGTTGATGATCTCGGAGGAGTCGACGACGGACTCGGCGACCTCCTGCCCCTGCTGGATCTCGCCGGCGCCGAACAGGATGCCGAACCGCCGGACGATCTCCTCGTTGATCTCCTCGTAGCCGCCCTGCACGGACTCGCCCGTCTTCCGCCACGCGTCGTTGTCGAACACCATGAGGTTGTCCACCTCACGGACGAACGTCTGGAACGAGCGCGCCGCGTTGAGCGTGTAGATGCCCCCCTCGTCGCTACCGGGGAGCACGCCGAGTCCGTACACCGGCTCGGTGTAGATGCGCTTGAGGTGCTTGGCCAGTACCGGCGCGCCGCCGGAACCGGTCCCGCCGCCGAGCCCGGCGACGACGAGGAACGCGTCCACCTCGTGGACCGGGATCGAGTCGATGGCGCCCTGCACCTCGTCGATGTCCTCCTCGGCGATCTCCGCGCCGAGTTCGTTGTCCGCGCCGACGCCGTGGCCCTTCACCCGCGACTGGCCGATAAGTACGCGCTGGTCCTCCGGGATGTGCTCGAGGCCCATGAGGTCCGCCTTCGCGGTGTTGACCGCGGCCGCGGCGCGGACGATCTCGGAACCGGTCCGCTTGTCGTACTCCAGGAACTTGTCGACGATTTTGCCCCCCGCCTGTCCGAATCCGATCATTGCCAGTTTCATGATGTCCCCTGATGGTCTTTGAAGGAAGCACAGTAGGATCGCGGATATAAACCTTGTGATGGCTCAAATCGGCGTATTCGGGCAATATGGCCGTCTAGACGCCCGGAAAGGCCCGATTATCACGGCGTGAGAGTGGCAGTAGGGAGGCGTTGACGGGGACCGAGGACGGTATGGCATCCCAGAGACCCCCCGTCTCGGGCGGATCACGCCCCGATCACGGTCGTTGTCTGACGGGCGCGCGGCGTGGTCGCTCGGCGACGGGCGGTCGACGAGCGGTCGCGGACCGGGCGCGACCGCTACGCGACGCCGAGGTACTCGCCGAGCGTCGTGAGGTCGTCCTCGTCGACGCCGAAGGCCCCGATGTCGTTGTCGTCGGTCGTGTTATCGAACTTCAGCGACCGGTACTGATCGGGACCCATCGGGAACCCGGGGATCGCGCCGAGAACCGTCAGGCCGAGTTTGGCCATCGGCATCGGGAGCGGGAGGATGCTGATCCCCGTTCCCTCGGCCTCGTAGACGAGGTCCGTGATCTCGCGGAGCGTCAACTCCTCCGGGCCGCCCACCTCGTACGTCTCGCCGACGTGTTCGTCCTTCTCGACGCCGTCCGCGAGCATCGGGGCGAGGTCCTCCACGTGGATGGGCTGGAACCGGGTGCGGCCGCCGCCCGGCAGCGGATACACCGGAACGCCGGGCGCGAACAGCTCCTTCAGCCGCGTGGTGAACGAGACGAACTCGCCGCCGTCGCCGAACACCACGGACGGCCGGAAGATCGTCCAGTCGAGGTCGCTCGCGCGGACGGCGGTCTCGGCCGCCCCCTTCGCGCGGATGTAGGCGGTGTCGCCGTCCGGGTCCGCCCCCAGCGCGCTCATCTGGAGGAAGCGGTCGGCGCCCGCCTCCTCGGCGGCGCGGAGGAGGTTCTCCGTCCCGGCGCGGTGGACGCGGTCGTGCATCTCGTTGCCGCCCGACGGCTCGAACAGCGGCGAGAGGGCGACGAGGTTCACCACCGCGTCGTGGCCGGCGACCGCCTCGTCGAGTGTCTCCGGGTCGGTCACGTCACCGACCGCGACGTCGACGCCCTCGGGCGCACCCTCCGCCGAGCGCGCCAGCGCGGTCACCTCGTGGCCCCGGTCGAGGAGTTCGCGACAGAGGTACGACCCGATGAATCCCGTGCCGCCGGCTACGAGCACCTGCATGCACTCGCGTTGGGGCGGACTCGCCGTAAACCTACCGCGGGGACGGCCGCCGAACCGACCCGCAAGCGACCGCCGAACCGACCCGATTATGGGGGCCGCCCCGCGAGAGACGGATATGCTGATCACGCTGGAGGGGCTCGACGGGAGCGGCAAGACCACCGTGTGGGAGGCGCTTCACGCCTCGCACCCGGAGGCGGTGTTCACCCGCGAGCCGACGGACACCTGGTACGGTGAGGCGGTCTACCGCTCGATCGAGGACGACGCGGCCGACCCCCTCGCGGAGCTGTTCCTCTACACCGCCGACCACGCGGCCCATCTCTCGGAGACGGTCCGTCCGGCGATCGCGGATGGGAAGCTGGTGATCTCCGACCGCTACTCCGACTCGCGGTTCGCGTACCAGGCGGCGTCGCTCGCGGAGTCGGGGATCGAACGCCCGCTGGAGTACGTCCGCGGCATCCATCAGGCGTTCTCTCGGAAGCCGGACCTGACGATCTACCTCGATCTCGACGCGAAGCGCGCGGCCGAGCGGTCGGGCGCGACGAACAAGTTCGAGCAGCGCGAGTACCTCTCGACGGTGCAGGCCAACTACGAGCGACTGATCAAGGCGGAGCCGGGTCGGTTCGTTCGCGTCGACGCCACGCGGTCGCCCGAGGAGGTGATCGACCGCGTCGAGCGCGTGGTCGCCGACGCGCTCGCGGACGGGTAGGCGCAGGGCCGCCGAAACTGCGGGACTACGACTCCACGTCGGGCAGTTCGTACTCCTCCGGCGGTTCGACGTAGAGGAAGTCCACGGCCGCGCCCAGCGCGCCCGGGATGAACACGAGGACCGCGAAGACCGCGCCCGAACTCCCCAGATCGACGCCGATCCCGAACGGCCCCGTGAAGACCAGCGTGGACACGAGCAAGACGATCGGAACGAGCGTCACGGCGTATATCGCCGTCCCCCAGTCGGTCTCCAGCTGCAGCCGGAAGAAGCGGGTCATCACCGCGGCGGCCAGCGTGTGCGCCGCCACGAGTCCGACGAGGAGGACGACCTGAAGCACCGAGGCCATGAGCGCGTTACGGGCGCGGCGCATTTCCCCCTGTCGGCTTCGTCGCGCCGTTCCTTCGTGCGACTCGGTCCGGCCCCGCGCCGGCCGCGAAGCCGGGCTACTCCTCCATGGAGACGTACGTCTTCGTGTCCACGACGCCGTCGAGGCGCCCGACCTGCTCCGAGACCGTCGAGAGCACGTCGTACACCTCCGGCGCGTCGACCTCGGCGATCAGGTCCCAGTCGCCCGCGACGACGTGCGCCTCCGCGACCGCGTCGACCCCGCGGATCGTCTCCACGAGGTCGGCGGCCGCGCCCACGTCCGCCTTGACCAGCACGTACGCGTGAACCATGCGTGCTCTTCTCTCACAATGCTCAAAAGCGTTCCCCCCGTCGGGGACACCGTGTCGGCGGAACCCCGGCTCACCGGGGACACGGTTATTGTCGAGGGGGTCGTTACCATACTCCATGAAGTACGTCATCGTCGGAGCCGGGCGGGTCGGCCTCCGTACCGCGCGAGTCCTGCGCGAGGAGGACCACGAGGTCACCGTCGTCGAGTTCGACCCCGAGACCGCCGAGCGGGCGGAGTCGGCGGGCTTCGAGGTGGTCGTCGGCGACGGCGCCCGCGAGGACACGCTGGAGAGCGCGGGAATCGACGATGCGGACGCGCTCGGCGCGCTCACGGGCGACCTCAACGTCAACTTCGCCGCCTGCATGATCGGGAAACATCACGGCTGTCGGACCGTGATGCGCATCGACGAGGACTACCGCGAGGAGATCTACCAGAAGTACGCATCGGACGTCGACGAGATCGTCTATCCCGAGCGGCTCGGCGCCATCGGCGCGAAGAACGCCCTGCTCGGCGGCAACGTGCAGGCGATCGCCGACATCGCCCAGAGCCTGCAGGTGCTCCTGTTCACCGTCACCGACCAGTCGCCGATGGCCGGCTACACGCTCTCGGAGGTCGCGCTCCCCGCCGAGGCGCGGATCCTCGCGTTCGGGAAGGGCGACGACCCGCTCGGCGTGCCCCTCGCGGACGACTCGCTGGAGGTGGGCGACCGCGTGGCCGTCCTCGCGGACTTCTCCGTGCTGGACGAGGTGCGCCAGCTCCTCGTCGGCGACGCGGACGCGGTCACCTCGGTGACGGGAGGTGAGGCCTGATGGTCGTCGCCTACGTGATGGTGAAGGTGAACACCGGCGAGGCGGACCGGCTGAAGGCGTCGATGAGCGACCTCGACGGCGTCGAGGAGGTCCACGTCGTCGCGGGCGACGTGGACTTCGTCGTGAAGGTGAACGTGGACTCGCCGGGCGCGGTCAAGGAGGTGGCCGCGACCGGCATTCAGGGCATCAGCGGCGTCGAGAACACGCAGACGTACATCGCGATGGACTGATCGCGCCTCGCCCGAGCGTGGCTCGCCCGAACGCGTCTCGCCCAAATGCGCCTCGCCCGAACGCGTCTCGCCCAAATGCGCCTCGCCCGAACGCGTCTCGCCCAAATGCGCCTCGCCCGAACGCGTCTCGCCCAAATGCGCCTCGCCCGAGCGCGGACGCGCTCTGTACCCGGGGGCGACGGGTCGGCGTACCCTTTTGACCCATGCCGCGCCAGACGGCGCGTGCTCTGACCGTTCGCCCGGGTCGAACGAGGCGGTCGTGCGGCGACCCGACCCGGAGCCGCCGCGCCGCGGAGACGCGGGGCGTCCCGCCGCCTGTTCGCCATTCCGTCAGCTGTGAGCTCCCACGTCCGTCCGCGCACTCGTGCGGAAACGCGCTCCCCGTCTTACGGCGCGCCGCCGGCCTGTCCCTGACGGCGCGCCTTCGACAGCAGCGACGCGGCCGGGCCCTCGTACTCGTAGCCCGGAACGATCCCCTGCACGTAGGTCCCCTCGACGAAGTCGATGACGGCCGCCGCGTCGTCGACGCCGCGCCCCTCGTTGATGTCGACCAGCGACGTCTCCACGACGACCGTCTCCTCGTGCCGCGTCACGTCCACGTCGAACTCGCGCGACTTGCGAGTGACCCCGCCCACATCGGCGACCCGCTGCGCGAAGGTGTCGAACCAGCCGTCCTCGACGACGTCCGCGACGTGATCGGCCGCGGCCGCGCCGAGCGTCGGCACGGTGACGGTCACGTCGAAGCGGATCCGGCCGTCCTCGGCCGCGGCCGGCGTCACGGCGCCGTCGAACGCGGTGCTCGTGGAGACGTAGCGGTCGCCTTCGCCGGCCGCCTCGAAGGAGCCGTGGTCGGAGAAGGCCCGTCGGGCCCGGTCGGGCGCACCTGTCGTGTCGCTCATACCTCAGGAAGGGCGTCGGCGCTCAAAAGGGCGTCGCGCCGCGACTCGTCGGCCGTCACCGACGGTGGCAGGGGTGTCCGGATCTGGTGCGCTTTTGGGCGGCGACGGCCAAGTTGGGCCATGGCAGAGGAGTTTCTTTCGACGGCGGCCCTCCGCGACGAGTTGGAGGGAGTCACCTTCGACCGACCGCCGGCGCTCGTCAGCAACGCGCACATCACCGGTCTGAGCGTCGCCCGGGCGCTCTCGGAGCACGGCGTGCCCGTGATCGCGCTGGACAGGAACGGCGACGGCGTCGCGCCGCCGTCGGACGCGATCGACTTCGCCGGCGAGGTGACGTTCCCACTGGACGACCTCGAGGGCTTCCGCGAGGACGTGGAGGCGGTGGTCGACGCGGTCGGCCGTGAGGTCGTCGCGTTCGGCTGCATGGACGAGTGGGCGCTGTCGTACGCGGCCGCGGAGCCCGAGGGAGTGCGGCTCCCGTTCGCCGACTCCGACGTGCTCGACGCGGTTCTGAACAAGTCCCGGCTCTACGCGACGTGCGAGGAGCTGGGCGTTCCGTATCCGGAGACGCACCGCCTCTCCGAGACGAGCGTCGACGAGGCCGCCGAGGCGCTCGGCTTCCCGCTCGTCGTCAAGCCGGCGCTCAAACGCGAGTTCGAGGAGGCGTTCGGCACGAACGTGATCGAGGTCGCGGACCGCGAGGAGTTCGCGGACGTGGTCGAGGCCGCCGAGGCCGAAGGAGTCGAGGTGATGGCCCAGAAGCGCGTGAACGTCGCGACCGGCGAGGACCGATCGCTGGCGTCGTACGTCCCGCCCTCGGGCGTCGAGGACGCGCTGGCGGTCGTCGGCAACGCCCGCGTCCGCTTCCCGCGGTCGTTCGGCACCTCGTGTCTGGTCGAGCGCGTCGAGGACCCGACACTGCGCGACCGGGCGCTGTCGGTCCTCGACGAGGCGGACTACTACGGCATCAGCGAGGCCGAGTTCGTCTACGACGCCGACCGCGAGGAGTACCTCCTGCTCGACGTGAACACGCGCCCGTGGAAGTGGATCTCCATGCCCGTCGCAGCGGGCGCGAACCTCCCGATGGCGGCGTACGCGGCGGTCACCGACGCGACCTACGAGTCCGAGGGGATCGAGGACGCGCGCTGGGTCTACCTGCGCGACTACCTCTCGCTGCTGGCCACGGACGACGCCTTCTGGGACGTCCTCTCGACGACCGACTGGGCATCGCTTTTGTCCGGCGGGTTCGAGGAGTCCGGGACGCTCACGACCGGCGTCTACCGTCCCTCCGACCCCGACCCGGCCGCGAAGCTCATCGAGACGGAGTTCACCGACCGCGAGTACTACTGCTCCTGCTGAGGCGGTCGCGGGGCGCGGGTCCGGCCCCTCGGGTCGAACCGGAACCGGCCGTGCCGGCCCCGACCGGAACGTTTTGTGTCCCCGCCCGGCAGTGTCGGGTATGTATCTCCTGACGAACGGGCTGATCCACACGGCGACCGAGACCGGGACGGTCGAGGGCGACCTCCTGATCGCGGACGGCGAGGTCGCGGCGGTCGGCGACGTGGACGCGCCCGCGGACGCGACCGAGATCGACGTGGCCGGCGCCCACGTCACGCCCGGACTGGTCGACGCGCACAGCCACGCCGGCATGGCCGAGTGGGGCGAACCGGAGGACGGCGACATCAACGAGGGAACCGACGCGGTAACGCCGCACGTCTCCGCGCTCGACGGCTTCCACCCGCGCGACGAGGAGCTCAAACACGCCTTCCAGAACGGCGTCACCGCCGTCTCCGCGCGGATGGGGTCGGGCAACGTCGTCGGCGGCGTCATCTGCTCGATGAAGACGTACGGCCGCACCGCCGACGGGATGCTGATCCGCGAGGACGGCATGAAGGCCGCGATGGGCGAGAACCCGAAGCGCTTCCACGGCGAGGAGCAGGGCCGCCAGCCCGCGACGCGACCGGGCGTCGCCGCGACGCTTCGGCAGGCGCTGATGGACGCGGAGGACTACGTCGACCGCCGCGAACACGCCCGCAACGAGGGCGAACCGTTCGAGCGCGACCTCGGCATGGAGAACCTCGCCCGCGTGCTCACCGAGGGGCTCCCGCTCCGCGTCCACGCCCACCGCTCGGACGACATCATGACCGTCTTCCGGATCGCCGAGGAGTTCGGGGTCGAGAACCTCTCCATCGAGCACGCCACCGAGGGCCACCTGGTCGCCGAGGAGTTCGCCGAGCGCGACGTCCCCGCGGTCGTCGGCCCGTCGCTCTACTCCGGTGCGAAGTACGAGCTCCGGAACATCACCTTCGAGACGCCCGCGATCCTCCACGAGGCCGGCGTCGACGTGGCCATCCAGACCGACGCGCCCGTCGTCCCGCAGCACCACCTCGACGTGTGCGTCGGACTCGCGGTCCGAGAGGGGTTCCCCGAGAGCGCGGCCCTGGAGGCCGTCACCCGCGTTCCGGCCGAGATCCTCGGCATCGACGACCGCGTCGGCACCCTCGAGGAGGGGACGGACGCGGACGTGGCCGTCTGGGACGGCGTCTTCCACGAGAACGGCAGCCGCACCCAGCACGTGTTCGTCGACGGCGAGCACGTCTTCGACCGCGAGCGGGACGCGGTCGACCCGCGGGAAGAATACGCCTGGTAGGTCGTCGCGGTCGCCGCGGCGCGCGCCAACCGCAACAGCACCGCACCGCAACAGCACCGCACCGCCGCCGAACGGACGTTTTTCACAGATGAGGCGCAACTCCCGCCGTGAGTGCAGCGTGATCGCTCGTTCTTCGACACGTCGCCTCGCCGGCTGTCCCACACTTGGCGCGCGTGACCCCGACGCGCGCGAGGGAAACCCGGCCGTGGCCGGAGCACCGCGGAGGCCGCGGCCGGCTGAGGCTGGGGAGGCGTGAGGCTACGCTTGACTCGACAGCCGGAACAGAGACCCACCGAGCAACTGCTCGCAACGACCTGTTCCGCAAACCACGTCCTGGTGGACTGAAAGGACGAGGCCGGTCGAAGGCTGTCTGGCTGGTACCGATAAGCGAAGCAGCACGCTTGATCACGCAAAACCCGACGTCGACCGAGCGGTCAAACTCCGGTGCTCGGCCACCCACCTCTCACCGTTCTCTATCGCCGCCGACGCCGGGGATCGCGACCAGGTCCTCGACGCGGGCCATCAGCTCGGAGGCCGTCAACACCAGACAGAGGTACGCGAGGCCGGTCACCGCGAAGATCATCGGGTAGCGGAACGTGTCCGAGGCGATCTCGAACGCCCGGTAGTAGAGCTCGGGGACGGTGATGAACGCCGCCAGCGAGGAGTACTTGATCAGGTAGACGAACTCGTTGGTCCAGGAGGGGATCGCGTAGCGGAGCCCCTGCGGGAGCACCACGTAGTAGATCGTCTCGGCCTTCGAAAGCCCGATGGCGCGGCCGGCCGTCAGCTGCCCCTCCTCGACGCTCTCGATGGCGCCGCGGATGTACTCCGCCTGGTAGGCGGCGCCGTTGAGCACGAACCCGAGGATCGCGACCCAGACGACGTTGCGCGCGAACACGCCCGAGAGCGCGTCCGGGACGTACTGTCCCATGTCCAGCCCGAAGTGGAGCACGAACAGCTGCGCCAGGAGCGGCGTCCCGCGCAGCAGTTCGGTGTACGCGAGCGAGACGTACGCCGTGACGCGGCCGTAGACGCGCGCGACCGCCAGCGGGACGGCGATGAAGAAGCCGACCGCGAGGCTGACGACCGTGATCACGACCGTGAGCCACAGCCCGCGGGCGACCTCCGGCGAGATGCTCGTCACGAACGCCAGGTCGCCGGCGTACGCCGACAGCAGGGGGACCACAGCGAGCGCGCTCTCGACGGTTCCGGGGGCGACGAACGGCTCCCCGACGGGAACCACGGGACCGCCCAGCCAGCGGTTCACCCAAGTCGCGAGGAGCCAGCCCCAGAAGACGACGCCGGCCGCGACGAAGAGGACGCGGCCCGCGGAGGGGACCCCCTCTCCCGGTTCGCTCACGTCCGCGGGGCGGGTGGTGTCGGCCATCAGTCGTGGCTCGCGATGCGGTCGAGGAAGCGGGCGGTCCGCTCCATCTCGGGGTTCTCGAACAGCTGTTCGGGCGGACCGCGCTCCACGACGCGGCCGTTATCGAGGAAGACGATCTCGTCGGCGACCGCGCGCGCGAAGCTCATCTCGTGGGTCACCACGAGCATCGTCATCCCGTCCGCGACCAGGTCGTGCATCACCTCCAGCACCTCCCCGATGAGCTCGGGGTCGAGCGCGCTCGTGGGCTCGTCGAACAGCATCAGCTTCGGCTCCATCGCCAGCGCGCGGGCGATGCCGACGCGCTGCTTCTGTCCCCCGGACAGCTCCGCGGGGTAGGAGTCCGTCTGGTCGGCGAGGCCGACGCGCTCGAGTTGGGCGTGCGCGCGCTCCTCCGCCTCCGCTTCGGAGAGGTCGAGCACGCGGCGGGGCCCGAGCGCGACGTTGTCGAGCGCGGTGAGGTGCGCGAACAGGTTGAAGTCCTGGAACACCATCCCGACCTCCCGCCGCAGTTCGTCGACGTCCACGTCGGGCGCGGTCACCTCCTCGCCGTCGAGGAAGATGGCGCCCTCCTGCGCCTCCGCGAGGCGGTTGACGCAGCGCAGCATCGTCGACTTACCGGACCCGGAGGGGCCGATCAGGACGGTCACGTCGCCGCGGGCCATCTCGAAGGAGACGCCGTCGAGCACCTGCTCGTCGCCGTACCACTTCGAGACGTCCGCGACGCGGAGGTAGTCGTCGCCGGCGTCGGCATCGCCGACCTTCGCGTCGGTCGCGTCGGCCGCGTCGGCCCCGGACGCGTCGGCGTCAGCGTCGCTCACGCCGACTCACCTCCGGGGATCGCGTAGTAGTCGCCGAGGTAGTCGAGCGCGCGGTTCGTCGTGAACGTGAGGACGAAGTAGATGGCACTGATGAAGATGATGACCTCGAGCACCGCGGTCGTCCGCTCGACGAACAGGTCGTAGCTGCGCGTCAACAGCTCGGCCAGCCCGATGGCGAAGACGATGCTCGTGTCCTTCAGGACGATGGTGAACTCGTTCTGGAACCCGGGCACGGAGCGGCGAAGCGCCTGCGGCACGGCGACGTGGCGGATCGCCTCGAACTGCGACATGCCGACCGCGCGCGCCGCCTCCAGCTGGCCGTCGTCGACGCTGCCGAGCGTCGCGCGGAAGATCTGCGACTGGTAGGCGGCGCTGCGGAGCCCGAGTCCGAGGATCCCCGACATCACCGCGCCCGAGAGCGTCACGACGCCGAGGTCGATCGACGGCACTCCCAGCACGAAGTACATGAACACGAGGATCACCACGATCGGCGTCCCGCGCAGGACGACGCCGACGCTCTCGACGAGCCGCTTCGGGAGCCCCTCCCCGTACGTCTCGACCGCGCCCGCCGGGAAGCCGACGAGGAAGCCGAGCAGGATCGACGCGACCGTCAGCCCGACCGTCATCAGCGCGCCGACGAGGAGGTAGTCGGCGTTTCTGAGGACGAACGCCCAGTCCTCGAGTTCGCCGATCTGCAGCGGCGGCGCCGCGGCGCCGTCCACGAGCGCCGTGAGCGCCGCCGCGACGGTCCCGGCGGACGCGGGGCTGTCGGCCGCGACGAGCGCGAGCGTCGACGTGGCGCTCATCGCCTACTCCTGACCGAACCAGCGGTTGGTGATCTCCTCGTAGGTGCCGTCCTCGCGGACGGTCGCGAGCCCGCTGTTGAGCGCCTCGCGCACGTCGTCGTCGTCCTGCCGGACGCCGAACCCGAACTGCTCGCCTGTCTCCTCGATGAAGGCGATCGTCACGTCGCGCTGGGACTCGAACGTCTCGGCGACGGGAAGGTCGATGACGACCGCGTCGATGTTGCCGTTCTCGAGGTCCTCGACCGCGAACACGTAGTTGTCGTACGAGGAGTAGTCGTCCTCGGAGATGATCCCCGGATCGATGAGGTTCGACTGCACCTGGTCGGCGCCGGTCGTCCCGGACTGCGCGCCGACGGTGCGGCCCTCGAAGTCCTCCCAGCCGGAGGGCTGGAAGTCGCCGTCCTCGACGACCAGGACGGACTGGTCGGACTCCCAGTAGGGGTCCGAAAAGGAGATCGTCTCCTGGCGGTCCTCGGTGATCGTCATCGCGGCCGCGATCACGTCGATCCGCTCGTTCGTCAGCGCGGGGATGAGCGAGTCGAACTCGAACTCCTCCCACGAGCCCAGCTCGTAGTCGGTCTCCCCGACGACGGCCTCGATGAGGTCCACGTCGAACCCGACGAGCTCGCCGTCCTGCTTCATCTCGAACGGGGCGAACCCGGGGGCGGTCCCCGGCGTGATCGTTCCGGCGGAACCCCCGCCGATACAGCCGGCGGTGGCGGTCAGTCCGGTCGCGGCCGACGCGCCGGTGATCTGCAGGTACGTCCGGCGGCTCATGTCCGTCTGCGTGCGGCGTGACATACTGTTCACGTTGGCGAGCACCGGTTTCAAGGTTTCCTCCCGGACGCGTCCGGCAATCGTCGCCGACACCGCCCCACCGTCCGCGGTCTTGTGAACAGCTGGCGTCTCGAGAGCGTATAGACCACAAGGATTAACAACATTTGCCGAAGATGTTAATACATGACCGTCGTCAGCGTCTCGATGCCGGAGGAACTGCTGGAGCGGCTGGACGGGTTCGCGGAGGACCACGGCTACACCGGCCGCAGCGAAGTGGTCCGCGAGGCCTCCCGCAACCTGCTCGGGGAGTTCGAGGACGCGAAGCTGGAGGACCGCGAGCTGATGGCCGTCGTCACGGTGCTTTTCGACTACGAGACGACGAGCGTGGAGGAGCGGATGATGCACCTCCGCCACGAACACGAGTCGCTCGTGGCGGCCAACTTCCACAGCCACGTCGGCACGCACTACTGCATGGAGCTGTTCGTGCTGGAGGGCCGGCTCGAGGACATCTCCTCGTTCGTCGGCCGGATCCGCGCGACGAAGGACACCCTCTCGGTCGACTACAGCGTGATGCCCGTCGACGAGTTCGGACCGGTCGGCGCGGAGTGATCACCGAGCGTCGGGAGTGAGACGGCCACGTGACGCCGTCCCGTCACTCCACGACCGACGCCGTGTCCTCCGTCGTCTCGCCGGCCGCGGGCGCGACGAACCGGTAGGAGGCGACCACGCAGCCCACCGCCAGCGCGGTCCCGGCGATCACGTCCACGAGCCAGTGGATCCCGAGGTACATCGTCGCGATCACCACGGAGAGCGCCAGCGGCGTGGCGATCGCCGCCCACCCCGGGTACTCGCGGCGCGTCAGCAGCGCGAACAGCGCGACCGTGACCGCCAGCGAGGTGTGCAGCGACGGGAAGACGTTCGTGTTCTCGTTGATCTCGCTCGTGAGCGCCAGCACGTCCGGGTTGAACGTGAACAGCAGCGGCTGCACCATGTCGGGCATGATGTTGCGCGGCCCGTGAGCGTAGACGACGGTGTAACAGACCAGCCCGATGGCGTAGTTGAGCGCGTACGCCGTCATCAGCCGCTTGAGCGTGGTCGACTCGTCGAGGACGCCGTAGGCGACGAACGGAAACACGAGCAGGAACACGTAGCCGTAGACGTACACCCACGAGAAGTAGAGGGTGCGAAGCGGCGTCGCGAACGTCGCCTGCAGCCACGCGACGAACTCCCCCTCGAACGCGAAGATGGCGCCGGTGAGGTAGAGGCCGTAGAGCTGCGAGACGACCTGGAGGCGTTCGCGGGCGACCGCGCTGACGAGGAGTACCGCCACCAGAAGGAGGATCTGCGGCCTGACCTCTCGGATCCGGGGAAGTGCGTCGTGCCGGAGCCGGTAGAGCCGGCCCGGCCCGATGGTCGCGACGCCGACGATCAGACACAGCGACACGGTCGAGATGGCGAGGTAGGCCACGACCGACAGCAGCACCGCGGAGCGTTCGATCACGGCTCCCTCACGAGCAGCGCGCCCTCGTCGCCGTAGCGGTACCCCGCCTCGCGGAACGCCTCCCGGGCCGCCTCCACGTCGAGAGCGCCGTCCGTCCCGAAGAAGGGGGTCTCCGGGTCGCGTCCGTCGAACCGGAGGTCGTCGGCGAGCCACTCGTCGGCGTTCGCGAGCGGCGAGGCGGCGGGCTGTGCGTACCCCTGAAACGCCTCGTCGACGACGTGGGCCTTGTCGATCAGGCCGGCGACCGCGCGGCGGAAGCGGGGGTTCGACAGCGGCTCGCTGCGGACGTTGAACCCGACGTGGTAGAACGCGGCCGACTGCCGGCTCACCAGCGTCGCGTCAGGCTCGCGTCCGATCCGCGGCACCGCCTCCGGGCCGAGGTTCGAGACGGTGGCGTCGGCGCGGCGGTCGGCGACGTGTTCGACCGCCGCGATGTCGGACGGAACGAGGTTCAACAGCAGTTCGTCGAACGCCGGCTTCCCCCGCAGGTCCGCCGGAACGCCGTCGGGATCGCGGTCGAGGAAGTGGTCGTCGCTGCGCGCGAAGACGACACGCTCGCCGGGCGACGCTTCGACGAACCGGAGCGGACCGCTCCCGACCGGGTCGGGGTTGTCCCACACGAGCGCGTCGGTCGTCTGCTCGTCGACTTCGATCCCCGCGATGGCGGCGACGTTCGTCCGCTCGCTCCAGACGTGCTCCGGCAGGATCGGGACCGTCAGCGCCCGCAGGCCGACCCGGGGGTTGGCGTCCGCGAACGTCACGTCGACGGTCCGGTCGTCGACGGCATCGGTCGTCCTGACGAGCGTCGACCGACCGCGGAAGCGCGGCGCGGGGATCGGCGCCTCCGCGTTCCCCATCGAGGTGTCCGAGAGGAACGCGTAGGTGAAGGCGACGTCCGCGGCGGTAACCGGCTCGCCGTCGTGCCAGGTCGCTTCCCGGAGCGAGACCCGCACGGTTTCCTCGTCGAGCCACGACACGTCCCGCGCAAGCCACGGGATCCGCTCGTCCCCGCGCGTCCGGATCAGGGAGTCGTACAGCAGTTCGGTGAACGTGCCGTGCCGGCGGTACTCCGCAGCGATCGGGTTCCTGTTCTCCGCCACGCGGGGATCGGTCGTCACGAGCCGGAGCGTCGCGTCCGCCGCGGCCCCGCCGTCCGCGGTCGCCTCCGCGGTCGTCTCCGTGGGCCGATCCGACCCGTCGCCCCCGGTCGCGTCACCGTCGTCCGTCCCGTCCGCCCCTTCGTCGTCCCCCGACAGCGAGAGGGAGAGAAGCCGCATCGGCTTCGCGACCCGCCCGCCGCGTCGCCAGCCCTCGAAGCGCCCTCGCTGGACCGCGGTGAGGGCGTCCGGGAACGCGACCGTCACGAACGGCTGTTGACGGGCGATCTCGCGCTGCAGATCGTCGACGACGGCCGGCCTGTCGTCGGACGCCGCGCCGCGCTGTTCCTCGAGGAGGTCGTCGATGGTGAGGTCGGTGACGCCGAAGGGGTTCTGCCACCCCGGTTCCGGGTTGAACTCGGAGTGACAGAAGGGATAGAGCGCGTCCGGGTCGATCCGCTGCTGTGCGGGGAACTGTCCGACGTAAATGTCGAAGTCCTGGTTTATGAGGACACGACGGTAGAGGTCCGCCTCCGCCATCGTGTTCACGCGGGTGTCGATGCCGACCGCGCGCAGGTGCTCCTCGAGGTGGCGGGCGACGCGGATCCCGTGCGGGTCCGCGTCCGCGGGCGTCGTGTACACATCGAGGGTCATCTGCGTGCTCCCGTCACGCCCGGCGATGTTGCGCACGCGGCCGAGACAGCCGGCGCTCGCGGTGCCGAGTCCGGCGAGCGAGCCGGCGATCACCGCCCGACGGGTCGTGGCGGGGGAGGGCGTCATTCTCCCCGTAACTCCGCCGCGGTCGTATAACAGTCCTGCGGTCCAAACGGGGCTACAGCTCCTGTGCGACCGCCACGAACCCCTCGTGGTCCAGCTCCAGGTCCTCGCCGAGCTCGGACTCCAACCGGTCGATCCGGTTCTGCAGCCTCGCGTACCCCTCGTGGTCGCGTAGCTCGGCGTCGGACTTGTTCGCCTCCAGGGTCGCCCGGCGCTCGACGAGCGAGCAGTACGCACGGAGCTTCGCGCTGTAGTTCTCGCGCTCGATCAGCGTCTCGACGGCGCCGCGGAGCTCCTCCCGCGTCGTCGGCTTGGTGAGGTACGCGTCGAACGGCATCTCGACCACGTCGAAGTCGGGATCCAGCGCGGTCAACATCACGACGGCCGGGTCCACCTCCCGCTCCCGAATCCGGTCGAGAACCTCGCCGCCGGAGAGGCCGGGCATCATGCGGTCGAGCAGGACCACGTCGACGTCGTCGCCGAGCGTCTCCAGTGCGGTCTCCCCGTCCGGGGCGGTCCGCACCTCGAACCCGTCACGGAGCCAGAGGCGGTACGTCTCGAGCACCTCCGTATCGTCGTCGACCGCCAGCACGACGGGGTCGCGTGTGGAACTCATGTTCCTCATCGAACATCATCGGGACCCCATCCTCAAAAAGGAGGTGGCCGTTCGCCGACTCCCGCGCGGTCGTGCGCGCGGCGCGCCGACCACGAACGCCTTTTCGGGCGTCGACCCCCTTGATCGAACGTGAGCGAGACCACCCTCGAAGTCTACTCCGACTACGTCTGTCCGTTCTGTTACCTCGGTCGCGTCGCGCTCGACCGCTACCAGGAGGAGCGCGAGGAGCCGCTCGAGCTGGAGTGGCACCCCTTCGACCTCCGCGGGCGCGAGCGCGGCCCCGACGGCGAGATCGACGCGGCCGCCGACGACGGGAAGGACGAGGAGTATTACGAACAGGCGCGCCAGAACGTCCGGAAGCTCCAGGACCGCTACGACGCCGAGATGGCCCAGGAGCTCCGCAAGGACGTGGACTCGTGGAACACCCAGCAGGCGTCGCTGTACGTCCGCGAGACCCATCCCGAGTCCTGGCGGGCGTTCGACGAGGCGCTGCTGGACGCCCTCTGGAAGGACGGTCGCGACATCGGTGACCCCGACGTGATCGTCGACGTGGCCGCGGACGTCGGCCTCGACCCCGAGGAGATCCGCGAGGCGGTCGCCGACGAGGAGTGGCACGACCGGCTGGCGGCGGCCTTCGAGGAGTCGAAGCGCGCCGGCGTCACCGGCGTCCCGACGTGGGTCTACGACGAGTACGCCGCGAGCGGCGCCGTCCCGCCGGAGCATCTGGAGCGGCTGGTCGAGGGCGCCTGACGCGCCCCGGGCGCTTCGAGAACGGGCTCAGACCCCGACGGCCGCCGCGTACTGGATCCCGAACAGCGTCGCGTTGTAGAGCCCGTGCGCGAGCGACGGCACGGCGAGGTTCCCGCTGCGTTCGTAAAGGTACCCCAGCAGACAGCCGAGCAGCGTCGCGACGACGCCGTACAGCAGCGCCTCGACCGTGCCCCCCTGCACCGACGGGAAGTGGATCAGGCCGAAGACGGTGCCGGCGATGAGGATCGCCGGCCACGCGGCGAACGCCCGCCGGAGCAGCCCCTGCACGACGCCCCGGAACAGCAGCTCCTCGGCCGGGCCGACGACGAGCACCGAGACGACCACCATGTAGAGGAAGTAGGTCGGGTCCTCGCGGCCGGGCAGCATCGCCCGGTTCTCTCCCGTCGACAGGCCGAGAACCTGGAGCGCGTACAGCAGCGCGAACTGGAGGACAAGCAGCACGACGACCCCGCCGCCGATCAACAGCGCGTCCCGCCGGTCGAGCGCGCGGACCCTGATCAGCCCCGGCTCGTCGGCGAGCGCGAGGAAGCCGGCGACGCCGATCCCGAACCCGAGGAACTGCAGGACCGTCTGGGCGATCGTGTGCAGGGACGTCTCCGGCGTCAGGAGGCCGAGGCCGACGAGCGCGTCGGTTCCCCAGCCGGTCACCGCGACCGCGGCGAAGAACGCCCCCAGCACGACGAGGACGGCCTGCCCGAGCCGGAACGCGGCCGCGGCGGGGTCGGTGACGAGTTCCTCCGACTCCGGACCCCCGACTCGCGCGTCGGTCGCGGCGTCGCTCGACGCCGTCCCGGGGGCCGCGTCGGGGCCTTCGTCCGCCTGCGTCATTGCCCCTCGGTTGGGCGAGGCGGCGTATAGGCGCTCCGGAACTACTCCCCGACCAGCAGTTCCCGCTTCTCGGCGACCGCGTCGGCCTCCGGGAAGTCGCCGCCGCCGAGCAGGCCGCGGGCCGCTTTCTTCCCCCACTCGACCGCGGGCTGGGTGAACGTCTCCACGCTCGCCAGTTCGCCGTAGAGCACGCAGGCCGCCTCCATCCCGTACAGCAGTTCGCCCAGCGAGCGCTCGTCGACGCGGTCGATCTCGACGCGGACGTTGGGCACGTCCGCGGCCGCGAGGCTCGCCTCCGTCGCCTCGAACTCGGCGTCCAGCAGCTCCCCGAGCGAGGCCCCGCCGAGGTACGAGAGCCCCTCGAGGTCCGTCTCGGGGATGGCGCGGTCCGAGCGATCGCGCGGCCGGACCATCGTCACGAGCTTGTCCGGCGGGCCGGCGCGGTAGAGCTGGAGCTGGGAGTGCTGGTCCGTCGCGCCGAGCGCGCGGGCCGGCGTCTGGCCGACTCCGTCCTTGCCGAGGCTCTCGGCCCACAGCTGGGCGAACCACTCGGCGAACGTCTCCAGCGACTCGGCGTAGGGCATCACCGCGTTCGTCGCCGCGCCGCGCTCCGCGAGCGCGTACGTCGCCGCGCCGTAGGCGTATCCCGGCGTCTCGAACAGCGACCCCGACAGCCCGCCCATCGCGTCGCGGCCGCCGGCCAGTACCGCCTCGATGTCGTGGCCCTGTAGCGCGGCGCAGGCGAGTCCCACCGTCGAGAGCGCGGAGAACCGACCGGGAACGCCCGCGGGCACGTCCAGCGCCGGGAGGTCGTGTCTCTCGGCCAGGCGGCGGAGGTTCCCCTCCGGCCCGGTGGTGACGAACGTGCGCTCGGTCCAGTCGACGCCCGCGTCGGCCATCGCCTCGCGCACGACGAGGAAGTTCGCCAGCGTCTCCGCGGTCGTGCCGGAGTTGGAGACGACGTTGACGACGGCGTCCTCGAGCGGGAGGTCGGCCAGCAGCCCGTCGACGTGCTCCGGGTCGACGTTGTCGAGGAAGTAGGCGTCCGTCGGCGAGTCGAGCGCGTTCGAGAGGGTCGCCGCCCCGAGCGCGCTCCCGCCGATGCCGACGTTGATCACGGCCGCGGGACGGCCGAACGGCTCGACTGCGGCACGGATCGCGTCCGGGTCCGCGGTCTCCGGGAGCGCGAGGCTCGCGTAGCCGAACTCGCGGTCCGCGCGGCCGGCCGCGATCCGCTCGTGGGCGTCGGCCACGCGGTCGTCGAGTCGGTCGAGCGTCCCCTCCGAGAGCCCGGGCGTCGTGCCGAGGGCGTTGCCGAGGTCTACTTGCATGCCTCAACCGGCGGCCGAGCGCGACTTATCGGTTGCTGTCGCGGGGCCGGGGTCCGGATCGCCGGCAGCGGGTGCGGCGCCCTCAGAGCACGCCCGCTTCCTCGCCGATGCGCCGGGCGTGGCGGGTCGCGCGCTCGCGGACCGCGGCCGCGTCGATGCCGACGTGCTCGCCGTCCGCGTAGCGGACCTCGCCGTCGACCATCGTGAACGTCACGTCGTCGCCGTGGGCGGCGTACACGAGGTGGGAGAGCGGGTCGTGAAGCGGCGTCGCACGCGTCAGGTCCGTGGTGAGGCCGATCAGGTCGGCGCGGTACCCCTCGCGGAGCGCGCCGATGCGCTCGAAGCCGGCCGCGCGGGCGCCCGCCTCGGTCGCCATCCGGAGGACGGTCGAAGCCGGAAGCCGGGTCGGCTCCCGCGCGTCGACCTTCCCGAGCAGGCTCGCCTGCCGCATCTCGGTGAATGGGTCGAGCGTGTTGTTACAGGGCGGGCCGTCGTTGCCGAGCGCGACCGTGATCCCGCGGTCGAGGTAGTCCTGCACCGGCGCGATCCCCGAGGCGAGTTTCATGTTCGAGGAGGGACAGTGCGTGACGACTGTGTCCGTGTCCGCGAGCACCTCGCGCTCGGCCTCGTCGGTGTGGACGCAGTGGGCGAGCGTCACGTCCGGCCCGGTCAGGCCGACCTCGTCGAGCCACAGGACGTTGCGCATCCCGGTGTCGCGCTCGACGACCGCGATCTCGTCCTCGTTCTCGCTGGCGTGGGTGTGGATCGTGACGCCGTCGTGCCGGTCCGCGATCTCCCGGCAGCCGCGGAGGCACTCCTCGGTGCAGGAGACCGCGAACCGCGGCGTCATCGCGTAGCGCACGCGCCCGTCGGCCGCGCCGTGGTACTCCCGGATCAGCGCCTCGCTCTCCGCGAGCGCCGCCTCGGCGTCCTGTTCGAGCCCCTCCGGCGAGTCGTGGTCCATCAGGACCTTCCCGAGCCGACCGCGGATCCCGGTCTCGACGGCGGCCTCGAACGCCTCCTCGGCGTGGTGGACCGAGAGGTGGTCGAGGACGGTCGTGGTGCCGGACTCCAGACACTCCAGGTAGCCCAGCTCCGCGGCCGCCCGCGTCGCGTCGGCGTCCATCGCCGCCTCCATCGGCAGGACCGCCTCGAACAGCCAGTCGAGCAGGGCGGTGTCGTCGGCGATGCCGCGCCCGAGCGACTGCACCGAGTGGACGTGCCCGCCCACCAGTCCCGGCGCGACGATGTCGGCCTCGCGCCGCTCGTGGTCCGGATACGTCTCGGCGAGGTCCGCCCGCTCCCCGACGGCGGCGATCCGCGATCCCTCCGTCACGACCGCGCCGTCCTCGATGACCGTGTCCGCGTCCGCGACCACGGTGCCTGCGATCAACATGTCCGTCCGTTCGAGACCGCGGGGCTACAAGAGGGTGTCCGTTCGCGGTCGCCGCGGTCCGAAACCGGACCTCCGTTCGCGGCCGCCGCTCAGAGACCGAGCGACTCCAGCAGGTCGAACCCCACGTCCAGCCGCATGACGAGCTTGTAGCCCAGGTAGATCCCGACGATCCCCATGATACCGGGCAGCTCCGGCGGGGCCGGGATCGGCACGCGGAGGAAGGCGAACAGGAACCCCACGGCCAGCCCCGTGAGCGTCGCGAGAACCGTCAGCGTCGCTGTGGAAGCCATTTCCCGCCCATCGCCCGCCCGCGGACAAAAGGGCTCCGCGTTCGGTCGGCTCCGTGTGAAAACCGCGAGACGATCGACCGCACGCGACCCGCGATGGGCAGGGTTTTCCGCCCGGCCCGCCTCCCGTCGCTCATGGCACGAGAGGTTTCCAACCCCGACAACCCACAGGTCACGCTGTCGACGAACTACGGCGACATCACGGTCGAGCTGTTCCAGGACCGCGCGCCGCGTACGGTCGAGAACTTCCTCGGCCTCGCGCGTCACGACCCCGCCGCGGACGCCGAGCCCGCGGTCGACACGAACACCTGGGAGGACCCCGAGACGGGCGAGGTCCGCGGCGACTCGCTGTACGAGGGCATCGTCTTCCACCGCGTCATCGACGACTTCATGATCCAGGGCGGCGACCCCGAGGAGACCGGTCGCGGCGGCCCCGGCTACCAGTTCGACGACGAGTTCCACGACGACCTCACCCACGACGGCCCGGGGATCCTCTCGATGGCGAACTCCGGCCCGAACACCAACGGCTCGCAGTTCTTCATCACGCTGGACGCGACGCCGCACCTCGACGGCAAGCACGCCGTCTTCGGGCAGGTCATCGACGGAATGGACGTCGTCGAGGAGATCGGCTCGCTCCCGACCGACCGCCGCGACAAGCCGCAGCGCGACGTCGAGATCGAGTCCGTCGCGGTCGACGAGTAGGGCGCCGAAGCAGCCGTTTCTCTCTCCGTCACGTCGCCGATCAGGGCCCCGACCGTCTCCCCACCCACAAGGCCCTTTATCGACCCGACGAACGCCGGCGTATGCCCTCCAGACGGCGCGTGCTCGCAGCAGCCGCGGTCGGCGTCGCCTCCCTCGCCGGCTGCGCGGACATCGACGGACGCTCGGACCGGACGGACCGGCCGACCGCGACGCCGACCCGTACGCGGACCGCGGAGGACGCGAGGACCGCCGCGGAGCCGTCGGCCGAAGGGGGGACCGACGAGAGCGGAGGGAGCGACGACGCCGCGCCGTGGCACGAGGCGGCAAACGAACCCGACTACGACAAACGCCTCCGGCTGGACAACCGGGACGACGAGACACACGAGGTCCGCGTCGTCGTGAGACCGCCCGACGGGGAAGCCTCCGGGGACGAGCCCCTGTTCGACGAGTCCGTCGCGGTGCCCCCGGAGGCGACGACGGTCGCGTACGCGTTCGAGACGCTCGCCGACCGGTACGACGGTGTCCGGGAGTTTCCGGTACGGGCCGAGCTCGGCGACGCGGCCGCGACGCTGACCGTCGTGACCAGCGAGTGCCACGGGCACTTCGAGGTGGTCGTCAACGAGAACGCCGGGACGCTCGATGCGACGTACGCGGCCTGTTGAGCACCGGAACCGCTCCGCCGGCTGACGCGGGTTGCGGACGGGCGAGCGCGTCGCGTGACCGAATCGAACAGGTTTAACACCGCACGCCGGGAACGCCGAGGCGAATGGGTGTGGGTACCCTCCTCCCGGCTGCGACGCTCGACGCCCTCCGGACGATAGCCGCGCTCGACGGTCTCGCAGGCGCTGTGGCGCTCGAGTCCCTTCTGTCGGCCGCGGCGTTCGAGACGATCTGGTCGACGATCGTCTCGGTGTCACAGAGCGCCGTCGAGTCGGCAACCGGCTGGGGCGGGCTCGGGGTCATCTTCGTCTACTCCTTCCTGATCGCTTTCGCGCTGCCCGGCCCCAGCGAGGTGGTGCTGGCGGCGCCGCTGGACCTCGGGATCCCCTACTGGGCGGTGCTGGGGCTGATAATGCTCGTGAGCGCGACCGGCAAGGCGCTCGGGAGCCTGTTCGCGTTCCACCTCGGCCAGGAGGCCAAGCGCGCGGGCCCGGTGATCCGGTGGCTGGAGCGGTCGCGGTTCGACGTGGTGGAGTGGTCACAGAAGCGCACGGTGACGGTCGCGCGCCGGTACGGCTACGCCGGACTGGCGCTCGCGCTGTGCGTCCCCTTCTTCCCCGACACGATCTCCATCTACGCGTTCGCGGTGCTGGAGCGCGACTATCGGAAGTTCGCGGTCGCGACGTTCTTCGGGAGCCTCGGTCGCCTCGTGGTCACCATCCTGCTCGTCGGCGGCGCGCTCGCGGTGTTCTAAGGCGCGACCGAGGATCGCGCGACCGTCTCGATGGGGCGGACCGCGCTACGCGACGCTCGTCTTCACGATGGTCACCGGCCTGCTCGACCCGCGAGCGACGCGCTCCGTGACGGAGCCGAGCATCCGGCGGTAGTCGCCGGAGCGCTCCTTCGACCCCATCACCGTCAGGCCGATGTCCTCGTCGTCGATGTAGCGGAGGATCTCCTCGTGCGGGTCGCCGTGAACGACCTCGGTGACGACCTCGTCGACGCCGGCCGACGCCGCGCGCTCGGCGATGTCGCCGACGGCCTCCAGCCCGGTGTCCTCCAGCGTCTGTTCGACGCCCTCGAACTCGTGGACGAACTCGTCGCCGGAGTAGGCGTTCACCACGTCGCTGTCCACGACGTACAGCACGTGGAGCGTCGCGTCGTAGCGCTCGGCGGTCTCGATGGCGTGCTCGGTCGCGCGCTCGACGCCCTCGCTTCCGTCGGTCGGCAGGAGGATGCTGTCGTACATCGTTCCTCGACTCATCCGGTAGCCGCATAAATGACGCGGCGGACGCCCCGGCCGCATCGCTCCCGTCGCGGCGGCCCCGCGGTCCGGAACCGGTCGCCTCGTACGTCGGTATAAGGGTTGTCGACAAGGCTTATACCCACCCGTGGTAGACACTCACATGCACAGCATGTTCGAACGCTTCTCAAGCGGCTACTACCTCGGCAAGTTGTACGTGGAACCGCACGACGGCGACCGCGCGGTCATCCGCCGTGCGGACCACGAGCGCGTCAACGAACAGCTCTACGCCACCGGCGAGGGCGTGGAGCGCCTCGACGCGCCGCTCGTGATGAAGCTCGACCGGAGCCACATCCCGGTCGCGGGCGACGACGACGTGCCGACCGGGACGCTCGCGGTCCCACAGGAGCTTGCCGACGACGACCTCCCGGCCGCGCGAAGCGTCCTGCTCGCGGACGCCGACCGCGCAGCCGACATCCTCCGCTGGGAGGGGTACGAGCCCGCGACCAACGCCTGACCGCCGCGTTCAGCCTCGCGGCCGCCTCGCTACCGCGCCGAGCGTGCTACGTCACACCATGCCTTGCGAAATTCGAAATCTTCCTGCGAGATTCGCACTCTTTCGCCGACCTTATTACGATGTGCGCACCACGGAGAGGTGATGACCGACTCGAAGGGGTCTCAGGACGGTACGGCGTCCGAGGACCGCACGATCCTCCTCATCGGAAGCGGACCGATCCAGATCGGACAGGCCGCGGAGTTCGACTACTCCGGCGCGCAGGCGTGTCGCGCCCTCCAGGAGGAGGGGGCCCGAGTCGTTCTGGTCAACTCCAACCCCGCGACGATCATGACGGACCCGGAGATGGCCGACCGCGTCTACATCGAGCCCATCACGCCCGAGGCCATCGCGGAGATCATCCGCGAGGAGCAGCCCGACGGCGTGATCGCCGGTCTCGGCGGCCAGACCGGACTCAACGTCACCGCCGAACTCGCCGAGCAGGGCATCCTGGAGGAACACGACGTGGAGATCATGGGCACGCCGCTGGACACCATCTACGCGACGGAGGACCGCGACCTCTTCCGCCAGCGGATGGAGAACATCGGCCAGCCCGTCCCCGCGTCCACGACCATCTCGCTTTCCGAGGGCGAGTCCGTCACCGACTTCGACGAGGCGGCGTTCCGCGAGCGCGTGCAGGCCGCGGTCGACGAGGTCGGCGGGCTCCCCGTCATCGCGCGGACGACCTACACGCTCGGCGGCTCCGGCTCCGGGGTCGTCGAGGAGTTCGACGAGCTCGTCGAGCGCGTCCGCAAGGGGCTGCGCCTCTCGCGGAACGGCGAGGTGCTGATCACCGAGTCCATCGCAGGCTGGGTCGAGCTGGAGTACGAGGTGATGCGGGACGCCGACGACTCCTGTATCATCATCTGCAACATGGAGAACCTCGACCCGATGGGGATCCACACCGGCGAGTCGACGGTCGTGACCCCGTCGCAGGTGATCCCCGACGACGGCCACCAGGAGATGCGCGACGCCGCGCTCGGCGTCATCCGCGAACTCGGCATTCAGGGCGGCTGTAACATCCAGTTCGCGTGGCGCGACGACGGCACCCCCGGCGGCGAGTACCGCGTCGTCGAGGTGAACCCGCGCGTCTCGCGCTCCTCCGCGCTCGCGTCGAAGGCGACCGGCTACCCCATCGCCCGCGTCACCGCGAAGGTCGCGCTCGGCAAGCGCCTCCACGAGATCGACAACGAGATCACCGGGGAGACGACCGCGGCCTTCGAGCCCGCCATCGACTACGTCGTCACGAAGGTGCCGCGCTGGCCCATCGACAAGTTCGACGACGTGGACTTCGAGCTGGGCACCGCGATGAAGTCGACCGGCGAGGCGATGTCCATCGGCCGCACCTTCGAGGAGAGCCTGCTGAAGGCGCTGCGCTCCTCGGAGTACGACCCCGCGGTCGAGTGGGACGAGGTGAGCGACGAGGAGCTGGCGACCGACTACCTGGAGACGCCGACGCCGGACCGCCCGTACGCCATCTTCGAGGCGTTCGACCGCGGTTTCTCGGTCGACGAGGTGGTCGACCTGACGGGGATCAAGGAGTGGTACGTCGAGCGGTTCGAGACCGTCGCGGACGCCTCCGAGGCGGCCGCGGAGGGCGACCTTGTGACGGCCGCGGAGGCCGGGTTCACCGACGCCGAGGTCGCCGCGAGCGCGACGACTGGCGAGAGCTCCGCCGCGGAGGTGGCGACCGGCGCAGCGACCGCCGCCGCGGCGGCCGGCGGCGAGGGCGGAGCGGGCAGCGAGGGGGCCACGACCGTCGACGACGTGGAGGCCGCGGTGCCGGACCGCAGCTACAAGCAGGTCGACACCTGCGCCGGCGAGTTCGAGGCGACGACCCCGTACTACTACTCCTCGCGGCTGCCGGAGTACCTCGCGGGCGACGGCGGCGCGAGCGCGGGCTCGGCGTACCACGACGAGCTCCGCATCGACCCCGACGTGGAGAGCGTCGTGGTGGTCGGCGGCGGCCCGATCCGCATCGGGCAGGGCGTGGAGTTCGACTACTGCGCGGTCCACGCCGTCCGCGCGCTCCGCGAGATGGGCATCGACGCCCACGTGATCAACAACAACCCCGAGACGGTGTCGACCGACTACGACACCTCGGACGGCCTGTTCTTCGAGCCGATCACCGCCGAGGAGGTCGCGGACGTGGTCGAGTCCACGGGCGCCGACGGCGTGATGGTCCAATTCGGCGGCCAGACCTCCGTCAACGTCGGCGAACCCCTGGAGGCCGAACTCGACCGCCGCGGGCTCGACTGCGAGGTCATGGGCACCTCTGTCGAAGCGATGGACCTCGCGGAGGACCGCGACCGGTTCAACGCCCTGATGGACGAGCTGGGCATCGCCCAGCCCGTCGGCGGCACCGCGACCAGCCGCGAGGAGGCGCTGGAGCTGGCCCACGAGGTCGGCTATCCGGTCCTCGTGCGCCCCTCCTACGTGCTCGGCGGGCGCGCGATGCGCGTCGTCGAGGACGACGCGGAACTGGAGACGTACATCGACGAGGCGGTGCGCGTCTCGCCGGACAAGCCCATCCTCGTCGACCAGTTCCTCGCGGACGCGGTGGAGCTCGACGTGGACGCGGTCTCGGACGGCGAGGACGTGCTGCTCGGCGGCGTGATGGAGCACGTCGAGAGCGCGGGCGTCCACTCCGGCGACTCCGCGTGCGTCATCCCGCCGCGCTCGCTCTCGGAGGAGACCCTCGGCCGCGTGCGCGAGGTGACCGAGGACATCGCGACCGCGCTCGACACGGTCGGCCTGCTGAACGTCCAGCTCGCGGTGACGGGCGTCCACGACCCGGCCGAGGAGGCCGAGGTGTACGTGCTGGAGGCGAACCCGCGCTCCTCGCGCACGGTCCCGTTCGTCTCGAAGGCGACGGGCGTCCCCATCGCCAAGCTCGCCGCGCGCGTGATGGCCGGCGAGTCGCTCGCGGACATCGACGCCGACGAGCAGATCCCCGAGCACCTGAGCGTGAAGGAGGTCGTCCTCCCGTTCGACCGCCTGCCCGGCTCGGACCCGCGGCTCGGCCCGGAGATGAAGTCCACCGGCGAGGTGATGGGCACCGCGACCTCCTTCGGCAAGGCGTACGGGAAAGCGCAGGACGCGACCGGCAAGCCCATCCCCGAGTCGGGGACCGCGGTCGTCGATCTCTCCGCCGAGGAGTTCCCGGACCCCGACACCGAGGAAGGCGAGGCGCTCGTCGAGGGCTACGCCGAGCACTTCGAGCTGAGCGAGGCGACGGACCTCATCGAGGCCGCGCAGGCCGGCGAACTCGACCTCATCGTCTCCCGCCAGCGCGACCTGCTGGAGGTCGCCGTCGAGGAGGAGATCACCTACTTCTCGACGCACGCGAGCGCGAAGGCGGCGCTCGAAGCCCTCGACCACGCGAACGACGACCTCGACGTGATGGCGGTCTCGGACCGCCCGAAGCGCGTCGCCGAGTGGGGGAAGTAGGGCGAGGCGGGCCGGCGGCGGTCGGAGCGTCCGTCGGTCGCTGACCGACCTCCAACTCTTTGCGAACCGGGCCGTATCGGTACGTATGACCGCGGTTTCACGACTCCGAGCGGCGTTCTGGGAACGGCACTCGAACCCGAAGAGCGGCTGGAGCCGGGTCCTGATCCTCCCGGCGCTCCTCTACGCCGTCTACCGGCGGGACTGGAAACTGGCGGGGGCTGCGGTCGGATTCACCGTCGTCAACCCGGTCCTGTTCTCGCCGCCCGCGGACGACGACGCGTGGATGACGCGGGTCGTGCTCGCGGAGCGGTGGTGGACCGAGGAGCGCGGGGAGCCGGTCCTCGCGACCGCCTACCCGAGCGTCCTCAACCTGCTCAACCTCCCCGTGACGGCGTACGCGTTCGTCGCCGCCTACCGCGGGAACCCGGTTCGGGCGGTGCTCGGCGGCTTGGGGTCCGTCCTGCTGAAGTTCTGGTACGTCGGGGCGCTGGTTCAGCGGTACGACGAGGCACGATCCGAGTGAGCGTGTCGGTCAGTCGTCGGCGGCCGGCGGCACGAACGCGCGCAGCGTGTCGTTTCCGACGGTCTCGGCCGCGATCTGCTCGCAGCCGCGGTCGCCGAGCACCGACGCCCAGTCGCGGTAGTAGAGCGGCACGTCGTCGTCGACGTAGTTGACGTTCGCGTCGTCGTCCGCGGCGTCCGCGGACGGGGCGGGCCCGCCCTCCTCGCCGGTCTCGATCTCGACGGTGACGATCAGGTCGCGGGCGACGCGGACGAGGTCGTCGAACACCCACGCGTTGTCGGGGTGGACGTGCTGGAGCGTCTCGACGGAGAAAACGGCGTCGTAGCGGTCGTCCGCGACGTCGGGGAACACGTCCTCGACCGCGGCCGCGTGGAAGGTGCCGGCCGCGAACAGGTCGGGATACTCGTCGGCCATCACGTCGAAGGCGGTCTCGTTGATCTCGATGCCGTGGAGGTCCGCGTATCCGGCCTCGCGGAGGTGTTCGAGGTGGCGGCCGGCGCTACAGCCGACTTCGAGGACCGCGGCGTCGGCGTCGACGCGCTCGTCGAGGTGCGCGCGGACGCGCTCGCTGCGCTCGTCCGCGCCGTAGTGGGCGTAGTAGTCGGGGGAGTATTCGCCCGCGCGGTCCGCCCAGCTCGCGAGCACGTCGTTCTCGTTCACCTCCGGACCGACGGGGCGGGCGCGTAAAACCTCGGTGGCTGGCGGCTGTGCGCGAGCGTCCTCCGCGGACGGCGACGCGAACTGAACCAAACCGAACGGATGGCCGCGGACGTGGTCGCTGACCGGATGCGGAGGGACCTCTCACTCGTTCCGATTCATCAGTCGGAGGTTCCGCTCCATCACGGCGACGAGACCTCCGACGAAGAGGAGCCCCGGCCACGCGTAGACGAGCGTGCGCTGTGGGGGAAACGCTCCCGCCCCGAGCCCCGACTCCGGCGGCTGCCAGGTGAGGACGTGCCAGTAGACGAGTGCGAGCCAGAGCGCCGCGAGGACCGCGGGCGTGCGAAGCTCCCACTGCCACCAGCTTTGAGCCACCGCCAGCCCGACGACCGCGCCGCCGACGGCGACCCAGACGTATCCGTAGTTCCACGGATCGAGAACGACCGGCGGAAGCACGACGATCGCCCCGAGAACCGCCGAGAGAAGCCGCCTGATCATGACGGGGTTCCCTATTGCAGTATCAAATACTTTCTTCCAGAAGAAACGGACATCCCTCGAACTGCGACGGCACCGAACTGCGACGGCACCGAACTGCGACGGCACCCAACCGCGCTCCCCCGATCAGGCGTCGCCGTCGGCGAGCAGCTCCTCGGCGACCGTCGCGGCGTCGAGCAGGTCGGGGTCGACGGCAAGATCTGCGACCGCGGCGACGAACTCCGGCAGCGAGCGGTTGGCGTAGGTGACGACGCGCACGTCCGGGTTCAGCTCCTTCGCGACCGGGATGCCGGTCGCCTCCTCCACGTCGGTCAGGACGAGCAGGTCGGCGTCCGCGATGCCCGCCTCCTCCAGCACGCTCGCGGAGACCTCGGCCTCGATGCGCGTCACGGCGGCGCCCTCGGCCTCGAGCGCGTCGCCGAGGCCGTGCTCGTCGGGGCCGGCGACGACGGCGCGGGTGGTGGCTCCCGCCATCACTCGTACTCGATGGTCGCGGGCGGTTTGTGGGTCACGTCGTAGAGGACGCGCGCCACGTTGTCGTTCTCGCCGGTGATCCGGCTCTGGATGCGCTGGAGCGTCGACCAGTCGATCTCCTGTGCGCGGGCGGTCATCCCGTCGCGGCTCTCGACGGAGCGCACCGCCACCACCCAGCCGTGGACGCGGTTGTCGCCCTTCACGCCGGTCGCCTTGCCGAGCACGGCCGCGAACGCCTGCCACGGCTCGTACTCCTCCAGCTCCTCCTCGACGACGTGGCACGCCTCGCGGGCCACCTCGGCCTTCTCGCGGGTCACCTCGCCGACGACGCGGACCGCGAGCCCCGGACCGGGGAACGGCATGCGCTCCGAGATTATCTCCTCGAGGCCGAGTTCGCGGGCGACCTCGCGGACCTCGTCCTTGTAGAGGTCGCGGACCGGCTCGACGATGGCCTCGAAGTCGACGACTTCGGGAAGCCCGCCGACGTTGTGGTGGGACTTGATGTTCCCCTCGGACTCGATGCGGTCGGGGTAGATGGTCCCCTGCACGAGCACGTCGGCGTCCACCTCGCGCGCCTCGCGCTCGAACTCCTTGATGAACTGGTCGCCGATGACCTTCCGCTTCTCCTCGGGGTCGGTGACGCCCTCCAGCCGGTCGAAGTAGCGGTCCGCGGCCTCGACCACGCGCAGCGACTCCATGAAGGAGAACGTCTCGCGGATCTCCTCGGTCTCGCCCTTCCGCATCAGGCCCGTGTCCACGTACACCGGGGTGAGCTGGTCGCCGACCGCCTCGTAGGCGAGCGTCGCCGCGACCGAGGAGTCGACCCCGCCCGACAGCGCGATCACCGCGTTCGAGTCGCCGACCTGTTCGCGTATCTCTGCGACCGCCTCGTCGATGAATGCCTCCGCGTCAACCATTTATAGGGAAACCTCGTTGGGTGCGTCCGCTGATTCCGTCGTCGTGTCGTCCGCCGATTCGCTCGCCGCGCCGTCCGCGTCGTCCGCGCCGCCGTCGGCCGCGGCGTCCGCCAGGTCGAGCACCGCCTCGACGAACGCCACGAACGGGGGGCTCGCGCGGTCGGGCCGCGACCGGAACTCGGGGTGCGCCTGCGTGCCGAAGAAGAAGGGGTGGTCCTCGCGCTCGAGGATCTCCATCCGGTTGTCCGCGCGGCCGGAGAAGACCAGTCCCTCGGTCTCCAGGTCGTCGATGTACTCGGGGTTCACCTCGTAGCGGTGTCGGTGCCGCTCCGTACAGGAGTCGGCCTCGTACACCTCGTGGGCGAGCGTCCCCTCGTCGATGTCGGTCACGTGGGCGCCGAGCCGCATCGTGCCGCCCATGTCCTCGGTCTCGTACTGCTCCGGGAGGAGGTCGATGACGGGGTGCGGCGTCTCCTCGTCCAGCTCCGCGGAGTGGGCGCCCTCCATCCCGAGGACGTTGCGCGCGTGCTCGACCACGGAGAGCTGGAAGCCGAGACACAGCCCCAGCAGGGGAACGTCGTGCTCGCGGGCGTACCGGATCGCCTCGATCTTCCCCTCCGTGCCGCGGGAGCCGAACCCGCCGGGGACGACGATACCGTCCGCCTGTTGGAGGCGCTCGGTGTGTTTCTCCGCCATCTCGTCGGCGTCGACCCACAGCACGTTCACCTCGGTCTCGGTGTGGATGCCGGCGTGTTTCAGCGCCTCGTGGATCGACATGTACGCGTCCTCCAGCCCGTACTTGCCGACCAGCGCCACGTCGATCTCCGTCTCGCGGTCGCGGGTCACCAGCTCGCGCCACCGCGTGGACCGCTCCGCCTTCGGGAGCGCCTCGTCGGCGAGGTTCAGCCGTTCCATCACGTACTCGTCGAGCCCCTCGTCCTCGACGACCAGCGGGACGTGGTAGACGTCCTCCACGTCCGGGTTCGAGAAGACCGCCTCCGTCGGCACGTCACAGAACAGCGCGATCTTCTCTTTCACGTCCGGGTCCAGCTCGTCGTCCGCGCGCCCGACGAGGATGTCTGGCTGGAGGCCGATGCTCCGGAGCTCCTTGACGGAGTGTTGTGTGGGCTTGGTCTTCTGCTCGCCGTTTTGCGAGTAGGGAACGAGCGTGACGTGGGTGAAGAGCACGTCGCCCTCGTCCTCCTCGTGGGAGAACTGTCGGAGCGACTCGAGGAACGGCATCGACTCGATGTCCCCGACCGTTCCGCCGATCTCGACGATGCACACGTCGGAGCCCTCCGCGGCCTCGCGGATCCGACGCTTGATGTCGTCGGTGACGTGGGGGATGATCTGGACCGTCTTGCCCAGGTAGTCGCCGGCGCGCTCCCGCTCGATGACGTGTTGATAGGTCTTGCCCGTCGTGACGTTGTGGTCGGAGGTCATGTCGACGCCGAGGAACCGCTCGTAGTTCCCCAGGTCGAGGTCGACCTCGCCGCCGTCCTTCAGGACGTACACCTCGCCGTGTTCGTAGGGGTTCATCGTTCCGGCGTCGACGTTCAGGTAGGGGTCGATCTTGACCGCCGTCACGTCGAAGCCCGCGTTCTCGAGGAGTCGGCCGGTGCTGGCGGCGGTGATTCCCTTGCCGAGCCCGGACATGACACCTCCGGTGACGAAAACGAACTTCCGACCCAGCGAGGGGTCGTACCCCGTATCGGGATCCGTCGGCATACCGAAGGTGTGCGAGCATCCTCCTAAACCGTTTCGGGAGCCCCCTCGTGTGCGGCCCGCTCACAGGGCCGCCGGCAGCCCCGCGGCGACGCGCCGGCGAAGGGGCGGTCGCCGGCCGCGACACGTCCGCCGGCTATCGGTCGGGACCGTCGAGTTCCAGCACGTCGTCGGGGCGGTCGCGCTCGAAGGCGAACCGGCCGGTCGACCGCGTCCGGAGCGTCACGGTCGCCACGCGGAGGACGTACGCCGACAGCAGCATGAACGGCGCCATCGAGACCGTGGTGACGACGGTCGTCGCCGTATGGGTGTCCGGGAAATCGCCGGTGTGGAGCAGCACGAACGACACCAGCAGGATCGTCGGGAGCGAGACGTAGATCAGGTGTTTCGACAGCGCCGCGAACTCCTGGCTGAAGTAGAGCGTCTTGAAGTACTCGCGGGTGGCCGCGAAGTGGCGCAACAGCGCGAGCAGGTCGTCGACCGTCTCGTCGGCCTCCGGCGGGAGCACCTCCTCGTGTTCGGCGCGTAGCTGCCGCAGCTGGTTGGTCAGGAGGACCTGATCGTAATCGAGGGTCGCCAGCACCAGCGAGACGGTGTCGTCCCGTCCCTCGAGCCGAGACTCCAGGTCGTAGGTTTGCTCGGCCATCTCGCGGAGGTACTCCTCGACGTTCGCCTGGAGGTCGGCGTCCGCCTCGGCCACGTCGTCCGCGAGCTCGCCCGTCTTCGACGCGACCGCGTCGACCAGCACGATGAGGTAGTTCGTCGGGTCCGCGGGCGTCACCGTCACGCCCGCCGCGTTCTCGATCTCCCGGCGGAGGCTGCCGACCTCCTCGATCCGGTCGAGCTGCTGGCCGAGGGGGCCTTGCTCCTGGGTCACGAACAGCGAGGAGGTCGAGACCACGATCGAAACGAGCAGGAACACCCCGCCGAGGATCGAGCGGAGCAGTCCCTGGACGCGATGGCCCGACTCCAGCCCGTCCGACCCGGTCGGGACCGCGTGTGCCGCGGGGTCGAGCACGAGATAGACGCCAACCAGCAGCGCCGCGGTCACGAGCAGCCGGTCGGCCTCCAGCAGTACCCAGTTCTGCAACCCCCGGAGTCGGCTTCGAACCCCGTCGCCCCGCCTGGGGACGCCCGCATCGCTCATACCCTGATCCCTCGGTCCTGCATCTGCCCCGGCTTCGAGCGCCCTCCTCAAAGGTCCTCGGAGACAGGTCGCGGCGGCGTGTCAGGAACCCGGCGCTCCGGTCGACCCGCCCGCGACCGATCCGCGACCGTGCATGCCCCCGCAACGAACCGATACTTAGTGTTGCAGACCGATTCAGAAACCTCGCTTTTTCTGAAACTCGCGGCGGTGCGGTGCGGTCGCGGAGCGGTGCGGTTGCGGTGCTGTGCTGTCGGCGCGCGCCGCGGCGACCCTGCGTCGCCGCGACCGCGCGAGGGAGGCGGCGGCGCGGCCGCCTGCTGTGCGTTGTGGTTCCGCGGCCGCGCCGCCGCCTCCCTCGCGCGGTCGCGGCGACACGCTCCGCGGTCGCCGCGGCGCGCGCTGACCGCACAGCACCGCCGCGAGTTTCAGAAATGTGGGAGTTCTGGGTCGGTCTGTAACACGCAGTATCGGCATCCCGGAAACGGGGGAAGACGGTACCGGCGGCGTTTTCCCCTCGTCCGCACTACGGTCGCGCATGACCGACATCCTCCTCACCAACGACGACGGCATCGACGCGCTCGGGCTCCGCGCGCTCTACGAGGCGCTCGCGGACGAGCACGACGTGACCGTCGTCGCGCCGGCGACCAACCAGTCGGGGGTCGGCGGCGAGCGCTCCTGGTGGGACACGACCATCACTTACGAGGAGCACAAACTCGGCTACGCCGTCGAGGGGACGCCCGCGGACTGCGTCGCGGTCGCGTCCGTCGCGCTGGAGTTGGACCCGGATCTGGTAGTCGCGGGCTGTAACCACGGGCCGAACATCGGCGCGCACATCATCGTCCAGTCCGGGACCGTCGGCGCGGCGATGGAGGCGGCGTTCCTCGACGTCCCCGCGGTCGCGGTCTCGATGTACGACCGCGGGAACCTCCCCATCTCGCCGACGCCGGACGCCGAGGACTTCGCGCTCGCCGGCGAGGTGACCGCCGACCTCGTCGCGCGCTTCGAGCGCGACGGCCTCCCGCTCGGCGCCGAGCTCCTCAACGTCAACGTCCCGAGCGCGGACGACGAGGCGGCCGCGGACCCGACCTACCGCGTCACCGAGCCCGCGCGCGGCTTCGACGTGATGGAGTTCCACCCCGGCGACGACGAACCCGCGGAGGGCGGCTTCGCGGAGCGGCGCGGCGAGGCGGGGATGGAGCTCCGCGACCGCTTCTGGCGCGAGTTCCTCAGCGGCGAGGTAACCGACGACCTCGGCTCCGACCGCCGCGCGACCGTCGACGGCGAGGTGAGCGTCTCGCCGCTTTCGGCCTCCCACTCCGCGCTGGAGAACGGCCGCGGCGAGAAGGCCGGCGCGGAACTCGACCTCGGCCGCGCCGAGCAGTAGCGCCGCGCCGGCGGCGGCAACTACCGCCCGGTTACCTATCCCGAGAAGTCGGTGACGACCTCGACGCCGGCGGTGCCGTAGTCGTCCATCGCGGCCAGCCGGTCCGAGACCTCCGAGAGCGCGACCTCCCGCGTCACCAGCGTGCCGGGGTCGAGGTCGGCCGCCTCCACGAGGTCGAACAGGCGCCCGTAGTCGGTCGGCGGCATCCCCCGGGAGCCGACGAAGTCGATCTCCCAGCGCGTCATCCAGTCCGTCGGGAGCGACACCTCGCCCTGCTCGGCGTCCGTCGTGAGACCCACCTGCACGTGGGTGCCGCGGGGCTCCAGACACCGCACCGAGTTGCGACACGTCTCCGCGACGCCGAGCGCGTCCATCGAGACCGCGGCGCCGCCCCCGGTCGTGCTCCCGACCGCGTCGACGACGGCGTCCGTTCGGGCGGCGTTGACGGTCGCGTCGGCGCCCAGATCGACCGCCCGGTCCAGCGCGTCGTCGTCGAGGTCTACGGCCACGACCCGCGCGCCGAGTGCGCTCCCGATCTGGACCGCCGAGAGCCCGACGCCCCCGCAGCCGTGTACCGCGAGCCACTCGCCGCCGGAGAGCCCCGCGCGGTCGGCCAGCGCGTGGTAGGCGGTCATGTAGCGACAGCCGAGCGCCGCGGCGTCCCGCGGTGACAGAAACCCCGGGAGTTCGACGGCGTTGTAGTCGGCGTTCGGTACGCGGACGTACTCCGCGAACGCGCCGGGCGCGGCCGCCTCGAACCCGAGCGCCGCGCCGTCGGCACAGACGTTGCCGTGGCCGGTCCGGCAGGCCGGACAGGTACCGTCGCCGAGCGAGAACGGGACGACCACGCGGTCGCCCTCGCGAACGCGCTCGACGTTCGCGCCCGTCTCCAGGACGGTCCCCGCCGGCTCGTGCCCGAGCGTCAGCCCGAGCGGGACCCGGTCGTCGGCCCACTCGCCGTGGCCCTTCCAGGCGTGCCAGTCGCTCCGGCAGACCCCGCACGCCTCCACCTCCACGACGGCGCCGTCCGGTCCCGGCTCCGGGTCCGGCACCTCGCGCACGTCGAGCGGTTCCCCGTACGCCTCCAGCACGGCTGCGCGCATGGTCGCCGTGTCGGTCGGCGGGTGCTTAAAACGCGTGCGGCGGCTGCCCCGGCCGGTTGCGCCGATCGGTCGGGCCTCGCCGATCGGTCGGACCTCGCCGACCGATTGCGCCGGCCGCGGTCAGACGAAGTCGCCGAGCCCGGACTGGCCGTCGTCGCTGTCGGCGTCGTCGGCGTCGTCCGTCGCGTCCGAACTCCCGTCCGCTCCCGCGTCGTCGTCCGCCGCGGTCGGCGCCGCGGCGTCCCGCTCGTCGCCGCCGGCCTCCTCGTCCGCTCCCGCATCGTCGCTCTCCCGCGTCGGAACGCCTGCGAAGGCGCCCTCGGCGTGCTCCTCCATCGCCTCCTCGCGTCGGGCCTGCGCTTCCTCGACGATGCCCTGAACCTTGTTGGTCGACTCGCCGGAGCCGGTGACGAACGCCACCTCCGCCTCGTCCATGTCGTAGGCGGCCGCCATCCGGATCGTGAGCTCCTTCGGCTTGCAGTGGTGGGTCATCGTCGCGAGGAAGGGGAGGACGCGGCGGCGCGCGATGTCCATGCTGCACCCCTCCGCGGCGGCGACCTTCCTGACCACCTCGTCGGCGGTCTTGTCCGAGGAGGGCCAGAACTGCGGCCGGCCCCAGCGCGTCCAGCCGCCCTTCTCGCCGTCGCGGGCGGCCGCGACGCCCGCGGCCGCGTTGTCCGTCGCGTAGCGCCAGTAGGAGTAGTTCTGCGAGGCGCGGACGCGGCCGAGCCACACGTCGGCGTTCGCGAGGAAGTCGTACGCGCGCGTGGCCTCGTCGGCGTCGTACACCGTCAGCATGTTGTCCTCGACCCACTTCGTGAGGTCGTCGGGCGTCTCGTCGACGCTGTACGCGGACTGGAGCGCCTCCTCGGCGCCCTGCTCTTTGAGGACCGCGTCGAGGAACGGGAAGATGCCCATCGACGAGTCGCGGTCGCCGGTCACCACGTCGTCGAGGGTGACCGCGTCCCGCCCCTCCGCGATGGCCTGCAGGTCGTTGACCGCGCCGCGGAGGTCCCCCTTGTTGCGCTCCGCGATGCGCTGGAGCGCGTCGGACTCGAACTCGATCTCCTCGCGTCGGCAGATGTCGCGGAGGACGGGCACGATGGAGCGCGCGCCCACGTCCCGGAACTCGATCTCCTGACAGGCGTTGCGGAGCCCGCGGGACATGTCGTAGTAGTCGTTAGCGATGAGCACGATCGGCTGGCCCGACTCCTTGACCAGTTTCGTGATCGCGGACTTGCCGCCGCGGTCGTAGTTGCCGTGGATGTTGTCGGCCTCGTCGAGGATGACGAGTTGGCGGCTCTCGGTGTCGCCCCCGGCAGCGCCGCCGCCCGCGGCCGACCCCGCGAGCGTGGCGTTGCGCGCCGCCCGCCCCGCGAACTGCTCGATCACGTCGCCCGTGCGCTTGTCGGAGGCGTTCAACTCCAATGTCTCCCAGCCCATGTCGCTGGCGAGCGCGTGGGCCGCGCTCGTCTTCCCGACGCCGGGACTGCCGTGGAGCACCACCGCCTCGCGGTGGTCGTCCCACGTGTCGGCCCACTCCTGGAGCTTCTTCGCGGCCTTGTCGTTGCCGCGGAGCTCCGAGAGGGTGCTCGGCCGGTAGCGCTCCGTCCAATCAGCCATTACCGGGGGAAGGTGCGAACGGCGTTTAGTGGTTGCGGAGCGGTGCGGGAGCGGAACTGCCCCCGTCAGTACTCGTACAGCGAGACCACGAACGGGAGCTTGTTGTACATCAGCACCGCGACCGGAAGCCCGACGACACTGAGCGTGAACAGGTACGCGACCGACATCCAGACGCCGCTGGCCCACCAGCCGACGAAGACGAAGTAGACGGCGCGGACGGCGAGGCCGTACGGCTGCTCGCCGCCCCTACCCTCGGCGTCGACGAGGTCCCGCTCCTTGAGCGAGAGGACCTTCGGCACCGCGTTGATCATCTTGATCCCGAGCGGGATGCCGACGACCGTCACGTTCAGAAACCACGCCACGCCGAGCCAGATCCCGGTCGCCCACCAGCCGACGAACACGAACCAGACCGCCCTGACGACGAGCGACCGCTCGGCGTCGCCGCCGTTCGGTCGCGACTTGTCGTTCATAGCCGAGTCGTACGTACCGAACGAAACATAAATACTCACTGACACTGGGCCGGGAGCGAAGCCCGTCGAGCCCCGTCACACCCGGTTCGACGCCCCCGGATCGCCACCCGATTTATGCGGCGAGCGCCCGAACGACGCCCATGGACAACGACGACGAGGGACGTGATGGAACGACGGAGCACTCCCCCTCCCGGCTCGGCCGCGTCCTGCTCGGGCTCGGGCTGGCGCTGCAGGCCTCCGAGGACTTCCGCGACATGGACGACACCGTGGAGTACGCGGAGTCCGCGGGCGTCCCGCTGCCCGACCTCGCAGCGCCGTTCGCCTCGGGGATGATGATGGTCGCCGGACTGGGAATCGCGCTCTGGCGGCTCCCGCGGGTCGCCACCGGCGCGGCCGTCACCTTCCTGACGGTCGTGACGGCGACGATGCACGACTTCTGGAACGCCGACCCCGACGACCGCGACGGCGAACGGCTCGCGTTCTTCGGCAACCTCGCGATGATCGGCGGCGCGCTGGTGTTCCTGCGCGAGGCGTGGCGGCGCTGAGGGCGGCGGGCGGTGGTCGAGAGGTGAGCCCGAAGCGTCCGTGGACCGTCCCTACTCGCCGTCAGCGCGCTCCGCGGCGACGACCTCGCCGACCATCCTCCACCCCTCCTCCTCGGGGCCCTGCCGACCGAGCAGAATTCGCTCGTAGTCTTCGGAGCTTATGAGCCTGAACGCCGCGTCCGTGTCCGCGTCGACGCGCGTGCCCTCGCCGCGGAACTCGCGCTGGAAGAACTCGGTCGAGTCGAACCGGTAGACGCCCGACGCGGCGCCTTCGTCGCCCTCGTCGCCGCCGCCCTCGCCGCTGCCTTCCACGGTCAGTCGGACCGGGTCGGGCTGGACGTTGTGGATGCGCTTCGCGACCGGGTGGAGGTCTGCCATGCCCCCGACGACGCGGCGCGGCGAGTAAAGCGCGGCGTTCGGGCGCGGACTCAGACGCGCGGCGGCGCGGTCAGCAGGTCGGCGAGTGCGTCGCCGGACCGACCGGCCGCGCGGCCGAGCGCGACCGCGATTCGCGCCTTCGCGGCCGGGAGGTCGTCCGCGAACGTGACACCGTGGTCCGCGAGCGTGACGGCGCCGCCGGGGGTGCCGTAGACCGGCTCCGTCGGCCCCGCCGGAGAGCGCGAGGAAACGACCACGGGGACGGGGTTCTCAGACCCGAGCGCCTCGCCGACCGCGTCGCCGAGCGCCCCGGTGGCGTTGCCGAGCCCGGTGCCCTCGATCACGACCGCCTCGACGGACTCCGCGGCGAGCGCGCGCTCCAGCCCCGCCGCGCCGACGCCGGTGCCGGACTGGACGACGGGCACCTCCGGGACGGCGTCGGCGTCCGCCGCCCCGAGGTCGAGCGGCGGCGCGTCGACGCGCCGCGCGGGTTCGCGGTGGACCCGGACCGCGGCGCGGGTGAACTCCGCGACCGGGCCGCCGTTCGGCGACCGGAACGTCGAGAGCGCGTTCGTGTGGCCCTTGATCGCCTCGCGTGCGGCGTGGAGTTCGTCGTCGAACGCGACGTGGACGCCCGGCGCGAACCGCTCGTCCGCGGCGGCCCGGACCGCGGTCGTCAGGTTCGCGGGCACGTCGCTGGAAGGCTCGTCGAGCCGTCGCTGCGCCCCGGTCACGACCACCGGGACCGGGAGGTCGGTCAACAGGTCGAGCGCGAACGCCGTGTCCGCGAGCGTGTCGGTGCCGTGGGTGACGACGACGCCGTCGGCGCCGGTCTCCCCCGCAGATCCGTCGTCCGCGACCGCCTCGCGCGCCGCGTCCGCGGTCGCGAGCACGTCGCGCCAGCGCATGTCGAACCCGGGCTGGCCGCACACCTCGCGGGCCTCGACCCGCGCGTGGTCCGCGAGTGCGGGCACCGCCTCGACCAGTTCCTCGCCCGCCTTCGCCGGGGCCGCCCCGTCGTCGTCCGGTTCCGAGGCGATCGTTCCGCCGCAGGCCAGCACCGCCACGGTGGGGTGACCGTCGCCCGGGGCGTCGTTCGGATCGTCGCCCGGATCGTCGGCCGAATCGCCGTCGTCGAATGTGTCGCTCATACGTCCGCCACCGGCCTCGGAGGGAAAGGCGTTGAGTCGGCGGCACCGGCTGCCGGCGTCGCTCCGACGCGGACCACACGTCTGAAACCGCTGGCGACCGGATCGAGGAGTATGAGCGAGTACGCCGACGAACTGGTCGCGAACCGCGCGGAGAAGGACGACTTCTTCGCGGAGCACCCCCAGTCGCCGATCCCGCCCGAGCACCGGGACGACTTCTCGGGGCTGAACTACTTCGATCCCGACGAGACGTACCGCGTCGCGGCGGTCGCGACGGTCCACGACGACCCCGAGCCGGTCGAGATGGAGACGACCGCGGGCGCGCCCGTCCGCTACCTCCGCGTCGTGACGTTCACGTTCGAACTGGACGGCGAGACGTACGAGCTTGCCGGATACAGACAAGAGAGCGACGACGGCGAGGGGCTCTTCGTCCCCTTCCGCGACAAGACGACCGGCCAAGAGACGTACCGCCACGGCCGGTACATGGAGCTGGAGCCGGAGGGTGAGCTCTCCGACGGCGACCCCGTGACGCTGGACTTCAACCTCGCGTACAACCCCTTCTGTGCGTACAGCGAGACGTTCTCCTGTCCGCTCCCGCCGGAGGAGAACTGGCTGGAGACGGAGATCCGCGCCGGCGAGCGAACGACCGACTTCTGACTCGCGACGGGTCGTCGGGGCGACCGACCGCGATTATCGCTCGTAGACGACCTCGCCGTCCACGACCGTCATCGTCACGTCTATCTCCCGGATCCCCTCGGGGTTCTCCCAGGGGGACTCCTCCAACACCGCGAAATCGGCCCGCTTACCCGGCTCGACCGTCCCGAGTCGGTGTTCGTCGAACCCGGCGTAGGCGGCGCCGCTGGTGTACGCGCGCAGGGCCTCGGTTACCGACAGCCGCTGCGCCGCCGCGGGCGCGTTGACCGCCCAGTGGACGCCGAGAAGCGGGTCCATCGGCATGCCGTCGGACCCGAACGCGAGATGCACGCCCGCGTCGAGCAGGTCGCGGTAGCGGTTCGTCTCCGCGGTCCGGTCGCCGATGCGCGACTCGTAGAGCCCGCCCGCGTCCGCCCACTTGAGGAAGTTCGGCTGGACGCTCGCGACCGCGCCGGTCGCCGCGAGGCGCTCGATGGCCTCGTCGCTCGCGAGTTCGACGTGCTCGACGCGGTGGCGAGCCTCGCCGGGGTCCGCGACCGGTGGCTCGGCGGCCGTCTCGTAGGCGTCCAGCACCGCGTCGATGGCCACGTCGCCGATGGCGTGGGCGGTGAACTGGAACCCCTCGGCGGTCGCGGCCGCGACGTGCTCGGCCAGTTCCTCGGGGTCGACGACCCACTGGCCGGTGGCGTCCGCCGCGTCTGGAGGGGCGTCCTCGTACGGCTCGGAGAGCTTCGCGGTCCGGCCGCCGAAGCTCCCGTCGGTGTACGACTTCACCGCGCCGACCTGCACGAACGCGGAGCCGGCGTTCGTCGTCAGCCCCGTCTCCGCGAGCGCGTCGAGGTGGTCGGTCCAGTAGTTGATCCGGACGCGGGCGGTCAGCGCGTCCGCCGCGTCGAGTTCGCGGTAGACGCGGGGGGCGTGGGAGTTGCGGACCATGTCGTGAAAGCCCGTGATCCCCTTCGCCGCGCAGTCCGCGAGCGCGGCCTCCACGATGTCGCGCGTCTCCGCCGGGCCCGGTTCGACCGCCTCGTAGACGGGGTCGATCCCCTCCTCGAGCAGGACGCCGGTCGGCTCGCCGTTCTCCGTGGGGAGACAGTCGGCTGGCACCTCGTCCGCGAAGCGGTCCAGCACGACGGAGTTCGCGGAGGCGACGTGCATGTCCTCGCGGAAGGCGACCACCGGGCGCTCGTCGTCGACGGCGTCGAGGTCCGCGCGCGTGAGGTAGCGCTCCTCCTCCCACGTCGACTCGTCGTAGCCGTAACCGAGCACCCACTCGTCGGGACCGCAGTCGGCCGCCCGTTCCGCCAGCAGGTCGACCGCGTCGCTCGGCGAGTCGGCCCCGGAGAGGTCGGCGTGGACGAGGTAGCGCCCGACCGTGGTGAGGTGCGTGTGCGCGTCGACGAACCCCGGGAGCAGGACGCGGCCGTCGAGGTCCACCACGTCGGTCTCGGCGCCGGCGAGGAACCGCACGTCGTAGCTGTCGCCGACGCGGACGACCGCGCCGTCGCGGACGGCGACCGCTTCGTGCGTCTCGTCGGGGTCGGCGAGGGTGTGGACCTCGCCGTCGAGAAAGACCCGGTCTGCGGATGCGCTCATACCTCCGGGGCGGAGGCCACGGAGGTTAACGGTTCGGGAAGCGGGCGGTTCGGGAAGCGGGCGGCCGTTGCCGGACCGCGCCGCGAGGTCGGGCCGCCCTCAGAAGAGTCCGCCCTCGAACGCGCCGCGGAAGACCACGAGTCCCACGCCCGCCAGCACCACGAGCGCGATGAAGGTGAAGCCGATGATCGCCGCCCGCCGCCACGTGAGCGCGTCTTCGTCGCCGAGGAAGTCGAGCACCATACCCCTTGAGTCCCCCAGGGAGACCTTGAAGGTAGCGACCCGGACCGACACCGGGAGGGGCCACCGCACCGGTCCCGCGAACCGACACGCCTTAACGGTCGCCGGAACCACACTCGCGCATGACCACCGCCGAGGACCTGGCCGCTCGCGTGCGCGAGGGCGACCTGCGCCTGCACGAACTGGAGGAGCACGCGGACGCCGACACCGCGACCGCGGCCCGCCGCCTGATCGTCGCCGAGCAGTCCGGCGCCGACCTCGAGACGGCGGGCGCGTACGCCTTCGACGCCGCCGACGCCGACCCCAACATCGAGAACATGGTCGGTGCGGTGCAGGTACCGCTGGGCGTCGCGGGGCCGGTGCGGATCGACGGCGGCGCGCTCTCGGGCGAGCGATACCTCCCGATGGCGACCACCGAGGGGGCCCTGGTCGCCTCGATCAACCGCGGCTGCTCCGTCATCAACGCCGCCGGCGGCGCGACCGCGCGCGTCACCAAGTCGGGGATGACGCGCGCGCCGGTCTTCCGCGTCGCGGACGTGGCCGAGGCCGAGGCGCTCGTCTCGTGGGTCCGCGACAACGAGGCGGCCCTGCGCGAGGCGGCGGAGGCGACCACGAGCCACGGCGAGCTGCTCGACGTGACGCCGTACGTCGTCGGCAACAACGTCTACCTGCGGTTCCGCTACGACACGAAGGACGCGATGGGGATGAACATGGCCACCATCGCCACGGGCGAGGCCTGCGACGTGGTGGAGGCGGAGACCGGCGCCTCGCTGGTCGCGCTCTCGGGCAACCTCTGTTCGGACAAGAAGCCCGCCGCGGTCAACGCGGTCGAGGGACGGGGGCGCTCGGTCACCGCGGACGCCACGATCTCCCGAGAGGTCGTCGAGGAGCGACTCCACACGACGCCCGGCGCGGTCGCGGAGATCAACACCCGGAAGAACCTCGTCGGCTCCGCGAAGGCCGGGTCGCTCGGCTTCAACGCGCACGTCGCCAACGCGGTGGCGGCGATGTTCCTCGCGACGGGCCAGGACGAGGCGCAGGTCGTCGAGGGGGCGAACGCCATCACCACGGCGGAGGTGACCGACGACGGCGACCTCTACGTCTCCGTCTCGCTGGCCAGCCTCGAGGTCGGGACCGTCGGCGGGGGGACGAAACTCCCCACGCAGGCCGAGGGGCTGGAGGTCCTGGGCGTCCGCGGCGGCGGCGACCCGGCGGGTGCGAACGCGGACGCGCTCGCGGAGGCAATCGCGACCGGCGCGCTCGCGGGCGAACTCTCCCTGCTGTCGGCGCTCGGCTCGCGGCACCTCTCCTCCGCGCACGCGGACCTCGGGCGCTGACGGCGCCGGCGTTCCTCACCGTCGACCCGACGGTCCGGTGCGCGACCGGGGGATGCGCCGCCCGATCACGTCGCGCACCAGCAGGACCCCGCCCGTCCCCAGACACGACAGGCCGATCAGCGCGCCGAGGCCCTCCGGGACGGCGGCGACGACGACGAATCCCACCCCGGCGAGCAGATGCGTTCCGGCCTGTATCCCGTACCCGTCCCGCGCGTACGCGGCGGCCGCGGCGAGGAAGGCGACGCCGCAGACGGCGAGCGCCCACCGGACGAGCGAAACCGCGGTCGGCGCCGGATCCAAAAACGCGGCCGCGCTCCCGCCGAGCAGCGCCGCTCCGAGGACCGCGCCCGCAAGCGCCAGCGCCCGACGCCCGCCGATCATCGTGGTAACGATACACACGGACAGAGCATAAACGTGAGTCAGACGCACGCGTGCCGCGCGTCTGTTCGGAGCCGGGCCGCCGACCGATTCGTCCAGGGCGGCTCCGCCGACCGCTCCGTCCGGAAGCGTCGCCCCTGCTACAGCACCCGGTAGCGGCCGCGCGACTCCGAGAGCTCGCCCCGTCGCGTGAGTCGATCCAGGATCTCGCGAGCGCGCTCGGGGGGAACGCCGTGCTCGCTCGCGCGGTCCACGACCGCCTCCGCGGTCGGATCCTCGGCCTCCTCGACGGCGTTCCGGACGATCTCCGTCCGCGAGCGCGAGTCACCGCTCGACCGTCCCTCGCCGCGCTCCGCGCGCTCGCCGGCCGCCGCGACCGCGTCCGTGTCGAGCCCCGACGCCTCCAGGTACTCCTCGTCGCCGACGCCCGCCTCGTCGACGCGCTCCTCCAGGTCCGCGACGTGGTCGACCTCCGCGAACGCCTCGCTGGCGTCGTGTTTCTTGGCCAGCAGCGCCGACCGGGCCTGCTGGGCGGCCGTCCGGTCCTCGGACTCGAAGAACCGCTTCAGTTTCGCCGTCCGGTGGGTCTTCCCGCATCGGGGGCACTGGGCCGTCTCGCTCGTCTCGGGGTCCGTCACGAGCCACATGGTCGCACACTCGTTGCAGCCGACGACCGCGTACATGGACGGACGTTTCGCGGCAACGGCTTTCAACCCTCGGGAGGGCGGCGACGGTTGTCTCGCCGGCCGACGGCTCGGCGGTGGTCCCGTCGGCCGGCGGTGGTCGGCGGAGTCAGACGAAGTTCAGCGGGACCATCAGCAGCGCGCCGGCGACCGCGCCGCCGACGAACTCGGGCTTGCCGCCGCTCGAAAGCTCCGCGCCGCGCTCCATCGCCTCCGGGACGAACTCCGTGAGCACGAGGTAGATCATCGCGCCCGCGGCGAACCCGAAGCCGTACGGGAGGACTTCCCGCGCGAGGCGGACGAAGGTGAACGCGATCGCCGCGCCGATCGGCTGAGGCAGGCTGGAGAAGACCGCCCACCAGACCATCTTCCAGCGCGGGACGCCCATCGCCCGCAGCGGGATGGAGATCGCGGTCCCCTCCGGGACGTTGTGGATCGAGATGGCGACGGTCATGAACACCGCGAGCACCGGGACGGTGAACCCGACGATGGGGGTCCCGCCCTCGATGCCCAGGTCCGCGAACGAGACGCCGACCGCGATCCCCTCCGGGAAGCTGTGGACCGTGAGCACGCCGAGGATCAGGAGCAGCTTCTTGAAGTCCGCTTCCTCGTACTGACGCGGGTCGACCTCCGCGTTCGTGATGACGTTGTGGGCCAGCACGACGAGCAGGACGCCCGCGGCCATGCCGACGGCGATCTCCGCGGGCGTCCCCTCCGCGAGCCCCTCCCGGATCAGGCCGAACAGCGACGCGGAGATCATGATCCCGGAGGAGAACCCCCAGAGCACGACGTTCAGCCGGTTGTTCACGTCCCGGACGAAGAAGAACGGGATCGCGCCGAGACCGGTCGCGAGCGCGGTGACGAGCCCCGCGAGCGTCACCAGCAGGAGGTTCTCGAGGAAGGCCACGGTTCGGATCGGGCTTCGGCGCGCGCCGATAAAGCCCCGGTGGTCGCGGTGCACGGGACCGGAACCTTACGGTGGGTCTGCCCTCGCGGGCCGGCGGCGGTGTGCAGGGTGGTGCTGGTGCGGCCGCGGTGCTGGTGCGGTCGCGGTGCTGTGCTGTTGGCGCGCGCCGCGGCGACCGCGGAGCGTGTCGCCGCGACCGCGCGAGGGAGGTCGCGGGCCGGCCGCCTGCGGTGCGGTGCTGTTCCGCGGCCGGCCCGCGGCCGAGGTTGGGGAGGTGCGAGGCTGCTGTGCGGTCGCGGGGCGGTTGCGGTGCGGTCGCGGTGCGGTGGGTGGGACTGAAAGGGGCAGCCTGATCGATCCGGCTGGGGCTTTCTGGATGTTGCTGTCAAGATCAGCAGCACCTGCACCAGATCCCGATCAGTAGTAGGGAGAGACGACTGGGGCTTTCCGGGCGTTGCTGACCAGACCAGCAGGATCAACGGCAGTTACAGAAAAAGGCTACATAGAGAGGCTGCCGGGACGTTCCGACTGGCGCGGTCCGGACCAGTAGGGTCCCCGTTCGCGCCCGGAGCTTTATGACGTCCCGCCTCCCTCCACCCGTATGGACATCGTACATGAGGACGAGACGGAGCCGGTGGAGGCGGTCCCTGGCGTCCACCTCACGCAGGAGGCGGCCGGCGAGGAGACGAGCGTGCAGGGGTTCACGATCGCGCCCGGCGCGGAGGTGCCCGTCCACAGCCACGAGCACGAGCAGGCGGGCGTCATCACGCAGAGCACGCTCACGTTCCTCGTCGACGGCGAGGAACTGCTGGTCCACGAGGGCGACTCCTACGTCATCCCGGGCGGCGAGCCGCACGCCGCGCGCAACGACACGGAGGTCCCCGTCGAGGGCTACGACATCTTCTCGCCGCCGCGGCTGAACCCGGACTGGCAGGACTGAGACGGCCCCGCGGGCGGCGCGCCCGATTCCCGGCCGCGCTCCGCCACGGTTCTCCGTGAATCGGAACCGATATAGGCGTTTAGGCAAGCCTAAAACATATGTCGTCAGACGACAGCACCGACGGACCGACGCGCAGACGGTACCTCGCCTACGGCGGGGCCATCGCGACCGGCGGACTCGCGGGCTGCACCGGTGACAGTGACGGACCGGCGGGGACGGAGTCCGCGGACCCGACCGCGACCGACGCTACCGAGACGCCGCAGACGGCGACCGAGGCCGACGGCGAGGGGGGAGACGAGGCCGCCTACGACGTGACGATGGAGCCGGTCGGGACCGTGTCGTTCGAGTCGGTCCCGGAGACGTGGTTCCCGTACACGGGCGACTACGCCGACATGGGCGTCGCGCTCGGGCAGGCGGACGGGCTCGCGGCGGTCGGCGTGAAGGCGCGGTTCGCGTCGCACCTCTACGAGGAGCTGCCGGGCGTCTCCGTCGACGAGGAGTCGCTCGTGGAGCTGTGGCAGAACGGCACCGACAAGGAGGCGTTCTACGAGCTCGACGCGGACGTCCACGTCATCGACCCGAACTTCATGGTCAACCGGCTGCAGTGGAGCCGCGACGAGGTCGCCGAGATCGACGAGAACGTCGGGCCGTTCCTCGGCAACACGATATTCTCCCACGTCTACGACTGGCACGACTACCCGTACTACGACCTCTACGAGGCCTTCGAGAAGCTCGCGGAAGTCTTTCAGGAGCGCGAGCGGTACGAGGCGTTCGCGTCCTACCACGACGAGGTCATCGCGGACGTGGAGTCGCGGCTCCCCGAGGACCGCCCGGACGTGGCGGTCGTCTACCCCGAGCAGGTCCCGCCGGAGTCGTACTACCCGTACCTGATCGGCGAGGGGACCCAGTCCAAGCACTGGCGCGACCTCGGCGTCGACGACGCGCTCGCGGTCCACGGGATCACCGACGCGCAGGCCGGCGGCGCGACGATCGACTACGAGACCCTGCTGGAGATCGATCCCGACGCGCTCGCCGTGCGCCTGCAGGGCGAGATCACCCCGGAGTACTTCGACGAGCAGATCCGCTCGCACCTGGAGTCGCACGACGTGGCCAGCGAGCTGACCGCGGTACAGAACGACCGCGTCATCTACGGCGGCGTCACCTACCAGGGGCCGATCGTCCACCTGTTCCAACTCGAACGCGCCGCGCAGGCGCTGTACCCCGACGCGTTCGGGGGCGAGGAACTGTTCGACCGCGACCGCGTCGCCGCCATCGTCAACGGGGAGTTCTGACGTGAGCGACGCCGAAGCCGAGAGCGATCGGGAGGGGTCCGCCGCCGACCGTGACGTGGTGATCGTTGGCGGCGGACCGGCCGGCAGCGCGGCCGCCATCTTCACCGCGCGGTACGGCCTCGACACGCTGGTGTTCGACCGCGGCAACGCGGCGCTCCCGCGCTGTGCGTACCTGGAGAACTACCCCGGCTTCCCGGGCGGGATCCCGGTCGACGCCTTCCGCGACCTCCTCGACGAGCACGTCCGCGAGGCCGGCGCGACCATCGAGGCGGAACTGGTGGAGCGCGTCGACCGGACCGAGGAGGGGTTCGCCGTCGAGACCGACGCGGGCACGACCGTCACGGCCGAGAGCGTCGTGGCCGCCTCGTGGTACGACGGCTCCTACCTGCGCCCGCTCGACGAGGGCGACATGTTCACGGAACAGGAGCATCACGGCGAGGTGGAGGAGCGCTTCGACCCGACCTACCCGGACGCGGACGGCCGGACGGACGTGGCGGGGCTCTACGTCGCCTCGCCCGCGGACGCCCGGAGCGCGCAGGCGGTCGTCGCCGCCGGCAACGGCGCGCACGTCGCGCGCGGCCTGATCGCGGACCGCCGGCGCGAGGCGGGATTCTCCGGCGAGGTGGTCGACCACTACGACTGGCTCCGTCAGGACGCGGAGTTCTCGGGCGAGTGGGCCGATCGCGACCGCTGGCGCGAGTGGTTCGACAACGAGACCGAGGGCGAGACGGACACCCCCGAACACCGCGAGCGCCGCGAGCGCTACATCGACCGCGCGTTCGAGACGCGGCGGACGCCCGAGGAGGTCGAGGAACTGGCCGAGCGCGGCCTCGAACGCTTCGTGGAGACGGTCGGCACCGACCGCGTGCTCGACGCGCTGGACGAGGAGACGATCCGCGAGCACCTCTCGGAAGCCACCTAACCCAGGTCGCGAATGCGCCCGTCACGCCGAGCCGAGTACCGCTGAAGGTCGGTCGTAGGGGCTCGTCTTTGCGCGACGTCGGCTCGGCTAAACGCCGCCTCACATCTCCGCAATCGTTTTGTCGTTCCATCGAGACAAACGCCCGTGAGTACCCTCCCTGCGGTCGTTCGCAGCCGCGCGGCGAGTAGCCGGCTGCGCGACCACGTTCGGCGTCCCGTGATCTACGGTGCGGTGGTGCAGGCGGTCGCGCTGCTCGCGTTCGTCGGCTTCGCGTCGGGAATGCGGCCCGCCGTCTTCGTGGTCGGGATGGCCGGCCCCGCGGTCGCGGCCGTGCTAACCGCACCGGACGCCGGCTGGGTCGACGCGCCGCTCGCGGGCGTCCTCGGCGGCTGCGTCTACCTGCTGTCGTTCCTGACGTACGCCGCCGCCGTCTCGGCGCAGTTCGAGTTCGTCGCCGCGACGTGGGTCTTCGCCGGCTACGTCGCGACCGCGATCACGCAGGCGATCATGCTGCTGCCCGCGTTCGTCTTCTTCGGCCTGTTCGTCGGGGGCGGGGTCGGCTACGCGAAGACCGTCTGGCGACGGCGAAGCGGGACGTGAGGCGTCGGTCCTCTCTGAGTCCGCTCCTTCCGAGTCAGGCCCCCGAGTTCCGATCCCGACCGCCGCCCCGAAAACCGACAGACGAAAGTCCTCGGAGCCGGTAGCTGGAACAACCATCGCGCGGTCGACCGGCGACCCGCACTCCCGACCATGGTCCAGCAACGCCACACCGACGAGACGGACAGGACCGGGTTCGACGAGACGACCAACTACCTGACGCGGACGCTCGCGAAGGTCGTCCCGACCGGCCTCGCACGGCGCGCGGTCGTCGTCTCCGTCGAGACGGACCGCGACACGTACGCGGTCGGCGACCCGGTCGAGATCACGGTCACCTTCCGGAACCGGCTCCCGGTGCCTGTCGAGGTCCCCACGCCCACCAGCCGGCGGTGGGGCTGGGAGGTCGACGGACTCCTGGAGGCGACCGACGAGCGTCGCTACGTCTCCGCGTCGCCGCTCACGTTCCCGTTCCGCGCCGGCGAGTCGAAGACCGCGACCGCCGTGTGGAACGGGACGATCCGGCGGAGCGAAGCTACCGGGCTGGACCGCGCCGAGCCGGTCGCACCGGGTGACCACACCGTCACCGCGTTCCTGTCGGTCGACGGCGGCCGAGCGCGGATCGAGGACTCGACGACCGTGCGGATCGAGTGACGAAGGCTTGGCGACAGGAACCCCCTCGAGGGCGACTCAGTCGGCCGGCTCGGCCGTCTCGTCGACGGCCGCGTCGCTCGTGACGCCCTCGCCGACGCCGGCGTCGCCGCCGGAGGCGGTCGCGTCGTCGCGGTGGAGGTGACACGCCGCGTAGTGGCGGCTGTCACCGTACTCCGCATCGATCTCGTAGGCCGGCTCCTCCGTCGCGCAGACGCTCTGTTCCGCGAACGACTCGGTGAGGAGGGCCTCGGCCTCGTCCCACTCCTCGACGGAGATGTGGCCGAGCGCCTCCGCGAGCACGTCGCCCGCCTCGCCGCCCGGCTCGTCCCCGTCGAAGTAGCGCCGGCGGAGCTCCTCGCGGTTCGTCGTCTCGAACGCGCGGCGCTTCACTGCGCGCTGGAACTCGACGAGGTCGCGCCACGTCGCGTCGTCCACGTCGTACTCCTCGGGCTGGATCAGCGACGGGCACCGCGTCCGGAACCGACAGCCGGACGGCGGGTCGATAGGCGAGGGCACGTCGCCTTTCAGCACGGCCGTGCGGCCGCCCGCCCGCGGATCCGGCGCGGGGATGGCGTCGAGGAGCGCCTGCGTGTAGGGATGGCTGGGGTTCTCGAACAGCTCCTCCTTGTCCGCGAGTTCGACCATCTGCCCGAGGTACATCACGGCCACGCGGTCGGAGATGTGGCGGATGACGCTCAGGTCGTGCGCGATGAACAGGTAGGTGAGGTCGAACTCCTCCTGCAGGTCCCGCATCGTGTTGAGCACCTGCGCCTGGATGGAGACGTCGAGCGCGGAGACCGGTTCGTCGCAGACGATGAAGTCCGGGTTGACCGATAGCGCACGCGCGAGGTTGACGCGCTGGCGCTGCCCGCCCGAGAACGCGTGCGGGTAGCGGTTGTAGTGCTGGGGGTCGAGCCCGACCTTCTCCAGCAGTTCCTTGGCGCGCTCCTCGCGCCCCTCCTCGTCGAGCATGTCGTGAGCCTTCATCGGCTCCTCGACGATGGGGCCCACCTTCATCCGCGGGTCCAGCGACGACTGCGGGTCCTGGAAGATCATCTGCATGTCCTTCCGCTTGGTCCGCAGCTCCTCGCCGCTCAGCTCGGTGAGGTCCTCGCCCTTGAAGTAGATGTCCCCGTCGGTCGACTCCAGCAGCTGGAGGACGGTCCGCGCGAGCGTGGACTTCCCGCAGCCGGACTCGCCGACGAGCCCGAGCGTCTCGCCCTTCTTGATGTCGAAGCTCACGTCCTCGACGGCCTGGACGTGGGTGGGGTTGCGCTCGACGAACGGGAACTCCGTCGAGACGTCGACCCCGCCGAGGAGCCCGCTGTCGTTGTCGAAGTACTTCTTGAGGTTGCGCACCTCGACCAGCGGCTCGCCCTCGGCCACGTCGCCGGCCGACGCCAGCTCGTCAGTCATCCGCCTCACCTCCGGTGTCCGTCAGGCCGGCGCTGAAGCCGCCGGTCGCCTCCGTCTCGAGGGGCTCGCTCGAGTCGTATCCCACGTCGAAGGCGTCGTACTTCACGCACGCGACCGTGTGCGGGCGCTCGCCCTCCTCGGTGGCGGCGTCCGCGACCGCCGCCTCGGTGGGCGCGTCCGCGTCCGCGACCGCGTCCTCGGCGACGGTCCGCGGCTCCGGGTGGACGCGCGTACAGACCTCGCGCGCCTCCGGACACCGCGAGTGGAACCGACAGCCGGAGGGCGGGTTGATCGCTTCGGGCATGACGCCCTTGATCGGGTTCAGCTCCTCGACCGTCTCGTCGGGTCGGGGCATCGAGTCGAGCAGCGCCTGCGTGTACGGGTGTTTGGTGTCGTAGAACAGGTCGTCCACGTCCGCCTGCTCGATGATCTCCCCGAGGTACATGACGTTGACGCGGTCGCAGATCTCCGCGACGACGCTCATGTCGTGGGTCACCCAGATGAAGGAGGTGCCGTACTTCTCCTGGAGCTCCTCGACGAGTTCGAGGATCTGCCCCTCGACGGTCACGTCGAGCGCGGTCGTCGGCTCGTCCGCTATGATCAGGTCCGGCTGGCAGGCGAGCGCCATCGCGATCAGCACGCGCTGGCGCATCCCGCCGGAGAACTGGTGGGGGTACTCGTCGTAGCGGTTCTCGGGGTCCGGGATGCCGACCTCCCGGAGCATGTCGATCGCCTCCTGCTCGGCCTCCTTCGTCGAGAGGTCCCGGTTCAGCTCGATGAACTCCCGGAGCTGGCCCCCGACGGTGAAGACGGGGTTGAGCGACTCCATGGGGTCCTGGAAGATGATGGCGATCTCGTTGCCGCGGATGTCGTCGCGCATCTCCTCCTCGGAGAGCATCTCCTCGCTGGGCTGTGGCTCGCCGTCCGGGCCTTCCTCGAGCCCGAACAGGGTCTCGCCCTTGAAGGTGATCTCGCCGTCGACGACCTCGCCCGGGCTCTCGACGAGCCGCAGGATACTGGAGGTGGCGACGGACTTCCCCGCGCCGGACTCGCCGACGAGCCCGACGATCTCGCCCTCGTGGACGTCGAAGGAGATGCCGTCGACGGCACGCACCGTGCCGTCCTCCGTGAAGAACTGCGTCTTGAGGTTCTCGACGCTGAGTAGTGGTTCGGTCATGTCAGTTGTTGATCCGTGGGTCGAGTGCGTCCTGCAGGCCGTCGCCGAGGATGTTGAAGCCGACGACGGTGATCAGAATGGCCAGCCCCGGCCAGACGCTGAACGTCGGTGCGGGGAGCATGTACCCCCGCGACACCGACAGCATCTGTCCCCACGAGGGGGTGGGCGGCTGCGCGCCGAAGCCGAGGAACGAGAGGCCGGCGACGATGAGGATGCTCACGCCGACCTGCAGGGTCGCCTGCACCAGCACCGGCGCGAAGCTGTTCGGGATGATGTGGCGCAGGATGATGTTGCGGTCCTTCACGCCCGCGGCGCGGGCGGCCTCGATGTAGTCCTCCTCGCGGATCGAGACGACCCGCGACCGGATGAGGCGGTTGAACACCGGGATCGCCGTGATCCCGACGCCGATCATCGCGAACCGGAGGTCGCGCCCGAACGCGGTCATGAACGCGATGACCAGCACGAGGAACGGGATGGCGTAGACGGTCTCCGTGACGCGCTGGAGCACGTCGTCGATCCAGCCGCCGTAGTAGCCGGAGACCGCGCCGATGAGGGTGCCGCCGACGAGCCCGATGCTCGTCGCCATGAAGCCGACGGTCATCGCCACGCGAGTGCCGTACACCAGCCGAGTCAGCAGGTCGCGGCCGCGGTGGTCCGTCCCGAGCGGGTGTTCGAGCACGCCCTGCCCGAACTGGTTCTCCATGCCGATGGGCGGGAGGAGCCGGCGGACCTCCTCGGGGTCCGTCTCGGGGTTGTACATGATCGCCTCCGCGATCGCGTAGTCGAAGATGTAGTAGTCGACCGCGGCGTACGCCGCCACGACCGTCATGAAGCCGACGATGTAGATCCCGATCCGGGCGGTCGTGTCGCGTTTGACCTGTGCGAGCGTGTATCTGAGCCCGACGCGGGCCTCGACCTCGCCGGCACCCTCCGCGGGCTCGTCGGCGCCCTCCGCGCTGGCGTCGTCCGTGTCTGGATTCGTGGCACCCATCAGTCGTCACCGTAAGTCACGCGGGGATCGAGGTAGGCGTACGCGATGTCCGTGATGATGACCCCCACCACGTACGCGACGCCGAACATGAACGTCGTCCCCATGATCAGCTCGTAGTCCTGGTTGTTGATCGCCGTGATGATCAGCCGGCCCATGCCCTGGATCTCGAAGACCGTCTCGGTCAGCACCGCGCCACCGAGCGCCGTCGAGAGGCCGAGGCCGACGATGGTGATCACGGGGAGCTGTGCCACCTGGAAGGCGTGCTTGCGCACGATGGTCGACTCGGGGACGCCGTACGCCCGCGCGAGCTTCACGTACTCGCCCTGCAGCGAGTCGACCATCGAGGAGCGCTCGATCCGGGTGATCTGCGCCATCTGGAGCGTTCCGAGCGCGATCATCGGCAGGAAGAGGTGGTGGGCCGACTGCCGGAGCACCTCCACCCGCGTCGCGGCGCCGCGGACGTCCACCGGGTTCGCCCACGGGAGCACCAGCCCCCGAGCGGGGAACCACCCGAGGTGGAACGCGAACACGATGATCAGCACCAGCCCGATCCAGAACGAGGGCGTCGAGACGCCGATGAGCGAGACGAACCGGGAGATGTGGTCGGCCGGCTCGTTGCGGCGCTTCGCGGAGATGACGCCGAGCGGGATCGCCGTGACGACGGCGAACGCGAACGCCGACAGCATGAGCAGCATAGTGACCGGGAGCCGGAGAAGGATCATCTCCAGCACCGGGCGGTCGTAGTAGATGCTCGTGCCGAGGTCGCCGGTCGCGACGCCCGAGAGGTACGCGATGAACCGCTCGTGGGCCGGCCGGTCGAGCCCGTATTTCGCCCGTATCGCCTCGACCTGTTCCTGCGCCGGCGTGGGGCCGAGCATGATCTCGACCGGGTCGCCGGGAATCTGGTTCGCGAGGAAGAACGTGATCGTGATGATCCCGATGAGCACGGGGACGGCCTGCGTGAGTCGCCACAGGCTGTATCGGAGGAGGCTCATCTAGACCACCCCATTGTGAACATGTATCATAGTCGTTGAAGTCGCTGCGGCTGTCGGACTGTCGCAAATCCGCAAATAAATAGGTTGCTTTTCGGTTCCCGCGAAATCGGCGGGAAAGAGCCGGAAACCGGGAAACGTCGCCGTCGCGACTACTGGACGGAGACGTTGTTGTGGTCCGTGAAGATCTGGACCTGCGTCGAGATCGGGTGCGAGCTGAAGCCTTCGACGCTGTTACGGACGCCGTAGGAGTTGTTCAGGTTGTACGCCGGGATGTGGACGCGGCCCTCCAGAAGCGTCGTCGTCGCCTCGATGTAGAGCTGGCGCCGCTCCTCGCGGTCGGCCGACTCACGCGCCTGCGTGAGCTTCGCGGACGCCTCGTCGTAGTTGTGGAAGGTGCCGTTCGTCACGCCCTCGGTCTCCTGGCTCAGCAGGTGGTACGCGAACGCGTCCGGGTCCGGGGAGCCGGACCAGCCGAGGGTGTACATGTTGAAGTCCTCCTCGTTCCCGCTGGTGTACGCGTCCGTGAAGGTCCCCCAGTCGAGCCGCTGGACCTGGACGTTCTCGAAGCCGGCGTTCTGCAGGCCGTCCCCGAGGGAGATGCCGATCTGCTCGCGCATGTCGTCCGGCGGGACGATAATGCGCCAGTCGTAGTCCCAGCTGACGCCGGCTTCCTCGAACAGGCTCTGTGCCTGCTCGATGTCCTGGTCGTGGCTGATCTCGCCCCACTCGTCGACCGGGAAGTCCCATTCCTCGGAGATGGAGGCCGGGTACGGGCTGACCTGCCGGACGCCCGAGGGCTTCACGAAGTTCTCGATGGCCTGGTCCATCGAGAAGCAGTAGTCGACCGCCTCGCGAACGACGGGGTCGGTCGTCGGACCCTCGCCGCAGTTGAACGCGAGGTAGAAGTAGCCGACGCCCGGCGCCTCCGAGATGCTCGCGTTCTCGTTGTTCCGAACCGTCTCGTACAGCTGGGGCGGGATCGTCTCGATGATGTCGAGGTTCCCCGTCTCGAGTTCGGTGACGCGGGTCGTCTGCTCCTCGACCGGGTCGAACTCGATGGTCTTGATGTTCGGAACGCCCGCCTCCTCGTCCCAGTAGTCGTTCCACCGCTCGACGGTCGCGAAGTTCTCGGGCTCCCACTCGACGAGGTCGAAGGGGCCGGAGCCGACGGGGTCCTGGTTGTACGCCTCGGTGTCCTCCTGCCGGACGGAGGCGTTGACGACGTTCCGGACCATCGCGGTGTTGAACGCGCCGTAGGGGTACTTGAGGTCGAACTGGACCGTGTGCTCGTCGACGGCCTCCGCGGTGTCGATCATGTCGACCTCGGAGGCGTTCTCGGTCTCCTCCTCGACCGGTGCCGTCATCGTGTGGATGACGTCTTCCGCGGTGACCGCGTCACCGTTCTGGAACTCCGCGTTCTCGCGGAGCGGAACGATGTATCGCGTCCCGTCGCGCTCGACGGTCGGCTGCTCGGCCGCGATCTTCGGCTCGATGTTGACGCCCTCGCCGTACTCGTAGAGGCCGTCGAAGATCTGGCCCGCGATCTGCGCGGACGGCACGTCGTTGATGACGATGGGGTCCATGTCCAGCGCGCCCTTCACCTGACCGAAGTAGAGCTCCTGCTGGGGCAGGTCGCTCCCGCCGTTCCCGCCGCCCGAGCCGTCCTCGGTGCCGGTTCCGCCGCCGGAACCGCCGTCGTCTCCACCGGTACAACCCGCAAGCAGCGCCGTCGACGACAGCGCGGCTCCGCTCGCGAGCAACTTCCGCCTCGTAACGTTGTCCATGCGTGACTTCCGCATGTTATGCCGGTTTCCTTTCTATATAATAAGGATTTCGCAAATCGTTCATGGATCTCCATCCGAGGTCGGCGATCTAACGGTGGAAAAAGATCAGAAATGTACACTCCTGTCGATCGCCGTGGGGCCGTCGCGGGACGGGCCGCCCCCTCAGTCGTCCGCGTTCACGGGACCGGACCGCGGAGTGACGGACGTGACGGTGCCGACGCCCTTGCTCGACCCCTCACGGAAGACGAACCGCTGTCCCTCCTCCACGAGGTAGGGTCGGAACTTGAACCGGACCGTGGCCTGGCCGGTGTCGCCCGGCAGCAGTCGACCGCCTTCGGGGGAGAACTCGGCCGCTTCGCTCATCGTCTCCAGGTGGACCACCGGCTCGTAGCCGTCGCGGATCCGGGTCGGATGGTTGAGCACCATCACCTCGGCCTCGAACTCCCGGACTGCGGGCGGGTTCTCCTCCCGCGGGACGAGCACCATGCCGCGCTCCAGTTCCGCCTCGTCGACGCCCTTCAGCGCGATCCCGACGATCCGGCCGGCCGCCGCGCGGTCGACGCGGTGGTAGTGCATCTCGATCGAGCGGACCTCCACCTCCCGGAAGCTCCCGTCGGGCATGGGGCCGCACAGCAGTTCGTCGCCCGCCTCGACGGCGCCGGAGTTCACGGTGCCAGACGCGACCGCGCCGACGCCGGTCACGCTGTAGGTCCGGTCGATGTACATCCGGAACGACGCGCGCTCGGGCGTCGCGCGCTTGGGGAGCGCCGCGAACAGCCGGTCGAGGTCGTCCAGTCCCTCCCGGGTCACCGCGCTCGTCCGGAAGACGGGGACCACCGACTCACCGATCTCGTCGGCCGCGGCCGCGACGCCGTGGCGCTCGACCGGGAGCGGCGTGCGCCCGACCTCCCGTAGCATCGACTCGACCTCACGCTCGACCGCGTCGACGCGCTCGCCGCTCACGGCGTCGGTCTTGGTGACCGCGACCACGGTCGGAAGCTCGGTCGCCAGCAGGATGCCGAGGTGCTCGCGCGTCGTCTTGGTGGGCCCGTCGTCGGCCGCGACGACCAGCAGGCCGTAGTCGAGCTTCTGGCCTACCAGCCCGCGGATCGTCGTGCGGAGCCACGGTTCGTGGCCCACGGTGTCCACGAACGAGACGAGCCGGTCGGCCCGCTCGACGACGCCCGCGCGGTCGGTCTTGCGGTGCGGGTTGTCCATGCGGACCGGCACGGGGTCAGCGGCGGGCACCCCCGCGGACTCCCCCGCAGACTCCGCGTTCCCGCCGTCCTCGCCGTCCTCGAAGCCGTAGACGGCGTACGACAGGTCCGCGGAGAGCCCGCGCTCGATCTCGTGGGGCTGCACGTCGAGGAAGCCGCGCGTCGCGCCGTCGCCGTCGTCCGCGTCTCCGGTGACGAGCGACCCCACGAGCGTCGACTTGCCGTGGTCGACGTGGCCAGCGGTGCCGACGACGAGGTGGTCCTCGTCCGTCTCCAGCACGCCGCCCTCGCGAACCGTGGCGAGCCCGACGATCCCCTCCGTCGGGCTCTCGCCGCCGTCACCGCCCTCGCGCACGTCGCCGACGCTCCACGTGTCGACGTCGTGGATGTGCGCGTCGGCCTCCTCGGCCAGCACCGAGAGCACGTCCATCGTCTCCGAGAAGGTCTCCGGCGGGACGCCGGCGATCCCGCCGTCGTCGGTGACGCCGAGCACGTACGTCGCCTCCCCGTCCCCGGAGAGGACGCGGTGGCGGAGTTGTGCCACGAGCGACTCCATCCGCCCGTCCGCGAGGTGAACCTCGCGGGAGAGCCGCTCCTTGAACTCGACGGCGCCGCCGTCCTGCTCCCCGCGCTCGATGGCCCCCCGTATGGCGGACCGGTCAGCGCTCATGGGCGCTCGTAGGCGAGGACCACGTATAACGGTTTTCGTGGGGTGTGTCCCCACGGCACGGGGGCAGTCCGGATCGGTCGAAAGTGGTGAGGAACGCTCCGGACCGATCGGGAGCGGCAGGGAGCGCTCTCGCGTCGGGCGTGTTCCCGGAGGACGCCCTGACCGCGCTACGCCCGCGACCGTTCCTGTAAGCGCTCGTAGGCGGCGTTGAGCTCCTTGAACGCCTCCTCGTCGCCGCCCGCGGCGTCGGGGTGCAGCTCCTTCGCCTTCTCGCGGTACGCGCGCTTGACGGCCGCCTCGTCCGCGTCGGCCGAGAGGTCGAGCGTGGCGTACGCCTCGCGGACCGTCGGACCGCCGTCGGCCGGCGGGGCCCGGTCGCGGCGTCCGTCGCGACGGCCGCTCCGGCGTTGCCCGTCCCGTCGGCGCTCGCGGGACTGTCGCCCGCGCGGGTCCGCCCGGCTGCCGGTGAACGCCGCGCGACGGTTCTCGGCGGCCCTGGCTCGCTGCCGGGCTCGCGCGCGATCCCGCGCGGATGCGCCCGTCGCCTGCCGCCGGACCCGGGCCCGAAGCCGGCCGCTGGCGTGGTACCAGAGGAAGTAGGTCGCGAGCGCGAACGGGACCGCGACCGCCAGCATCACCGGGCTGATCGCGAGCCCGCCGACCAGAAGCACCGCCGTCAGCCCCGCGAACGTCGCCGCGAGCCCCACGACCACCCGCTCGTTCGAGAGCACGGTCTCCGTTGGGGGCGAAGCGCCGTAAGCGTCCCGCCGAGACGCCGTCCCCGTCGTCGAAGTGCGTCGAAACGCGTCGTCCGACGGGCCGTCAGTCCGCCGACCGAGCGCTACAGCGCGTCCCGGTAGATCCGCCCGAAGGCGTTCCGCCGGAGCGTACCGGCGGCCGCGTCCGGTTCGTTCTGGAAGGTGGCGGCGACGACCGCGTCGGCGAACGGCGCGGCGTGCCAGACCACGTTGTCGACGTGTTCGGAGCCGAGCACCGTCACGTCCCCCTCGGTGAACGGCCGCTCGTCGAGCCACGCCTCGAACGTCTCGCGGTCGGCGACGTGGACGGTCAGAAGCGACGCGAACAGCGCGTCGCGGGCGGTCTCGATAACCTCGCCGGTGACGCGCTCGTCGTACTCCTCGCCGTCGAAGCCCATCGCCTTCGCCGTCTCTCGGACGACCACCTGCGCCGCCTCGCCGGCCTCCGCGTAGCGGTCGCGCGCCTCCTCCACGGTCGCCGGAGCGAACGAACCATTCGTCTCCATGTCCCCGGATCCGACCGGCGGCGGGAAGGGGTTTCCGCTCCGAAGCGGACAGTCAGGCGTCGTCTTCGCTCCCGGAAGCGTCGTCGTCCGCCCCGTCGCCGTCGTCGAGCATCCGCTCGGTCAACTCGCGCGCTTCCCGCAGGACCTGCTGGACCTCGGGGTCGTCGCGGCCGGGGCCCCCCGACGCGGCCCCCGCGCCGCGCCCGGTGCCGCCGGCGCCGAGCCCGCCCGCTCCGCCGCCGAGGGGGCCGACGTCGGGGCGACCCGGTTCCTGCCCGTGACCCTGCCCGTGGCCGTGCTGATGGTCGTGACCGTCCCCGTCCTCGGTCTCGACCTCCTCGGCGTGCGGCGTCACTTCGCCCGCGAGTTCGGCCGGGGTGCTGTCGCTCCACGCGTCGGCGTGCTCGTCGAGCCACGTCTCGTGGTCGTCGCCGTGCAGCATCGCCGTGAACGCGAGGTGGTGCGCGAGGTGCTCGCCGTCGCGCTGCGGCAGGTCACAGACCGGACACGCGTAGCCCATGTTCGTCCGCACGTCCGCGCGCCGGCCGCTTCAACCCGTCGTCCGCGGTCCGCGACCGAGCCCTCAGGGGTCAGAAAAAGGTCCGCGGACGAGGGCCGGGAACCGCGCCGCTCACGAGGGGTTCTTGCGCGTAAGTTCGCTGCCGCAGATCGGACACCGGTCCTTCTCCTCGTCGAAGACGCGACCGCAGCCGAAACACTGCCACTGCCACTCGCGCTCCTCCGTGATGCCGTCGCGGGCGATCACTTCCACGTCGAGGTCGAGCCGCTCCGCGACGTTCTGCATCGCGTAGTCGTCCGTGACGAGCGTCGCGTCGAGCTCGAAGGCGGCGGCGACGAGGCGGCGGTCCGTCTCCGAGAGCACGTCCGCGTCGCCGGACTCCTCGGCGGCGCGGGTGATCCGGCGGAGCGAGGCCTCGTCGGGGATGTGGACGGTCATGCCGCCCCCCTCCATGGCGTCGAACCGCAGCGCGTGCCCCCCCTCCAGTTCCTCCTTCACCGCCGGGATGGAGGCCGTCGGTCCGTCCGGGTCGTGGCCGTGGATGAACGCGGAGGCGTCGAGGACCCGCATCAGCGGCCGACGACGATGTAGTCCTTCACCGCCTGCACGTTGCCGACGGGGACGAGCATCCGCCCCCGCTCGTCGACCTGAAAGCTCGACCGCGCGGGGTCGAACTGGTCGTTCGGGGTGACGAGCAGGTGGTGGAGCTCGCCCGACTTGAGGTTCATCGTGATGTTGTACAGGTCGCCGAGTTCGGTACCGTCCGCGCCCATCACGGCCTTGCCGGAGAGGTTCTCCGCGAGGATGTCTGCCATGTCCGAACGAACCCGGCCGACCGTCTTAAACGCCACGGGGGCGTCCGACGGGCGGCACACGCCGCGCGGGGGCGGACCGACCGGGAGCGCGGAAGCCGGCCGCCGCACCCGGGATCGGTCCGATCGCTGCGCGACCGCCGTTCTGAAAGGCTTAACTGCCGCCCGCGATTCCTCCCGGTAACGACCGATTTCTCGGGGTGACCTTCGATGGCAGACACACACGCGGACACGCTACGAACGCCAATCGTCGCCGTGCTCGGGCACGTCGACCACGGCAAGACCAGTCTACTCGACAAGATACGCGGCTCCGCCGTCTCGGAGGGCGAGGCGGGCGCGATCACGCAGCACATCGGGGCGACGGACATCCCCCTCGCGACCATCTCTTCGATGGCGGGCGAACTCGTCCAGCCGGAGGACTTCGACCTCCCCGGCCTGCTGTTCATCGATACGCCGGGCCACCACTCCTTCTCCACGCTGCGGGCCCGCGGCGGCGCGCTCGCGGACATCGCGGTGCTCGTCGTCGACGTCAACGACGGCTTCCAGCCCCAGACCGAAGAGGCGCTGGACATCCTCCGGCGGACGGGGACCCCCTTCGTCGTCGCCGCCAACAAGATCGACACCACGCCCGGCTGGAACCCCAACGAGGGCGAGCCGATCCAGCCCACCTACGAGGCCCAGTCCGACCGCGCGCAGTCGATGCTCGACGAGAACCTCTACCAGATCATCGGCCAGCTGTCGGACAACGGCTTCTCCGCGGACCTCTACTGGCGCGTGCAGGACTTCCAGAAGAACATCGGCGTCGTCCCGGTCTCCGCGATCACCGGCGAGGGCGTCCCGGACCTGCTGACCGTCCTGATGGGCCTCTCCCAGCGGTTCATGAAGGAGGAGATGGCCATCGACGTGGCGGGTCCCGGCAAGGGGACCGTCCTGGAGGTGAAAGACGAGCGCGGCTTCGGCGCCACCGTCGACGCCGTGATGTACGACGGCGTGATCCGCACCGGCGACACGGTCGTCGTCGGCGGGCAGGGCGACCCCATCGTGACGGAGGTGCGCGCGCTGCTCCAGCCCCAGCCGCTCGCGGAGATCCGCACGGAGAAGCAGTTCGAGACGGTCGAGGAGGTCGGCGCCGCGGCCGGCGTGAAGATCGCCGCGCCGGACCTCGACGACGCGATGGCGGGCGCGCCCGTCCGCGTCGTCCGCGACCGCACCGAGGCCGAGGTGATCAAGGAGGTGAAAGCCGAGCTCGCGGAGATCGAGGTCGAGACCGAGGAGGACGGCGTCGTCGTGAAGGCCGACACGCTCGGCAGCCTCGAGGCGATGGCGAACGCCCTCGAGGAGGCCGAGGTCCCCATCCTCCGCGCGGAGGTCGGCGACATCGCGCCGCGGGACGTGGCCATCGCGGAGACCGCCAACCAGGACGAGCACAAGGCCATCCTCGGGTTCAACGTCGACCTGCTGTCGAACGCCCGCGACGAGTTGGAGGCCGCGGACGTGAAGCTGTTCACCGACGACGTGATCTACCAGCTGATCGAGGACTACGAGACGTTCGTCGAGGAGCGCAAGCGCGCCCAGCAGGAGACGGTCCTCGACAAGATCGTCCGCCCCGCGCGCGTCCGGATCCTCCCGGACCACACCTTCCGGCAGAACGACCCCGCGGTCGTCGGCGTCGAGGTCCTCTCGGGCACCCTCCAGAACAACCGCAACGTTGGGAAGTTCGAGGGCAACGAGTTCGACCGCGTCGGCCAGCTCTCCGGCATCCAGAAGCAGGGCGAGGACGTCGACGAAGCCCGCGCGGGCGAGCGCGTCAGCGTCGCCATCGACGGCCCGACCGTCGGCCGCGGCATCGAGGAGGGCGACACCCTCTGGACCGAGGTCCCCGAGAAGCACGCGAAGATCCTCGAACAGGAGCTGAAAGACGAGATTACCGCCGACGAGTTGGAGGCACTGACGAGCTACCTCGACACGCGGCGCAAGCGGGACCCCTTCTGGGGGAAGTAGAGATTTTGTGTAGTCTACACAGATTCGGGCGCTTTAGCCGATAGTTGGTGTCAAACCCGCCAGACTACTCTACCAACCTGATAGGTAGCCGCTTCGCCACTTCTTGCGCGTCAATCGAACCCGATCGACACCACCCCAAAAGGTCCCCCGTCAAGATCACAGAGCGGACGGGTCCCTACTCGCGTAGGGGTAGGAGTGAATATGCGCGGACGAAACGTCGCTACAATTTCCGCCCAACGTCTTTCAGGAAATAGAACGCTCCCAGTCCAATCGCCGCGAGGAAAATAATCAGTCCAAGGTTCTCCATCGGGACCGACGTGGACCCCAAACTGTATTGAGTTCTCAGCATACCCTCATTAACTGCCCACAGGATTCCTAATCCTAATCCTGCGGCAAGTAACCAACTTGCCACACCCCCAATATCAAGTCCTCCCATGTTCCAAACGACAAATTGATAATTCAAAAATCTTGACTTAGCGGGGTGGAAGTGGAGCCGACTAATCGTTGCGAACCATCACCAATCTGCGAAAACATCCACCAGCGGACCCATCTTGAGAAGAGCCCAGAATAGGATAATCAAACCGAAGGTGGGGACCGCGATCGTCCGAATCACGTACTCGCCTACCGCCCACGCTTCAGAGAAAGACAATTCGCCAATATTCAGAGTGAGATAGAGAAGTGGGCCTCCCACAACTAAGACGGCTACGGCAGTCACCAAGTCGTCTGCGTCGTTCCAGTCTGACATCTATGCCATCTCCCCTGCAAATTAAAAGAAGGCGAACACGAGAACGCCCCCAAGGGTGAGCGGGACCAACGCCTTGAGCGCGCCCACTGCGAGATTCATCATCCGATACGTACTCTCAATATCTTCGCTCTGAATACTCGCGTTAGACAGTATACTCCCCATCTCGAGCAGGAACGGAGCCACGGCAAGGACTGTGAGCAATGACCCGAACGCAGCTATCTTCCCCCAATGTACTGTCATACACTTGGTATGAGCGGGTGATGACTTAATAGGCTCTGTTGAAATCCTCAGAGAGTTACAGGTTCGCCCGGTAGTCTGACCGCATGGAAGCCCTCCCGAAGTCACAGTTACTCCGGTTCGTTGAGCAAGCGATGCACGTGGCTCGGCGAGCTATCGCTCGTTACTCATCGAAATTCTCGAAACGGCGGTACACACTTCATCAACACATCGTCCTCCTCTGTCTCAAGGTTCGGAAGAATACGACGTACCGGACGCTCCTTGACGAACTTATTGAAATGCCTCGGGTTCGGAGCGTCCTCAATCTTCAGGAAATCCCGTCTCCTTCGACGTTGTGTAAGGCGTTCAACCGCCTTGAAATGGCTGTGTGGCGGGTTCTTCTCAACCTCTCGGTCACGCTTCTCCCTACTAACGGCGTCGTCGGGATAGACGCTTCCGGGTTCGACCGCAGTCATGCCTCGAAGCACTACACGAAGCGAACTAAGTTGACAATTCAGCAGTTGAAAGTTACGCTTCTCGTGGACACGAGAGTAAACGCCATAATCGACTTACACGTGACGACGACACGAAAACACGACTCACAAATTGCACCGTCGCTCATCAAGCGGAATACCGATGAAGTAGCGATTCTCCTCGGTGACAAGGGATACGACGACCAGAAGGTTCGCGCGTTCGCCCGTGACGCTGATGTTCGCCCCCTCATCAAGCACCGAGAGTTTTCGTCGCTCCACAAGGCGTGGAATGCACGGCTGGACGCCGACCTCTACGGCCAACGGAGTCAGAACGAGACAGTGAACTCCAGCCTCAAACGGAAATATGGCGCATTCGTCCGCTCACGATACTGGTGGAAGCAGTTCCGTGAACTCGTTGTCGGCTGTCTCACTCACAACATCGACAAGTCACTCTGAACAGCGGATATCGATGAACAAGACAGCAAGTGGGTCGAACCCTTCTGATTCTCGTCAAAAGAGTCGTGACCGGCTCAGAGGGGATATGCAGCAACCACTCTAGCGATTATCTTCTGAGTTTTCGTTCTATGGCCAGGGTCGAGTCCAACGTTACAGCGATCGTCAAATTGGCAGGATCAGTCAAGAGTCGGCTTGCCAATTGAGCGGGAGAAAGTCCCTGTACCTGTCGACGTACCGTTGTCCGGCGGGCGACTGGAGGTACGAGACGAACGCACGCTCTTGCGGGTTCGGCTCCCCCCACGAATAACACGCGAGGTCAACCGTCGCCGGATATCCCGTCTCGTTCACGCTGAAACGCGTGCCATCAACACTGATGTCCAAAACGGGAGTGTCGTAGACGGCGAAACCGACGGGGACCTCACCGACTGCGTCGTTCCGGGATTCTATTCTGTTGACCCGCGTGGCCTCCCTCCCCCTGCGTTCGTCAACGCCAGCCTCGGGAACGCCGTTAAAAAACGTGTCCATAAGCCAGCGCGGGGGGTTCGCATCGGGACCAGCAATGACCCTGATTTCTCTGTCTGGACCGCCCACCTCCTTCCAGTTCGTTATCTTGCCCGCGTAGATGTCCCGCAACTCCTCTGCCCGCAACGATGTCACGCCGCTGTCGATGATCGGAGGGCTGACGACGAACGCACTCCCGGCGGTTGCAACCGGATGACTGACCGACTGGTCCTCGATTGCAAGCGATTCGCTGATTGCTCCGGTCGTTTTGTACCCAGTGGCACCGAGATCAACCCGGTCAGCAGCGAGGTCTCGGACCACAGCCGTTGGATCAGAATGAGATATGACAGTCGGAACCGGTGGAGTTGACCGCTCACCGGTGGGTTCCAGTCCCTCCTGTCGACAGAAATAGTCAGCTAGTCGTATGTCCGAGGCGATGTCGAGTTCTGCTACCCAACTTCTGTCCGACACTTTCGGGTTCAGATTCCACGTGATAGCCGCTTCATGCAGCACTCGGTGGAACTCCGATCCTGACTGGACGTGCAGCGGCGTGGTGGTCGCTTCGTCTCGTGCATTCATTGTGACCGTCCCCGCTGTCGGTGAGTCGTCAGGCGTTGTCGATGAGCTATCATCGAAGAGTGACGCACAGCCGGCAAGCGACGCGAGGAGGGCGGTACTAGCGGCGAGCGTGTTCCGACGCGAAACGGAGGGCGTCGAGGAAGACCTCATTAGGTTTCGCTGATCGCGCACCGAGTGTAAAAGTTGCTCAGAACCCTATATAGAACTCGTTGGCTAATCGGTCAATCAGAGCCAACAGCTCCGGTTCTACCGTCCAAAAGGATAATTAGGGGTGTGACTACCGCCTGGTTCGCACACTCAACCCTGACCGACTCGCGCCCTGTATGCAGCACGCTCGAATAAATTGTCCATCGAAACTGATGATTTCTCTAACTACCAGTCCCACCTGCCTAAGGACTATTCTGGCAAGAAAGGTGTCGAGAAGATAGGATTTCAACAGAGCCACTTAATACTGTTACGCCGATTCGGGCGTCTGAGTCCTCAAAACCTCAGTTTTGACGGGATAAACTGAGATGATCCCCCTATTCGTGGCCCCACCTCGTTTGCCAGCAAAATCCGCGCGCCCGCTCCACGGCGCTTTGACCTCCTGCCACCGCCTTGCTATCCCCCCCCCCCCCGTTAGTTGTGTTGACGTTTGTATACACGGTTCGTTGGCTTCTGAGGGAAGTAGTCGAGAACAATTCTTCTCGAGCCCGTCACCCACTCGACCGTTTTTGTCCGTCCGGTTCCAACGGCGACCATGGAGTTCGACTTCACCCGCTCGGTGGCTCCGCTCGTCGTGATCGTCGCGGTCGCGTCCGTCGCGCTCACGGCCGTGATGATGCCCTCGACGGTGTTCATGATGGTCCTGCCCTCGATGGTCGTCTTCTCCGTCGTCGCCTTCCTGCTCGGGATGAAGCACGGCGAGTTCCGCGCGGGTTCGTAACGACCCGGCCCGGGCACCGGTCACCGCGACGGTTCTGTACGCGCTCCCACTCCCAGTGGCCACGCCGGTGCGGGCCCGACCGCGACACGGCGCTGCCGCTCACGACTGCGAGCCTGCGGAAAAAGCGAAAAACGCTCTACGCGTAGCGTTCGAGTTCGGGGCGGTCGAGGTCCTCGAAGACGTCCTCGGCGACCTCGGCGAGGAAGGCGGTGCCCTCGCCGGTGAGGCGGCGGCCCTCGCCCTGCGCGGTCTCGACGAGGCCCTCCTCCTCGAGCTGCTGGAGCGCGGTGCGGATGACGTTGCGGGAGCCGGCCGCGTGCTCGCCGGGGCGGACGATGTAGCGGTTGGAGCCGCGCTTCTTGCCGCCGTACTCGGTGGCGAGGCGCTCGACGCCGACCGGGCCGCTCTTGGAGATCTTGCGGAGCAGGCTCGCGGAGCGGACGTACCAGAAGTCCTCCTGCTCGGGGGGGAGTTCGTTGGCGGTGCCGGCCTTCGCGAACTCGGCCCACGCGGGCTCCTCGATGCGGTCCTCCAGTCGCGCGGCGGCCTCCTCGATGAGGTCCTCCGCCGGGACGTCGTAGATGGTTACCATTGAGGCCAAATTCCGTCGCATGCCGTTTAAAGTCATCGTATTCGGGAGGCACCGTGGGAACGGTTTACAGGGCCGGAGCGTCGGGATTCCGGCCGCGTGCCGACCCCTTTTAGTCCGCCGCCGCCGAACCCCGGCCCGATGGACGAACGCGAGGCGCTGGCGCGGATCGGCGCCACCCTCCCACACGCGGGCGACGACGCGGCGGTCGTGGGCGACACCGTCGTCACCACCGACATGCTCCACGAGCGCACGGACTTCCCGGCCGGGACGACGCGCTACACCGCGGGCTGGCGCGCGGTCGGCGCCTCGCTGTCGGACGTGGCGGCGATGGGCGCGGCCGCGACCGCCGCGGTCGCGGTGTACGCCGACGAGCGCTTCGATCCGGAGGAGCTGACGGCGTTCCTCGAGGGCGCCCGGGACGTGTGCGCGGCCGTCGAGGCCGAATACGTCGGCGGCGACCTCGACGAACACTCGGAGTTCACCGTCGCCACGACCGCGTTCGGCGAGGTGGACGAGCGTGCGGGGCCGGTCCGCCGCACCGGCGCCGAACCCGGCGAGGCGGTCTGTGTCACGGGCGAGTGGGGCCGGACCGCGGCCGCCCTCCGGCTGTTCGAAGCCGGGGAGACGGAGCGCGCGAACGACCTGTTCCGGTTCGCCCCGCGCGTGGCGGCCGGTCGCGTGCTCGCCGGCCGCGCGAGCGCGATGATGGACTCCTCCGACGGACTGGCCCGCTCGCTCCACCAGATCGCAGCGGCGAGCGACGTTGGGTTCGCGGTCGACCGCGAGAGGGTCCCGGTCCACTCCGCGGTGGAGGAGGTCGCCTCGGACGCGACGGAACGCTTCGAACTCGCGGCCCACTTCGGCGAGGACTTCGAACTCGTCTTCACCGCACCCGAGCGCGCGCTCGACGCGATCCGAGAGCGCTCACCGACCCGGATCGCCCGGATCGGGACGGTCGAGCCGGCCGAAGCCGGCGTGACCGCCGACGGCGAGCCCCTTCCCGACCGGGGCTACACGCACGGCGGATAAGCCGAACTACCGAACCGCGATACTTACTGTTGCAGACCGATTCAGACACCTCGATTTTCTGAAACTCCCGGCGGTGCGGTGCCGTGCGGTCGGCGCGCGCCGCGGCGACCCTGTGTCGCCGCGACCGCGCGAGGTCGCCAGCGCGCCACTGCACGCTGGCTGCTCGAAAATCT
>NZ_JBNLIA010000005.1:0-221413 GCF_050122995.1 Haloparvum alkalitolerans
CAATCCGTCAACACCGAACCGACGGAGATCGCAAAAAGTCGGAACCACGCCGATCGAGCGCTACTCGAGGTCGAAGCGGTCGTTCTGCATGACCTTGTGCCAGACATCCACGAAGTCGTGGACGAACTCTTCCTCGGCGTCGTCGGCGCCGTAGGCCTCCGCGAGCGCGCGGAGGCGGGCGTTGGAGCCGAAGATGAGGTCGAAGCGGGTCGCCTCCCACTGCTGCTCGCCGGTGTCGCGGTCGTAGCCCTCGAACACGGTCTCGGTTTCGGAGACGGGCTCCCACTCCGTGCCCATGTCGAGCAGGTTGACGAAGAAGTCGTTCGTCAGCGTGCCCGGGCTATCGGTGAGGACGCCGCGGTCGGTGTCGCGGTAGGTCGCGCCGAGCGCGCGCATGCCGCCGACGAGCGCCGTCATCTCGGGCGGCGTCAGGTTCAGCAGTTCCGCCTTGTCGACGAGCACCTCCTCGGCGGCCTCGTCGTAGCCGTCGCCGAGGTAGTTGCGGAAGCCGTCGGCCTTCGGCTTGAGCGCCTCGAACGACTCCACGTCGGTCTGCTCCTGCGAGGCGTCCGTACGCCCCGGCTCGAACGGGACCGTCACGTCGTAGCCGGCGTCGGCCGCGGCCTGCTCGATCGCTGCGTTGCCGCCGAGCACGATGAGGTCGGCCAGCGAGACGCGCGTGTCGTCCGCCTGCGCCTCGTTGAACGACGCCTGCACGTCCTCGTAGGTCTCCAGCGCGTCCGCGAGCCGCTCCGGCTCGTTGACCTCCCAGCTGCGCTGGGGGTCGAGCCGGAGGCGGGCGCCGTTCGCGCCGCCGCGCTTGTCGCTGTCGCGGTAGGTGAACGCCGCCGCCCACGCGGTCTTGACCAGCTGTGAACGGGACAGCTCCGAGTCGAGGAGCTCCTCCTTCAGCGCGGCCGCGTCCGCGTCGTCGATGAGGTCGTAGTCCGCGTCCGGGAGCGGGTCCTGCCACAGCATCTCCTCGTCGGGAACCTCGGGACCGAGGAACCGCTCCGGCGGGCCCATGTCGCGGTGGATGAGCTTGTACCACGCCTTCGCGAACGCCTCCTGGAACTCGTCGGGGTTCTCCTGGAACCGCTCTAAGACCTCGCGGAAGTCGGGGTCACGCTTCAGCGCGACGTCCGTCGTCAGCATCATCACGTCCTCGCGGTCCGACGGATCGTCGACGCCGGGCGCGGCGTCGTCGAGTTCGCCGCTCTGGGTGGTCCACTGCCAGGCGCCGCCGGGACCCTTCTCGGGCCACCACTTGTGGTCCAGCAGGTTGTCGATGTAGGAGGTGTCCCACATCGTGGGCGTGGTGTTCCACGGGCCCTCGATGCCGCTGGTGATGGTGTCGGGACCCTTGCCCTCGCCGAAGTCGTTCTCCCAGCCGAGCCCCTGCAGGTCGATGGGGGCCGCCTCGGGCTCGGGGCCGATGTGCTCCTCGGGGTCGTCCGCGCCGTGGACCTTCCCGAAGGTGTGGCCGCCGGCGATGAGCGCGACCGTCTCCTCGTCGTTCATCGCCATGCGGCTGAACGCCTGGCGGATGTTCTTCGCGGAGGCCTCCGTGTCCGGCTCGCCGTCGGGGCCCTCCGGGTTCACGTAGATGAGGCCCATCACGGTGTTGCCGAGCGGCTCCTTGAGGTCGCCCTCCTCGTCGAAGCGCTCGGCGGACATCTCCTCCATCTGGTCTTCGGGACCCCAGTCGACGCTCTCGTCCGGCTCCCAGTCGTCCTCGCGACCGCCGGCGAAGCCGAACGTCTCGAAGCCCATCGACTCCAGCGCGACGTTGCCCGCGAGGACGATCAGGTCCGCCCACGAGAGCTTGCGGCCGTACTTCTGCTTGACGGGCCACAGCAGGCGGCGGGCCTTGTCGAGGTTGACGTTGTCGGGCCAGCTACTCAGCGGCGGGAAGCGCTGGTGGCCGCCGGCCGCGCCGCCGCGGCCGTCGACGGTGCGGTACGTGCCGGCGCTGTGCCACGCCATCCGGATGAACAGCGGACCGTAGGTGCCGTAGTCGGCCGGCCACCAGTCCTTGGAGTCGGTCAGGACCGCCTCGACGTCGGCTTTCACCTCGTCGAAGTCGAGCGTCTCGAACTCCTCGGCGTAGTCGAACTCCTCGTCGTAGGGGCCCGCGTCGCGGGCGTTCCGGTCGAGGCCGTCGAGATCCAGCAGCTCCGGCCACCAGTCCTCGTTCTTCTGCATTATCGATCCGCCTCCGCACGATAGCCGCCCTCGATCGCGGGACAGTTCGCCGCTCCAGTGGTGTCGAATTTATCCGGGGACATCGATGATCTTCTCGTGTCCGGAACGAAGAGTCGTACTTACAAAAAACTAGTTATCGGTTCCCGCGAACTCGTTCCCGTCCCGGCAATCCGGGCCGGATCCGACGGCGGCTTATCGCTCTTCGAAGCGCCCTCAGAGCGCCCTCGGAGTGCCCGCGAACGCACGTCACTCGTGTCAGAAAATTCCTGTTCGGGGTCGGCGCCGAGAGCCTACTCGTCGGCCACGTCGCCGAAGACGCGCTCGGCGTCGGCGGGCACGTCGAAGTCGTGGTAGTGCTCGCCCTTCTCCTTGGAGAGCACGTTCAGCGCGGCCGAGGCGCCGTCGCCCGCGGAGATGACCGCCTGCCACTCCTCCGCACGTACCATCGCGCCGGTCGCGTACGCGTCCGCGACGCTCGTCTCCATCGTCACGTCCACGTCGACGACGTCCTCGTCGGTGAACGCACAGCCCAGTTCCTCCGCGAGGTCGCGGTTCGCGCCGGTCGCGAGGATCAGGTAGTCGGCCTCGTACTCGCCCGCATCGGTCTCGACCGCGAACCCGCCGTCGGCCGTCGCGACGCCCGTGACCTCCTCGCCCTGCTTGCGGTCGACGCCGAAGTCGTCGGCCTGCTGGCGGGCGGTCGCGAGGAACTCCGAGCCGCCGACCGAGCCGATCCCGAGGTAGTTGAACAGGTGCGCCTTGTGCATCCACGTGCCGTCGGTGTCGAACAGCGTCACGTCGAGTCCGTTCTTGGCCGCGAACAGTCCCGCGCTCAGTCCGGCCGGGCCGCCGCCGACGACGAGTACGTTCGTCATGCCCGATCGTTCCGGCGGCCGACCCTTAGGCATGCCGGCCACGGATGGGGTGGCCGGTTCGCGGGCCGCGGTCGGACCGGAGGAAGGAGGGGAGGGGAGTCGGGGCCGGTCCGGTGGCCGAGGTCACTCGGAGCGACGCTTCGACCGCGCCTCGCGGACCTCCGCGCCGTCTCGTAGCCGGTCCGGACAGTTCGGGCAGACGCGCGGCTCGTCGACCTCGTCGGGCGTGAACACCCGCACGTACTGCGTCGTGACGAAGGATCCGCAATTCTGACACTCGGGCATATCTCACACACACGGATGCCAATATAAATCAGTACTGTTTGTTCCCACCTCGCACGACCCTGTTCGATCCCGCCCGGGTCCGGCCGGCGCTCGGCCCACGTCCAGGCCAGGCCGGAGCTCGGCCCAGCCCCGAATCCGACAGGCTTCAGGGCGTCGAGGGGGCCTCGGCCGCCGACAGCACCCGGCAGACGTCCGTTGACGCGAACGACTCGCGACACGTCGGACACAGCGTCACCGCCACGTCGGCGTCCGAGTCGACGAACGCGACGGTCGCCCGCTCACCATCCCCGCCGTTGCAGACGGTACACACCATGGGTGTGCGAGACACACATCACCCTATTAACAGGTTCGGTTCCGGGCGCGGGGCGAGGTCCGAATGCGGCCGACGCGGCCCGGCCGCCGCCCGGCCGCGGCCTCACCAGCCATCGGGCGCGAGGCCGAGCAGCCGGGCCACGGGGCGATACGTGAACACGACGGCGGTGATGATCGCCAGCTCGACCCACAGCGAGAGGTCGCCGGCGACGTACTCCGCGGCGCCGACCGCGAGGAACACGGCGAGCAGCATCACGGCGTAGTGCGGGATCACGTCGACGAGCGAAGGGCCCCGCACGGTCACTCCCCGTCGAGCAGGCCCAGGTCCGCGGCCGCCATGTCGGCGATGCGGTCGGCGAGCGCGGGGTCGACGGCCGCGACCTCCTCGCCGTCGTGGCGCGTCTCGTTGTGCCGCGCGACCGCGTCCGCCACGTCCGAGAGGGGGATCCGGGACCGCGTCCCGCAGTCGTCACAGACGATCGGCACCAGTGGGTCGTCCGAGTCGTCGGTCATTGCCCTATCGCGGCCGCGGTCGGGCAAAAACCCACCGGACCCGCGGACGCTGCCGGAATCTGTGGACGCTCACGGACCCCATGGGCGTCCGTCGGACAGTCGGAGGGCGGGAACGACCGGCAGGTCCCGGTTCACCCGCCGTAGCCCGCCTCGCTCTCCTCGACGGGCCCCGAGAAGACCGTGTACAGGACGACGAAGTAGCCGAGCACGACGAACAGGAACGGCCCCGCCACGAGCGTGAGCAGGTTGAGCGTGACCGGTGCCGCGACCGCGTCCCGAACGGTCAGCCCGGTCGCGGGGTACGCGTGCGGATACAGCAGGGTCCCGACCAGCAGAACCAGCGACCCGGCACCGAGCCCGACGCTCCACAGCCACGCCCGAACTCGGTTCCGCGCGGCCAGCGCCAGTCCGACGACCGGAAGCGCGACCGTCGCCGCGGCCGCGGCGAGCGGGGCGGGAGCGAACAGGCGTCCGCCCGCGCCGAGGGGGTCCAGCGCGACCAGCGTCGCGACGAGCGCGAGGAGCGTCCCGAGGTACGCCGCCGTCGCGGGCCGACCGAGCGCGAGCGCGTCCGCCCGAAGGTCGCCGCGCGTCTTCAGCGCCGCGTAGGCGGTGCCGGCGACGAACGAGAGGCCAACGAGCGCGAGCCCCGTCACCAGACTCGGGAGCCCGGCAATCCCTGAGCCGAAGACCCACCCGCCGGCGATCAGCCCGAGACAGAAGGGCGCGGCGACGCTGCCGACGACGAACAGGCGGTCGCAGATCCGACGCCACTCGGGGTCGTCGTTCAGCTCCCGGAACTCGCCGGCGACGCCCCGGGCCAGGAGCGCGAACAGGAGCCCGAAGACGGCGAGGTAGTGGCCGCTCAACAGCGCGGCGTACACCGCGGGGAACGCGGCGACGAGCAGCGTTCCGAACGCGACCAGCCACACCTCGTTGGCGTCCCAGACGGGACCGAACGCCGCCAGCAGCTGTTCGCGCTCCGCCTCGTCGTCCCGGGTCGCGTACACCATTCCCAGCCCGAAGTCGAAGCCGTCGAGGAAGACGTACATCGCGAACGCGAACAGCAGCGTCCCGAACCACACCTCCGGCAGCGCGGGGACGAGGTAGCCGTCGATCGGGATCACGGGCCGTCACCTCCCGAGTCGGGAACGGGCTCGGTCGGGTCCGGTGTCACGTCGGGCTCCGAGACGGCCCCGGCGGTCGCCTCGTCGATGCGCTCGAGCTCCTCGTCGACGAGCCACTTGCAGCCCGCGAGGAAGCCGGCGAGCAACAGCAGGTACAGCGTGATGAATCCGCCGAGCGACAGCGCGGCTTCGATCCCCGTCACGCTCGGCGAGACGGCCGCGTCGGTCTTGAGGAGGTCCTGAATCGTCCACGGCTGGCGTCCCACTTCGGTCACGTACCAGCCGACGACGATGGCGACGAACCCGAGCGGCGTCGACAGCCACAGGAGCTGGAGGTGACGGCTCCGGGTCGCGAGCCGCCCCTTCCGCAGGCGATAGACGCCCCACACCCCGAGCAGGATGAACCAGAAGCCGAGCGTCACCATCGTGCGGAACGACCAGAAGACGACCGCGACCGGCGGGCTCTCCACGTCGAACTCCTCCAGCCCGTAGACGACCGCGTTCGGGTCGCCCATCGACGCCAGCATCGACGCCATGTAGGGGATGGAGACGGAGACGAGGTTCTCGGCACGAGGGTCGAGGATGTCACCGAGGTTCCGCGGGAACGCGATCAGGTGCAGCGGCGCGCCCTGTTTGGTCTGGTAGGCGGCCTCCATCGCCGCGAACTTCATCGGCTGCGTCTGGACGACGTGGCGGGTGTAGGCGTCGCCGTGGATCACCTGAAAGACGCCCGCGACCGCGAGCACGGCGACCGAGACTCGGAGCGCGTGCGCCCACGGCTCGCTCTCCTCGTTGGCCCAGACGAAGTACGCCGCCACGCCCGCGATCAGAAGCGAGACGGAGACGACCGCGGCGTTGGTCATGTGGACGTACAGCCACGGGAGCCGGGGCGTCGTGAACGCCGCGACCGGGTCCGTCAGTCGGACGAGCGTCTCGCCGCCGCGCTCGACGAGTTCGTACCCGCGCGGGGTCTGCATCCACGCGTTGACGACGAGGATCCAGAAGGCGGAGGCCCACGCGCCGGCCATCACCAGCACCGAGGAGCCGACGTAGAGCCGGTCGCTCACGCGGTCGCGGCCGAACAGCAGGATGCCGAGGAACACCGCCTCCAGGAAGAACGCCATGAACGTCTCGAACGCCAGCGGGCCGCCGATCACCTCGCCTGCGAACGTCGAGAACGCCGCGAAGTTCGTCCCGAACTGGAAGCTCAGGGGGATCCCCGTCACCGTCCCGAGTACGAACCCGAGCGCGAACACCTTCGTCCAGAAGCCGCGGAGGCGCGCGAACCGCTCCTCGCCCGTGCGGACCTCCTTGTACGTGAAGTAGACGATGTAGGGCGCGAGCCCGACCGACAGCGCCGCGAACACGATGTGGACGGAGATCGACCACGCGAACTGCACCCGGCTGGCGAGGGCCGGGTCGACGACCGCCGCGACGCTTCCGAGGACCGGGGCGAGCGCGGAGGCGACGGCGCTCACGCCCGCCTCCGCACCCGATCCGGGCCGGGTCTCGGCCGTGCGGCGATTCGTGTGCGTACGCTCATGCTTATGAGGGGGTTACTCGTCGTGGACCGTAGTGATTGGGGCGGTTCTCGGCGCGTGGGATCGGGGGGAATGGTTGGCCGTGAGGCCGGAAGCATATCCTTGAAGCCCCGGGAGGAAGAACCCGCGACCATGAGCGATTCCTGTGCACACTGCGGTGACCCCCTCCCGGACGGCGCGACCGCGTGCCCGGCGTGTGGCAACGACCCACGGCGGCGTGCGCGGATCGTCGGAGTCGCCGCGCTGCTCGTGGGGATTCCGGTCTTCTTCGTGATGCCGCCGGTCGCGGTCATCCTCTGGGTCGTCGGTCCGTTCGCGCTCGTCGGGTCGTGGTTCCTCTCCGCGGCGACTCACGACTTCTGACCGCTGTCCGGCCGCGCCGGGACGGTGCTGGACGGTTCTGTATGGAGCGGGACGGTGCTGGACGGAGCGGGACGGTGCTGGAGTCGAGGGTGGAGAAAGTATATATATTTGACTGAAAAAGCGGAAGCCGAATGGGTGTGATCGCGTCGGCAGTCCCGGACGCAGGGAAGCGGCGGACGGGCGGCAACTGATGACCCGGAGCGACGCGGCGGTCGGTCCCGACCCGACGCCGGTCGGCGAGCCGACGGACGAGCGGTTCGGCGAACTCCCGGTGCTAGCCGACGTGGGCCACGACCGGGTTCCCGACGTGGGGCCGGACGAGTACTACCACCGCGACGCGGCCGGCGGTCGGACCGACGTGGAGGTGGTCACGCGGGCGCTGGCGCTGGGCATGAACGTCCTGTTGAAGGGGCCGCCGGGCGTCGGCAAGAGCTACCTCGCGAAGTACGTCTGCTCGCGGACAAACCGGCCGCTGTACCGGGTGACGCTCTCGGAGACGACGTTCCGCGAGGACCTCCTCGGCAACCTCCAGCTCGTGAGTGCCGACGGCGGCGAGACGGTGACCCGCTGGGTCGACGGGCCCCTGACGCGGGCGGCCCGCGAGGGGGGCGTGCTCCTCCTCGACGAGATAAACGCCGCGGACGCGAACACCGTCGCGGCGCTGAACGCGGTGATGGAGGCGCCCGAGACCCGCACGCTGACCGTCCCGCAGACCGGCGAGACCGTCGCGCCCCACGAGCAGTTCCGCGTGGTCGCGACCGCCAACCCGGGCTATCAGGGGACCTACGAGCTGAACCAGGCGTTCGAGGACCGGTTCAGACACGTCAAGCTCGAGTACCTGCCGACCGCGGTCGAGGTGGATCTGGTGTTCCAGCGCACCGACCTCGACCGGTCACGCGAGGACGCGGTCGAGCGCCTCGTCTCGTTCGCCGGCCGGCTCCGCGAGGCGTACGTCGACGGCGAGCTGTCGACGCCGATCACGACGCGGGAGGTCGTCCGGATCGCCCGCTTCATGGAGGACGACTTCATGTCCCTCCGGGACGCCGCCCGAAGCGAACTGGTCGCCCGCGTCGACGAGTACGACGAGACGCTCGTCCGCACGCTGGTCGACAAGCGGCTCTGATCCGGCGATGCGCCTCACGCCCGAGACGCCGTCGTCCGACCTGGCCGCGCTCGCGACGGCCGAGCGCACGTCCGACCGCCGGCGCCGCGAGCTCGAACGGCTCGCGGGGATCTGCTCGCCCCGACGCGTCGACGTGTCCGTCCGGCTCGACCCGCAGGTCGCCGCCGCTCGCCCGGGTGACGAGGCGGGGAGCTACGAGATCGACATCCCGACGACGCGGTACGAACAGGTCGGCGACGCGCTTCCGGCCCCCGTCTGGGACCGCCGGATGCAGATCGCGCTCCTGTTCCACGAGCTCGGCCACGTCCACTATTCGGACTTCGAGCGCTTCGGCGACCGACTGGACGAGGTCGACGAGCGCTGGCGGGAGCTGTTCCGGGCCGTCTACAACGCCGCGGAGGACGCCGTCGTCGAGACGCAGATGGCGGCCGAGTTCAACGTCCGCGCGGACCTGCTGGCGCTGAACGCGGCGCTCGCCGCTCGGGCCGACGATAGACACGCCCGGTTCGTGCGGCTGTTCGCGGACGGCGAGACGAGCGACTCGCACGATCCGGTCCGGTCGTACACCCTCTTCGAGGCGGTGACCGTCGGGCTGCTCGACCGCGGGTTCGGTGACAGTGGGCGATACGCCGCGCTCCGGGACCCGGACGACCCCTCGCGCGTCGTCCGTAACGGGCGCGACGACGTGTTGGCGACGCTCGCCCCGGTTCTCGACGATTACTGCGCGGACATGCTCTCGGAGCCGAACGCCACTCGCCGCGTCGACAGGGCCTCCGAGTGCTTCCGCGAGGTGCGTGACGCCCTCGCCCCGCTGCCGCCGCTCCAGCGGACCCGGATCCAGACCGCACCCGTGCGCCCGCGGGACGCACGGGCAGCGGCGCGGTGGCCCGCCCGCAACGCGGACCGCCTGCCGGACGGGGAGACCGCCGCGCGCCGCGTCGCGAGAACGAGCGAGACGGGGGCAGAACCCGGCGTGAGCGGTGCCGCTTCGGAGCCCGTCCCCGGCGAGGTGACGACCGGCGCGATAGAGCGGCTGGTGCGCCGGCGGTCCGCGACGTCCGGCCGGGGGGCCCGGCGGTCGGGATCCCCCCTGCGGCGGGAGGCGGAGCGGCTGCTGTCGGTGGTCCGCGACCCGGACGCGTCGGTCGACGAGGTGGTCGTCGTCGACCCGGCGGTGAACGGCGGCGACCGCGAGCGCTGGGCGGCCGCGACGGCCGGGGCACGCGGGCTCGCCGCGGACCTGCGCACGCAGCTCCGCCGCGAGCGTCGCCCGCGGACCGATGCGGGTCACCGGGTCGGTCGACTCGATACGGGGCGGCTCGTCGACGCCTACCGAGGGCAGTCGCGCGTGTTCTCGAAGCGGCTCCCCGGTCGGGAGAAGGACTACTCCTGTCTGTTGCTGCTCGACCGGTCGGGGTCGATGCGGGGGGAACCGGGCCGGGAGCGAGCGAGGCGGGAGGGGCCGATGCGGACCGCGGAGAACGCGGTCGCACAGCTCGCCGCGGCGCTGTACGACGTCGGCGTGGACGTCTCGGTGCTCTCCGTCTGGCGCGGGAAGCCGTGTCTGGAACTGCCGTTCGGGGGTGATCCCGGCGACCACGTCGACCGCCTGCTGACCGGTCGCGCCGACGGCGGCACGCCGCTCGCGGCGCTCCTGACGCTCGCCCGTCACCGCATCGCGCACGGCGCGGGGGCGGTCCCGTTCGTGGTCGTGGTCACCGACGGGCACCCGGACGACGAGGACGCGTACGCCGACGCCCTCGAGCGGTGTTCGTTCCCGGTGTACGGCGTCTATCTCTCCGGGGGGCGGGACGGCGACCCCGCGTTCTTCGACCGGCTGGTCCACGCGTCGCCCGACGACCTCGGCCGGACGCTCCGCCGGCTCGCCCGGTCGTTCTTCGCTCGCGGGGGCGGGTGAGCCGTGGCGTTCGCGGCCCTTCGGCGGCTTCACGACGACCTCGCGGCGGGGCGGGTCGACCCGAACGACGCCGTGGCCGCCGCCAGCGAGTACGTGTCCTCGCCGGTGCGGACCGTGCGTGAAGCGGCGATCGAGCTCCTCGCGGTGGCGGCCGAGCGCGACCCGGCGTGCGGGGACGCGGTCGCCGACGCTATCGCGGACCGGTTGCGAACGGGACGGGGCGTCTCGTCGGCGGAGCTCTGCGGGGTATGGGCGGCTGGCCGTGCGGCGCCGGCGTCGATGGAGCCGGTCGTCCTCGCGCTCGGGCGCCGGCTGGCGAACGTCGACCGACTCCGGGCCGAGACGCGACACGTCCGACCGAACGACGACGGGAGCGACGGGTTTCGAGACACGGGCGGCCGGGCCCTCGCGGCGTCCGTCGTCGGCGCCGTCGGCGGGCAGGCGCCCGGCGCCGCGAAAGCCGCGGTTCCGGCGCTCGTCGCCGGCTGTGACGCGGCTGCCGAGAACGCGGTCGCGATCGAGTCGATGTGGGCGCTCGTCGCGACGGCGACGGCGGAGCCGGCCGCGCTCAGACCGTTCGTCGCGGGGCGGACCTGGGCGCTCGACGAGGCGAACCCCCGACTCGTCGCGACGGCCCTCGACGACCTCGGCCACGTCGGCGCCGCTCTCCCCGACCACGTGCCTGCGGTCGACCGCATCCGGGCGCAGCTCGACCACGACGCCCCGCGCGTTCGGGAAGCGGCCGTGCGCGCCCTCGGCAGGCTCGGCGGCGTCCCTCGCTACCACGGGGAGCCGCTCGGCAGACCGCTCGCCGCCGGGACCGACGCGCTGGTCGACCCGGTCACCCGTCGGCTTCGCGACGGGCACTCCGAAGTGCGGTCCGCGGCCGCCGGTGCGACGGAGTGTCTCGCTCGCGCCACGCCGGAGGCGGTGGCTGACCATCACCGGCGACTCGACGCGGTCACGAACGCGGACGACTGGCTCACGCGGACCAACGCCGCACGGGCGACGGCGACGGTCGTCGAGCGGACCGGTCGGGTCGACGACGCCGCAGTCGACCGGTTGCGCGTGCTCCTCGCGGACGCCGATCCCGACGTGCGGCGCGCGGCGCGCCGAGGGGTCTGTGCCGCGCTCGGTGCCTCCCGAAATGCGGGGAACGCGGGCGCCGAGGACCGACGTCTCGCCGAGCTACTGGTCGTCGAGCGGTTCTACGACGCGGGATACGCGTCGGAGCGCTCGACCGACGACCCGCCGGACGCGACCGCGCACGCGGTCGACGTGCTCGGGACCGACTGGGTCGCGCCCCTCGCGGACGCCTGTCGCGCACACGACGACTGGTCCGTCCGACTGCGGGCGGTCGAGATCGCCGTTTCGGCCGCGGCGCGCGAATCCGACGACCCCGCGTCCCTCGCGAGGACGCTCGAATCGTTCCTCGCGGACGGGGACGGCGACGTGCGCGAGCGGGCTCTGGAGGGCCTTGCCGCGGTCGCGGACGGAGCACCTGACCTCGTCCCGCGGATCGCCCGGTCGATCGCCGCCCACGCGACCGAGGGACCGGGCGACCTCGACGCGAGTCTCCCGGCGCTCGCGGGGCTGGCTGACGGGGCGCCGACGGTCGTCGAAGCGGCCCTCTCGAGCGTCTGCCGTCGACGCCCGGACGCGGCGGAGACGGACGCGGAGAGCACGGCCGGCGACGAGAGCTCCTCGAGCGACGACGACGGCATGCAGGACATCGTTCGCGACGCCCTCGACGAGCACGAAAGCGACGGCGTCGACGGCGCGCTCGCGACGGTCGCGGACGAGTCCCCCGAAGCCCTGACAGCGATCACCGCCGATCTGGTCGAGAGAACGGGGCGGGAGAGATCCGCCGGGACCGCGAGAGCGCTGTTCGCCGCGGTCGCCGAGCGGACCGAGTCGCCGCCGGACTCCGCGAACGGCGACGTGCTCGACCGCGTCCACGTGGCATCCCTCCTGGACCTCCTGGAAGACCCGGCGACGCCGACAACCGTGCAGGCGTGGACGGCGGGGACCGTCGCGGTCGCCGGCGCGGTAGGGAGCGCGGACGAGCGCACGACGGCGTTCGCCCGCGAACGTCTCCACTCGCTGATCGAACGGGACGACTCGACCGCCGCGACCGCGGCCGTCGCGCGGATCGCCGCGAGTTCCCCCGCCGCGGTGGCCCCGTTCGTACCGGCGCTTCTCGCCGCTCCCGACCCCGCCGACGTCCCCGAGTACGCCCGGCTGATCGCGGCCAGCGACGAGTTCGTCCTCCCGGTGACGAGAGCGCTGACTCGGCTTCCGCGGGAACTCGACGAGGTGCCGTCCTCGGAGCTGTTCGAGCCGCTTTCGGCGACCGACTGGTGGCCGCGAGTCGCCCCCGTCCTGCGCGCCTCGTTCCCGCTCGCGACCGGCGTCGCCGCGTCCGTCGCCGAGCCGGCGCCTCACGACAGCCGCACCGGTCACGAGCCGGTGACGCCGTGGGACCTCCATCCGGTTCCGGGCGTGCGGGCGGTCGAAAGCGACCGAACCGACGGGGCGGCGGACGAGCCCGCCGCCGACGACAAGCCCGCGGCGGATGGCGAGCCGGACGTCGCGGCGCTCGTCGCGGTCGGGTTGGCCGCCGCCCGGACAGCGGCCGAACCGGACACGGGGAGCGTCCGCGGCAACCGCGGTGACCGCGCCACCGCGTGGCGCCGCGTCGTCCGATCCGGGCTCGCGTCGGACGACCCGGCGGTGCGACGGACCGCCGTTCGCGCCGCCGACCGCGTGTTCGCGGCGGCCGCGCCCGACGCGGAAACCGGCGCGTCGCTGGTCGAGGCAGTCGGCGACGCCGACCCGACCGTCCGATCGGCGGCGGTCCGGGTCGCCTGTCGGTGGTGCGGGTCCGGTCGCGTCGACGGTGACGCGCTGACGGGGCGCGTCTCGTCGCTGCTCGCGGGAGGCCGACTCGAGCGATGCGCCGCCTGCGACGGGGCGGCCGACCTCTTGGGACGCGGCAGCGCGTCCGCGGAGCAACTCCTCACCGACGTGTGCGGTCAGCTGACCGCGGCGGAACGCGGCGTTCGTCGAGGGGCGGCCGCGGCGGTCGGCCGCGCGGCCGCAGCGGGGAAGCTTCCCGAGTCGGCGAAGCCGGTGGTCCTCGACCGCCTCGGTGATGGCGCCGCCCGGCAGACGCTCGCGGTCGGGGTCGACGCCGGCGGCGGCCGGGACGACAGCAGACCGGCACACGCGGCGGGCGGACTCGCCGAGACGCTCGTCGAGACGGATCGGGACCGGCTCGCACACGCCGTCGGGAGGCGCCTCCACCGTCTCGCCGCGACCGCGCCGGCGACGGCTCGGACCGGCGCGGCTGAGGCGCTTCGGACGGCGATCGACAGGACGGAGCGCGGCGACGAGGGGACGCTGACGCTGGGATCGGAGGCGGCCGCGTTCTGGCTCTGCCGCACCGCCGAGCGGCTGGCCGCGTCGGACCGGTCGGCGATCGGGGCCTTCGCGACCGTCGTGGAGGGGACGCTGGACCGGACCGCCGAGACCGGACCGGACCCGCCCGGGGCGGGAGAACTCGGTCGGGCGCCGGCCGTCGACGGGACCGCGCTTCGCCGGGCGGCGCTTTCCGCCGCCGGCTACGGGGCGCTCGAGGCGTTCTCCGACGCGATGGCGTCCGCGCTGGCCGACCCGGGCGACGGGGAGTCCCCCCTCCCCGACTCCGCCGCGACCGCGGCGTTCCTCCGGCGCGCGGACTCGGAACCGCGGTCCGCGGTCGCCGACGCGCTCGCGGACGCGGACGACGACGCCCACCCGACGGCCGTGGTCCGGTCGCTCGCAGCGGACGCAGACGCCACCGACCGACGCGAAACGGGGCTGACCGCGCTCGCGGAGCTGGCGCCGTCCGTGACGGAGCCGGACGCGACCAGAGACGCCCTTGCGGCCGGGACGGACGCGCTCGCGGACGGTTCCCCGACGGTTCGGCGGCGCGGGGTCGCCCTCATCGCCGCGTTGGGAGAGCGCGACCGGATCCCGCCCGACGAGGCGGTCGCACACCTCCTCGCGGCCGTGCGCGATGCCGACGTGCGCGTCCGGCGCGACGCCGCGGACGCGGTCGCGGCGCTCGTCGGGGAGACGTACCTCGGGCGAGCGGCGGTCGGACGGATCGCCGACCGTCTCGCGGCCGACCTGACGACCGACGCCGTGAACGGCGGGACCCTTCTCGCGCACGCGCTCGCCGCGACCGGAGAGTGAAGCGACCCGACCGAGGACCCGCCCGACGGCGAACGCGAGGGGACACCGCTAAGGGTGTTTCTCGTTCCCACACGACGCGAGGGCTTTTGGTCCGAGAGACGAAGCGGGGACCATGCCGATCGGCCTGATCTCGGACGTGCACGCGAACCTGCCGGCGCTGGAAGCGGTCCTGGCGGACATGCCGCCGGTCGACGCCGTGGTCTGTGCCGGCGACGTGGTGGGGTACAACCCCTGGCCCGCCGAGTGCGTCGAGCGCGTCCGCGAGGTCTGCGACGCGGTGGTGCAGGGCAACCACGACAGGAACGTGGAGACGCCGCACCGCTACCGGGCCAACCGGATGGCCGAAGCGGGCCTGGAGCTGGCGAAGGCGGAGCTGTCCGCGGCACAGCGGGAGTGGCTCGCGGCCCTGCCGCGGACGGCGACGCTCGCCGAGGAGTACCTCCTCGTCCACGACCATCCCGAACACCAGGACAAGTACGTCCATCCGGGCGAGTTCCCGACCCTCAGGCGCTACCTCGACGACCGCGCGGGCGTCGTGATCGGACACACCCACGTCCAGCACGAGGCGACGGTCGACGACCGCCTGATCGTCAATCCGGGTAGCGTCGGGCAGCCCCGCGACGGCACCGCCGGCGCCGCCTACGCCGTCCTCCATCCCGAGGACCGGTCCGTGGACCTCCACCGCACCGGCTACGACGTGGACCGGGTCGTCGACCGCATCGAGGAGAGCGACCTCCCCGACGAGACCGGGTCCAGACTGCTCGACGGCCGGTGATCCGCTCATGACCAGATACGTCATCTCCGACCACCACTTCGGTCACGCGAACATCATTGAGTACTGCGACCGCCCGTTCACCAGCGTCGGCCAGATGGATGGGGAGCTGCTGAACCGGCACTACGAGACGGTCGAGGACGACGCCCTCCTCGTCCACCTCGGCGACGTGGCGATGGACATGCGGGACGGCGCCGAGACGGTCGACTACTTCGAACGACTGGGCGGCGACCTGCTCGTCCGCGGGAACCACGACATCGGCCTCGACGCCGAGGCGGCGCCGTTCCCGGTGTTAGAGTCGTGCACGCTGGAACAGGACGACTACCGGTTCCACTGCACGCACCGGCCCGCGGACGTACCGGACGACTGGGACGGCTGGGTGATCCACGGTCACATCCACAACAACGACACGGACGCCTACCCGTTCGTGTCCTATGACGACCGGCGCGTCAACGTCAGCAGCGACGTGCTCGAGTTCTGCCCGGTCTCGCTGGAGGCGCTCACGGACCTGCTCGACGCCTGCTCCCCCGGGACTCATCTGCGGACGATCGCCGACGCGCGCGAACTCCTCGAGGGGTGAGGCCGACCGCGTTCCGCCCGAGGCGCCGCTCGGCGCCGAACGCCGCGGCTATCCGCCGTCCGCGTCGAACGCCTCCGCGAGCGTCGCTCGCATGTGCTCGCGGCGCATCGCCAGCGCCTGCTCCTCGTCGATGTAGTTCTCCAGGACGACCTGTGCCGAGGAACTCCCCTGCTCGGCGCCGACGACGGACGCCTGTTCGAGCGCCGCCCGCGACGCCCGGAGGTAGGCGTTGTACCAGAACCGCCGGCAGGCGTGGGGCGTCGGACGCTCTCCATCGAGCGTCACGCCCGCGCGCTCCGCGAGCCGGTCGAAGCGGTTGTTCACGGTCCCGGGCGCGATGTGGCCGGACGCGGAACTCGTGGAGGGGAACAGGTAGCCGTTCCACTCCCGGTCGCCGCCCTCGCCCTCCTCGAGCGCCGCGACGCGGTCGGCGTACGCCTCGGTCCCGAACAGCACCTGCACGGTGCCCGGCCCGTTCTTGCGCTCCGCGAACGTCAGCCGGGGCGGGTCGGGCTCGGGATCCATCGCGGAGACGTGCAGCGACGCGACCTCGCTCCGCCGGAGCCCCCACGCGCCCAGTGCGACGACCATGAACCGCTCCGCGTCGGACTCCGCGGCGCGGTGGAGCCGCCGGACCTGCGCCGCCGAGAGGGCCGGCTTCGTCCCGGAGCGCTCCTCGCGCTCCGCGCGCCACCCCTTCGAGAACTCGTTGCGGACGTTGACCATTGGGTTGAACGCGGCGAGCGTCCGGTTCTGGAGCCAGAGGTACCAGTCGTTCACGTCGGTGAGGTGCGCGAACTTCGAGTCGGGGCTCTCCAGGTCGCGGGAGAGCGCGTCGAAGACCGCGATGGCACGGTCGATCTCCGCCGGCTGGTTCTCCATCGCCCCTGCGCGCTCGACCAACCGCGCGTCCCCGTGGAGGCGCTCGTACTCCCGGGCGTAGCGCGCGAGCCGCGACCGCCGCGACCGGATCGTCGCGTCCGCGAGGTTGTGCCGCCGCGACCGCGAGTCGAGGTACTGCTCGAGGCGGTCGACGGTCGCGTCGTCGCCGATCCCCCAGTCGTAGCCGTCCGACTCCGGGGGGTCGACGCCCACGCACTCCGTGAGGAACTCCGAGAGGGTGAGGTCGTGCTGCTCGCGGAGCGCGTACGCGATGCCCGAGTAGCCGCGGTCGGCGAGCCACTCGTAGGAGGGCCGGTCCGCGGTCGGGTCCAGCCCCTCGCTGACCATCGCGTCGCCGATCTCCCGCTCGTAGAACGCCACCAGCTCGTCGAGCGACTTCCGGCTCCACGCGTAGGCGTCAGCCACCGCGATCACCCCGGGGAAGCGCCCATGCGCCGCGGTCACCGCGATCTGAGTCGACCGAATTCACGGGTGCTGCGTCACGTACCAGATAAATAATCTTTCTGCTTGTTGCCTTGTCTTGCAGAGACAAACGAAATAAGTAGAATCGCGGACGGTCGGGAGCAAAAACGAATAAACTGCATATCGCGATACAGAATATCCGGCTCGGACCGTGCTCTCGCCCGGCGGCCGCACCGACCGCGGGAGCCGCCGGCAGCCATTTCCGTCGACCGCTCGAACCCACGGCATGGCCGACGACGGCGTCCGCGTCTGGTTAGTCGAGCGGACCTACTCCGACGACGAACAGAACCTCATCATCCTCACCTACGCCACGCCGGAGGGCGACCGCTACTACCGGAAGGAGCGCGCGCTCACCTCCTTCTCGGACGTGCGCGACACGACCGCAGCCGTGGAGGTGGGCGAGAGGGACCTCGGAGCGGTCGACGACCCCGACCTGCAGGAGCAGTACGCGGCCGAAGCGCGGCGAATGCGCGAGGTCCACGACCCGGACGACGTTATCTGAAGCGGCCACTGCGATCCGCCGTCGGGGGATGGATTTATCATCCTGTCGCCCGATAAGCGACATATGGGATCCAAGTTGGAACTCGCGCTCGGACGTGCTCGCCACGCAGCCATCGGCGCCGCGGTCGGCGCGTTCGTCGGCGGACTGATCAACAAAAACTTCGCGAGCAGCGGCGGCGCGGTCGGCGGCCTCATTGGCGCGGCCATCGGCGAGAAGCGCGTCTCGGCGGACTCGTTCATCAAGTCGGTGAAGGAGCGGAAGGCGGACGCGTCCGAGGAGTAGCGCCGCACCCCCGGGAGCGCGGCCGCCCGGACCACAGCCGCCGGGACCGCGACCACCCGAACCGCGACCGTACTTTTTTGATCGATGGGTCGCCAGATCTGACGTATGAAGCCCTCCACTCCCGTCGACCAGCGAAGCGTTCGCGCCAGCGTGCTCACCGCGTTCGTCGCCGCCCTGCTCGTGTGCGCGGCCGCGGCCGGGGCCGCGGCGGGCGCCGGCTCCGGAAACGGCGTCCTCTTCGACCAGGACGAGTACCGTCTCGCCGCCGGCGACGTGACCGAGGTCGCGGTCCAGACCCCCACCGACAGCGACCGCCGCAACGTGACGATCCACCCCGTTGTCGACGGCGACGCCGCCGAGGAACCGATCGCGACGCTTCACCTCCGCGCGGCGGCGGAGGGAGAGGACGCGCGGTTCCGGATCGACACCTACGAGAACGGCACGGACGCCTTCGCCGGCGTCGGCGCGACCGAGGCCGACGTGACTCTCCACGGGGACGCCTCGCTCGACGCCGGCGCCTACGAACTCCGGACTCCGGGGTCGTGGCCGGCGCGGCTGACGGTCGGCGAGCCGCGGGTCGAGGACGTCTCCGTCTACCGGGCGCCCGCCGAGTGGGCCGCGGGCCCGAGCGCCCTCGGTGACGGCGCGCTCGAGGAGTTCGCGACCGCACGGGAGAACGGAACCCTCGTGGCCCAGTCCGCGCCGGCCGAGGATCGCATCGCCGACGCCGAGGGGCCGTGGGTGGCCTACGACGAGGCGCTCGTGGTCGTCGTCGAGGCGGACGGGCTGGACGCGGCGGCCAGGTACGGCGACGGTGAGACGGTCCGCGAGCGTCTCGGCGCCCGCCTCGGCAGGGCCGGGAGCGGGGACGGCGACGGCGCCAACCGCTCCGCGGCGCTGCGGATCGACCAGGACCCCGTCTCGATCGGTCCCTCGCTCCCGGTGAACCACGTCACGCCGTTCGACGCGAACGCGACCGGCCGCGTGCTCGCGAGCCCGGCGAACGGGACCTACGTGATCGCCGTCGACCTCTCGGACCCGGCCGCGTTCGGCCAACACGAGGACGACCTCCTGCGCGACAGCGCGAGCCTCTACGACGTCCGACTCGGACTCGACTGCGAGGCGGCCGAACAGTGGGACGCCTGCGCGGGCGCGGGCAACGCCACGTTCCACGCCGGCCCGGGCACGGCGTCGAACGTGACCGTCGAGCGCGCCGCCGACGGCGAGGAGGTGTTCGTCCGCGGGGACACCACGCTCCCGCCGTGGGAGACGGTCACCGTCGCCGCGGGGGGCGCGACCGCCGAGGCCGACGTGGCGCTCCCGCCCTCGGGCGTCGCCGGCTTCTCAGTCTCGATCACGCCCGGCGCGGACGCGGAGGAGGTTGTCGTCAGCCACGACGGCGAGCGGCTGGCGAGCCAGCGCCTGGAGGCGGAAGGAGAGACGACGGCGGTGACGGACGGCGCTCCGAAGACGACCGCGTCGCCGACGGGGACGGAGCCGGGAACCTCCGGTGACGACGCCCCCGGGTTCGGTGTCGGCGTCGCGGTCGCGGCGCTCCTCGTCGCGGTCGGCGTCGCGGTCGCACGAAACAACTGAGGGAATCGGAACAGTCTGGGGGCTCGCTCGGCGACTCCCGTCACCTCACAGGTCGTACAGCGCCTCGAACTTCTCCTCCACGTAGTCGACGAAGTAGTCGGCCGTGAGCGGCTCGCCGGTCGCGCGCTCGATCAGCTCGTCGCTGGGGTAGCGGCGGCCGTGCCGGTGGACGTTCTCCGTCATCCACTCGCGCAGGGGCGCGAACTCGCCGCGGCGGATCTTCCCGTCGACGTCGTCGAGGTCCTCGCGCATCGCGGCGTCGAGTTGCGCGGCGAGCACGCTGCCGATCGTGTACCCCTGGAACGCCGCGAAGCGGCTCGACCAGTGGATGTCCTGCAGACAGCCGGCCGCGTCCGTCTCGGGGACGACGCCGAGGTACTCGTCCATCCGGTCGTTCCAGACCGCGGGGATCTCGTCGGCGTCGATCTCCCCGCGGACGAACTCGCGGCCGGTCTCGAACCGAAGGATGATGTGCATGTGATAGGTGAGTTCGTCCGCCTCGACGCGGATGGTGTTGTCCGGGTAGATGCGGTTGACGCCCTCGTAGGCCTCCTGCGGCGTGGCGTCGCCGAGGTGCGGGAAGACGTCCTGTACCTCCGGCAGGTAGCCCTCCCAGAACGCCTTCGTGCGGCCGACGTGGTTCTCCCAGAAGCGCGACTGCGACTCGTGGACGCCGGAGCCGAGCGCCATCCCGAGCGGCGAGCCGAACTCCTCCTGCGGGAGCCCGAGGTTGTACTGGCCGTGACCGTACTCGTGGAGCGTCGCCATGAACCCCTTGACGGGGTCGTCCTTGAACCGGGTCGTCACGCGGCAGTCGAACTGGTTCCCGGACGTGAACGGGTGCGGCGAGAGGTCGAGCCGGCCGCGGTCCTCGGGATAGCCCACCGCGTCGAGCACGCGCTCGGAGAGCTCCATCTGGTCGTCCTCGGGGTACTCCCCCTCGGCGAAGGGGTTCGCAAGCTCGCAGCCCTCGGCTTCGATACGCTCGATGAGGGGGACGAGCGCCTCGCGGAGATCAGCGAACACCGACTCGACGGTGTCGAGGTCGATGTACGGCAGCGCGTCCTCGTGCATCACCGTGTACGGCGCCGCGTCGGGGTCGACGTGCCCGGCCCGCTCGACGTGGAGTTCTCGAAGCTCCTCCAGCGTGGGCGCGAAGGCGTCGAAGTCGTCGTTCGCCTTCGCGTCCTGCCACGTCTCCTGTGCGTCGGACTGCGCGGTCGTCAGCCGCTCCACGAGGTCGCGGGGAACCTCGGCGGCGCGCTCGTACTCGCGGCGGATCTCGCGGACGACCGCGGCCTCCTCGTCCGAGAGGTCCTCCTCCGCGAGGTCGGCGAGGAGCGCCCCGACGCGCTCGTCCGTCAGTCGCTCGTGGTGCGCGGACGAGAGCGCGGAGAGCTGTTTCGATCGGGCGGGAGTCCCGCCGCTCGGCATCTTCGTCTGCTGGTCCCAGTAGAGCACGCCGCGGGCGCTCTCCAGTGCGGCCGCGCCGGCGTATCGATCCCGGAGTTCCTCGTAGGCGGTCGACGACATGCCCACATCCCGTTCCCCGGAGTGCTTCAATCCCCGGATGCCGGAAGATCGAACGGAAGCGGGCGTCTGACGGGCGTCAGACCCGTTGTAAGGTTTAACAAACTGGAAACGTCTGGGTACAGTGACGACCGATGTCCCGAGACAGTCAGACGCGGACCGACGCGCCGCCGACCCCCTCGAACGTGCTCCTCACCGCTCCCCGAGAGGGGGACCGAAAGTCCGCCGCCTGCAGCCGCCTGCTGGGGAACTCACGGGACCGGCCGCGGCACGTGCTCGGCGTGACGTACGGGACCGCACCCTCGCGCTGGCATGCGCAAGTCGTCGGCGAGACGGCCGGGAACGTGGCCGACAGCGCCGTCATAAGCGTCGGCGACCTCACGCGCGCCGCCGCGAGCGGCAGCGATCCCGACGCCGGCCCGCCCGGCGTCCCGTCCGTTCGAACGATCGGCGAACCGACCGACCTCGTCGGGCTCGGGCTGGAGCTGGAAGACCAGTTGACCGCCTGGGAGGGGTCCGACGCGGAGGCCGTCGTCTGTCTGGACTCCGTCACCGACCTGCTCGCGCACGTCGACGCGGAGTCGGCGCGCCGGTTCCTGAACCGGCTGACCGAGGTCGTGGCGGCGAGCGACGCGCGCGCGCACTACCACTTCGATCCCGCGAGTCACGACGACCGGACGGTTGCGGCCGTCCGGTCGGTGTTCGAGACGGAACTCGACCTGCGCGAGGACGGTGTGGGCGGTCCGGGCGGAGCCTGACCGTCGGCGCCGATCCGTCCGTTCTGACCGAGGCCGGCGGTGACGAGGCGTTTCCCGAGCCGTCCGCGTCAGAGCGCTCGAGGCCGGCGATCAGTCGGCCGACTGGTCCGTCGACACGAACTCGTCCAGCTGGCGCTGCGCCTCGTCGAGTCGCTCGATGGCCGGCTGCTCGCCGAGCAGTCGCAACAGCGCGGTCTGCGCGAACGTGATCGCGAGCACCAGCAGGATCGGCGCGAGGAACAGCCCGTAGAAGCCGAACACGACCGGACCGAGGATGTACGCCAACATCAGCAGGCCGACGTGTGTCGTCTCACCGCTGAGGTACGGGCGCAGGACCAGGTCGGGGATCGTGTCGACGACGACGACCGCGACAACGAGGAAGCCGACGACGTAGGCCAAAAGCTCCGTGTTGCCCTCGAGGAGAGCGGGCACGGCGGTCGCGGCTGCCAGCGGCACGTAGACAACCTTCATTCCGACGACGGGAATCAGGCTGGCGACGCCGGTCAACACGCCGGCGAGGACGGGATACGGAACCTGCACCGCCTCCGGCACCAGCGCGTTGTACCCCATGTAGGAGGCGACCGCGATGAGCGCGATGGCGATGACGTTGAGCAGGTTGCCGAACAGCACCGCCTCCAGTTCGTGGTCGGCAGCCTCGAGGTACTCCCGCACGACGGCGTCGTCGTCGAACTTCAGCAGCCACGACCGGATCCGCCCCCCGTCGACGAGCAGGTAGTAGGTGATGACGACGATCACGAGCAGGTTGAGGAAGAACCCCGTCACTAGCTCCGTCAACAGGGTCGCGTTCTCCGCGAGAAACTGGATCACCTGATCGAACCGCCCGGCCTGATACGCCTGCACGATCCCCTCGAACGTCGGTTCCGGCAGCTCACCCACGTTCTCGATCCACGCCACGCTCGCCCCGGAAGTCGCGATGAGCGAGTACTGGTCGATGAACCGCCGCAGCTCCAGGACCATCAGCACGACCGTATAGGTCAACACCAGAAGCAGCGGCACCGACACGAGCGACAGCGTCAACATCGCGCGCACTCGGATCGGCAGCCGAAGCCGGCGCAACCCGCGGTGGAACCGCCTCGTCGAGTAGTAAAGGAACGTGGCGACCGTCAGGGCGGCCACGAACCGGTAGGCCATGTAGCCGACGGCGAGGCCGACCGCCATGCCGAAGAGGGTGACCACGAATCGCTTCTCGTCCATAGTCGGTCGACCGCTCCGTGACTCATAAGTCTCGGGGTCGGGCGACCGGACGGACCCGGCTCAGTCCCCGAGCGCGTCGACGACGCTCGCGGTCGCGTCGGGCGTGGCCCGGGCGACCGCCTCGATCCGGACGTACTCGCCGAACGCCTCCGCGACGGCGCGCCGGTCCGGATCCGGACCGGACGCGAACGTCTCGTCGGGCGACGAGAACGCCGGCGTCAGGCGCCACGCCGTCCAGCGGTCGAGGGAAGCCTCGGACTCGACCAGCGCACGCACCGCGGACAGCGCCGCCTCGCGGGCGTCGGCGACCGCCGCGGCGTCCGCCGGGAACAGGTCGTCGCCGTCGTCGATCCGTGCGCGGATCGCGTCGAACGCGGACAGCGTCGCGAGCGACCGGTGGGTGGCCCGCAGCGTCCACGCCGGGTGCGGCGGGTCGAACGCCGGCCACGCGACCGGCGCGAACCGGGCGAAGTCGAAGAAGTCCCCGAAAGCGTCCACGAGCAGTCCGCGACCGGGATGGTCCCGAGGCACGTCCCGGGAGAGGTAGGCGTCGACGTCCGGGTACGACCTCGGGCGTTCGGTGTCCCCCTCGTGCATCGCCCGGAACCGGTCCTCGACGCGCGGCGCGAGCGCCGAGAGGGCCGCCCGCATCGGCTCCGCGACGGCCACGGGGTCCGACAGCGACGCGACGTAGCGCTCGCGGAGGTCGTCCCCGACGGCGGCCTGTGCTCGCGTCCGCTCCAGGTCGCAGGTCGCCCGTCCGGCACGTAGGGGATTCGCCGCCGCGGACGGAGCCCCAGGCGTCACGAGCCGACGCCGGCGCGTGACGCCGGCCCACCGCTCGGGCGGCGCGTAGGCGACGACGCCCGCCTGCGGGCCGCTCGCGGCGTCCGGGAGCGCGTTGCCGAGGTCGTCCATCCGCCCGAGCGCCGTCGACCGCGTCAGGGTCACCTCGTCGGGGTCCCTGTCCGCGTGGATCGCCGCCCAACAGCCCGCCGCCCGCGCCGCCTGCGCGCAGGCGTCGACGCCGGCCTCGACGACGGAGAGCGTCGGCGCGTCTCCCCGCAGATCCCCCATTCGGCGCCGCGCGTCGCGGGCCGCCTCCCGCGCGTCTACGATGGCCGCCCTGATCGTGCCGTTCGGGACGATCTCGGACGTGAGCGGGTCCGGGATCGGCGACAGCAGCGCCCCGACGCGGTCGGAGAGCGCCGCGACGCGCTCCTCGGGGAGCCGCATCGGCATCGGGTCCGGGCGGGTGGGGACGGCCGCGTCGGTGACGTCGGCGAGCCCCGCCGCGTCGAAGGAGGGCGGATCGTCCCAGTAGGACTGCCGGGTGCGACCACAGCCCGCCAGCGCGACCCCGAGCGTCGCTGCACCCCCGGTCCGCAGGGCCTCGCGTCTGGTGAGTCCGCGGTCGCTCACGGCACCTCCCCCTCCGGCGTCGTGGTAATGGTGTCATAGTCCGTGTCCACGGCCCGGCACGGCGTTCGCCCGCTGGCGCCGGAGCCGTTCAGCTCGTCCTCGAGCGCCGCGGGGATCCGGATCAGGACCAACAGCCGGTCGCGCTCCCCGTCCTCGCAGGCGGCCTCCGGCGGCCGGAGCTCGCGGCAGTAGGAGTACTCGGCGTGCCCTGGCTCCCACGAGACGGACCGGATCCGGAGCCGGTAACAGGAACGGATCCGGGAGGGAGCGGCGAACAGCGTCTCGGTCGAGAACTCCGTCGCGTCGACGAACGACCGCACGGCCGCGGCGTCCGCCTCCGGGACGCCGTCGGCGACGACGAGCGCCGCGGCGCGGTCGGGATCGGTGACGAGTTCGCGCCGGAGGGGTGACGGGGTTCCGGCCGCGTCGCCCGCGGCGTCGCCGCCCGTCGGGTCCAGAAGGACCGGCTCGTCCGGGGTCGGGTTGCGGGCCGTGACCACCTCTGGGTCCGAGACGGAACCGGAAGAGGCCCGGTCGGCGGGAGTCGTGTCGGCGCCGCCGCGACCGCCGCAGCCGGCGACCGCGGCCGCGAGCGAGGCGGCGCTACCGAGGAGGGCGCGTCTGGTCGGGGACATCGTCGCTCCCGGTCGTTTCTGGCACGCGGACAAATACCTTCTGTCGACTCCGGGGGTCGCCGTCGACCGTCGACGGCGGTGTGGAACCGGTGCGCGACCGCGACAGATACACCACCAATGCGTGTGAACGTCCACCATGGTCTCGGACCCGGCGGACCCGCGCGTCGCGGCGATCCGCGAGGCGACCTCGCTGGCCGAGTTGGCCGACGGACTCGGCGTCGCCACGCCCCACGAGGCGTACTTCGAGGCGAAGCCCGTATGGGCCGAGGCGGTGCGACGCCGGCAGGCGGCGCGGCCCGCGGACGACGGGCTGCCCGGCTGGCGCGTGACCGTCGACGGCCACGCCTTCCACGTCCACGGCGTCACGCACGCGGGAACCGACGCCGAGCGCGACGCTCTCCGCGGGCACGTGGAGCGCTTCCGCGACCGGGGCGCGACCGTCTACTGCGAGCAGGGGATCCGGCCGCTCTACTTCGAGGACTTCCCCGCGGTCTGCGAGATGGACGACTACCGGTGGGCGCTGCGGGAGTGTGCCGACCGCGACGTCGAGACGCACCTCGACGCGCTGTCGGAGACCGGCGTCGACGCGGTGCTGGAGGACCTCACCGCGGCCGCGGACCGGTTCCGGGAGGCGGTCTTCTCGCTGGTCGAGTCCGGGGGCGCGGTGTACGGCGACCGCTTCGAGCGCGCGCTCGGCGACGTGGCCGCCGGGTTCCTGACGGACCACGCCGCGGCCGCGACCGGCGAGAGCTACGAGGCCTTCCGACTGAGCAACGCGGCCGCCGAGGACCCCGAGCGACTCGGCGCGCTGATGCGCTACTACGAGCGTGCGTTTCTCCCCCAGCCGCTCGAGCGCGAGTGGCTCCGCGGCCACGACCCCGAGCTCGAACTCGTCTCGCACGCGCGCAACGAGCGCATGGCCGACTACGCCGTCTACCACAACGAGGCGGCGACCGAGGTGCACCTGATCGTCGGCGCCGCCCACGCGCCGGGGGTGCGCTACTACCTGCGGCGCCTCCGCGACGGCGCCGAGGTTCCGGACGACTTCGCGCCGCTTTGATCCGAGCGGTCACCGAGGTCCGACACAGAGGATTACGGCACCTCCGACGCCGGAATCGGCCGGGTCATTTTTTGGACTCGGCGGGCAATCGGCCGACGAGCCATGGCGGACGCACACGCCGTTCCGAAGGGTGTGGGCCTCGACGCGCTGCGGGAGATCCTCGCCGGGTGGTCCGAGGTGGGCGCGGCCGCGGAGCCTCGCTATACCGCCGACGTCGCGGACGCGACTGGCTACTCGGACGCCGCCGGGCGGCAGACGCGGTTCCTGGAGGACCTCGGAGTGCTCGACCCGACCGAATCGGGACAGAAACACCGCCTCACCGACGAGGGGGAGCAGTTGGCGGGCGCGCTGGCCATCGACGACGAGGGGTACGCGCGGGAGCACGCCGCCGACCTCCTCCGCGAGTGGCCCGTGACCGAGGAACTCCGGGCCATCGTTCGGGGCAACCCCACCGTCGAGGGGGACCTGGTGCCCCTGCTGGCGACGGTCGCGGGCGTCGACCCGGAGAAGCGCCGCGTCGAGACGGGGCTGTCCACCCTGCTGGACCTCTACGAGTGGGCCGGACTGCTCGACCGCGACGAGGAGGGGCGGTATCGGCTCCCGGGCGAGGCCGACGCGGAGGGATCCGAGACGAGCACGGAGGACGAAGAGCCCGAAACGGGCGGGGGATCTGTGGAACGGCCGGAACCGGCGGAACCGCCGACCTGCGAGCGGCGTTCGGCCGTGACGAGGCGGGATGAGGCGATGGGCGAGGCCGCCGCAGAGACCGCCCCGAGCGCCGCGGAGACGGCCTCGGTCATCGCGGAGGCGGAGGACGCCGTCCGCCGGGCGGAAGAAACAGTCGAGGAGGCGCGCGCGGCCCGCGACCTCGTCGAGCAGGCAGTCGAACGGGAGGGCGAGACCGACGAAGCCGGTGCCCCGACCGTCTCCGGTGCCGCGCGGGCCGAGGCCGGGCCGGAGACGGAGGTCGCGGATGAGCAGGAAGCGGAGGTCGCGGATGGGCCGGAGGAGGAGTCGGAGGCCGACGCCGACGCGGTCGCCGAAGCGGAGCGCGCGCTCGGGACGGCGCTGTTGTCGGCCGTCGAAGGCGCGGAGGAGTCGGAGTTGGAGGCAGCCGCCTCCGAGACGACCCGGTCGGTGATCGAGTCGGTCGCGGCGGAGACGGGAGCGGATCCGGAGGACCTCGCGGCAGCGGTCGAGGACTCCATCGCCGACGCGCTCGACGCCGCGGAGGCGCTCGCGGCCGCCGAGGGTGCGGGCGATGGAGCCGACAAGACTGGGAGCGAGGGATCCGACGAGGAGGGCGCGACCGGCGGGGGCGTCGCCGCGGAGGAGGCGACCGAGGACGAACCGGCCGAGGCGCTCGCAGAGACGGTCGAGGCGGCGACCGCGGCCGCAGAGGAGGCCGCGGAGGCCGCGCGGGAGGCGGCCGAGGCCGCTCGCGACGCCGCCGAGGCGGCGGAAGCCGGCGGCGGGGGCGGGAGCGACGCCACCACGCCCTCGGAGAACGAGGCCGAACCCGACGGCGAGAGCGGGGGCGGCGCGGAGACCGGGAGCGACGGCGAGGGCGGCGAGGCTGAGGGCGGCGAGGACGGCGAGGCTGAGGGCGGCGAGGACGGCGAGGATGGCGAGAGCGGCGAGGATGAGGGCGGCGAAGGCGGGACCGCCGACGTTGCGGCGACCGCCGCGGCCGAGGCGGGCGAGTCGAACGCCGCCGAGCCCGGCGTGGGCGAGCACGCGCTCTCGCTCGGGGTCGACCTCGACGCCGACCCGGAGGAGCTCGAGCCCATCGTGCGCGGCATCAGGAACGGGCTGCTGGTGGAGGACGCCGACGCGGTGGGAAGCGAGGAGGCGGCCGACGCGAACGGCGCGGACGACGAGTAAGGTCCCCGACCGTCGGAGCGCCGGCGACTGGGGCCGCGCTACACCCGTCCGCCGCCCGGGTCCGTGCCGGCCTCGGCGGCGTCCGCGGCGTCCGCGAGTTCCCCCGCGAGCGTGCGCGCCTCCGCGGGGGTGAGGCAAGCCTCGTCGACGTGCGCCGACAGGCCGTCGGTCGCGGCCAGGTCGGCGGCGTCGACCTCCAGTTGGAGCGCCACCTCGTCGGGCGATTCCCGGTGGCGGGTCACGTCGAGGACGGCGACCGCGTCGGTCTCCCGGGTCGCGGTCCGCAGCCGCGCGTCGAGGAAGTCGAACGTGGTCCGCGCCGTCACGTCCAGCAGGCGACGGTCCACGCTCAGCCGTCTCTCTCCGTCGGGGCCGAGTGCCCGCCGTTCCGCCCGGTGGCCGCACGAGGACCGCCCGCGAACAGTTCCGGCGCGGCGTCCATCGAGGCGTGCTCGACGGTCGGGTCCAGCCCGTCCCCGGTGGGGGGATTCGCCTCGCGTGCGGTCGGGTCAGTCATCGCTCACCGCCGTGGCGTCGGTCGCGGCGTCCGCGCCCTCCGCGTCGGAGAAGGGGTACCACGACTGCTTGGCGTCGTACAGACAGGGGTCCTCGTAGCTCGTCTCGTGCGGCTCCGCCAGCTCGATGATGGACTCGTGGCCGGTCGCCTCCACCCACTCGCGGAAGGTCTGGCCCTCCTCGCGCAGGGCCGCGAACGCGGCGACGAGGTCCGCGACGAGTCCCGGCACCTCGTCGGCCGGCACGCGCTGGTGGACCCACTCGATGAAGGCGGGCTCCGCGCCGACGCCGCCGCCGACGCCGACGTCCATCGCCTCGACCATCTCGCCGTCCTTCCGCGCGCGCATGCCCTGCATCCCGATGTCCGCGGTCATCGCCTGCCCGCAGTCCGCGGTACAGCCGGACATGTGGATCTTCAGTTGGTCCACGTCGTCCGGGAGGTCGACGTTCGCGTTGAGCCACCGGACCATCGCCGCCATCCGGGTCTTCGTCTCCGCGAGCGCGATGGAGCAGAACTCCGTGCCGGTACACGCCATCGCCCCCCGCGTGAACGTCTCCGGTTCGGGGCGGTGCGTCTCCAGCAGGGGCTCCTCGAGCAGGTCGTCGACCGCCTCGTCCGGCACGTCGACGATCAGGGGGTTCTGTCGGCGCGTGAGCCGGACCTCGCCGCTGCCGTACGCGTCCGCGAGGTCCGCCAGTTCGATGGCCTCCCCCGCGGTCAACCGACCGATGGGGACGGTCAGCCCGACGTAGCTGTGGTCGGGGTCCTGGTCGTGGACGCCGACGTGGTCGTGGTCGCCGCGCTCGCTCGGCCGACCGGCGTTGTACGTGTACTCGCCGCGGAGGTCCGTCCCGGCGTGGGCCGGAGAGAAGTCGAGGCGCTCGACGAGCATCTCCCGGACCGCCTCGGGCCCGTGCTCGTCCACGAAGAAGCGGGCCCGGTTCCTGTTGCGGTTCTCGCGGTTCCCCGCCTCCATGTACAGCTCGACGAACGCGCGGACCGTCTCGACCGCGCGGTCCGGCGTCACGAACACGTCCAGGGGGCGCGCGCGGCGCGGTTCGCGGCTGCCGAGCCCCCCGCCGGCGCGGACGTTGAACCCGCGGCGCTCCTCGCCGTCGACCAGCTTGCGGGCCGGCTCCAGCGCCACGTCGTTGATCGAGTCCTGCGCGCAGCCCTGCCGACAGCCCGTCATCGAGATGTTGAACTTCCGGGGGAGGTTCGCGAGCGCCTCGTCGTCGCGGATCTCCGCCTGGATCTCGTCGAGCAGCGGCCGGGTCTCGACGTATTCGTCGGCGTCCTTGCCGGCGACCGGACAGCCGGAGATGTTCCGCATCGTGTCGCCGCCCGCGGACCGCGAGGAGACGCCGACCGACTCCAGTTTCTCCCAGATCTCCGGCACGTCCTCCAGTTTCAGCCAGTGGATCTGGACCGACTGCCGCGTCGTGAGGTCGACGAAGCCGTTGCCGAAGACCGGGTTCGCGGCCGGCCCCTCCGCGTAGTCGCGCGCGACCTCGCCGATGGCCCGCAACTGCCCGGGCTCCAGCACGCCGCCGCAGTTCGTCAGCCGCATCATGAAGTATCCCTCCTGACCCGAGCGCTGATGGAACAGCCCCCAGAACTTGAACCGGGAGAACCACGCCTCGCGCTCGTCGTCCGGGATGGCGTCGTAGCCGGCCGCCGCGAACCGCTCGATGTGCTCGCGGACCTCGTCGCCGTAGCAGTCGGCCTTGACCGCCTCGGTGTCGCCCGCCACGGTCAGCCGTCCTCCGGATATTCCCGCCCGCTATCTGAACGATCATGTACTTCTATACTCGAAAGTTGTTCAATCTGCATCTGATTTCTGTCTAAAGGCTGCCGACGAGAACTGTTAAAGCTAAGCGTTGAGATATTCAAAATTCCTCGCGTCGAAGTGGGCGGCTGATCCGTTTATAATGACTTCCGCGGCGTATAAGGTCGTTATTCGGTCGATTTTCGACCGTGTTTTCTGATCGAACGGGCGAAGAAACTGTCGTCTTGGGGATCGTTTTCTCGGGCAGCGTCGCGGAGGAGCGTCGACACCGGTGTCGCCTGCGCGCGCGAGGAACGACGGAAGTCGAGGGCGGCGTATCGACAGAAGGCGGTGGATGACGTCCCGGCGGAAGGCGGGAGCTGACGTCTCAGCGGAAAGGGCGGATCGAGGTATCGGAGCGGGCCCGGAGTGAAACGCCGACCGCCGTTCGCGGCGCCGGCCGATGGGGATCCCGGGCCGCGGCTCCGACCGGTCGAGGGGTCAGCGACGGCCGCGAGCGGGCGCGTCGGCGGCGGACAGCGCCTCCAGGCGCCGGAGATCCGCGGGATCGTCGACGTCGGTGAAGGCCGTGGCCGGGGCCAGCGCGCGGACCTCGGTCTCCGGCACCTCGACCGGGTCGAGCTCCGCCAGCAGCGACGCGAGGCTCGCGCCGGCGTCGAGCATGCGCCGGGAGGTCGACCGGCCGACCCGAACGTGAACGACGAGCGGGAACGGCTGTCGCCGCCCGTCGAAGCGGGGGACCGCGCCCGACTCGCCGCGGACGGCCGACAGCAGGCGGGCCAGCAGAGCGGTCCCGACCGCGGGCCGGTCGCAGGGGAGCACCGCCGCGTACCGGGCCTCGGTGGCGGAAAGCGCCGCCGCGAGGCCGGCGACGGGGCCGGCGTCCTCGCGGTCGTCGACGGCGAACCTGGTCAGGAGGGGGTCGAGCGCGTCGGCGAGCGCCGCGCGCTGGTCCGCGCGGCAGTTGACGACGACCTCGTCGACCGCGGGCAGCAGCGCGTCGACGGCGTGGGCGACCAGCGGACGGCCGTCGAGCGTCGCCAGCGCCTTGTCGCCGGGCGGGAACCGCCTCGATCGCCCGCCAGCGAGCACGACACCGGCGATCCCGGTGTCGGGCTTTGGCGGCGAAGGGCGGGCCGCCACCCTCCTGTCGCCGTCCCGCTCAGTCATCGCTCGGGGTGCCCTCGGGCGTTCGGGTCGGGGACTCGGCGGCGTCCGAAGCGGGGGAGAGCCGGACCGCGCACTGCTTGAAGTTCGGCTCGGCGGAGACGGGATCGACCGCGGGCGTGGTCACCTCGTTCGTCGCCGGGTGGTGGATGGGGAGCCAGACCAGTCCGGCCGGCACCGCGGGGTCGGGCTCGACCGCGACCTCGACTCGGCCGCGCTCGGACGCGAGCACGGCGGTTCGGGGCGTTCCGGAAGCGTCCTCGTCCCGGTCCTCCTCAGCCTCGTCTGCGATCCCCACCTCCGCGAGCGTCTCGGGCGCGGTCCGAGCGGTCACGAGATCGTCGCCGTCGCCGCCCCGCGACCGCACGCCGGAGTTGTAGCCGTCCGCCTCGCGGCCGGTCGTGAGCGTGAGGGGGTACTCCTCGTCCGGCGGGTCGGGCAGGTCGGCCGCCGACCGCGTCGAGAAGGCTGCGCGCCCGGATGGTGTGGGGAACGACCACGTATCGGCATCCGTGCCGGGGTCGGCGTCGGTGTCGGGGACAGCCGCATCATCCTCCACGAGGTAGCGGTAGCCCCCCTCCGCGTCGGTGTCCGGAGCCGGCCAGCGCACGGCGCCCTCGGCGTCGAGCCGGGGATAGCCGATGCCGGAGCAGTCCGTCGTCGTCCCCGCGGTCAGCGCGGCGAACTCCTCGAAGAGCGCCTCGGGGTCGGCGCCGGTGTCGGCGAACAGGCCGGGCGCCAGCCGCTCCGCGAGCGCGACGATGATTTCGCAATCAGACCGGACGCCGGCGGGCGTCTCCGTCGCGGCGCGGACGCGGGAGATCCGACGCTCCATGTTCGTCGTCGTCCCCTCGCTTTCGCCCCACGTCGACGCCGGTAGCACCACGTCCGCGTGCTCGACGGTCTCCGTCCGGAAGGCGTCCTGTGCGACCACGAACGCGTCCTCGAGCGCGGCGCGGACCGCCGTCGCGTCGGGGAACCCGACCGCGGGGTTCGTCGCGACCGTCCACACCGCGTCCGGGCCGCCCTCGCGGCCGACCGCGTCGAGCATCTCGACCGGTCCGGGCCCGGTGTCGTCCGGGAACCGGGAGACGGGAACGTCCCAGTGTTCCGCGACGGTCCGGCGCTCGTCGGGGTCCGCGAACGGGCGGCGACCCGGCCACGACCCCTTCGAGGAGCAGATCCGCGTCCCCATCGAGTTCGCCTGGCCCGTGAGCGAGAAGGGGCCGCTCCCTCGGCCGAGGTTGCCGCTCGCCAGACAGAGGTCGATCAGCGCGCCTGCCGTGGCGGTGCCGCGGACGCTCTGGTTGATCCCCATCCCCCAGTAGATCAGGGTGTCGTGCGCCAGCGTCGCCGCGAGCGCGTCGACGGCCGCGAGGGGAACGCCGGCCTCCGCGGCGGCGGACGCCGCGTCGGGCAGGGCCGCGACGAGGTCGTCGAACCCCCTCGTGTGCGCCTCGACGAACGCGCGGTCGACGCCGTTGGCCTCGACGAGTCGCGCGAGCACCGCCCGCGCCAGCGCGTGGTCGCCGCCGGGGTCGGGCTGGACGTGCCTATCCGCGCGTCCCGCGGTCTTCGTCTCGACGGGGTCGACAACGACGAGTTCCCGTCCGTCCTCGTCGGCCGCGTCGGCGATCCACCGGAACATGACCGGGTGGGCGACCGCGGGGTTCGCGCCCCAGACGACGTGCCGGTCCGCCGCGGGGATGTCGTCGTAGGTCGGTGGCGGCGCGTCGCTCCCGAACGCGTCGACGTAGGCGGCGACCGCACTCGACATACACAGCGTCGTGTTGGCGTCGTAGTGGCGCGTGCCGACGCCGCCCCGGGCGAGTTTGCCGAGCGCGTAGGCGGCCTCGTTGGTCTGCTGTCCGCTCCCGAGCACGGCGAGGCCGTCGGGGTCGTCCGCGGTCGCCGCGCGGATCCCGGAGACGGCGGCGTCGAGCGCCACGTCCCACGTCGTCGGTACGAGCTCGCCGCCGCGGCGGACCAGCGGACGCGTGAGCCACTGTCCGTCCGGGTCGGCGGTCTCGCCGACGCCGCGGCCGCAGGCGAGGCCCTCGTTGACGGGATGGGTGGCGTCACCGCGGACCACGTCCAGCCCCATCCCCCGCTCGACCGCGCGCTGGACGTGTCCGCAGCCGACCGCACAGCGCATGCAGGTGGTCGGGACCAGATCGGTCACGTGCCGCTCCCGGTAGAACATGAACGTTCATCCACTTTTCTCCCGGCTTGACGGACGAAGCGAAGCATCGGTCTCGACTATGCCCATGGAACGACGGGCGATAAGTGTTTGTCCGACTGTTTGTCCAGAAATACGCTTGAGAGACGACGTTCGTCCGTTCCTAAATGGGCTATTAAGCCATTGATCGCGTTGAACGGAGGATTTTCCGGACGTTTGTGGACGCTCGTCAACCCCGATTTCGGATGGGATGTTCGCGGGGATGGGTTCGCGGGGCGCTGAGCGCGGCCGCGGAACTGCGGTCACTCGACGGTGCTCTCGGCCGCGAGGACCTCGAACGCGTCGCCGAAGACGTCGAGCGGGTCGGCGCCGTCGGCGACGCGCTGAACCGCTTCGTCCAGCGCGTCGCGGTCGCGAATCGTCTCCCGGAAGACGGAGCCGCCGACGGCGTCGTGGAGGTCGGCGGCGGCCGCCTCGCGGACCCGATCCCCGAGCGCCGGCCAGGTGGTCCAGTCGGCACCCAAGCCGACGGCGTGCTGGGCCCGCGGCTCCTCGACCGTGTCGCGGCGACGGGCGTATGCATCCGCGTAGTCGGCGAGCACGGTGAGGCGGTCGAGCGGAACCCCCGCGATGAACAGCGACAGCGACACCTCGTCCGGGCCGCCGATGTCGTGACGTTCCGCGCGGTAGTTGCGGGCTGAACAGCCCGTCCGGGCAGCGACCGCGTCCCGGACCTGGTCGTACTGTGTGCTGAATGAGCCGCTTCTTGGGTCGTACGCACGTGAGTGATACACGGCTCGGAACGACGGGTGATGCGGCGCCTGGGCCGGATCGATCGGGTCCACCGGCACGAGCCCGTCGTCGAACGCCCGGTCGAGTTCGGCCGCGAAGCTGTGGGCGAGGAGGTCCTCGTCCGACTCCACGAGGTCGGTCTCGGCGATGTCGGTGACGCCGACTATCTCGTCCGGCGAGGCGTCCAAGTGGGTGACGTACGGGTCGCCGTCGTCCGTCGGCGGGAAGGGGTCGCCGTCCGTGTCCACCGCGTACGGGTTCTCGGAGTCGAAGGGCGGCACGTCCGCCCAGCAGTCCCGGAGCGCGTCGAGACGGTCAGCGAGGCGCGACGCCCGGTCGCGACGTTCGGCGGCCGCCTCGCGAGCGTCCGCTATCGGGTCGAGGTAGGCGGCGACGAGCGCGGCCTCCGCGTCGCTCCGCGGCGGCTGGAAGTCGCCGGAGAGCCCCCAAACATCCCCTCGAGCGGGCGGTCGCCGGCGTCGCTCCGTCCGCGAGCGAGCGTGTCGAGGGCGGTGTCGAGGCGATCGAGAACGCCGTCGAGCGCCTCCTCGTCCGGGAGACGGACGTGTGCGTCGCCGAGTTCTCGGTCGAAGGCGAGCGGCTCGCGCCCGAGGAAGCGGTCGGCGAACGCCTCGACGACATCACCGACCGTCGCCGCCCGCAGGTCGTCGATCGCGTCGGCACGTTCCCTGAGGCGGGACGCCTCGAACGAACAGGAGAACGCCTCGGGATGGGGGGAAATCTCGAACCACTCGTCGGCCTGGCGGACGTGCGCCTCGTACCGCTCCGTCCAGTCGGGCCCAAGTATGCCACTGAGAAGCCCCCGTGACTCGAGAGCGTCCCGCTTCGCTCCCTTGACGTGGTCGAAGGCGTCGCGGATCGAGGCGATGTCGATCGGGTCGACCCCGATCTCGTTGAGCCCGGCGTTCACGGCATCGGCCTCCGGAAGCCGGAGGTCGATCTCCTCGACGGCTTCGACGGTCGTCGCCGCCTCGACCTCGCTGACGGCGCGCTCGACCGCGTCCACGAGGTCGTGGATGCCGTTCCGGACCGCCTCGGCGCGTTCACCGATCGCGGTCAGCCGCTCGACGGACCTGGACACGTCGTGCGCCCACGACTGGAGCTCCCCGCGGAGGTCCTCGCGAACCGCCTCGCGGAACGACTCGGCGTCCGCGAGGACGTCGTCGAGCTCATTCACAGTCTCGTGAGCCGCCATACTCCGCTTCTCGAGTTCGCTGATGTCGGTGGGGGGATAGCCGCGATCGAGATCGAGGAGGCGGCGGAGACTCCGACGCACGAGGGCGACGTCGTCGGCATCGAACCCCGTCTCCTCGACGTTGATCGCCTCGATCGCGGCAAGAAGGTCGCGACGCCGTTCGACGGTTCGGAACTCGGCCGCGATGGCATCGAAGAGGTCCTCCGCGAGCCCGCCGGCCTCCGCGACGTGGTCGGCGTAATGCTCGACGATCGACGCGAGCGTACCGGGAGCGGACGCAACGAAGTCGCGAACGGCGTCAGCGCCGTCGTCGCGGCCGCCGTCCTCGATGACTTCGGCGGCCTCGGTTCGGATCGCCTCGATCGAGGCGTCGAAGCCGAGTCGTTCGAAGACCGGGTCCTCGAGCGTCGTTCCGACCAGGTCGTCTACGAGACGGCTTCGGAGGGAGCGTGCGGCCGCCTCGTCGATCGGACCGCCGCGCGCGGCCGTGTCCGTGAGGACGCGTTCCGCTGTGTCCGGAAACCGCTCGCGGAGGGAAGACTCGACGACATCGTAGCGTTCGGCTTCCGCCTGGAGCGCGTCCCGCTTCCGGTCAACGAACTCGGCGACGGCCTCGCGCGTCTCCTCGTGCGCGGAGATCGGGTATTGAACGGTGCGCGTGGTCGCGACGGTGAACGGTGCATACGCCGTCGGGCCGCCCGAGAGGTCGAGAGAGAGCCCGGACCCGCCCCCGTTCCGCAGGGCGCCCTGATGGGCGAGGAACGCTCGGACGGCGTTCGCCTCGAACGCCGCCGGATCGGCGTCGGCCGGGAAGGGGAGCAGCGTCACCGTGTCGAAGGGGCTCTCCCCTGCGAGGAACGCGTGTTCGAGTTCCGAGAGCGCCGCGTGCGCGTTCGCGAGTGTCGCCGTAGACTCGGACGGATGCGGCAACACCGCGTAGAGGTCGGTCCGCCGGCCCTCGAGGTCCGCGGCGAGATCGAGGACGGTCCCGGATCCGGTGCCGCCGCCCAGCGACGCAACGAGCGCGACGTCGTCGTCGGCCGTCGTCGGCGGAGCGATCGAACCGCCGGAGAACGACGCCGCGTGATAGAGCGCCTTCGCGAGCGACCGGAACCGGTACGTTCCGCCGCCGATCCCCGCATCGTCGAGCGTCTGCAGCGGCTCGGTGCGGTCGTCGAGCCACCAGCTGTCGAGGCCCTCGGCCTCGCAGAGGTCGCGGACGAAGGGTTTGTTGGTCAACCGGGCCGGGACCTCGCCGCCGAGCGCTTCGGGGAGGAACACCGGACCGTGAAGGGAGAGACCGTCGGGCTGCCCGTCGACGCGCGAGCGGACGGCCTCGAAGCCCTCCCTGGTTCGCGCGGCCGCTTCGCGGTGCCAGTCACCGTCGGTTTCCGTGTCGATGATCGCGGCGGAGAGCCCGTCCGAGCCGTCGTCCGTGAGCACCTGCTCCAGAACGTCGTCCCGCCGCAGGAGCCGGTGGACGATCCGCGTACCGCCGCCGCCAACCCCGATCAACACGTCGGGCGTACAGATCCGCATGCCGACACGATGGGGGAGGCGGGTGTTAAACGTTCAGTGAGTGCCGGCGCCGCGCGGGCGCCTCCGCGGCCGCGTGTGCGTCACCTCACTCCCCGCCGCGGACGGCGACATCGGCGACCGTGGGGAGTCGCCAGCCGTACGCGACCGCGGCCAACCGGAGGCCGACCGTGACGGCCGCGCAGGCCGCAGCTGCGAGTCCGGCCGCGCCGACGGCGGCGGTCGCCCAGTAGGTGACGCCGCCGAGCACCGCGGGGGTCGCGTAGAAGTCCTCGAAGAGGATGAACGGCGGGCGATCCAGTAGCACGTCCGCGGTCGCGCCGCCCCCGACGGCGTTGATCGTCGCGATAGCGACCACGCCGAACGCGGAGACACCGGCGTCCGTGGCGACGATCGCCCCGGCAGTCGCGAACGCGGCGAGCCCGATCGCGTCCGCGAGCAGCGTCACCGGGTGCGAGTCGGGCGCGTCGAGCAGGAGCGGCAGCCCGATGGCGAGCGCGACGCCGACCAGCGCCAGTCCGATCTCGACCGGCGACTGGAGGACGAGCGGGACGCGGTTGACCAGCAGGTCGCGGGTCGTCCCGCCGGCGAACGCCATCGCCAGGCCGACGATCGCGATCCCGAGCAGGTCGTACTCCTCGCGGACGGCCTTCGAGGCGCCGACGAACGCGAACGCCACGAGCCCGACCGCGTTCATGACCGCGAAGGGGTCGCGAACGGCGGCGACGAACTGCTCCGTAAGCACGACGATAGCTACGAGGGGCGCGCTGTTGAGTCCATCGGCTTCGACAAGCGCGTCCCGAAGCCGCCACCGACCCGCGGAGCGGCGGACGCGACCGAATCGGGGCCGCGCGCCTCAGTCGGAGCGCGCCAGCGCCCGCTCGAGGTCACGTCTGGCCTCGTCGAGCCGGGAACCGAGCTCCCCGACGGCGGCGAGGACCGGGTATCGGTCGTCGAGCCCGGCGTAGAGGTACGCCGGAACGTTCGGGAACGAGGAGGGGAGGCGCATCCGCCGCCGCTGCTCCCGGAGGTCGGCCTGCCGCCGGGCGGCGAGCGCGTCGCACTTCCGACGCAGTACCGGCACCTGCGCGCGGCGAGCGTCGAGTGCGCCGAAGTCGCGGTCCGCGTGCCGGCCGTCGGTCAGGTCCGCGACCGCCTCGCGGAGGGCCGCGACCACGGACGCGCCGTGCTCGAGTGACTCCGCCTCCGCGTCGAGCGTGTCGAGGAACACCGATCGTTCCTCGATGGCCGTCTCCGTGCGGTCGATCAGAGTCCGCCTGGACCGGTCGTCGAAGGCGGACTGGCCGGTGAGGATCAGCGCGAGGTCGGCGCCGAACTCGGCCTCGACGCTCGCCTCGTACGTCTCGTCGTAGTCGGCGGCGAAGTGCGGGACGCTCATCACCGTCTCCTCGTAGGCGGCCTTCACGGCGCGGAGACCTCGTCCCGCGGGATCCACGCGGGAGCGGAGCGGCGGGCCGCGGGCGGGCACCGCCTCGGCGGCGATGCGTTCGAGCCGGTCCCGGAACGCCGCGAACGCCTCCCGTTCGTCGACGATCTTGCGGCGTTCGACGCGGAGCGCATCGCTCGCGGCCGCGATCCCGTCCCCGGTCCCGGACGCGTCGGTCGGCGCGTCGGCGGTCTCCGTCATGGGGCGCACAAGCACCGCGGCGGGCATAAGCCGTTATAAGAGGGGTCCGGACGGGTCGGGTGGGCTCCCGAGCGCTCAATAGTCCCGGACCGATCTCCGGGCCGGTCGAGAGAGCTCATAGCAGACCTCTTGTTCTGACGGCTCACAGAGGAGGCCATGACCACCGACGACGCGCCCGACGCGGTCCCGCTGCGAGCGGACCCGGCCCGCCCGGTCGTGCTCGCGTTCGTCTGCGTCCGCAACGCCGGTCGGAGCCAGATGGCGAGCGCCTTCGCGGAGCGCGAGCGCGCGGCGCGCGGCCTCGAGGAAAGCGTCGACGTCGTCACGGGCGGCACCGACCCCGCCGATCGCGTCCACCCGGTCGTGGTCGAGGCGATGCGGGAGGTCGGCGTCGACCTCTCCGACCGCGAGCCGCGCGCCGTCTCGGAGGCCGAACTCGCCGACGCGGACGTGGTCGTCACGATGGGCTGTTCGACGCTCGACCTCCCGGGCGTCGACGACCGGGACTGGGCGCTACCGGACCCCGGAGAGCGGCCCCTCGAGGAGGTCCGCGAGATCCGCGAGGAGGTCGCGGACCGGGTACACGCCCTGTTCGACGGGATCGAGGCCCCACCCGACCGCGCCGAGGACGGGGCCTCGGAGTAGTCGCCCTCACTCGACGTGGACGCGGGAGACGTGACCGCCGCAGCCGCACCGCTCCACGTACTCCCACTCCAGGTCCGCGACGTCGCCGTCCGCCGCCGCGAGCGCGTCGTAGAGGTACGTCTCGGGGTGGCCGTTGTCGCCGTGGGTGACGAGGTTGACGTGATTGCCGGGCGCCGTGTGCGCTATCGCGTCGAGCGCCTCCTCGACCACTCGGTCGGGGTCGCCGGCGTGTTCTGGCCCCTCGAGGTTCGCCGACCAGGAGTTGTCGTGCGTCTCGTCGGTCACCGCGGTCGCGTCGGCGGAGTGTTCCGTGGCAGTCATCTCACATATTCGTCGGTGCTCGCCCCCCGTGTCTCCGTTGCCGAATATGTTCGGCACCCGTTGGCGGTGCGTGAGAACTCGCGGGTGAACCCTAAGGGCGGGCGTTCGGAGATAGTCCCGTATGCGCCTGGAACGGAAGACGATCGCGAAGATCATCGCCGTGGTGTTCGTCCTCAATCTCGCGGTGATGGGCGGCGGCGCCTGGTTCGCGTACCAGGAAGCCCCCCCGATACCCGAGGAGGTCGTCGGACCCGACGGCGAGGTGATCGTGACGGGCGAGGAGATCAGGGACGGCAAGCGCACCTTCCAGCGGAATGGGCTGATGAACCACGGCTCCATCCTCGGCAACGGGGCCTACTACGGCGAGGACTACACCGCCGACGCGCTGGAGTTGAAGGTCCAGCATATGCGCGACTACTACGCGCAGGAGCGGCACGGGAGCGACTACGCCGCGCTGGACGACAGCGAGCAGGCGGCGATCGCCGAGGTGGTCAGAAACGACCTCGACGACCGGAGCGGGACGACCGCCGCGAGCGGCACCGCGGACGGCGGCGTCATCGCCTACTCCGCGGCCGAGCTGTACGCGCACCAGCAGGTCCGCGAGGAGTACGTCGAGCGCTACCACGAGGGCGCACACGACCGCGGCGTCCCCGCGGGGATGATCGACTCGGAGGCCGACGCCGAGCGGTTCGCTGACTTCGCGATGTGGACCGCGTGGTTCTCCCACGCCGACCGCCCGGGGAGCGACCACTCGTACACGAACGACTGGCCCTACGCCCCCGGCGCGGGCAACGACGCGACCGGCGCCGCGATGACGTGGAGCGTGATCGCGATGGTGTTGCTGGTCGCGGGCGCCGGCTTCGGGATCTGGCTCTACCGCTCCGTCCGCCTCCCCGAACCGGAGGTCGAGGGCATCTCCGTGCCCGCGCCGGGCGACGTGAGCGTGTTCCCCAGCCAGCGCGCCGCCCTGCGGTTCGTGCCGGTCGCCGCGGGGCTGTTCCTCGCGCAGGTGCTGTTGGGAGGGCTGCTGGCGCACTTCTACGTCGAGCGGGCCGGCTTCTTCGGGGTCGAGGAGGTGTTCGGCGTCCACATCCTCCAGATCCTCCCGTTCGCCATCGCGAAGACGTGGCACATCGACCTGGGGATCCTCTGGATCGCCGCGACGTGGCTCGGCGCGGGGCTGTTCCTCCCCGCGCTGTTGACCGGCCACGAGCCGAAGCGGCAGGCGACGTTCGTCAACGGGCTGCTCGCCGCGGTCGTCGTGGTGACGGTCGGCGGCCTCGGCGGCATCTGGCTCGGCGCGAACGGCTACTTCGGCGACCTCTGGTGGGTCCTCGGCAACGAGGGGCTGGAGTACCTCGAGGTCGGCAAGCTCTGGCAGGCCGGCCTGCTGGCCGGGTTCCTCACGTGGGCGGTGCTCGCGATCCGCGGCCTGAAGCCGCTGCTCGACCGCGAGCCGCCGTACGGGCTCGCGCACATGATCCTCTACGCCGGTAGCTCCATCGCGCTGCTGTTCACTGCCGGGTTCATGTTCACCCCCGAGACCAACATCGCCGTCACGGAGTTCTGGCGCTGGTGGGTGGTCCACATGTGGGTCGAGGGCGCCTTCGAGTTCTTCATCGTCGCCATCATCGGGCTGACGCTCGTCTCGATGAACCTGCTCTCCCGGCGCAGCGCCGAGAAGGCGGTGATGCTGCAGGCGCTCCTGGTGATGGGGACCGGCGTCATCGGCGTCTCCCACCACTACTGGTGGATCGGGATGCCCGACGCGTGGATCCCGATCGGGAGCGTCTTCTCGACGCTGGAGCTGATCCCGCTCGTCTTCATCCTCTACGAGGCGCTCGGGCAGTACGACGCGATGACGACGGACGGCGAGTTCCCCTACCGGCTCCCGTTCCTGTTCATCGTCGCCTCCGGCGTCTGGAACTTCGTCGGCGCCGGCGTGCTCGGGTTCTTCATCAACCTCCCCATCATCAACTACTACGAGCACGGCACCTACCTCACGGTCGGGCACGCCCACGCGGCGATGTTCGGCGCGTTCGGTTTCCTCGCGCTCGGGATGGTGACGTACATGCTGCAGATCGCCATCGATCCCGAGCGCTGGGACGGCACGTGGCTCCGCGCGGCCTTCTGGTGTTGGAACGCCGGGCTGGCGCTGATGGTGTTCGTCTCGGTGCTCCCGGTCGGCTTCATCCAGCTGGAGGCCGCCTTCACCGAGAGCTACGCGGTCGCCCGGAGCGTGGCGTTCTACTCGCGGCCGATGGTCCAGAACCTGTTCTGGGCGCGGCTCCCGGGCGACACGCTGCTCATCCTCGGGACCGCCATCTACGCCGCGGACCTGGTCCGCAAGCGGTTCGTCCTCCGGGAGTCCGCGGACGACCCCGACGTGGACGACATGGCGGTCGCGGAGGGGGTCCTGAGCGAGGACTGAGCGCCCGCCGGGGAACGGCCCCCCCGCTCCGTCCGCCGTCCCGTGGCTACCGTTAAGTACCCCGACCGCTTTGAGACGGGACGAATGTCCCACGACGTGCAGGCCAGACTGAGCGATCTCCGGCGCGCGTTCCACCGTCACCCCGAGCCCGGCTGGCGCGAGTTCCGGACGACCGCCCGCGTCGTCGAGGAGCTGGAGCGGATCGGCGTCGACGAGATCGCGGTCGGTCGCGAGGCGCTGGCGACCGACGATCGGATGGCCGTCCCCGACGAGGCCGACATCGAGCCGTGGCTCGACCGGGCGCGCCGGGCGGGCGTCCGCGAGGACATCCTCGACCGGACGGCCGGCGGCCACACCGGCGTCGTGGCGACGCTCTCGCGGGGCGAGGGCCCCTGCGTCGCGGTCCGCGTCGACCTCGACGGGATCTCGATGCACGAGTCGGACGCGGCGACCCACCGACCGACCGCGGAGGGGTTCCGCTCCGAGCACGAGGGGTACATGCACGCCTGCGGACACGATGCGCACATCGCGATGGCGCTCGGAGCGCTGGAGGCGATCGAGGCGAGCGCGTTCGAGGGAACGTTCAAGGTCCTCTTCCAGCCCGCCGAGGAGATCTCCGGTGGCGGGAAGGCGATGGCCGAGAGCGGGCACCTCGACGACGTGGACTACCTGCTGGCGCTCCACATCGGCCTGGACCACCCCACCGGCGAGGTGGTGGCGGGGATCGAGAAGCCGCTGGCGATGGCACACCTCACTGCGACGTTCGAGGGCGCGAGCGCCCACGCGGGCAAGGCGCCGAACGAGGGGGCGAACGCGATGCAGGCCGCCTCGGCGGCGATCCAGAACGCCTACGCGATCCCCCGCCACCGCGACGGGTCGACGCGCGTGAACGTCGGCCGCATCGAGGGGGGATCCGCGAGCAACGTCATCGCCGAGGAGGTGACGCTGGAGGCCGAGGTCCGCGGCGAGACGACGGCGCTGATGGAGTACACGCGGACCGAGTTGGAGCGGGTGCTCTACGCGGCCGCCGAGATGCACGACTGCGACGTGACGCCCCGGATGATCAGCGAGTCGCCGCGCGTCGACAGCCACCCCGCGCTCCGGGACCTCGTCGGGAACGTCGCGTGGGAGGTCGCGGGCGTCGACCGCGTGATCCCGACCGAGGAGTTCGGCGTCAGCGAGGACGGGACGTATCTGATGCAGCGCGTCCAGGACAACGGCGGCCTCGCCTCCTACATTCTCGTCGGGACCGACCACCCGACGAGCCATCACACGCCCACCTTCGACATCGACGAGGCGAGCCTGGACATCGGCGCGACGCTGCTGGCGGAGACCGCCGTCGAACTCTCGCGCAGACGCCCGTAGTCGGCCTCGCACGGACGCCCGCGGGCGCCGGAATCGGACGGCTGCGGCGCCCACCGACCCCGCGGACCAGTACTGTTAATCCGTTTGCACCCGGTAGTGCAGCCATGAGCAAGGACGACGTGCCGGAGTCGCTCGAGGCGGCGGCTGACGCGGACCGGCCGCGCGGGATCCTCACGCCCTCCGACCGCGACTTTCTGCTCGGACGGAAGACGGACTACACGGACCACTCGCGGAAACAGAAGCGCAACCGGATCCGGCGCCGAGTCCGGAACGCCATCCTCGATTTCAGCATCCTGTTCGAGTGCATGGAGGAGCGCGACCTGAACACCGTCTTCGACCCCGACGACGAGGACCGGGAGGCGTACACGCAGGGGATCACCGACATGCTCGCGTTCCTCCACCTCGGGACGATGGGCTACCACACGCCGTTCAAGGACATGCTCTCGGAGGGCGTCGGCAAGGCCGAACAGCGGCTCGCGGGGTCGAACTACCGGATGGTCAACGTGGAGTTCAACGTCGAGCCGGTCGGCCAGATCGACGTGGACGAGGTCGTCTCGAAACTGGAAGACGAGGAGTTCGCGGAGCTCACCGACGAGGAGCTCCGGGCGTTCGTCCGCCTGCTGACGATGTCCGACTCCTTCTCTCCGGAGGACGTCGGCGAGGAGATCAAAGAGCACGTCGACGAGTTCGCCGAACAGCTCACGGAGAGCGCCTCCTCCCACGAGGCAACGATCGAGGAACTCACGAACTGACGGCGAGTGCGGCGGGCGACGTCGATCATCGAAAATCGGTTACGCGTGCCGGCCGCAACGCCGGAGCCGCCGCCGCCAGTCCGCCAACGCGGCCGCGAGTAACCGATACTCGAACCGGGGCGTTCGGAAGCGAGTGGACGAGTCGTGTTCGTTTCCGCCATCTGATCAACGATCAGTCATTTTTACTCTCATAGAAGATCGAACGTGTTCCTATCAGCAGAAAATGACTATGTGCGTCGAATATACATAATCTGTATAGAAAAGCGCGGAGTGAGAAACACTTATTGTGTATAGTTTCGATCGAATCCCCATGCCATCTCGTAGCATGGTACGCGATAGGTGGAGACAGGGTGCTTCGACCGGCCGCGACCTCGCTCGCGGGGGTGAGACCGGATGAGCGACGCCGACTCCGGACTGTTCGACGAGTTCCGCGAGGAGATCGACCCCGTCGTGTTCGCGTTCGGCGCGCTGCTGACGCTCGGGGTTATCGGGGCGTTCTTCGTCAGCCCGAGCACGGTCGAGAACGGGATCACCTCGCTGAACAACCAGCTGCTCGGCGCGTTCAACTGGGCGATGCTGCTGATCGTCTTCCTGATCGTGCTGTTCCTGCTGTTCCTGATCGTGGGGCCGTGGGGCGGCATCAAGCTCGGCGACGAGTCGCCGGAGTACAGCTTCCTGTCGTTCTTCGCGATGCTGTACTCCGCGGGCTTCGCCGCGGGCGTCGTCTTCTGGGGGCCGACGGAGGCGCTGTTCTACTACAACAACCCCTCGCCGCTGTTCAGCGGCGTGGAGGGCGGATCGGCGGAGGCGATGACCGTCGCCGTCCAGCAGACGCTGTTCCACTGGGCGCTCCCGCAGCTGGCGGTGTTCACGATCATGGGCATCGCCATCGGCTACTTCGCGTACAACTACGAGAACGTCCCGCTTCGGGTCTCCTCCGCGCTCACGCCGCTGATCGGGGCGGAGAACCTCGACGGGCCGTTCGCGAAGGTCGTCGACATCCTCGCCGTCTTCGCGACCATCGGCGGCGTCGCCACCTCGCTCGGCTTCATCGGCAGCCAGTTCGTCACCGGCCTCGACTACCAGTGGGGGATCAGCATGGGGGACTGGGGGATCCTCCTCGTCGTCACCATGATGACGCTGCTGTTCACGACCTCGATGGTGCTGGGAGTCGACAAGGGGATCCGCCGGCTCTCGAACTTCAACATGGTCCTGTTCGTCGTGCTCATGTTCGCGACGTTCATCGTGGGACCGACGCTGTTCCTCGTGCTGCTGGGTACGCAGGCGTTCGGCGGCATGATCAGCGAGTTCGTCTCCATGAGCCTCTTCACCGGCGCCGGACCGATGGGCGGCGGTGACGCGAGCGCGACGGGGTGGATGAACGCCTGGACCGTCTTCTACTGGGCGTGGGCGCTCTCGTGGTCGCCGTTCGCGGGCCTGTTCATCGCCCGCATCTCGAAGGGCCGGACCGTCCGCGAGGTCGCGTTCACCGGGATCGTGGCGACCTCCGCCGCCACCATCCCGTGGTTCACGTTCGTCGGCGGCACCGCCGTGTGGGCGCAGCACAACGGCATCGCCGACTTCGGCGCGGTGCTGGCCGGCGAGGCCGGGCCCGAGGTCTCCGGCTTCATCCTCTTCGAGGCGCTGAACTTCACCCTGAGCCTCGGCGGCGCGTCGCTGACGGTCCCGATCGGGTCGGTGTTGATCTACCTGTTCATGATCCTCGTGACGACGTTCTTCGTCACGTCCGCCGACTCCTCGACGCTGGCCGTCTCGATGATGACGACCGGCGGGAAGGCCAAGCCGTCGAACGTCAACCGGATCTTCTGGGGCGTCGTGCTCGGCATGACCGCGGCCATCCTGATGATCCTCGGCGGCACCGGCAGCGCGAACACGCTCCAGCAAGCGGCGATCATCACCGGAACGCCGTTCGCGTTCGTCTGCTTCCTCGCCATGCTGGCGCTGATACGGGACTTCAGCAAGCACTACGACCAGGTGCTCCTGCAGGACGAGACCGTGCTGTTCGGGTCGGCCGAGAAGGTGGAGTCGCAGTCCGGCTCCGCCGGATCGCCCGAAGTCGACGACGACTGACACCGCACCACCGGTCGCGCGGCCGGCACCGGACGTGCTGGTCGCGGTCGGCACCGGGCGTCCCGGTCGCGGCCGCCACGGCAGTACGTCCCCGAGGAGGAGGTCACGGTCGCCAATCACACCACGCGTCCCGCCTCGCGGGCGTGCCATAACAAGTTTTAATGTAAGACATACACATAAACTGTGTATGGATAGGGACACGGCGGAGCCCGACGCGGACGCGCTTCCGGGGCCGAACGCGCAGCGCTGGGTCGACTTCCACCAGCAGCACGCCGCCCCCAGCGAGTACTCCCACGAGTTCGTCTGGGACGTGACCCGCGAGGCCGACGGCCCCTTCGTCACCGACGTCGACGGCAACGTCCTCCTCGATTTTACCTGCCACATCGGCGCCGCCCCGCTCGGCTACAACAACGAGAAGGTGCTCTCGAAGCTTCGGGCGTTCGACCTCGTCGAGCCGATGAAGATCGCGGGTCAGGACATGTACTTCGGCGCCGGAGCGACCCCCGAGGAGTCGGAGGTCCCCGGTTCCAGCCACCTCATGGAGCGGCTGGTCGAGGCGACGAGCCACTACGGGATGGACACGGTGTTCCTCTCGAACTCCGGCGCGGAGGCGATGGAGAACGCGATGAAGATCACCCACGACCACCGCGCGCCCGCGAAGTACGGCGTCGCGTTCGACGGGAGCTTCCACGGCCGCACGCTCGGGACCCTCTCGGTGACGAAGTCGAAGGACGTCTACACGCGCCACTACCCCGAGATCAGCGGCGTCGAGACCGTCCCCTTCTGTGCCGACCGCGGGTGCGACGCGGGGACCTGTGACTGCGGGTTCTTCGCCGGCGGCGGCTCCCGGCTCCGGAATATGCTCGCGCCCGAGGGCGGCCACGTCGACCCCGACGAGGTCGCGTTCCTCACGCTCGAACCGATCCAGGGCGTCGGCGGCTACCGGTTCCCGAGCGAGGCGTTCATGGACGAGGTCGCGGCCGTCACCGAGGAGTACGACATCCCGCTGGTCGTCGACGAGATCCAGTCCGGCGTCGGCCGGACCGGGGAGATCTGGGCCTCGGACCACTACGCCATCGAGCCGGACGTGATCGCGAGCGCGAAGGCGTTGCGCGTCGGCGCGACGATCTCGCGCTCGGACGTGTTCCCGAGCGAGAAGAACCGTCTCGGCTCGACCTTCGGGGGCGGCGACGTCCTCGGGTCGATGATGGGCGCGTTCACGCTGGAGGCGATCGAGGAGCACGACCTACTGGACAACGCCACCCGCCGCGGTCGGCAGGCGACGGAGCTCCTCCGCGACGACGCGCCCGACCACGTCGTGGACGTGCGCGGGAAGGGCCTGATGCTCGCGGTGGAGTTCGACACGCCCGAGCGGCGCTCGGCCGTCGTCGAGGCCGCGCTCGACCGCGGCCTGCTCACGCTCGGCTGCGGGAAGAAGACGGTCCGGCTGCTCCCCCCGCTGGACTCGACGGAGCGCGAGATCGAGTTGGGGATCGGGCTCTTCCTCGACGCGATCGACGCGGTGGGCGCGAGCACGGCCGTGGCCTGACCGCGTCCGTCGCGCCGACCGCGTCCGACCGAGTTGGACGGAGTCGTGCCGGGTCCGCTATCCGTTCTCCGCCGAGCGACGCACGACGCTGACCCCCTCGACCGCCTCGAGCGCCGCCAGTGCCTCGTCGAGGTGGGCCGGTCCGCTCCCGCCCAGCCCGACCCGCACGGGCGTCCGGTTCGGGTCGTCGACGGCGGTCGGGCTGGCGCGTTCGAGCGCGTCCACCTCGGCGCCGGCGTCCTCGGCGGCCGCGAGGACCGCGGAGAGCGCGGTCGGCCAGTCGTCGACCGCGAGCCGGACCGTCTCGTACCGGCCGAGTTCGTGGAGCCCCGTGCGCACGAGGTCAGCGTGGTCAGTGAGGTCCGCGTTCCCGCCCGAGACGACCACGGCGGCGTGGGCTCCGTCGAGACGGACCCGGTCCGCGAGCGCGGCCGCGAGCGGGGCGACCCCCGCCCCCTCGGCGACCACCTTCTCCCGCTCGGCCAGAAGCGTCACCGCGGCCGCGATCTCGCGATCCGAGACGGTCACCACCTCGTCGACGACCTCGCGGGCGACCCGGAACGTCGTCTCGAGCATGCGCGTGTCAGCGATCCCGTCCGCCACGGTGTCCACGTCGGCGCGCTCGCGGATCTCGCCCGCCTCCAGCGAGGGACCCGCGTGGGCGGCCCCCTCCGGCTGGACGCCGACCACGCGCACCTCGCGGTCGAGCGCCGCCATCGCCGTACCGATCCCGGAGATAAGCCCGCCGCCGCCGATCGCCACGAAGACGGTGTCCAACTCCGGGTACTGGTCGAGCAGTTCGAGCCCGATCGTTCCCTGTCCCGCGATGACGGCCGCGTCGTCGAAGGGGTGGACGAACGTCTCGCCGGTCTCGTCGGCGCGCTCCACGGCGAACTCGTAGGAGCGCTCGTAGATGTCCCCCTCCACGAGCACCGTCGCGCCGTACCCGCTCGTCGCCGCGACCTTCGCCGCCGGCGTCACCTCGGGGACGACGATCGTCGTGTCGACCCCGAGCAGGTCGCCCGCGAGCGCCACGCCCTGCGCGTGGTTGCCGGCGCTGGCGGCGACCACGCCGGCCTCGCGCTCGGCCGGGGAGAGCTGCGCCATCGCGTTGTAGGCGCCGCGGATCTTGAACGAGCCGGTGCGCTGGAACGGCTCCAGTTTGAGGCCGAGCGACGCCGCGCCGCTCATCTCGGCGAACGTCCGCGAGGTGTCGAGCGGCGTCCGGTGGACCACGTCGGAGAGGCGCCGCTCGGCGGCCCGCACGTCCGCGAGCGTGACCGGGAGACCGTCCCCGGGGTCGCTCTCGCCGCCCGCGTCGCCGCGGGCGTCGCCACCATCGCCCGCCTCGCCGCGGGCGTCCTCATCGTCGCCCGCGCGGTCGCGTCCCTCGGTCATGCGTGGTCGTCGGTCGCGTCGCCGACGTCGGCCGCGTCGTCGGTGTCGACCGGGTCGCGTGCGTGGATCCCGTCCTCGACGTGCGGGACCGGATGTCGCCGCTCGAGGTCCCTGATCGTCCCCACCAGCACGTCGACGCCGTGCCGGAGGCTCCGTTCGTCCACGTCGAACGTGGGCGTGTGGTGGCTCGTCGGGTGGTCCGTCCCCACGATCAGGTACGTCGCCAGCCCGCCCTCGTTCTGCACGCGCTCCATCAGGAACGTCGCGTCCTCGCTCGCGCCGAAGTCCGCCGCCGGGAGGACGGTGTCGATCCCGGCGACACGGTCGGCCACCTCGCTCACGAGCGCCTGGAGCTCGGGGTCGCTATCGGCGCGCGGCGACTCGCTCACCACGTCGACCGTGGCGCGGCAGCCGTGCATCGTCGCGGCGGAGCGCACGGTGCGCCGGAGGCGGCGCTTCACGTCCTCCATCACGGCGGTCGTCTCGCCGCGGGCCTCCATCTCCATGTGAGCGTGCTCGGCGATGACGTTGCTCGCGGTGCCGGACTCGGCTCGACCGACGTTCACGCGCGTCATCCCGTCGCTGTGGCGCGGGATACCGTAGGCGTTCACGATGGCGTTCCCCATCGCCTGCATCGCGTTGTCGCCCTCGTTGGGGGCCTTGCCGGCGTGCGCCGAGGTGCCCTCGATCGTCGCGTCGACGTGACACATCGCCAGCGGCTTCTCGATCCCCGCGACCACCTCGCCGGTCGGGTGGTCCAGGCCGACGTGGACCGCCAGCAGGTAGTCGAGGTCGTCCGCGAACCGGCTCTCCGCCATCGGGTGGCCCCCGCCGCCGGTCTCCTCGGCCGGCTGGAAGAAGACGACGAACCGGCCCGAGAAGTCGCTCTCGGCGATCGCCTCGAGGACGGCGAGACCCCACGTCATGTGCGCGTCGTGGCCGCAGGCGTGCATCGTCCCGTCGATCTCCGAGCGGAACCCCTCGTCGACGGGGTCGTGGTCGAGGTCGGTCGACTCCTCGATGAACAGGCCGTCGATGTCCACCCGGAGGCCGATCGCCGGCCCCTCGCCGCGGTCGAGTTCCGCGACGACGCCGGTGTTGCCGCCGGCCATCCGGTCGAGAAGGTCCTCGTCGACGCCGCGTTCGCGGGCGCGGTCGATCCACGGATCGAGGTCCCCGTCCGGGACGGCCATGCGGTCGGCGGGGTCGTACGCGTCCGGACCGACCGCCAGCTCGTCGACGCCGATCCCCCGGATCTCCTCCACGAGCCGCGCGGTGGTGAGGAACTCGCGCCACGCTGGCTCGGGGTGACGGTGGAAGCGCCGACGCAGGCTGACGAGCCGGTCCCGGATCGGTTCGGTCATGCGAGTCACTCTCTCACTCCACGGCCTTAACTATACACAATTGTCGTTGACAAGATATACACAAAAAGGATAAGAGACTCCCCGACGATCCACGTTCAACGCGTCACACCGGCGCGAGCACTCCACATGAGCACACAATCGGACGCCGACCCGGACGTCGTGGTGCTACGAGAGGGAACCGAGGGACTGTCGATGGCGTCGTACGCGGACGCGCTCCGCGAGCGACTGCCCGATCACGCCGTGGCGCACGCGCGCACGCCGGCCGAGGAGCGCGAGCTGGTCCCCCGGGCGCGAGTCGTGACCGGCATCGACATCGACCCAGACCTGCTCGACGGCGCCGACCGGCTCGACCTGTTCGCGTGCACGTTCGCGGGCACCGACCACGTGCCGACCGAGGCGCTGGCCGAGCACGGCGTCGCGGTGACGAACGCGGGCGGCATCCACGCGCCCGGCATCGCCGAGCAGACGGTCGCCAACATGCTCGTCTTCGCGCGGAACCTCCACGAGGGCTGGCGGCGGAAGACGAACGGCGAGTGGCGCCACTTCGGGTCGCGGGAGTTCACCGACAGCACGGTCACCGTCGTCGGACTGGGGTCGATCGGACAGGCCGTCGTCCAGCGACTCGACGGCTTCGAGGTCGAGACGATCGGGATCCGGTACACGCCCGAGAAGGGCGGCCCGACCGACGAGGTGCTCGGGTTCGACGACGCGGACGTTCACGAGGCGTTCGCGCGCAGCGACTACGTCGTGCTCGCGTGTCCGCTCAACGACCTGACCCGAGGAATCGTCGGCGAGGCGGAGCTGGCGACGCTCCCGCCGAACGCGGTCGTTGTCAACGCGGCCCGCGGCGGACTTATCGACACGGACGCGCTCGTGTCGGCGCTCCAGACGGAGGGGATCCGCGGCGCCGCCCTCGACGTCACCGACCCGGAGCCGCTCCCCGCGGACCACGTCCTCTGGGAGCTGGAGAACTGCCTGATCACGCCCCACACCGGCGGCCACACGCCGAAGCACTGGGACCGGCTCGCGGACATCGTGGCGAGCAACGTCGCCGCGCTCGACGACGGCGACGAACTGGAAAACGCCGTCGTGCGCCCCGACGCGGACGGGTGAGCCATGGCGGCACAGGACTCCGCGACCGAGACCGAGGGGGACGACGCGTTCGACGACCCCGCCGCTGATCCGCGAGCCGACTACGACTACGTCGGCGGCGGCGTGGACCGGCCGGCGCTCGTGTCGGCGCTCGCGGACCGGGTCGACGGCGAGGTGCGCTTCGACGAGCACAGCCGCCGGCTCTACGCCACGGACGCCTCGGCGTACGAGGTGACGCCGGTCGGGGTCGTCCTCCCGTCTTCCACCGCCGACGTGGCCGCGGTCGTCGACTACTGCGCCGACCGGGGGATCCCGGTACTCCCCCGCGGTGGCGGCACGAGCCTCGCCGGGCAGGCCGTCAACGAGGCGGTCGTCCTCGACCTGACGGCCCACATGGGCGACGTGCTGGAGATCGAGGCCGAGGACCGGCGGGCTCGGGTCGGGGCGGGGACCGTCCTTGCGGACCTCAACGACGCCCTCGCGCCCCACGGGCTGAAGTTCGCTCCGGATCCGGCGGCGGGAAACCGGAGCACCGTCGGGGGGGCGATCGGCAACAACTCGACGGGCGCGCACTCGCTGCAGTACGGCAAGACCGACGCCTACGTCGAGTCAGTCGAGGCCGTGCTCGCGGACGGGAGCGTGGAGCAGTTCGGCGAGGTGACGGTCGCCGACCTCCGCGCGGGTGCGGACCCGGACGGCGACCTGCGAGCGCGGATCTACGAGGTCGCGCGCCGCGTCGTGGACGAGGAGGCCGGGGCGGTCGCCGAGGCCTTCCCGCAACTGAAACGGAACGTCTCCGGCTACAACCTCGACAGGCTGGTCGCGGAGGCGTACGGCCAGCCGGAGGCGTTCGACGGTGCGGAACGGGACGCTGACGACGGGGCGAACGACGCCGCGCCCATCGACACGACCGAACGGCCCGCCCCCGACGCGACCGTCAACCTCGCGCGACTGTTCGCCGGCAGCGAGGGGACGCTCGGCGTCGTCACGGCCGCGACGGTGTCGCTCGAGCCGGTCCCCGAGACGACCGGCGTGGCGCTGCTGACGTACACCGACCTGATCGACGCGATGGGCGACGTGGACGCCATCGTCCGCCGACACGACCCCGCGGCGATCGAGGCCATCGACGACGTGCTGCTCGAGTTGGCCCGCGATACCGAGGAGTTCGCCGGCCTCGTGGAGACCCTACCGGCGGGGACCGAGACGGCGCTCCTCGTGGAGTGTTACGCCGAGAGCGAGGCCGACGCACGCAGCCGGATCGGCGACCTGCTGGCCGACGAGTCGCTCTGTGCCTTCGACGCGCTGGAGGCGTACGCTCCCGAGGACCGCGAGGAGCTCTGGAAGCTCCGCAAGAGCGCGGCGCCGATCCTGCTGTCGCGGACCTCCGACGCCAAGCACATCTCCTTCATCGAGGACACGGCCGTTCCGACCGAACACCTCGACGACTACGTCGCGGACTTCCGCGAGGTGCTCGCGGAGCACGACACGTTCGCGAGCTTCTACGCACACGCCGGCCCCGGCTGCATGCACATGCGGCCGCTCGTCGACACCAAGAGCCCGGCCGGACTGAACCAGTTCGAGGCGGTGGCGGACGCCGTCACCGACCTCGTCGTGGAGTACGGCGGCTCCGTCTCCGGCGAGCACGGCGACGGCCGCGCGCGCACGCAGTGGAACAGAAAACTGTACGGCGACGAGGTCTGGGAGCTGTTCCGCGACGTGAAGCGGGCGTTCGACCCCGACTGGCTGCTCAACCCGGGCACGGTCTGTGGCGACCACGACATGACCGAGCACCTCCGGTTCTCGCCGGGCTACGAGTTCGACGCCGGCTTCGAGCCCGCCCTCGAGTGGGACGTGGACAACGGCATGCAGGGGATGGTCGAACTCTGTCACGGCTGCGGCGGCTGCCGGGGGGATCAGGGGACGACCGGCGGCGTGATGTGTCCGACCTACCGCGCGGCCGAGGAGGAGGAGCTCAGCACCCGCGGCCGCGCGAACATGCTCCGCGGCGCGATGAACGGCGAGCTGGACGCCGACAGCACCGACCCCGAGTTCCTCGCGGAGGTGATGGACCTCTGTGTCGGCTGCAAGGGCTGTGCCCGCGACTGTCCGAGCGAGGTGGACATGGCGAAGCTCAAAGCGGAGGTCGAACACGCCGCCCACGAGGAACACGGCGCGTCCCTCCGGGACCGGCTGTTCGCGAACGTCGACCGGCTGAACGCCGTCGGCTCCGCGCTCGCGCCGGTGTCGAACTGGGCGACCTCGCTCCCGGGCGCCGGCTGGATCGCCGAGAAGACGGTCGGTATCGCCCGCGAGCGCGACCTGCCCGCCTTCGCCGCCGAGAGCTTCGAGGAGTGGTTCGCGGCGCGGGGCGGAGCGCGGGTCCCGGTCGAGGAGGCGACGCGCAAGGTCCTGCTGTTCCCGGACACCGCCACCAACTACAACCACCCCGAGGCGGGGCGGGCGGCCGTCGAGGTGCTGGAGGCCGCGGGCGTCCACGTGGCGGTCCCCGACGACGTGACCGCCACCGGCCGACCCGCGCACTCGAAGGGGTTCCTCGACGCGGCTCGCGAACGCGCGCGGACGAACGTCGCGGCGCTGGCGCCGCGGGTCGCGGACGGCTGGGACGTGGTCCTCGTCGAACCCTCCGACGCCGTCATGCTCCAGTCCGATTACCTCGACTTACTCGACGGCCGGGACGCCGAGCGCGTCGCGGCGAACAGCTACGGGGTGATGGAGTACCTCGACCGGTTCGACCTGACCGCGGCGCTCGCCACGGACGCGACCGACGAGACGCTGACGTATCACGGTCACTGTCACCAGAAGGCGACCAAGAAGGACGGCCACGCAGTCGCGGTGTTGCGGTCCGCCGGCTACGCGGTCGACGACCTCGACTCGGGCTGTTGCGGCATGGCGGGCTCGTTCGGCTACGAGGCCGAGCACTACTCGCTGAGCCGCGCGATCGGTCGGATCCTGTTCGATCAGGTCGACGACAGCGACGGCGACGCGGTCGTCGCGCCGGGCGCCTCCTGTCGCGCGCAACTGGCCGAGCGCGAGGGCGGCGCGGAGCCGCCGCACCCGGTCGAGAAGCTGGCCGCCGCGACCGTCGAGTGAAAAATCGGGGCTACGGCCAGAGCCCGCGCGTGTCCTTCGCCTCGGCGATACGCGAGAGCGCGACCACGTAAGCGGCGTCGCGCCAGGTCAGGTCCGCCGACTCGACCTCGGCGCGGACGGCGTCCCACGCCTCCAGCATCTGTTCTTCCAGTTCCTCGTTGACGCGTTCGAGCGACCACGTGCGTCGGTTGATGTCCTGGAGCCACTCGAAGTAGCTCACCGTGACGCCGCCGGCGTTCGCGAGGATGTCCGGGATCACGGTCACGCCGCGCTCCTCGAGGATCGCGTCGGCCGCGAACGTGGTGGGGCCGTTGGCTCCCTCCACGACGATGTCGGCCGCGATCGCGTCGGCGTTGGCCGCGGTGATGACGTTCCCGACCGCGGCGGGGATCACAACGTCAACGTCGAGTTCGAGGATCTCGCCGTTCGAGAGCGTCTCGGGCGCCTCGTGCGACAGCACCGCCTCCGGCTCCTCCTCGTGGGTCGGGACCGCGCGCGTGTCGAGCCCGTCAGGGTCGTAGACCGCCCCGTTCACGTCGCTGACGGCGACGACGGTCGCGCCCCAGTCGTCGAGCAGGCGCGCCGCGTTCGCGCCGACGGAGCCGAACCCCTGCACCGCGACGGTCGTCTCCGCGAGGTCGCGCCCCTCGTAGTCGACCGCCTCCCGCGCGGCGATGGCCGTCGAGCGGCCGGGGGCCTCCTCGCGGCCGTACGAGCCGCCGACGATCGGCGGCTTGCCGGTGACGACGCCGGGGGTCGTCTCGCCCTGCTGCATCGAGTAGGCGTCCATGAACCACGCCATCGTCTGGGCGTCGGTGCCCATGTCCGGCGCGGGCACGTCCTTCGTCGGGCCGACCACGTCGCGCAGCTCCTCCGCGAACCGGCGCGTGAGCCGCTCGGTCTCGTCGTCGGTCAGCGACTTGGGGTCGACCGCGACCCCACCCTTCCCGCCGCCGAAGGGGAGGTCCATCACGGCGCACTTCCAGGTCATCCACATCGAGAGGCCGACGCACTCCTCCGCGGTGACCTCGGGATGGTAGCGGAGCCCGCCCTTGTACGGGCCGCGCACGTCGTCGTGCTGGGCGCGGTAGCCGGTGAAGACCTCGACGGAGCCGTCCTCGCGTTCGAGCGGGACGGAGACCTGCTGGACCCGGGTCGGGTGTTTGAGGCGCTCGACGACGTCGGGGTCGACGTCGACGTGGGCGGCGGCGCGTTCGAGCTGTCGGCGCGCGGTGACGAGCGTCGAGTCGGGCTCCTCCTCGGTGCCGGGGTCGTCGACTGTGGGTGTCGTGCTCATGGGTTGTGTATGGGTGGCTCGGTCGGTGTGGCTTGGTCGGTCGGTGTGGCTCGGTCGCGTTTCTCAGGTCGTGAACAGCCGGCGGGGGAAGTCCGCCAGCGTCTCCGCGCCCGTGCTCGTGACGCGGAACGTCTCGCTGATCTCCATGCCGATCTCGTCGGTCCAGATGCCGGGGATCATGTGGAACGTCATGTCCTCCTCGAGGACGGTCTCGTCGCCCGGCCGGATGCTGGCGGTGTGCTCGCCCCAGTCCGGCGGGTAGCCGAGCCCCATCGAGTAGCCGATGCGGTCCTCCTTCTCGAGGCCGTACTGCGCGATGGTCTCGCGCCACGCCCGCTCGACCGCCTCGCAGGTGACGCCGGGTTCGGCCGCGTCGAGGGCGGCCTCCAGCCCCTCGACGACGATGTCGGCGGTCTCCTCCAGTTTCGCCGGCGGGTCACCCACGAACGTCGTCCGGGCCAGCGGCGAGTGGTAGCGGTGACGACAGCCGGAGAGTTCGATGATAACCGGGTCGCCGTCCTCGAACTCGCGGTCGGTCCACGTCAGGTGCGGGGTTCCGGTGTGGTCGCCGGAGGGCATCAGCGGGACGATGGAGGGGTAATCCCCGCCGTAGTCGTCGGTCCCCCTGATGAGTCGGTCGTAGATCGCGGCCGCGGCCTCGTACTCCGGGACGCCCTCCTCGATGACGTCCAGCCCGGCCTGCATCGCGTTCTCCGAGATGCGAGCGGCCTCGCGCATGTACGCGATCTCCTGGTCGGACTTCTTGATCCGCACCCAGCCGACGAGCAGCGTCGCGTCGACGAACTCGGCGTTCGGGAGGTTTTCCTGGAGGCGCGTGTACGACTTCGCGGTGAAGTAGGCGGCGTCCATCTCCAGGCCGACGCGACCCTCCGCGACGCCCAACTCGTCGAGGACGCCCGCCACGTAGTCCATCGGGTGGAGGTCGTACGGGGAGTGGACGTGGTCGTCGCTGTACGCGCGGATGCTGTCGTCGTCGAGGTGCGTGGTCGCGCGCGCCCCGCCGCCGTCCATGTCGCGCCCGATCCACACCGGCTCGTCGCGGTCGGGCGTGACGACGACCGCCTGATGGACGTAGAAGGACCAGCCGTCGTAGCCCGTCAGGTAGTTCATGTTCGCCGGGTCGGCGACGACGATCGCGTCGAGGTCCTCCTCGCGCAGTCGCTCCTTCGTCCGCGCGACCCGACGCTCGTACTCGGCCGCCTCGAAGATGGTCTCTCGTGGCATGGTAACAGGTCGTCTACGAGAGGCATTGCCCAGCGCCCGTATAACTTTTTCGTGTATATTGAAAACAGATATTGTGTATAATCTGCGGCGCCGAACCGCTCGAATCCCCGCGATAGCGGGGCTCTCCGGCACGGAGTGCCGGCCACCACCGGCCGCGAGAGCCCACGAAACCCCCAATCCGTGCCTCTTGGCCCTGGGTTTTTGTAGCAGGTCGACGGAGGTACGACCATGCTTCACAGTACCGGACCGCTGTTGACGGTCCACCTCGGCGACCGGGAGACGTCGGAGACGGACATCACGGAGGTCCAGGAGCGCTACATCGGCGGGCGCGGCGTGGGGACGCGGCTCGCGCACGAGCGCATCCCGTTCGACGCGGACCCGCTCGGTCCGGAGAACCGGGCGGTGTTCACCACCGGCCCGATGCAGGCCTCCCAGATGAGCTTCACCGGCCGGACGAACTGCACCGCCGTCTCGCCGCTGACGGACGGCCTGCTCTCCTCGAACGCGGGCGGGTTCATGTCGCGTCACCTCGCGGCGACCGGCTACGGCGCGGTCGAGTTGACGGGCGAGAGCGACGAGTTGGTCGTCGTTCACGTCCGGGACGACGGCGTCGAGTTCGAGACCGTGCCGGACCTCCGAGAGGCGACCGTCCCCGAGACGACGGCGTACCTGGAGACGGAACACGACATCTCCAGCGACCGGACCGCGGTTATCGGCCCGGCGGGCGAGAACGAGGTCCGGTTCGCGTCGATCATGACGACGGAGGAGCGCGCGTTCGGCCGCGGGGGGCTGGGCGCGGTCCTCGGCGCGAAGAACGTCAAGGCGGTCACGTTCGGCGGCGAGTCGGCGCCCGACCTGGAGATCCCGGCGACCGCCAACGAGATCCACCGCGAGGCCGCGACGACGGACCACATCATGAAAGAGCAGGGGACGGTCGCGGTGCTGGACCTGGCCAACGAGATGGACGGGCTCCCCTCCTACTACTTCTCCGAGCGCTCCTTCGAGGGTGCCGACGGGATCAACGGCGACCGCGTCGCCGAGAAGAAGTACAAGAAGGGCACCTGCTCGGCGTGTGCGTTCGCGTGCAAGCTCCCGACCCGCGACGAGGAGCGCGGCGTCGAGACCGAGGGCCCGGAGTTCGAGGTGGCGATGGCGTTCGGCTCCAACTCCGGCGTCGACGACATCGTCGACGTGATGGAGTCGAACCGCCTCTGTGACGAGTACGGCCTCGACGCCATCTCGATGGGCAACACGGTCGCCGCCTACCTCGACGCGGAGGAGGAGTTCGGCAACCGCGAGCTCATCTGGGACCTCGTCGAGAAGACCGCCTACCGCGAGGGGGTCGGCGACACGCTCGCGGAGGGGATCGGCCGGATCCACGACGAGCTCGGCGTCGGGAACTGGTCGGTGAAGAACATGGACTTCGCGGCCCACGAGGGGCGGCTGCTCCACGGGCAGGCGCTCTCGTACGCGGTCGCGAACCGGGGCGCCGACCACATGTACGCCACGTTCTACTCGGTGGAGTACCCGCTCGTCGACGAGGACGAGGCGATGCCTCCGTCCGGGTTCGAGGGGAAGGCCGAGCGGCTCGTCGAGCGGGAGAACCTGATGGCGCTCAACGACAGCGGCGTCGTCTGCAAGTTCTCGCGGGACTTCATGACTCCCGAGCGCTACGAACTGCTGTTCGACGCCGACTTCGAGGACCTGCTGGCGGTCGGGGCGCGAACGGTGACGCTCGAGCGGCACTTCAACAACCGGCGCGGGATCGACGGCGCCGACGACCGCCTCCCGTACGAGGACGAGCTGCCGGGGCTCGACGACGCCATCGAGACCTACTACGACCGCCGCGGGTGGAACGACGACGGGACCGTGCCGGAGTCGGCGCTCCCGGCTCCCCCGGCGTAACGGCGTCCCTGGAGTCGTCCGGGTTCGGAAACGTCCCGGTCCGAAGCGCGCTACTCCGCGGTCGCCGCGATGGCGTCCGCGATGACCTCCGTGCCGACCTCCGCCTGCCGCTGGGTCAACACGAGCGGCGGGAGCAGCCGGACGACGTTGTCGTACTGGCCCGCCGTCCAGACGAGCACGCCGTGCTCGTAGCAGTACTGCTGGATCGCCTCGACGCGGTCGGCGTCGGGGTCACCGTCCGCGTCCACGAACTCGGCGCCGACGAACAGTCCCTTGCCGCGGACTTCGCCCAGCCCCGGATCGCCCGCGCCGGCGTCGCGGAGGCGGTCGCGGATCCACGCGCCGACCTCCGTCGCGTGGTCGAGCAGGTCGTGTGACTCGATATACTCGATGGCCCGGAGCCCGCCGACCATCGCGGGGACGTGGCCGCGGTAGGTGCCCGCGTGGTCGCCCGGCCCCCACGTGTCCAGGTCCTCGTGGTAGATCGTTCCGGAGAGCGGCTGGCCGTTGCCGCCGAGCGCCTTCGCGGTCGTCATCGCGTCCGGGGTCACGTCGTAGTGCTCGGCGGCCCACCATTCGCCGGTGCGGCCGAGCCCGACCTGGATCTCGTCGAACACCAGCGGCAGGTCGTTCTCGTCGGCGATCTCGCGGAGGCCGGAGAGGAACCCCTCCGGCGGGACGACGACGCCGCCCTCGCCCTGAATCGGTTCGACGAAGATGCCCGCGGGGTCGGTGAGCCCGCCGTACGGCTCCTCGACGATGGCGCGGACCTCCTCGAGCGCCCGGTTCACGGACGCCTCGGGGTCGCGGCCCTCGCGGAAGGGGTACGGGAACGGAGCGTGAACCACGTCCGGCAGCAGCGGCGCGTACGGCTTCTTGAACTTCTTGTTCGAGGTGATGCTCATCGCGCCGGCCGTCGCCCCGTGGTAGGAGTTACGGAACGCGAGCAGGCCGTTGCCGCCGGTGTTGTACTTCGCGAGCTTGATCGACGCCTCGACGGCGTCGCTGCCGGTCGGACCGCCGAAGACGACGCGGCTGTTGCCGGCCAGCGAGCCGGGCGCGATCTCCTCCAGTTTGTCGATCAGGTCGATCCGCGGCTGCGTCGGGAAGTCGACGGCGTGCGTGAGCTTGTCGATCTGCTCGTGGACCCCCTCGTTGACGTAGGGGTTGGCGTGCCCGACGTTGTAGACGCCGATGCCCGCGAAGAAGTCGAGGAAGACGTTTCCGTCCGCGTCCTTCAGGGTCGCGCCGCGCCCCTCCTCGAACGCGAGGGGGATGTTGTTGGGGTACGCGACCGCGCTGCTGTCGATGTCGTCCTGTCTGTCGAGAAGCCGCCGGGACTCCGGGCCGGGGACGTCGTCGACGGTCGGTTCCTCCGCGAAGTGCAGGTCGTGGATCGGCGGTCCCGCCATATGCCCCTCGATACGACACGTCTACAAAGGGCTGGTGCAACCAGCAAGCTGTGACGGTGTAAACAAAATTTGTTTTCGGAGGGGGAGTCCATTCGGGAATCGGCCCTCACCTCGGAGGCGGCCGCGCCTCACGCGGGCGGCCGAATGCGTCAGCATTCACCGGTTCGGATGGCTATACGCGAATGCCGCTCCGAGAGGGAGCACCCGCTCGCCAGGAGTCACATGTTCCGATCGCTTCAGACACTCCGAAACTCGGGGAACGTCGCACTCCTGCTCACCGTGTCGGTGGGCTGGCTCCTGTCGCTCGGGATCCGGATCGTCTACCCGGTCCTGCTCCCGGACATCATGACCGAGTTCGGAATGCGATTCACCGGCGGCGGCGCCCTCCTCTCGGCGCTGTGGATATCGTACGCACTCATGCAGTTTCCGGCCGGAATACTCGCGGACCGGTTCGGCGAGCAAAGCGTCCTGCTCGCCAGTCTCGGCCTCGGAGGGGCGGCTGCGGTGCTCATCGTCGCGGCGCCAGCGTTCGCGCTCTTCGCCGTGGCGACCGTCCTGCTGGGGGTCGGCACCGGGCTGTTCGGGCCGAGCAGGGTGACGGTCCTCTCGGACGTGTTTCCGGACCAACGCAACACGGCGATCAGCTTCAGTCAGGCCGCCGGAAACGCTGGGAACGCGCTGCTGCCCATCGCGGCGGGGATGATCGCCGTCGCCTTCGGGTGGCGGTACGGGTTCGGATACCTGCTTCCGGGGTTCCTGCTCACGTTCGTCGGCGTCGCCCTGTTCGTGCCGTCTCGGACCTCCGCGGCACCGACGAGCGAGTCGGGCGGTGCATACCTCCGAACACTACGCCGCGTCGTCGGCGAGCCGCCCGTGCTGTACGCGACCGCGATCCTGTTCTGCCTATTGTTCTACTATCAGGGGATCACGGGGTTCCTCCCGACGTACCTCCTGGAGACCAAGGGGCTTTCGCAGTCGGCCGTTTCTGTGGTCTACGGCGGCTTCTTCGCGGCGGCGATCGGGCTCCAGTTCCTCGCCGGAGCCGCCGCGGACCGATACGGCGAGCGCCGGGCCGTCGCCGGGTTCGTCGCCGCCGGGTTCGTCGGCGCGGCCGCGCTCCCGTTCGCGGAGGGCGCGGTCCCGGTGGTCGGGGCGGTGCTGCTGTCGGCGTCGATCCTCGGCGCCATCCCGCCTGCGAACACGAACATCGTCCTCCAGCTCCCCGACTCGATGCAGGGCAGCGGCTACGGGCTCCTCCGCTCCGTGTACATCGGTCTCGGTGCGACCGCCCCGCCGATCATCGGCCGCCTCGGCGACGCCGGCGCCCTCGACGCCGGGGTGCTCCTCGCCGCGGTCGTCGCGCTCGGCGCCGTCGTCGGGTGCTACGGCCAGCCCGACCCGTAGCGGAGGTCGACACCGAACGGGAGCAGTATCCCCCGAAACGCGTCGTCACCGGGCGCCATTTATGACGCCGGCGGGACAGTTCCATCCATGTCTCAAGCACGCCTCATCGTCGACCTCCCGGAGGGGCCGTGGGTGGCCGACGTGTCCCGCGCACACCCGGAGGCGACGTTTCAGGTGCTGACCGCGCTCGCGGGGGACGGACCCGGATTCGCGCTCGTCTGGATCACCGGCGCCCCGATCGATCCGATCCTCGACGACATGGCAGCCCACCCGGCCGTGACCGAGTTGTCGGTGGCCCAGCGGACGGAGCGCGAAGCGACGGTCCAGTTCGAGACCTCCGCGCCCCTGCTCCTGATCGCCGCCAAGCGCGCCGGCGTCCCGATCGAGATGCCGCTGGAGATCCGGGACGGGGAGGCGACGATCGACGTGACGGGTCCCCACGACCGCCTCTCGGCGCTGGCCGCGCAGTTCGACGACCTCGGGGTCCCGTTCGAGGTGCGCTACGTCCGCGAGCGCGTGGAGCCGAGCGAACTGCTCACCGACGCGCAACGAGAGATCCTCCTCGCGGCGGTCGAATCCGGGTACTACGACACGCCCCGAACCTGTTCGCTCACCGACCTCGCCGATCGGGTCGGGGTGGCGAAGTCCACCGCGAGCGAGACGCTCCACCGCGCGGAGGCGGCCGTGATCCGGGAGTTCGTCGACGACCTCCCCGGCTACGTCCGGGAGGAACGGTCGGAGGAATCCTGACCGCGCCGCCCGCGGCCGACCCGCGCGGAAGCGGGACGCGATAGCCCGGGAGGTCGGTTTAGACGATCGTACCGGAGTTTAAGTCAAAACACCGGATATGTTCGGAGGTTGTCCCCACGGGCCGGGAACTTCCAACTCGTTTCATGGTAGTCCTACCGCTATGTCCACCTGGAGGGAAACCCAATGTCCCACACGACGCAGACCGGACGGCGACAGTTCCTGACCACCGTCGGCCTCGGCGGTGCGGCCCTGCTGTCGGGCTGCGTCTCGGCGCCGGCGGCGCAGACGAACGACGTGGACGAGCCGTCGGACGCGGGACCGTCGACGGAGGCCGCGGCCGCGAGCCTCGACCCCGCGAAGCCGGTCGACGTCGACCGGGTCGCCGCGGACCCGACCGCGGTCCCCGACCCGATCGACCGCGACGAGCCGCGGGAGCTGGAGTTCACGCTGACCGCGGAGGAGGTGACCGCCGAGATCGAACCCGGCGTCACCTTCGACTACATGACCTACGACGGGCAGATCCCCGGGCCGATGCTTCGCGTCAGGGAGGGCGACCGCGTGCGCCTGCGCTTCGAGGTGCCCGCGGACGAGAACGAGCTCCCGCACAACGTCGACTCGCACGCCATCTACGGCCCGGGCGGCGGCGCGGAGGCGACGACGCTCGCGCCCGGCGACGACGCGGCAGTCATCGAGTTCACCGCCAGCTACCCCGGCGTCCACATCTACCACTGCGCGGTGCCGAACATGGACGTGCACATCAGCTCGGGCATGTTCGGCGCGGTGATCGTCGAGCCGAAGGAGGGACTCCCCGAGGTGGACCGCGAGCTCTACTTCGGCCAGCACGAGCTGTACACGACCGGCGAGGTCGGCGAGGAGGGCCACCACGCTTTCGACCGCGAGGCGATGGAGAACGAGGAGCCGACCTACGTCGTCTTCAACGGCGAGCCGTACGCGTTCACCGCGGACGGCTACGGGCCCGTGACGGTCCAGCGGGACGAGACCGTCCGCGTCTACTTCGCGAACGGCGGTCCGAACAAGATCAGCTCGTGGCACCCGATCGGCAACGTCTGGGCGCGGCTCTACCGCGACGGCGACGTGCTGAGCGAGCCGGCCCGAAACGTCGAGACGACGCCGGTCGCGCCCGGTACCGTCACCGCCGCCGAGATGGAGACGCCGGTGCCCGGCCCGATCAAGATCGTCGACCACGCGCTCAGCCGGGCGGGCCGCCGCGGCGCCCTCGGCGTGGTGCAGGTCGAAGGCGAGGAGAACCCCGACGTGTACGACGAGGACGCCTGATCGACCTCCCGGCAGGGAGCGGTCCCGGCCGGCGAGGGTCGCCGCACCGCTTTTGCCCCCCGGCGCGAATGGTGTGACCGCATGACATCAGACCGCGTCATCGACCTGCTGCGCAAGGCCTACAGCGACGAGATCGAGACGGTGATGAACTACCAGACGAACGCCATCGTCCTCGACGGCGTCCGCGCCGAGGAGATCAAGGAGAGCCTCAAACAGGACATCCAGGAGGAGCTGGGACACGCCGAACAGATCGGCCAGCGCCTCAAACAGCTCGACGCCCGCCCGCCGGGGTCGGCGGAGTTCACCGCCCGGCAGGACTCCCTGCAGCCGCCCGAGGACTCGACGGACGTGCTCTCCGTGATCCGGGGCGTGCTCGACGCCGAGGAGGACGCCATCGAGACGTACCGCTCCCTCGTCGACGCGGCCGAGGAGGCCGGCGACCCCGTCACCGAGGACCTCGCGGTCACCGTCCTCGCGGACGAGGAGGCCCACCGCACGGAGTTCCGCGGCTTCGAGAAGGAGTACAGCAGCGACTGAAACCGGCTCCGCCGGACCCGCGTCAGCGGGAGGGTGACTCGACGCGAGTCGGCCGCGGACGCCCCGCCGGCTGACGGTGCCGCCATCGGGATCGAGACCCGACGGCCGGCACGCCGGTTCGACCATCGAACAGAGGTAATGACAAGAAAAATTGAATGACGGATCTCATATATTTTCAGACGGTCGGTTTCCTAACCAAGATATAAACACAAATAAAAATGTAAATATGGGAGAGATTCGGCTGATATTCTAATTTTCACCCTGTAAAGAGAGATTTTTTGTGATTAAGAGAAAAGTGTCCACAGCGCGTATTGTCTACTTATCGTTCTTTTTGTAGTTTCATAAATAACCAGACACAAAAAGGCCCGCGGGTAGACACGGAAGCAGGTGCGGACACTGAGTGCCGCGAAGGTCGAAGTGGACCCGCCGCGGCAGGTGGACGGGAGCGGGGTCAGCCGGGTCGCGGTCGCCTCACGCGCTGGCGACGACTTCGATTTCGACCCCGATGTCGATGGGGAGCCGGGAGACCTCCATGGCGGCCCGTGCCGGGTACGGTTCGCTCATGTACTCGGCGTACACCTCGTTGACGGCGTCGTAATCGTCCATGTCGGTGACGTAGACGTTCGCGTGGACGACGTTCTCCAGCGACGTACCCGCCGCCTCGAGGATCGCGGCGACGTTCTCCAGCGTCCGTGCGGTCTGTTCGCTCACGTCCTCGGAGACGACCTCGCCGGACTGCGGGTCGACTGGACCCTGTCCGGAGACGTAGACCCGGCCGTCGTCGATGATCCCCTGCGAGTACGGTCCGATCGCGTCCGGCGCGTCGTCAGTGCTGACTTCCTGCATACGTCGAGTGTCTCACAGCGACCGCTTGTATCTTTCGTCAGCGCGCCGCCGGGCCGGACGGCACCGGATCGACGGCCCGCCGTCACCGGAACCGGAGCTCCCCGAACTCCGCGGGACGGTGGAAGTCCGGTTCCGGCGCGTCGACCGGGTTCCACGCCGCGTAGAGCGGCTCCGGCCGCTTCCGGATCCGGTAGAAGTTCGCGCGCCACCGATCGCCCGACACCGGGGCGACCGCGTCGCCGGCGAGGGCGCCCAGGGTCTCGAACGGGAGCGCCGCCGCGACCCACCACCCCTCGTCGTCGGGTTCGGGATCCTTCGTGGGGCCGTCGATCGAACTCCGGATCCGGACGTCGCCCGCCGCTTCCGGGTCCACGAGCGCCCGGTCCGTGCGACCGGCCCCGTAGCCCAGCCGGAAGGTCCCGACGCAGTTCACCTCGAGGTTGACGTACGCGTCGCCGCTCGCCGGCCGCGGAGCGGCGAAGAACTCGACGCAGCTGTCCTCCCACACCGGCCCGTTCAGCCGCGTCGCCGTCGCGTAGCTGTGCCCGTCGACCACCTCGTAGTGCAGGTACAGCGTCTCGTCGTCGTACAGCACTCTCGCGGTCGTGGACGGCCGCCGCTCGGGAGCGGTCCAGCGGAACCGGTCGATCGGAACGGGATCCGCGCGCTCCCACGCCGTCCCCGCCACGTCCCCGCCGAGCGGCGGCGACTTGGAGACGCGGCGAACCGCGGTCGTCCTCATCGACCGGTCGGCGGCTCGTCGGCCTGATAGATCTCGTTCTCGAACGACTGCGGCAGCCCCGCGGTCAGACCCCCGTCGACGACGACGTTCTCGCCGGTGATGAAGCCGGAGCGGTCGCTGGCCAGGAACAGCGCGGTGTCCGCGACCTCGCGCGGTCGGCCGAACCGACCGAGCGGGTACTGGTCGAGCCACCGGTCGCGGGCGCTCGTCCCGCCCGACCGCTCCTCCGTGCTCTCCATCTCATCGCGGCGGTTCTGGGTCTCGATCGTCCCCGCCGAGAGCACGTTCGACCGGATCCCGTACTGCCCGTAGTGGGTGGCGATGTTCCGCGACAGCGCGAGGAGTCCGCTCTTCGCCTCCGAGTAGCCCGCGAGCCCGATCCCGAAGAGCCCGTTCACCGAGCCGACGTGGACCATCGACCCGCCGCCGGCGGCGATCATCGCCGGCAGCGCCTCCCGAGCGAGGAGGTAGGGGGCCTTCAGGTTCAGCTCCAGCATCCACTCGAACTCCTCCTCGCTACACCGGTGGAGCAGGTCCGCCGACTCGACGGAGCCGCCCGCGTTGTTGACGAGGACGCGGAGGTCCCCGAACTCCTCGACCGCCGTGTCGACGAGGTCGCGGACGGCGTCCGCGTCGGTCACGTCACACTCGACCGGAACGACGCGCCCGTCGTGCGCGTCCGTGAGCTCCTCCGCGACGGCCGCGACGTCCTCGTACGTCCGCGAGCAGATCGCCACGTCGCCGCCCGCCTCGGCGAACGCCGCCGCGATCTCCTTCCCGATGCCGCGTGATGCGCCGGTCACGATCGCCGGACGGTCCGCTAGTGACAGCTCGACCATGTCGGCTGAACCATCAGCGGGGGCGATAAAGAAGGTTCCGACGCGAGCGGCGGACGTCGAGGAACGCGGTCGATCCGCGGTGGGAAACGCGCGGCGCTAGACCTCGTACCGCTCGACCATTTCCCGGTCGATCTCGACCCCGAGCCCGGGCTCGTCGGGGACGCGCATGCAGCCGTCCGTGACCTCGAAGGGGTCGGCGATGACGTCGTCCTGCCAGGCGTAGTAGGTCGTGTCCGGCGGGAGCGAGAAGCCCGGAATTCCGTGGACCGCCTGGAGGATGGCCGCGGTTCGGATCCCCAGATCGAACGCGCAGTGGTGCGTGAACGGGACGCCCGCGTCCTCGACGATCGAGGCCTGCTGCCGGAGCCCGCTGATCCCGCCCGCGGGCGTGAGGTCCAGCACGGCGACGTCCATGGCGCCGGCGTCGACGAGCGACCGCAGGTTGTTCGGGATGTAGGTGTCCTCGTTCGGCGCGATCGGCTGCCGGAGCCGCTTCCGCAGGGTGGCCAGCGAGTCGTGAGCGTTGACCCGGATCGGCTGCTCCATGTACTGGAGGTAGATCCCCGAATCCTCCAGCGCCGCGCCGACGCGGACGGCCTGGTCGAGCGACCAGCCCTGGTTCGGGTCGAGCCGGAACTCCAGGGCGCCGTCGACCTCGTCGTGCATGGCCTCGATACGGGCCACGTCCTGTTGCCAGTCGCGGCCGGCCTTGGTCTTGAGCACCGAGAAGCCGGCGTCGACCGCCTCGCGGGCCTTCGCGCGCGACTCGGCGGGCGGAAGGATCCCGAGACAGAACGCGAACTCGACGTCCCGGTCGGTGCCGGACTCGCGGTCCGCCGCGTCCGCGTTCATCGCGGTCGTCTGCTCCGGCGCCGTCGACCCGCCCAGCAGCTCGTAGACGGGCTTCTCGAGCGCCTTGCCGGCGATGTCCCAGCAGGCGGTCTCGACGGCGGCGAAGAACAGCTCGACGTTCGTGTACTCGATGAAGACCTGCCGGCGGAGCCGCTCGACCTCGAACGGGGACTGGCCCTCGATGAGGGGGCCGATCCCGTCCTCGATGACGGACTCGGTCGCCGCGGCGGTGAGGAACGTCCGCATCTCGCCCCAGCCGGAGACCCCCTCGTCGGTCTCGACCTCGACGAGGACCCGCTCCATCGAGTCGACCTGCCCGTGATTCGTCACGTACGGGCCGATGCCGAGCGGTTCGTCGAGGTCGACCAGCGGTACGTCTACAGTCGTGGCTGTCACGCCCGTGATTTCCATGTGACTCAGTGCAGGGGCCCCGTAAAAGAAGCTACCGTCTCCTCACCGAATTGCCGCCTCGATCCAGTCCAGCGACCGGTCGGGGAGCAGCCCGTAGTTGTAGAAGGAGACGCGGGGGACGCCCTCCTCGCGGAGCCCGTCGACGATGCGTGAGAGCGTGTTCGGGTCGTCGATCGCGGGATGGCCGGGGAGCAGCCCGACGTGGATCGGAACGTCCGCATCCAGGTCGTCGACCAGCCGGTAGGCGCGGAGCACGTCCTCGCGGCTCGACTCGTAGGCCGGGAGACAGAAGTAGTCGACGTGCTCGGAGAGCGCGGTCGGATCGACGCCAGCCATCCACTCGCGGCCGGGTTCGGGCATCCCGACGTAGTAGCCCAGTTGCGCCCCCCCCGCGGCCGCCGCCAGGTCCGCGTAGAGGTCCGTGAGCGTCTCCTGGCGAACGGTCACGTAGTCGTCGACGGGGGGGTGCCGTCGCAGCCACTGCTCCGGAACGGTGTCGCTCGGGAGTCGCCCGGCGACGATGTCGTCGAGGGCCGTCACGGCCGCCTCGCGCGCCCGTTCGACGTCGACCCCGCTCGCCGCGGCGTGCTCCCGGCAGTGGTCACAGAAACAGAGGCCGAACAGGAACTCGCCGAGCGTCCCCAACTCGGCGTGGATCTTCTGGTGGTGCCAGCCGAAGCCGGTGCCGTAGAAGTAATCGAACGTCTCCAGCTCGATCCGGTCGAACCCCTCCCGCGACGCGAGGTCCGCGACGAGCGAGCGCAGATACCGGCGGACCGCCGGGTTCGAAGGGCAGAGTCCGAAGACCAGGTCGTCGCCGTACGGCGACGTGAGCGTCGCGTCGGGGTTCGCCATTCCGAGCCGCGAGTTGTGACAGCCGACCGTCCACGACGTCAGCCGGAGGTCCCCGGCGGCGGCCGCGATCGCGTCGACCCAGTCCTCGTCCATCCCCTCGTAGGGGTGCGGTCGGAGCATCCCGTACTCGCCGTCGGGCCGGAAGTACGAACTCGCGTGCGCGAAGTGCGTCTTCCGCTGCGGGTTGTGCGGGGAGAAGGCCTGCACCGAGTGATAATTCGTCGCCAGGTTCAGCTCCCCGATCCCGATCTCCCGGAGGCGCGACGCGACCGCGTCGACCCCCTCGTCGCGCACGTCCCACGGATACGCCCACGTGGCAAACTCCATGGCTCTACAGCGACGCCGAGGCAGTTAAAACTCCGGTCACGCGGAAACCGTCCGCGGAGAGCGGTCCGGAGGGCTCTCGATGCCCGCGAAGAGCGTCCCCGAGGGGGTCGCTACTCCTTCACCGCGCCGGCGGTCATGCCAGAGACGATGTACTCCTCGAGGAACGCGAAGAGGATCAGAAGCGGGATGATCCCGATGACCGAAGCGGTCAGCATCATCCGCCAGTCCGTCTGCAGCGCCCCGACCATCGAGAAGACGCCCCGTGGGACGTTGTACTTCCCGGCGTCCGTGAGGAACGTCAGGACGAACAGCAGCCGGTTCCACGCGTACAGGAACGTGTAGGTGACGCTCGCGACGAGCGCCGGCTTGGTCAGGGGCAAGACGATCTTCGTCAGGATCTGCCGCTGTTCGGCACCGTCGATCCGCGCCGACTCCTCGAGCGACACCGGGATCGTCTTGAAGTAGCCGTACAGCATCCACACGTTGAACGGCAGCGTGAACGCCGCCGCGGGGATGATGACGGCGAGGTAGCTGTCGAACAGCCCGACGGTCGTGATCACGTCGAAGAGCCCGACGATGAGCACGACCGGGGCGAACATCTGCACGACGAGCACGGACAGCAGGAACGTCCGCTTCCCGATGAAGTCGTTCCGCGCACACGAGTACGCGGCCGGGATGGCCAGCGCGAGCGTGAGGACGACGGTGCCGATGGAGATCAGGAAGCTGTTGGCGACCCACAGGAGCACGTCCGTCTGGCTCCACACCTGCAGGTACGCCTCGATCGTGGGGTCCGCGGGCACGAGCGTCGCCGGACTCGAGAATATCTCCGACTCGGTCTTGAGCGTGCTCGAGAACATCGCGTAGAACGGGAACATCATGACGCTCAACAGCGCGATGAGCATCCCGTACAGGCGGACCTTGCGGAGCCACGTCCGCTGTTGGCCGGCCATCGTCATAGCTCCTCACCTCCGTGCGTGTAGACGCGCAGGTAGACGATGGCGAACACCAGGAGGAAGAGGAACCCGATGACGCTGAACGCGGCGCCGCGGCCGAGGTTCCCGTTCTCCAGGCCGACCTGGTAGATCCAGATCACCAGCGTGGACGTGGTGTTGATCGGTCCCCCGCGAGTCATCGTCCAGATGGTGTCGAAGCTGACGAACGTCCAGATGGTCGACAGCAGGGTGGCGATCAGGATGACCGACTTCAGCTGGGGCAGCGTGATGTACCGGAACTGGTGCCAGCGTTCGGCACCGTCGATCGCGGCCGCCTCGTACAGTTCCTCCGGGATGGACTGGAGTCCCGCGAGGAAGATGATCGCCATGAACGGCGTTCCGATCCAGATGTCCGCCACGACGACACCGAGCCACGCGATGTCCGGGTTTCCGAGGATGCCGACGCCCTGGTCGACGACGCCGAGCTTGAGCAGCACGGCGTTGATGTAGCCGTACTGCGGGTGCTCGATCCAGCGGAACACGACCGCGGAGATGGCGTACGGGATCCCCCACGGGATCAGGAACGCCGTCCGGAAGAACTTCCGGCCCTTGATGTCGCCCTTCAGGTGGACGGCGATCAGCAGGCCCAACAGCGTCTTCCCCGCGACCCCGACGACGACCCAGCGGCCGGTCTGCCAGAGGAGCTGGTAGAAGATGTCGCTGCCGAGTATCTCGACGTAGTGTTGGAACCCGACGTACGTCTCGACCGACGAGTCGGCGGGCGATTCATACAGCGACAGCCGGAACGTCTCGATGATGGGATAGCCGACGACGCTCAGCAGGAAGATCGCCGCGGGGGCGATCAGCAGGTACGCGCGGCTGTTGTGGCGGAGGTAGTCGACCCCCCGCTCGAGGCGCGAACCGGCCGGCGTCTCGGCGTACTCCTCTGCGGTGCCCATTCGTGTGGATCACTCCATCGCGTCTTCGAGGTCGGACTGCGCGTCGTTGAGCGCCTTCTGCGGGGACTTCTGTCCGCCGAGGGCCTCCTGGATCGCCTGGACCATGCGGTTATTGAACTCGTTGAAGTTCGAGAGCTTCGGCCGCGCGCGGGCGTACTGCCCGGCCTCGATGTAGGGGGCCCAGTTCGACGACTCCTGGAAGTAGTCGCGTTCCCCGACCTCCTCGACGGTCGGCATGAACCCCTTGTTCGTCGCGTACTCGAAGTGACGGTCCGGCTCGAGGTAGAACCTGAGGAGGTCCTCCGCCAGGTCCTTGACCTCGGTCTGTGCGAAGATCGAGACGGCGTCGATCGTGTTCAGGCTGTACCGCCCCTCCGGGCCGGCCGGCACCTGGACGATCCCGTAGTCGAAGTCGACCTCGTCGTTCTCCTTCGCGGCGTCGATGTTGATCCCGGTGTAAACGTGAGCGATGACCATGCCGAGCTCGCCGGACTCGAACAGCTGACGGATGTCCTGTCGGGTCGACGAGAGCGGCGAGGGCTGGGTGATCCCGTACTCCTGATGCAGGTCGGAGTAGAGCCCGAGCGCCTCGACTCCCTCGTCGGAGTTCACGACCGGCCGCCCCTCGTCGTCGATCAGGTCGGCGCCGTGCGACCAGTGGTAGTGGTAGTACTGCGAGCCCGTCTCGATGGCGTCAGCTCCCGCGAGCCCGAGCGCGGGCGTGTCGGTCTCGTCGCGGATCTGCTCGCCGGCCGCGATCATGTCCTCCCAGGTGTCGAGCTGAGGGTCCTCGGGGTCGAGCCCGGCCGCCTCGAACACGTCCTTGTTGTAGTAGAGGCACTTGTTCGACGCGGCCCACGGCGCCCCGTAGTAGGACCCCTGATACATGCAGCCGTCCGCCATGCCCTGGTAGAAGCGGTCGCCGAAGTCGCCCTCCATGAGCTCGTCGATCGGTTCGAGCTCGCCCTTGCCGACGAGCTGGGGGATCCACCGGGCCGGCCAGCGAGCGACGTCGGGCGCCTCGCCCCCGTCGACGCGGTTGTTCACCGTCTGCTGGGCGTTGTCCCAGGTGACGCTGGTGAACTCGAGGGTGACGTCGTGTTCCTCCTCGAACTGCGCGTTGTTCTCCTCGAAGAACGACTCGATGTTGTCCCCGACGCCCATCGTCAGGAACTGGATCGTCCGTCCGTCGTCGCTGCCGCCGCCGCTCCCGCCTTCGGTGCCGTCTCCGCCCCCGGAGCCGCCGTCGTCACCGAGACAGCCCGCCAACGCGATGATTCCGCCGCCACCCATCGCCTCGAGGACTTTTCGCCGATCGATGCTCCCGTCAGTGTCGCTAATCTTGTCGGTCGACATCTGCGCTAGACATTCACTTGCGGTTATTAATATCTTTGGGTAGTCACAACGGTTCGCCCGCCGCGACGCCGATTCATCGGTTGTGCTCGTGGATGGCCGTGAACATGGCGCCGAGCTCGTCGGTCACGATGTCGTGGATGCGCTCGCCCTTCTCCGCGCTGGCGAGTTCCGGGGCGCCGATGTCCCCCGTGTCCGAGTACTCCTCGAACTCGCGGTAGACCGAGAGCTGGCCGCCCTCGAGGAGGTCCCCGCCGCCCCACTCGTAGTGTTCGTCCCAGCGCGTCCCCTCCTCGATCATCGCGTCCACGACCAGGTCGGGACGGAGGTAGAGCATGAGCGACGTCTCGTACTCGCCGCCGTGGGCCATGCCTCCCGGATCGCTGTCGCGGAGGGCCGCGATCTCCGACGCCGCGAGCTGGAAGTACGTCGTCCCGAGCACCTCCGCGTCCGTCGTCTTCCCGAGCGTGCTCACGAGCGCGTCGATGAGGGCGGCGTTCCCGCCGTGCCCGTTCACGAAGCAGACGGCGTCGAAGCCGTTCTCGAGCCCCGTCCGGCCGATGTCCTCCAGGGTCTGCCTGAGGTGCTCGAACTCGAGCGAGAGCGTGCCGCCGAACGAGAGGTGATGCGGCGAGAAGCCGCTCCAGACCGGCGGCGTGACGAGGATCGGCACGTCGTCCCGCAGCGACTCCGCCGCTCCGTGGACCATCGCCTCCACGAGGAGCGTGTCGGTGATCACGGGCAGGTGGTGTCCGTGCTGTTCCACGCTCCCGACGGGAACGACGAGGATGGAACCGTCCTGCCGACCGACATCCTTGATCGCCGCGTACGGTTTGCCAGCCCATTCCCACTCGTTCGTACCGATGGTCTCGTGGATCATTGGACCGTCCTCACGTCGCGTGCTCCGCGGCCGTCTCGGTCGGTACCCGGTCGCCCGTCTCGTCGAAGAAGTGGACGTCCGCGACGTCGAAATCGAGCATGACTCGCTCGCCGGGGTCGGGTCGGAACTCGTTGTCGACGCGGGCGATGATCTCCGTCTCCCCGCCGTCGTCGGTAGGCGGAGTGAGGTAGAGGTAGTTGTCCGCGCCCATGGGTTCGACGACGTCGACGTCCGCGGGGATCCGACCGGCCCCGTCGGCCGGATACAGGTCCTCGGGGCGAACGCCGAGCGTGTATCGGCCCGGCGGCAGCGACACGTCGAGGTCCGTCTCGAAGCTGTCCCCCGTGACGGAGATGCCCCCGGGGGTTGACTCCACGTCGACCTCGAAGAAGTTCATGCTGGGAGAGCCGATGAACCCGGCGACGAACCGGTTGTTCGGCTCGCCGTAGCAGACCTCCGGTTCCGCGATCTGCTGGAGCTCGCCCTCGTTGAGGATCGCGATCCGGTCGCCCATCGTCATCGCCTCGGTCTGGTCGTGCGTGACGTAGATCGTCGTGACCCCGAGCTCCTCGTGGAGCCGCTGGAGCTCCGTCCGCATCTGCGAGCGGAGCTTCGCGTCGAGGTTCGACAGCGGCTCGTCCATCAGGAAGACCTCCGGGTCCCGGACGATCGAGCGACCGAGCGCGACCCGCTGCTGTTGTCCGCCGGACAGTTGCTTCGGGTACTGGTCGAGGAGTTCGGGGATCTCGAGGAGGTCGGCGGCGTCCTCGACGCGCTCGTCGATCTCGGCGTCGTCGTACTCCCCGGAGAGCCGCAGTCCGAAGGACATGTTCTCCCGCACGGTCATGTGCGGGTAGAGCGCGTAGTTCTGGAACACCATCGCGATATCCCGGTCCTGCGGCCGAACGTCGTTGACGACCTCCGACCCGATCGTGATCTCGCCGCCGGAGATCGTCTCCAGCCCCGCGACCATCCGGAGCGTCGTCGACTTCCCGCACCCGGAGGGACCGACGACCACGAGGAACTCGCCGTCGCGGACGGTGAGGTCGATGTCCTCGACCGCGAGCACGTCGTCGTAGACTTTTGTGACGTCTGACAGCTGTACTTGGCTCATTGTAGCCTGTCGGCATCTCCATAGCGGCACACAAAAAATTATCGGCGGACAACGCGGGGACCGCCGACCGGATCCGCGTCCGAGTCGACAGCCAATTTTGACGATGACAAAGATTATGCCGATCGCGACGGCATGAGAAACCATGACCGATGATCGTTCGCCGAGGCGGATCAAGTCCGTGGGGATCGCGTTTGACATACTCAAAATACTCAGAAATGAGGAAGGAGCGACGGTGACCGAGATCGCCGAGGAGATCGATCGCTCCCCGGGCACGACGCACACGTACCTCGCGACGATGCAGGAAAAGGGGTACGTGAGAGTCGAGGACGGCGAGTATCAGGTCGGGCTCTTCGCGCTCCCGCTCGGGGAGTACGTCAGAGCCACGTCGCGACTGTACCAGGTCGGGAAGCCGGAAGTCGATAGACTGGCACAGGAGACGGGCGAGGCGGCACACCTCGTCGTGGAGAGTCACGGCCGGGAGATCCTGCTGTACGAACAGTTCGGCCCCGACGCGGTCGGCGAGGATCTCTACACGCGGATCAAGGGGTATCCTCGTCGGAACCTCCACTGCTCGGCCGCGAGCAAGGCGATCCTCGCTCACCTCGACGAGTCACGGCGAGACGAGATCCTGGCAGACTACCAGTTCGTCGCGCGGACGCCGAACACGATCACCGACGAGGAGACCCTCCGCGCGGAGCTGGAACGGGTCCGGCAGGTCGGCTACGCGATCAACGACGAAGAGCAGATCACGGGCGTCCGCGCGGTCGCCGCACCGATCGTCCACGAGGACACGATCTACGGTGCGATCAGCCTCTCGACACCGACGAGCCGGATGCCGGAAGACGAGTTCGTGAGCACGGCGCCGGAACGAATCCTCGACGTCGCAAACGTCATCGAAGTGAACATCCAGACGCCGTAGCGGAAGCCGCGATCCGATCCTCCCGGCCGGCCGCGATAGAAATTAAAGATCGTGATAATACGGCGGAGAAAGACGGAAACGAGGTTCCTCTCGAAGCAGTATCCCAAAATTTGGAAGAGCACCGGCGATAGAAACGAAGGGGAACGCGGAGAGCACTCCCGAATCCCGCCCACATCAATTTGACATTGGCAAAACATCGGAGCGACATCGAAGCGACGCGATCGGTCGAAGAGGGCATTACAGCGATACGCACGTAACGGCACAGTCGAGCGAGCGGATTCACAGTCACACGACCGACGTGAAACGACCGGACGCCGAGTGGACAGACGGTAGAATACTCAGAATGGAAAACAACAAATATATCAAATACATCTTCACGTAGACATATAGGGTAAGACGGTCTCCCAGGGAAACGAAACACGGGTCGAGCAGGTGAAAGGTGCCGTAACGGTACGGCTGAACTCAAGACGTACAGATACACGGAGATCAGCCACGTCAAACGGTGAGTCGTGAACACCGTGTGTGACAGGAGATCTTTAGACCTTGTAAAAATTTTGGAATTTCTACCCATTCCGCGATCTGACCCCTCGGTGAAAAAGTAGCACGTTGAGTATATTTTCTATATCCAACCAGATGAGATATGTTTTCGTGTCCGCCGACGAGCACGGGTGGGCGATGGCCGCACCCACAGAAGGTCGAACGAGGGGGGAAGAGCGTAGCCGATCAGCTGCCGCGACCGACGTCGGGGCGGAGCGTCGAGGTGGACTACCGAACGGCCGTCGAGGGGCACCGTCGCGATGCGGTTTCGGTCAGGACTCCCCACGGTCCGGACCGTCCGTCGCCTCGCCGGTCGGGTCGCCGCCCCCGATCGGGAGAATCCGCGCCGGGAGCCCCGCGGCGTCCGGCGCGTGAACCGCGACGACGCGGAGGAGATTCGCGAGGAACGCCAAGAGTCCGAGCGCGGCGAGCGCGAGGCCGGCGAGCGCGAGCATCGACGGCGCGCCGACGCCGACGAGGTCGGCGGTCGCGGCCGCGAGCACCAGCGCGCTCCCGCCGACGGTGGCGACGAGGTCCGCCCGCGCGAGCCGTTCGCCGGTGAGGTCGTCGATCGTCGGGACCGGTTCGAGTCCGACGCGGTCGCTGTACCGATGGACCCAGATCAGGAACGGGACGACGTGGTACAGCGTCCCCGCCACGACGAAGCCGATCGCCGCGAACAGCAGGACCGGGCCGACGGACGGGGTGCCGAACCTGAGCGCGGGCGCGAGGACCCCCGGACCGGAGGCGCCGAGGACGGCGGCGCGGACCCACGCCGCGCCGGCCGTCAGCCCCCACGCCAGCAGCGCGAGCGCGACGACGCCGTACCGCGGGAGCATCGGCGTCCGGGTCCCGGTCGCGCGCCGCACCCGGCGCAGCAGGAACCAGCCGAGGGCGGCCGCCGCGGCCGCGACCAAGGCCCCGCCGACCGTCGCCACCGGGGCCGACGCGACCAGCCGCCCGCCGGCCAACAGGACGACTCCGACCGGGAGCGCGGCGGACTCGACGCGGCGGAGCCGGTCGTCGAACGCGTCCGGCTCGCTCTGCGTGAACATCGGTCCGAGCTGATAGAGCGCGCCGGCGACCGTCGTCAGGACGCCGCCGAGGACGGCCAGCGTGGCGTGGGCCGCGACCGCCGACGCGCGCGTGACGCCGGCGACGGGGAACACCGTGGTCCGGAAGTCCAGCGCGAGCGCCGTCGCCAGCGTCATCGCAGTCGCGAAGAAGCCGAGCGCGAGCGCGAAGTGCGCCTCCGTCACGTCCCACGGTCGGGCCGCGAGCAGCGTCCGAGCGACGTTGTAGACGAAGACCGTGACCCCGAGCACCATCGCCAGCGCGAACGGCGCGCCCGCCCCCGGGCGCCCGAGCCAGAGCGCGCCCGCGAACCCGGGCACGCCGCCGGCCACGAGCAGGAGTTGCAGGCTCGCCAGCCGCCGGGAGTGGAGTCGGAGGCCGGACCACACGGGGACGAACTGCGTGACCGCGCCGAGGATCGTTACCGCCACCCAGCCGACCAGCAGCAGGTGCGCGGTCGCGACGCGGGCGAACGGCGGGGCGGCGCCGACTGCGACCCACAGCCCCGCAGCCGTCCCCGCGAACAGGAACCCCAGCCCCACGAGGAAGTGGCGGACCGGGATCGCGAGCGGTGGCTGCACGTCCGTCGAGAGGTCGCCGGGAACCGTGCTCATGTTCGGAGCCAAGGGCGCCACGCGCCTCGGTGTACGGGCGAACGTGTTCGGCTCAAGGCGGATGCTCGGGGGCCCACAACCCTCGAGTGCATGACGACGCTAGACGTCCGCGAGATTCCGCCGGTGAACAGACACGACCGGATCCACGAGGCGTTCCACGCGCTGGAGCCGGGCGAGTCGCTGACCATCGTGAACGACCACGACCCGCAGCCGCTCTACTACGAGATGGCGGCGGAGATCCCGGAGTTCGACGAGGAGGGCTACGAGGTGGAACAGGAGGGGCCGGAGCGGTTCGTCGCGGACCTGCCGAAGGAGGCGTGACCGTGCCGGACGCGACGCCGACCGAGGACGAGGAGACGGCCGCGGACGGACGGACGGCCGACTACGAGACGGCCTCGCTCGAAGAGCTGGAGGCGACGCCGCACGCGACCGTCTTCCCCGACGCCGAGCCGCGGACCGTCAGGCTGTCGCTGGCGGCCGACGAGCGCGTCCCGACGCACGACCACCCCGGACGGGACGTCCTCATTCACGTCCTCGACGGGGAGATCGCGCTCGAGTTGAACGACGAGACGGTCGCCCTCGCGGCGGGCGAGTTCGTCCGGTTCCCCGGCGAGACCGACGTCTCGCCGCTCGCGCGCACCGACGCGACCGCGCTGGTCGTGCTCGCGCCGCGAGCGGACGACTGAGGCGGGCGCCGCGAACGGGCCTCCACGTTTCGGGGCTTTTTGAACGTCCCACCAGTCGAGGACACTTCACAGCCGAAGCGTTCGACGTGGGGCACGCGCTATCGGCGATCACTAACTGAATGTCAGTTATAGGACAGGAAACCGGATCGGTCGCGGATCTGAGTGTTCTCTAACTGTGTTTCTTCAGCAGTTTTCTGGCACTCGTATCCAGATACTCATTGCAGATGGGGCACTTCTTCCCGATGTCCAATTCATCGATGTCCTCGAAGACAGTACCACAGTTCCCGCCAGCATCCTCACATGTTACTCGAACCATATCCAGATGTCCTGTCGAGGATACATAAAGTCACCTCTAGACTCGAGAGTAATACCCTGTGTTGAGATATACTCGGGCTTCGACGATTCTGTTGCGGACGGGGATACCGAACACTGTGAACCACCTCGGGGGCAAGCCCCGAGGCACTCGGCCTGCTTCGCCCGTAGAAGCGCAACGAATCTACCCCCGGTGTCTCTCTGAGACGGCAAGTGCTCCGAACACGTTCGGGGGAAGCTCCGGGGGATCGCGGTCCGTAGCGTCGCCCGATGCCCCGACTGGACGCCGACTTCGAAAACGCGCCGACGCACCGCCCCACGGAGACGCTCGACGTGCGGGAACTCGGCCCGCCGAAGCCGCTCTCGCAAACGCTCGAACGGCTGGCGGAGCTGGACGACGAGACGGTCCTGATCCAGCGCAACGACCGCGCGCCCCAGCACCTCTATCCGAAACTCTCGGACCGAGGCTACGTCTTCGAAACGGTCGAGCAGGCGGACGACGGCGGGAGCGACGGGCGCGGCAAAAGCGGCAAGGTGGTCGTCACCGCCATCTGGAGGGCCGAGCCGTGAACTGGCTCCGCGGCGGCGACGCGGACGACGACGTCTTCGACGAGGAGGGCGCGTACGTCCCCGAGCACCTTCCCGAACCGGGAGCGTTCCTGGACGGCCACGAGGTGTTGACCGGCGACGACCACCTCGCGGTCCACGCCGCCTCCCGGGAGCGGTTCGAGGAGTTCGGCGTCTACGACGCCACCTTCGGCTACAACCTCGCACAGCTCAACCGCGACACCCGGCATCCCGACGCCGGCCTGCGATACGCGGTCGACGACGTGGCCCCGGACGTGCTCCGCGTGGAGTTCACGCCGACGACCGCCTTCTGTCCCCAGAGCGGGACGCTGGTGACCGGGATCTTCCGCGCGTGGAACGCGAGCGAATCGGAGTACCGGCTCGTCTCGGTCCGCGTCGCCCCGATGCATCAGCACAGCGAGGCGACCAACGAGAAACTGGCCGGGCTGGAGGAGCGATACCTGGAGACGGGCGAGGTCGCGGTCGACGAGGAGTCGCCGACCGCGTCGGGCGCCGACGAGTCGGAGACGGGCACCCGCGAGGACGGCGGCTCCGGCGCCTCCTCCGCGCCCTTCTGAGTCCCGAACGTGTTCGTGGCAACCCGGAGGAGCCCGGGGCCCCTACGTCGGCGTGATGTCCACGACCGACGACTCCGACCCCGCGACGGAGGTGCTGGACGTGCGCAAACACGAGGGACCGCCGTTCCCGCTCATCGAGGAGGCGCTGGAGGAGCTCCCGCCCGGCGAGTCGCTGACGCTCGTCAACTCCTTCGAGCCGGAACCGCTGTACGACGTGCTGGACGACCGCGGGTTCAGCTACCGGACGGAACGGGTCGACGAGGGGGAGTGGCGCGTACACATCGAGCACGCGTAGCGCGCGGCGGTCCCTCGGTCCGCCGACTCACCCGATCCCAGCCCCAACCCCGACCCCGTCGGCGCCGGTAACACGCGGATCACTACCCGACACCGATGTCCGCGAGCGCTTATGCGTCCGCCTTTCCTAGCGATCGGTGCGCAACGCAGTCCCATCTATCCACATGTCTCAGAAAGCCGATTACGCAGACGACGCTCAGATCGACGAGTCGCTCGACGACCAGCCCGACGACGAGACCATCGCGGAGACCGTCGCGAATCTCGAGGCCAACGGCTTCGAGGTCGCCGTGGTCGACAGCGCCGCGGACGCGCTCGAAGCCGTCCAGTCGCGGGTTCCGGCGGGCGCCTCGGTGATGAACGGCCACTCGACGACCCTCGAAGAGATCGGGTTCGCGGAGTACCTGAGCGAGAGCGACCACGAGTGGGAGAGCCTCCCCGACCGGATCTGGAGCATCGACGACGACGCGGAGCGACAGGCCGCGCGCCGCGAGGCGCAGACCGCCGACTACTTCCTCGGGAGCGTCAACGCGATCGCCGAGACCGGCGAGCTGGTCGCGGCCGACCGCTCGGGGAGCCGGATCGGCGCCTACCCCTTCGCCGCCGACAACGTCGTCATCGTCAGCGGCGTGAACAAGATCGTCGACGACCTCGACGCCGCGCTCGACCGCCTCGAGTCGGTCGCCTATCCCCTGGAGAACGAGCGCGCGAAGGACGCCTACGGCGTCGAAAGCGCCGTCGCGAAGCAGCTGATCTTCCGGCAGGAACTCGAGGAAGGGCGGACCACCGTCGTCCTCGTTCGCGAACGGCTGGGGTACTGAGGGGGAAGCGGTCGGCTCAGTCCTCGAGCCGCGGGAACTGACCGATCGTCTCCTCGCGGAACGCCTCCTCGTCGAAGGCGTACTCCTCGTCGAGGAAGTCGATGACCTGGTGAGTGTCGCGCATCGCGTTCTTCAGACACGTCGAGGCGCCCGGCGAGGGCGTGATGTTGAAGATGACGTCGTCGCCGGTGAGCTTCGCCTCGCCCATGTCGAGCGACTTGCGCTCGGTGTCGACGATCTGCGGGCGGACGCCGCCGTAGCCCTTCGCGCGGTCGATGTCCTCGAGCTCCGCGGTCGGGACGACCTTCTGGACCTCGGGGAGGAACGCGCGCTTGCCGACCTCGGGCACGTCGTACACGAGGTTCCGGAGCACGTAGGGAAGCAGGATGCGGTCCGCGAGGATGTTGGCGTAGCTGAGCGCCGCCGCGGGGCGGAGCCCGAACACGTCGAAGAAGTCGCTCACGGTCGAGATCCGGCCGCGTTCGAGCGTCGGGACGACCTTCGCGGTTGGGCCGAAGCGCGTGATCGAGCCGTCGTGGACGTCCGCGTCGCCGTGGACCGCCGCGAACGGGAGCTTCTTCATCTGGAGGGTGTACACCTTCCCGTTCAGGAAGTCGTCCGCGAGGAAGAAACTGCCAGCGACGGGGAGCAGCGAGAGGTGCTCGCCGTACCCCATTTCCTGGGCGATCTGGAGGCTGTGGGAGCCGGCGGCGACGACCGTCGTGTCGGCGTACAGCAGGCCGGCGTCCGTCTCGATCCGGAAGTCGTCCGTCTGCTCGGTGATGTCCGTCACCTTCGTGCCCGTCAGCACGTCGACGCCGTCCTCCTCGCGGGCCTCGTCGACGAACGACTGGGAGGTCATCCCGTAGTCGACGACGTAGCCGTCCGGCGTCTGGAGCGCGAGCATGTCGGTGTTCGGGTCGCGTCCCTCCACCACCTTCGGCTCCAGGTCCTCGATCTCGTCGCGACCGATCGGGCGGAGCTTCGGATAGAGGTCGCCGAAGCCGTCGTCGTGGTACCGCTTTTCGAGACTGCGGACCTCCTCGTCGCCGACGCCCAGCACCATCTTGCTCCGCTTGCTGTGCATCTCGCGGTCGGGGTCGACGTTCTCCAGGTAGCCCGCGAGCAGCTCCGCCCCCTCCTTGACATCCTCCGCCTTCTCCAGCGTGTAGTTCGTCTCGATGTCGCCGAAGTGAAGCGTCTGGGAGTTGTTCGTGTGATGGGAGTTGATCGCCGCGATCTCCTCCTCCTTCTCGACCAGCGCGATCCGTTCGATGTCCGTAAACTTCGCCGCGGTGTACAGCAGCGACGCGCCGCTTATCCCACCGCCGACGATAACTAGGTCATATTCTTCTGACATGTGTTCCGACCTCCGAGCACGTGCCTCGGTCTACGTTATCCGTCGACACTCCCCCAACTTAACACCGTTTATCCGTTCCCGACGGATCGACGACCGTCGAGGGGGTATTTCGGCCGGTTCCGGCCACCGATTCACGTCGTTCGTCGAACCCCCGGTTCGGCGGTCGTGAAGGGGCCGAAGAGCGACGCCGTCAGACGGGGTGGTCGACGACCACGCCCCGGACCTCGATCCGGGCGCCGCCGTCCGCGGCCGCCGTCACCGACGGCTCCCAGCCGTGGGCGTCCGCGATCGCGGCGACGATCCCGGTTCCGAGCCGCAGTTCCCCTTCCCGTGAGACGGCCGACTCGAAGAACCCGTCCCGCTGGTCGGCCGGGATACCGGGGCCGTCGTCGGCGACGTAAAAGCCCGGCTCCTCGGCGAGCGGGCCGACGCGAACCCGCACGTCCGCGCCGGCGTGTTCGACGCAGTTGCGGAACAGGTTCTCGAACAGCTGGAGGAGCCGGCTCCGGTCGGCCCGAAGCTTCAGGTCCGCCTCGACCGACAGCGTGGCGTCGGCGGTGTCGACCGCTTCCCACGCCGCCCGCGCGGTCGCGCCCAGCGAGACGACCTGGGTGTCCTGGACCTCGTGGCCCTGCCGCGCCAGCGTGAGCAGGTCGGACACGAGCTCGTCGATCCGGTCGAGCGCACGCGCCGCGGTCGAGAGGTGCTCGGAGTCGTTCCCCTCCCGCTCGATGTCGACCCGTCCCAGCGCCACCGCGAGCGGGTTTCGGAGGTCGTGAGCGATCACGCCCGCGAACGACTCCAGCCGCTCGATCCGCGTCTCGGCCCGCTCCCATTCCATCTCGTGTCTGACGATCCGGGCGACGAGCTCCGCGAACGTCACCTCGGCGTCGGAGAAGGGACGGTCGCGCGGCGCCGACGAGACGAAACAGATCGTGCCGAGCTCGTCCTGGGTCGTCTCGAAGGGGACGCCGAGGTACGTCTCGAGGCCGTGCACCTCGTAGGCGCGCTCGCCCGCCCACCCCTGTTCGGCCGCGTGATGGAGCGCGACCGTCTCGCCGCGCTCGATCGTCCGCTTGCAGTAGGACTCCTCGTAGCTGCGGACGACGCCCGCGGGGTAGTCGCCGTCGGGCGGGTCCGTGCTCTCGGTCGCGACCCAGTAGTCGCTATCCGGATCGATCCGCGTGACGTGGGAGTTGTCGACGCCGAGGTGCTCGCGTGCCACCGCTATCACGCGCCGGACCGTCTCGTCGGCGTCGAGGTCCTCGTCGTCGGCCAGCCGGTAGATCTCCGCGCGCGCCGCAGCCGAATCCTCGATGTCCGTCATGAAACTGATCGCTCCGTCAGCCTCTCTCGCAGATGCTGATAAGGATTACTTAAGAAATAACGGGGGTTACGTGCGCGTTCGGGTTCAGTCAACGGTTCGAAGGCTGAACGCGAGTCCCCGGGTCGGAGAACGCTCGGAAATCGCATCGTGCGGATCCGGGAAAGCGGTCGACGGAGGCGGACCGCGTCGTCAGGCCTCGGCCGCCTCGCCGCCGAAGACCGGGGAGGTCGCCTCCTGCGCCTCGAGCAGTTCCTGGTACCGGTTACGGATGGTGACCTCGCTCATGTCGGTCACCTCGCTGACCTCCGCCTGCGTCACGTCGAGGTTGGTGAGCATGCCGGCGGCGTACAGCGCGGCCGCGGCGAGCCCCACCGGCGACTTGCCGGAGTGGACGTTCTGCTTCTTGGCGTCCTCGAGCAGTTCGCGGGCGAGCCGCTCGGTCTCGTCCGGCACGTCGAGGTCGGACGCGAACCGGGGGACGTACTGGACCGGGTCGGCCGGCTTGATCTCGAGTTTGAGCTCGCGGTTGATGTAGCGGTACGCGCGCTTGAACTCCTCGGCGTCGACGCGGCTGACGGCCGCGATCTCGTCGATCGAGCGCGGCACCTGCTCCATGCGGGCGGCGGCCTGCAGGCTCGCGGTCGCCATCCCCTCGATGGAGCGGCCCGGGAGCATGTCCTGCTCGAGTGCCTGTCGGTAGATGACGGAGGCGGTCTCGCGGACGTTGTCCGGGAGGCCGAGCGCGGAGGCCATCCGCTCGATCTCGCCGAGCGCCTGCTTCAGGTTGCGCTCCTTCGAATCTCGGGTGCGGAACCGCTCGTTCCACGTGCGCAGCCGCTGCATCTTCTGGCGCTGGCTCGACGAGAGGCTGTTGCCGTAGGCGTCCTTGTCCTGCCAGCCGATGTTCGTCGAGAGCCCCTTGTCGTGCATCATGTTCGTCGTCGGGGCGCCGACGCGCGACTTGCTGTCGCGCTCATTGGAGTCGAACGCGCGCCACTCCGGCCCGCGGTCGATCTCGTCGTCGTCGACGACGAGGCCGCAGTCGGCACAGACCGTCTCGCCGTGCTCGGTGTCGGATGCGAGCTGGCCGCCACACTCGGGACAGGTCAGCTGGCGCTGGCTTTCGGTCTCGTCCGCGTGCTCGTCCGTTCGCTCCGCGGCCGCGTTCTCGGTTCGGTCTCGCTCGTCCGTCTCGGTACCCTGGTGGGTGCGGAAGGTGGGTGTACTCATTGTGAATGGGCTGGAGGGCGCCGGGCCGAAAGACACAAAAATAAACGATGTGCCTTTCAGTGGTTTGCTTCACTCATAGTTAGGTGACAGGAGTATATAAATCCATCGTGTGACACGCACACATGGGACTCGGATGAACAACCCTGATCGTCTTCTCTCGGGGTTGAGACACAGACACAGAGGCGTTTCGGGAGTCCCGTTCCCCGACCCGCGGTCGCCGACAGAAACCGTGGTTTAAATACTGCTTCGGCGGGGACGATCCCCGAAGACCCTTCGGGCGTCGCCGCGGACGGGGATGTATGAGCGAGGACGGCCCCGACCTCTCGGTCGAGGAGTTCGTCGACTACTGTCGGACGCAAGCGGGCCTGTTGTCGGGGTCGGTCGACACCATGACCGCGGAGGCGGAGGAGCTGCTGGACGAGGTGGACGACTTGCTCGACTCGTTCCGCGAGCGCGTCGACGAGGCGGAGACGGGCAGCGCCGACCGCCCGGACGCCCCGACCGCGACGCCCCCCGAGCCGAGTCCGGACGCCGCGCCCGCGGAGGACCCGCTCGCGGACCTGGAGCGGGAGATCGAGCGGAAGCAGTCGCTCGTGGAGGCGAAGCAGGCGCGCATCGCCACGTTCCGCGACCTGGCGGCCGCGTACGAGGAACTCGCGGACGAACTGGCGGCGGAGGCCGCGGACGGCCGCGAGGCGCTGGAGCGCGTGGCCGCGTTCGAGGCCGACCGCGACGCTCCGGCGTACTTCCCCGAGCGGCAGACGGTGCTGGAGGCGGCGAGCGACGAGGAGCCGGACGACGAGCACGCGGGCTGATACGGGGTTCGCGACGGTCCCCTCCACGATTTCGAAGCGGAGCCGACGGCGTTTTGTCCGCCCGAATCGGACTGATCACTCATGACCGACCGCGGCGTCACCGTGACCTGCCCGGACTGCGACCTCCGTGAGCGGTTCGAAACCCTCCGACCCGCCCGCGAACACGTCGCGCGGCACCGCCGCGAGACCGGCCACGAGCCGGACTGGGAGATCGGCGGGCTCTCCCCTGGCGTCGAGCGCGCGGGAGCGGACGCCGGCGTCTGCGGCCGCGAGCGGTGCGGGAACCCGGACACGCCGCTGACGCCCGACCGCCTGCGGGACGAGTAACGCGAGAGGTCGGGCCGCCGCGGCCGCCGGTAGCCCCGGCGCGACCGAAAGACCCTCCCGCCCAGCGGTCGCAGTGATCGCAATCCCGGACCGACCGCGACCTCCGGATGGCCGAGAGACGCCGCCGGCGGTCGCGGCCGCGCCGTTTCCACCATGTCCACGACAACCATCAAGGACCCCGTCCACGGCTACATCGAGCTGTCGGACGCGGTCGTCGACCGCATCGTCGACACGCGCCCGTTCCAGCGACTGCGGTACGTCCGCCAGCTGTCGGCGACGCACCTCGTCTACCCCGGCGCGAACCATACGCGCTTCGAACACAGCCTCGGCGTCTACCACCTCGGACGCACCGTCTTCGAGAACCTTCGCACGCAGCCGTACTTCACCCGAAACGCGAGCGCCGAGGAGCTGGACGAGATCCAGCGCACGCTCGCGTGCGCGTGCCTGCTCCACGACATCGGCCATCCGCCCTTCTCGCACCTCGCCGAGGGGTTTCTGGACCGGTCCGAGCTGTACGACCGGCTCGATACCCGCGGGCTCGTGGCCGCGTTCGAGGAGGCCGGGCTGCGAGACGGCCCCCTGCGTGCGGCCAGCACCCACGAGCTGCTGGGCTGTCTGATCGTCTTGCGGGAGTACGGCGACGCCCTCCGCGCGCTGGAGGTGGACCCGATGGAGGTGTGCGGCTACGTGCTCGGCTACAGCCTCGTCTACGAGCGCGGCGGGCCGTGGCAGTACGGGCTCGGCGCGCAGCTGCTCCACTCGCCCATCGACGTGGACCGGCTCGACTACATCACCCGCGACAACCGGATGACGGGCGCGGACGTGTTGAGCTTCGACACCGACCGGATGGTGAGCGCCTACACCGCCCACCCCGAGGAGGGGCTGGCGCTCTCCGAGAAGGCGCTCTCGACCATCGGCAACTACCTCGAGGGGCGAATCGCGCTGTACATGTGGGTGACTCAGCACCACAAGTCGGTGTACGCGAACGTCCTCCTCCGGGCGATGCTGGAGGAACTGGCCGACCTCCGGGACGCTCCCCCGGTCACGATCGACGGAGTGCTGGACGACCACGTCGACGACAACACCCTGATGGAGCGGCTGCGCCACGCCGCCGACGAGGCCCCCGAGGGGCGGCTCGCGGACCTCTACGACCGCTTCCGGGCGCGCCGGTTCCCCAAGACCTGCTGGAAACACCGGATCGCGTACGCCGACCGCGTCGACGCCGACCTCGACGCCTTCGGCGAGTGGCTGGTGAGCAACGACGACCGCCTCGAGGGGCTCGTCGCCGCGGAGATCGGCATGCCGACCCACGAGGTGTGGATCGAGCGCTCCTACGTGCCGGAGTACGAGCCGGGGGAGCTCCGCGACATCCCCATCGCGTACGGCGGCACGACACGGTCGGTCGGCGACTGGGGACTCTACGGCGAGCGCGCCTTCGACGTGCCGATCCCGTTCGTCTTCGTGCCGGCGGGGGAGCGGAAGCGCGCAACGCGGACGCTGGTGGAACGGTTCCACGAGGAACACGGCGGGCGGGCCGAGACCGATGCCGGGGGAAGCGGCGAGGACCGCTCCGGCGGTCCCGAAGCGCCGCCGGAACGGTAGCCTCGGCGCCGGCGGAACGCGCGAGGGGGTGCCGTCTGGCGAGGGCGACCTGCGCTCAGTCGGCTCGCTGCAGTTCGACGCAGAAGACCGCGCCGCGGGGGTCGTTGTCCTCGACCCAGACGGAGCCGCCGTACGACCGCACGAGCTGGTCGACGAGGTAGAGACCGAGCCCGCTCCCGGCGCTTTCGAGCCCCTTCTCGCCGCGGCCGAACACCTCGCGCTTGCGGTCGTCGGGAACGCCGGGACCGTCGTCGGCGATGTGGACGACGACCGACTCGTCGTGCTCCTCGATCGAGACGGTGATCTCGGGGTGGTCGCCGTCGTTGTGGAAGACGGCGTTGTCGAGCAGGTTTCCGAACACCGACGAGAGCAGCGAGCTTGCCTCGACCCGGATGCCGTCGGGGAGGTCGTCGCCGCCGCGGATCGTCACCGACTCCGCGCGGAAGTCGAAACTGGAGTTGACCCGCCCGATCTCCTCGCGGAGCACCGGCGCCAGCGGCGTGGGCTCCAGTTCGGGGTCCTCGCCGGCGAAGACGCGCTCGATGTCGGCGACCGCGGTCGTCAGGTCCTTGGCGTGGGTCGCCGCGTCGAGGACGCGCTCGAGCGCGTCGCGGCGCTCCCCCTCGACCTGGTCCGTCAGCGTCTCCCCCCAGCCCAGCGCGACCGCCATGTCGTTGCGGATGTCGTGCCGGACCACCTGGTTGAGCAGGGCCAGGCGGTCGCGCTCCCGCTCCAGTTCGAGCGCCGTCTCGTGGCGGTCGGTCACGTCCTCCTGAAAGCCGACGTAGTGGGTGAGCTCGCCGTCCTCGTCGAAAAGCGGCGCGATGGTGACCCGGTTCCAGAACTCCTCGCCGTCCTTGCGCTCGTTTATCAGTTCGACGGAGACGAACTCCTCCTCGTTGACCGCCTCGCGCATCTCGGCGATCGACGACTCGTCGCTGTTGTCGTTCTGGAGGAACCGGCAGTTCCGCCCGAGCACCTCGGGCACGGAGTACCCCGTGATGCGCTCGAACGCCTCGTTCGCGTAGATGATCGGGTAGTCCGGGCGGTCCGGGTCGGCGATGGTGATCCCCACCGGCGCCTCGTCCATCGCGCGCTCCTTCAGTCGGAGGTCCGCGGCCGCGCGCACGTCCTCGTCGACGTCGGCGTGGACGACGACTGCGTACCGCTGGCCGTCGCGCTGGATCGGGATCACGCGGACCGACCGCGCGTGGGCGCCGTCGCCCTCGGTGTAGGGGTACCGCACCGTCGGCGGTTGGGTGCCGGACTCCAGCGCCGTGACGACCGACTCCGCGACGCGGGCGGCGTGCGGGTCGTCGCTCGTCCGCAGCGTGTCGAGGTACGCCGGGCCGTCCGCGGCGTCGTCGCCAGCGCCGGCGAGCGGGACGTCCGCGTTCGCGGCGAACGATCGCCAATCCTCGTTCAGGTCCACGATGCGCCCGTCCTCGTCGACGACCGCCAGGCAGTACGAAAGCCCGTCGAGCACGTCCCGAAGGATCGCCGGGGGAACCGGATCGTCTGGACTCACTGTGTCGCGGTACGGGATCGAGGTTAGTAGCTGTTTGGTACGGCCTCACTCGACGGAGCATCGCAGACGGACGAGTGCTGGCCGGAACACTTGTCTTTTTGCCGTCGCAACTGGTCGTAAACACGATGGCCGATTCGCTCCGGGAGTTCATCGAACGGGCCGACGCACCCGAGCGGTCGCTGTTGCTCGTCAACCGGTCGTCCCCGGACGCCGTGCGGAACCTCCTCGGCGACCTCCTCGACACGCAGCCGGTCCCCGTCGAAGACGTCGAAATGGAAGGGGAAGCGGAGGACCTGGTCGCGCTCGTCGAGGACGGAGAGATAATCGCCCGCTCTCCGCTGTCGGCGCTGATGGACTCGGTCCTGCTGATCAACTCGGATCTGTTCAAGACGGGAGCCCGGAAGCTGACGGAGATAGACCTCCCGGACGTGTTCGAGGGGCTCGACGACTTCGCGTTCACCGTCCGCGGCTACCCCGCCTCGAACAAGGAGAAGCTCCTGCTGATCGTGATGTCGCGCGTGATCGAGCGCACTGCCTACGAGGCCGGGGCGGGAACGCTCCGGTCGTCGTTCCAGCGACTGTCCCGCCTGCAGGACGAGCGCGGGACCAACGAGGTCTATCGGTCCCTGGGCGAAACGGCGGTCGACGTCCACGTCTACGGCCGCGACGACTGGGCGGACGTCCACGAACTCCCCGTGACGGTCCACGCCGGCGACTCCTACGAGTACCGGCGGTCGTGGTTCGTGGTGTTCACGCCGGACGACCCCGACGACCGAGACGACCACGTCGGCCTCGTCGCGATCGAGCGCGAGCGGAACGTGTGGGACGGCTACTGGACGTTCGACGCCGGGACCGTCCGCGAGATCGAGGCCTACCTCGCCAGCGAGCTCTGAGGGGGCCACGGAGCGGGGGCGGCTCAGTGTCCGCGGATTCCCGTTGGGTCAGCGCGTCACGGCGTTCGCGACCGGCGCGGCCAGCGAGGCGGTGCGGTCCCAGACCACGATGACGGAGGGGAGCACGAAGATCGACGCGAGGTAGGCGTAGAACACCCCGAGCGCGAGCAGGACCCCGAACTCAGCGACCAGCGGGATCAGCGCGAGATAGAGGGTTCCGAGCCCGCAGACGGTCGTGAGCATGCTCCCCGTGAGCGCCCCGCCGGTCCCCCGAGAGGTGATCAGCAGGGCTTCCTCGACGCTCCGGCCCGCCTCGTACTCGTCGACGAAGCGGTGCATATAGTGGACCGTGTAGTCGACCCCCAGCCCGATCGACACGGAGAGGATCGGCGCGTTGAACGGCGTGAGCGGGATCCCGAAGTAGCGCATCGACCCCGCCAGCAGGCCGACGGTGACGAGCACCGGGACGAGGTTGATCAGGCCGTAGACGGCCCGGCTCTCCAGCCACCAGTACGAGACCATCAGGAACGCCGCCGTCAGCAGGAACGCGACGATCAGGCTCCGGATCGCCGACTCGGTGATCCGGTCGATCACCACCTGGTTGACCACGAGCGTGCCGGTCGGCGTCGCGTCGAGGCGCATGTCCTCGGCGACCGCGTTCGCGGCCGCGGTCGCCTCCGCCTGGTCGGCGTCGGCCGTGAGCGTGTACTCGATCCGGGTCGCGCTTCGGTCCGCGGTGAGGTAGTTGCGCGCCCGGTCGCCGTGTGCCGACGACAGCAGCTCGTCGTAGACGCGGTCGACCTCGCGGTCCGGGATCCCGTCGCCGTCCGTGTCGAAGCGGTCGACCATCGCGGCGAACTCGGGGTCGGCGGCGGCGCGCGACTCCATCACCGAGACGATGCTGGTCGCCTCCGCGCGGCGGTTCTCGGAGGCGAACGCGTCGGGCGGGTCCTGCGTGGCCCGGTCGACGTCCTCCAGCGCGACGTTCGACCGCACGTCCCTGTCCTGCACGTACAGCGTCACCGAGCCGATGAACCCCTGGTCGAAGTCCTCCTCCAGGTGGTCGAGCACGCGCATGAACGTGTACTCCGACGGCGCGAGCGGCTCCGGGAGCTGGCCGTAGGCGTCGACCTTCTCCTGGTCGGGGAAGAACGCCTCCTGTGAGAACTCCGTGTCGACGCCGGTCCCGTACGCGCCGCCCGCCGCGCCCGCGACGAGCGCGACGACGAGGACGACGACGGGCGCGACCCGGGCCGCCTTCGCCCCGAGCGGGAGGACCGTCCCCATGATCGACCCCTCGCGGCCGAGCGGCGCGGTCCCGAACCGCGGGAAGCGGGTCCCCTCCCGGAGCCGGTCGAGGACGACCTTCCCGGCGGGCAGGAACACGCCGAAGATCAGGAACGTGAAGACGATCCCCGCGGCGGCGACGATCCCGAAGTCCTGGAGCTGGCCGAGCGAACTGGTGAGGTTGGCGGCGAACCCGAACACCGTGGTGAGCGTGACGATGAAGAAGGCGGTCGTCAGCTGGTCGGTCGTGAGCCGCATCGCCTCGCCGATCGCCGCCCCCTCGGCGCGCTCCTCGCGGTACCGGTTGATGATGTGGATCCCGAAGTCGATCCCGACCGCGAGCAGCAGCGGGAAGACGGTGACCAGCGAGTCGGAGAACGGGATGGACGCGTAGCCCATGAACCCGAACGTCCACACGAGCGTCATCAGCAGCGCGACCACGCCGAGGCCGAGGTCGACCGGGTCCCGGTAGGCCACGACGAGGAAGAAGACGATCAGAAGCAGCGCGGCGGGGAAGACGATGATCGCGGTGTCGGTCAACAGCTGGTTCACCTCCTCGTTGATGATCGCGTCGCCGAAGACGACCACGTTGTCGCCCGGTTCCAGCCCCTCGACGCCGCCGACCACGTCGACCGTCCGCGTCTGGATGCTCGCGCGCTGTCCGGTGCTGGCGGCCGGCGGCGTGTCGTACTGGACGACGACCTGCGCGACCTCCGCGGAGCCCGACTCGGCGGTGAAGTCGGTGCTGACCGGGCCGATCCCCCCGTTGTTCGCCGCCCGTCGGATCGCCGCGTCCAGCTCCCGCGCGGTGGCGCGCTCGACCGCTCGCCGCTGCGCCTCGGCGGTGTCGGCGCTCGGATCGAGCTGCGTCGCGATGATCGACGCCGGTCCGGTCGTGGTCGATACCCGAAGCTCGTCTTTGTCCTCCAGCCGTTCCTGTGCGGTCAGCATCCGCAACAGGCTCGGCTTCGAGAGGACGTTGCGGTCGTCGGAGACGAACAGCGTCGCCGTGCTCCCGCCGCTCTCGCGGCTCCCGCGCGAGAAGTCCTCCTCCATCGCGTCGAGGGCGTCCTGCTCCTCCACGTCGGCGGTGAACTGGTCGGTGCCGGCCTGCTGTTCGCCGCCCATCCCCATCCCGCCCGCGAAGACCAGCGAGACGATCAGGAACGCGACGACGACGGTCCGCGGTCGGCCGGAGACGGCGTCGTTGATCCGCTCCGTGAGCGCGTCGATCGGCGTCCGATCAGGGTCCGGTCCGCGCATCTGTCAGCGCCGCCGGTACAGGACGATCCCGCCGGCGATCAGGGCGATGACCACGACGAGCCCGCCGACGACGACGAGCGGCGACGGACCGCCGCCGTCGTCGACCGGTTCGGACACCGCGACGGGCTGTTGGTACGTGTCCGAGAGGACGGTCTCGCCGCGGGCGGTGTCGTACTGGAAGTCCATCTCGACGGGATAGGTCTTCGCCATCGTCCCCGCGGACGCGGAGACGGAGAACCGGATCTCGGTCGTCCCGTTCGGCGCGAGCTCGTCCACGAACGCCTCGTCGTTAGCGACCGACAGCGGGCTGTCCGCGTACACCTTCGCGTTCACGTTCGAGAGCGGCTCGGGCCGCTGGTTGGTGATCGCCACGACGAGCTCCGTCGACCCGCCCGCGGTGACGTTCGCCCGCACGTTCTCCACTCCGAAGGCGGACTGGCGCTCGTCGACGACCACGCGCTCGGAGACAGGGCCGACGGTCGCGGTCTGCCGGCCGTCGTTGCTGTACTCGACGGAGAACCGGACCTGCCGGGGACCGGGGTCGGCGGAGCCGCCCACGTCGGTCGGGAACGCGAAGTCGGCCGCCTCGCCGGCCGCCAGCTCGGGCAGCGCGTAGCGCCGCTCCTCGACGATCAGCGAGTCGGTGGTCGGCTCGATCACCAGCACGGCGTCGGTGAGCGCAGTCGGCCCCTCGTTGCGGAGCGTCCCCCTGATCTCGCCATCGTACCCCACCGAGAGCGTGTCCGCGAGGTCCTCGATGGCGACCTCCTGTTCCGCCTCGGGATGGAGGCTGCCGTACGCGGGCGGCGCCTCGCGGTCGACGCCGTCGTCGTCGCGGTACCGGACCGCCGCCTCGACGGGCGTGTCGCCGGCGACGACCGACTCTGCGACCCTGGCGTCGACGGTGACGTTGCGGACCTCACCGGGCGCGAGCGTCCCGAGGTACGCCTCCGCGGCGCCCGCGCTCCCGCCGACGGTCACGCCGCCGCTCCCGGAGACGGTCGCCCGCGCCTCGTAGGCGGTCGACGAGCCGACGTTCCGTATCGGGACCGTCGCCTCGCCGCTCGTGCCGGGTTGGACGTCGGTACTGACGTTGCCGATGGCGAAGCGCGGCTCGTCGACGACCTCGACGGTCACCGCCACCTCCTCGGTCTCCGTGCGCTCGTTCGTGAAGCCGGAGTTCGGGTAGGAGCCGGAGGTGTACGAGTACTCGACCTCCAGTTCGACCTCGTAGGTGCCCGGCTCCAGATCCTCGGGCGTCGTCACGCGGAACGGGGCGGTGACGACCTGTCCGTCACGAATCGTGCCGAGCGCCGTGCGCTCGGTGGTCACCTCGAACGGACCGGCGTCGTCGACCGCGACCGTGACGCCGCGGGCGGTCTTCACCTGCGACCCGTCCAGTCCGGCCTCAAGCTCACCGTCGTTCAGCAGCTGGACCTCCAAGGTCGACTCGCTCCCCGGGGTCACGTCGTTGTCCGGGAGGTGCGCCGAGATGTCCGGCTCCCCGCGGGCGAAGCTCTGGCCGGCGACCGGCCCCGCGACCATCGAGGTCACGAGCAGCACCGCGAGCGCGGCGGTCGCGAGGCGGGCCCGCCTCGTCATGGCTCACCCCCGGTATCGCCGGAGGGCTCGATGTCGCTGTACGCGCCTCGCCGCGTCGTCACCGGGGTCGTGTGCGTGTGGGCCATGGGGTTGGAGGACCGTCGCCGGCACTCGCCGGCGAGACTGTTGTGATGTTCCTCCCAACAAAGCCACCACATATATACGTACCGAAAGGAATGCTCCGTCGATGACCGACGACGACGCGCTCGCCGCGCTCGAGCGGTTGGGTCTCGCGACCAACGAGGCGAAGGTGTTACTGGGGCTGCAGTCCATCGGCACCGGGCCTGCGCGCCGGATCGCCGAGGCGGCGGACGTGCCCCGGTCGCAGGTGTACCCCGCCGCGGACGGCCTCCAGTCGCGCGGCCTGCTCCACGTTCAGCACACCAACCCGAAGGAGTACCAGGCGCTCTCGCCGGACGAGACGGTGGGAGTGCTCCGGTCCCGCCTCGAACGCGACCTCGAGGCCGCCCGCGAGGGGTTACAGCGACGCGAGCGCGACCAGACCGGCGCCGACGAGACGGCCGAGGAGATATGGGTCGTCCGGGGGCGCGAGTCGGTCGACGCCCGCGTGATCGAACTGATTCGGAACGCGGACCGGCGGCTAGTCGCCGGCATCGCCGAAGCGGAGTTCCTCCCCGACGCCGTCGCGGACGCGCTCGTCGACCGCGCCGGCGAGGGCGTCGAGGTCCTCGTGATCGCCGAGGACCCGGCGATCCGGGAGCGGTTCGCCGACACGCCGGTCGCGACGCTCGACCCCCCCGAGGAGGTCACCGACGACGAGAACACCAGCCGCATGCTGCTCGTCGACGACGACGGGATGCTCCACGGCGTCCGCGGGAGCGACGACCTCCCGAACGCCGAGGAGACCGCCTTCTGGAGTCAGGGGTCCGGCTTCGCCGAACTGATCGTCTCGCTCGTCGAGTCGTCGGTGAGCGGGGAGGAAGGGACGCCCTGACCGCGGCGCATCGCGCGATCGGACCGCGTCCCCGCCTCAGTCCACGGTCACGTAAACGAGGAGGGCGATGCCAGCGAACTCGAGGACCTGCAGGTACATCATCGCCCGGACCGCCGGCCCGGACATCGACGGCGGATCGAGGTAGTAGAACAGCGCCAGCGCGTTCTCGGCGAGGAGGAAGAGCGCGAACAGGGCCGATCCGAGCGTGTGCTTCGACCGGATCGTGGCGTAGTTCCGCCCCCAGATGCCGACGAGGACGAGCAGGAGCAGTACGTTCGTCGCGGCGGCGACCCGAGCCACCTCGAGCGTCAGACTCATCTCACGCCACCGCCGGTTCGTCCGTCCGTCGCCGCGTTCCTGATTCGGCTCATGGTCACTCCAGTTGGTCGATTATCTCCTCGACGGTCGCCCAGTGCGTCCGGGTGCGGTCGGTGGGCAGGTAGATCGCGCCGTAGTCACGCTCCGTGCTCTCGATCACGCCGTTGTCCTCGAGCACGTCGAGGTGATGTCTGACGGTCTGGTACGCGAGGTCGAGGTCCTCGGCGAGCCGGTTGGCGTTTCGCGGCCGCTCGTCGAGCGCCCGGAGCAGGCGGGCACGGTTGGGACCGCCCCTGGTCCCCGCCAACACCTGCCAGAGGACCGCCTCCATCGGAAGTATCCGTCGGGGTGCCGCAACATAAGACCAACGCCGCGGTTCCCGTCGTGGAGGGCAGGCGCGACGCCATGGAGGGCCGGCGGCCACAGCGGGGTCGCTACGGCAGCAGCACGCCGTCGATGACGTGTACGATCCCGTTCGACGCCTCGATGTCGGTGGCCACTATCTCGGCCCGACCGCCGTCGAGCGTCGTCCCGTCGACCGTGATTCGGGCGCCGTTCAACGTGGGAACCCCCGACGATCCGGTGACCGAGGCCGCGTTGCGGCGGCCCGGCGTGACGTGGTAGGTGAGGACGCTCCGGAGGAACTCCTCGTCGACCGCGCCGACGTTGTCGACGGTGATCCCGGCGTCGTTGAACGCCTCGTCGGTCGGCGCGAACACGGTGAGCTGGCGGTTGCCGCTCAGGGCGTCGACGAGGCCCGCCTCCTGGACCGCGGCGACGAGCACGTCGAAGCCGTCGGCCGCCACGGCCACGTCGACTATCGTGTCGTCCTCGCTGGGGGGCCGGGCCGCGGCAGCGCCGACCCCGCCGACCAGAGCCGCTGTTCCCGCGCCGACGCTCTTCAGTACCGATCGTCTGTGTGCCTTCATGGGATACACCCGGATGGACGGTCCACCGCGGTACTAATCAACGATCGCGTGAATGTGGCTCGGATGCGACCCAAAAGAGACCCAAATCTCGGCCGGTCCGCCGAGACCGGTGGATCAGGGCCAGAGCCCACGCGCCTCGTGGGCCTCCGCGATCCGCGACAGCGCGACGATGTAGGCCGCGTCCCGCCACGTCACGTCCCGCGCCTCGAACTCCTCGCGGACGGCTCGCCAGGCGGCGAGCATCTCCGTCTCCAGTTCCTCGTTGACGCGCTCGAGCGACCACGCGCGACGGTTGATGTCCTGGAGCCACTCGAAGTAGCTCACCGTAACGCCGCCGGCGTTCGCGAGGATGTCCGGGATCACCGGAACGTCCCGCTCGGCGAGGATCGCGCTGGCGGCGCTCGTCGTGGGGCCGTTCGCCCCCTCGATGACGATGTCCGCGGCCACCTCGTCCGCGTTGGCCGCGGTCAGGACGTTCCCGATCGCCGCCGGGATCACCACGTCGACGTCGAGTTCCAGCAGTTCGTCGTTCGTCACCGTCTCCGGGGCCTCGTGGGTCAGCACCGCCTCCGGCTCCTCGTGGTGGGAGGGGATCGCGTGCGTGTCCAGCCCGTTCGGGTCGTAGACCCCGCCGTTGACGTCGCTGACGGCGACCACGTTCGCGCCCCAGTCGTCGAGCAGCTTCGCGGCGTTCGAGCCGACGCTCCCGAACCCCTGTACGGCGACCGAGGTCTCCCTGATCTCCTTGTCGTAGTACTCGATCGCCTCGCGGGCGATGATGGCGACGCTCCGGCCCGGCGCCGCGTCGCGGCCCTCACTGCCGCCGACGACCGGCGGCTTCCCGGTGACCACGCCCGGGACCGTCTCGCCCTCCTGCATCGAGTAGGCGTCCATCAGCCAGGCCATCGTCTGCGGGTCCGTCCCCATGTCGGGCGCGGGGATGTCCGTCGTCGGCCCGATGACCGACCGGATCTCGTCCGTGAACCGACGCGTCAGCCGCTCGGTCTCCTCCGTGGACAGGTCCTTCGGGTTCACCGCGATGCCGCCCTTCGCGCCGCCGAACGGGATGTCCATCACGGCGCACTTCCAGGTCATCCACATCGAGAGGCCGACACACTCCTCGCGCGTCACGTCCGGGTGATATCGGAGGCCGCCCTTGAACGGGCCGCGGACGCTGTCGTGCTGGGCGCGATAGCCGGTGTACACCTCCACGTCGCCGTTCTCGCGCTCGATCGGAACGGTGACCTCGTGGACCTTTTTGGGATGCTTGAGCCGCTCGACGACGTTCGGGTCGATGTCGAGGTGGTCGGCCGCGTGCTGGAGCTGTCGCCGCGCCGTCTCCAGCGCCGACTCCGGTTCGGTCGGCTCCTCCGGCGCCTCGTCGTCCCGCTCCGCGCGCGTCGTCGCGGACGTCGATGTCGGAGGCATCGTCATTCGATCGGCGTCCGTCGGTTCCGCATCTCGCCGGCGCAGTCCGGGCACCGGTCGGGGGCGTTCTCGGCGAGCACCACGTTCCCGCACGCGAAGCACTCGTAGGGCGATACCTCGGCCGAGTTCTGGTCGACGTCTCTCATGGGTGGTCGAGCGCCCCGGCCGTCCGGCGCGGGGGACTCTACAAGGCCATAATGAGGATATAAGGGAATATCCAGTAGTTGATTATCGAACCACTGTGGAGAGTGGGGGTTTACAGTTCAACCTGACGGGGGAGTCGCGACCGGGGTGTGGTCCTCGATCAGCGCCGCGAACAGCTTCCGCTGGGCGGTCCGGATGTGCTGGTAGAACGCCTGCGGGGAGATCCCCAGCGAGTCCGCGACGGTCTCCCCGGTCGCCTGTCGCGGCGACTCGAAGAAGCCGCTGTAGTACGCCGTCTCGAGGACCTCGAGCTGTCTGTCGGTCATGCGGTCGAGCACCGACGCGTAGAACCCGTGCTCGGAGGCCTGCTCGCGCGTCTGCTTGGACGTGAGGTCGGCGTCCGCGAACCGGTCGCTGACGAACCGCGTGACGTTCCGCACCTCGACGCCGTCCGGCACGTCGACGGCCAGCGTCGCCGCCCCGTCCGGCGTGGCCGTCGCGCTCTGTAGAACGGCGCCGTGGTCCGCCAGTTCCGCCGCGAGGAACGGCTCGGAGAGCCGAAGGCGCACCACGCCGCCGGCGTCGCCGCCCCGGATCGGCCGCGCGTCCTCGACGACGGTGAGCCGGCGCGTCGCGTCGACGACGGCGTCGAGCGGCGCGTCCTCGACGGTGACGAACACGTCGTTGCCGCCGGCCGTCTGTCGAACGCCCCCCTCGTAGGTGAGCGCGCAGTCGGCGGCGTCGGCCAGCCGAGCGAGCACGAACGACGGGTCCGCGACCGCGTACTCGACCCGCGTCAGCGACGTGGTGAGGAGCGCGCGCTTGCGCTCGCTGGCGCTGATCGCGGCGGCGATAGTCTCGCCCAGCTCCGCGAGCACGGCCCGAACGGTCCCGTCGAAGGCGTCGGGCGTCTCCGCGTACACCGTCAACACGCCGTACGAGAGGTCGTTGTACACGAGCGGGACGCTCACCACGGAGAGCAGGTCACGCGAGATCGCGTCCTTGCGCCACGAGGCCGCACGGAGGTTGGCCGCGACGTTCGCGACGTGGGTCACCTCGCCCGTCGCCGCGGTCCGGCCCGCGGGGTCCACGCCGTCTGCGGAGACGGGGATCGACCGCGCGTCGAGGTACCCCTGGTCGGTCCCCGCCCGCGTCTGCGGCGTCACCGTCTCCCCCGCGTCGTCGAGGGTGCCGATCCACGCGAACCGGAAGCGCCCGTCGGCGGTGAGTCGGTCGCAGACGGTGTGGTCGATCTCCTCGCGGGTCTCCGAGCGGACGATCGCCTGATCGATCTCGCGGATGGTCTCGTTGATGCGGTTGAGCGCGGTGAGCTGGTCGTTCCGACGCTGGAGCTCCCGGTCCTGTTCGCGAAGCTTCGACTCCCGGTCGACGCGGTCGAGCGCCGCCTCGGCGGTCGCCGCCAGCAGGTCCGCGAGCTCCCGAGTGACGTCGTCGAAGGCGCCGACGTCGGTCGAGCCGGCGACGAACACGCCGTGGTCCCCGAGCGGGATGTACGCCGCGCTCCGGAGGTCGGTCGCGGGGTTCGTGAGGCGGTCCGAATCGTGGACGTCCGCGAAGAACAGGGGCTCGTCCTCGACGAAGCTGTGGCTGGTGAGGTCGCTGCCGTCGGCGTGAACGGCGGGCAGCGGTCCGTGGACCTCCCGCATCGCCCGCGAGTGAGCGACCGGCTCGAGGTGGTTGTCGTCGGCGTCGAAGCGGTAGACGGCGCTGGCGTCGAGGTCGAGGACGGCCGCGGTGTCGTCGACGACGTGGTGGGCGATCTCCTGATGGGTCTCGGCGTACAGGAACTCTCGGGCGGTCTCCTGGAGGGTGGCGAGCGCCTGTTCGCGCTGCTTGCGCTTCGTGATGTCCCGACAGCTGTACAGCAGCGTCCCGTCCTGGATCGACACCTCGCGGACGTTCACCAGCAGGGTGTGCTCGCGGCCCGCCTTGTCCGTGGCGGTGGTCTCGATGTTCTTCAGGACGCCCTCCTCGGCGAGCGCCTCGCGGTCGAAGAGGTCGTCGCCGAGCAGGTCGTCGATCGTGCCCAGGTCGCGGATCTCGTCGGCGGTGTAGCCGAAGATGAAGTGGACGTTCGGACAGACGTAGGTGTACTCGCCGTCCGCGTCGGTCATGAGCACGGTGTCGGTCATGTTGTTGAGCGTGACCCGGTGGAGCTCCTCGGACTGCCGGAGCTCACGCTCGAGGTCGACGCGGTCGGTGATCTCGTCGCTGTCGACGATGATCGAGACGAGCTCGCCCTGTCCGTCGGTGACCGGCCGCACGGAGAGTTCCAGCACGCGGCTACCGGCGACCGCGTCCCGGGGAAGCACGGCGTGACCGGACTCCCCGTCCCGCGCCGCGTCCACGAGGCGGCGGACGTCCGCCCGCGTCCGGTCGTCGCCCCACCACGGGAGCGTCCAGAACGGCTCCCCGACGACCGCGTCGGCGTCCGCGGCCACCGCCTCGCGGGCGGCCCGGTTGACGCGCGTGAGCGTGCCCTCGGGGTCGAGCACCCACGTCGCCGACTCGGCGTCGTGGAAGACGGCGTCGAACTGTCGCGCACGCTCGCGCCGCGTCTCCGACCGGCGAGCCTCCCGGATCGCGGCCTCGGTGCGCCGGAGGGCGTCGTCGACGGCGTCCGACACCGGCTCGGAGACCCGGAGGTAGTCGGTGACCCCCGCCTCGATGGCCTCGGCGGCGATCGACTCGCTGCCGTCGGCCGTTCCCAGGACGACCGGGAGCGTCGGCATCTCCTCGCGGACGCGACGAACGAGGTCGATGCCGGTTCCGTTCGGGAGGGTGTAGTCGGCGACGACGCAGTCGGCGCGCTCGCGGGAGAGCGTCTCGCGGGCCGCCGCCGCGGTCGAGACGCGGCGGACGGTCGCGCCGGATTCCTGGTGGAGCGCGTCGGCGTAGGCGGCGAGCCACGGTTCGTCGCCGACGACGACGACCGCGGACGTGTCGAGGAGGCTACTGGCGGTGGGACTCATGTGTGGAACGGGAGTGGGAACGGTCGAGCACGAAACCCGCGGGTCGGTGCGGGGGTCTGATGCCGACAGCTACTCGTGCGACGACCAAAACGCTGCTGTTTACTTATCAACTGGGAGTGTATTCCCGGTTTCAGGGACAACAACCACCGTGGCCGCGACGGCCGGGCGACGGGACCGCGACGCGACCGCCGCGGCGAGCCGCGTTCGGGGCGACCAGTAAGACAATTACCACGGCGGCCCCGAGACGGACCCATGACCGGTGACGCCGAAGCCAACCCGGACTCGTCATTGCCCGCGGAGCTGGAGGACGTCGACATCCTCCACGTCGACGACGAGCCGGACTTCGCCGACCTCGTCGCCACGTTCCTGGAGCGCGAACACGGCGCGTTCACCGTCCACACCGAGACGGACCCGCGGGACGCCCTCGACCGGCTCGACGACGAGGACTGCGCCGTCGACTGCGTCGTGAGCGATTACGACATGCCGGCGCTGGACGGCCTGGACCTCCTCGAGCGCGTCCGCGACCGCCGTCCCGGGCTCCCGTTCGTTCTCTTCACCGGGAAGGGGAGCGAGGAGATCGCCAGCGAGGCCATCTCGGCCGGCGTTACCGACTACCTCCAGAAGGCCGGCGGCACGGAGCAGTACCGGGTCCTCGCCAATCGGGTGCGGAACGCGGTCGCGGGGTACCGGGCCGAGCGGGACGCGAACCGCGGCCTCGAGGCCATCGAGACGGCGCGGGACGGTATCGCTATTCTCGACGGGACAGGACACATCGAGTACGCGAACGACGCCTGTGGCGAGATCCTCGGCTACGACCGCGAGGAGCTCGTCGGGCTCCACTGGGAGACGTTCTACCGCGACGAGGACGTGCCGTTCGTCTACGACGTGCTCCTCCCGAAAGCGCGCGACGGACGGTGGCGCGGGACCACCTCGTTCGTGCGGAAGGACGGGACGGAGATCGACGTCGATCACGCGCTCTCGTACAGCGACGACGGCTCGCTCATCTGTACGCTCAGTCCGCGGGCGATGGCCGACACGGGCACACCGCCGGCGATGGACGACGCGGACGCACAAACGCCGTCGGCCGACGCGGGCGCGTCGACGCCGTCGGCGAAGGAGCGGGCGATGAACGAGGCGCCGATCGGGATCGTCCTGACGGATCCCCTCGAGACGGACGAGCCGATCGTCTACGCGAACGACGCGTTCACGACGCTCACCGGCTACGAGACGCACGCGGTCGTCGGGCGGGACCGCGGGATCCTCTGGGGAGAGAACACCGCCGCCGGGGCGCTCGCGGAGCTTCGCACCGCGATCGACGACCGCGAACCGGCGACCGTCGAACTGCGAAGCTACCGGAAAGACGGCGAGGAGTTCTGGAACCGCGTCCGCGTCGCCCCGCTGTTCGACGACGAGGGCGACCTGGACTTCTTCGTCGAGTTCCACGAGGACGTGACGGAGCGCAAACGTGACGAGGAGCGGCTGCAGTCCCACACCGCGCGGCTCGAAGCCCTCTTCGAGCACTCGCCGGACATGATCGCGGTCCACGACATCGACGGCGTCATCCGGGACGTCAACCAGCGACTGTGCGCCGAGCTCGGGTACGCCGAGAGCGAACTCGTCGGGCGAACCGTCTGGGACATCGACCCGACGGCCGACCGCGACCGCGCGACCTCGTTCTGGGAGACCCTCCCGCCGAACACCTCGCATCGGTTCGAGGGAAAGCTCGAACGCGAGGACGGGTCGACGTTCCCCATCGAGGTCCACCTCATCCGCCTGAATCTGGACGGCGAGGACCGGTTCGTGGCGATGGACCGGGACATCAGCCGGCAGAAGCGTCGCGAGCGCGAACTCATGCAACAGAACGAACGGCTCGACCGGTTCACCAGCGTCGTGAGCCACGACCTTCGGAACCCGCTGCAGGTCGCGGAGGGGCGCCTCGAACTGCTGCGGGAGGACTGCGAAAGCGAGCACATCGACGGGATCGGCGACGCGCTGGACCGCATGGACGCGCTGATCGAGGACCTGCTGGCGCTCGCACAGACCGGCGAAGCGGCGATGGACGTCGAGCCGGTCCGGCTGGCCGACGTCGTGCGGTCGTGTTGGGAGACGCTTCCGGCGACGACCGCGACGCTGACGGTCGAGACCGACCGGACCGTCGAGGCCGACCGCGACCAGCTCCGCCAGCTCGCGTCGAACCTGCTCCGGAACGCGGTCAAACACGGCGGGGCGGACGTCACCATAACGGTGGGTGACACGCCGGACGGGTTCTACGTGGCCGACGACGGGGTCGGGCTCTCGGAGTCCGAGCTCGAGGACGTGTTCGAGTCGGGGTACACGACCGCCGACGACGGGACGGGCTTCGGGCTCAGCATCGTCGACGAGGTCGCCGACCGCCACGGCTGGGCGGTCTCGGCGACGAACGGGGCCGACGGCGGCGCCCGCTTCGACGTGACGACCGACCGCTGACCGGTCCCGAGAGGCCGGGCCGGCGTTCGCGTTTTCGACCGCGACCGACTCCCGCGTTCGCCGAGACCCTCGCGGAGCGAACCGGGGGGCGGGAGCGACAGGGAGTCGAGCGGCACGCGTCGATAGCCCCACGCGCGACCGCGACCGTCCTCGGCGCGGAGCCGGCGATCCGGATCGGCGGTGGTTCGCATAACGATAACGATTACCGAATAAACTAGATATTGATAAGTTTGTGGATGAACCGGACTGGGCGACATCGAAGAACCCAGTTGTGAGAAAACTGGATGATCCGACATTGGACTCCGAATATCCCTCTTTTTGTGGTTATGAAGGAACTATACGACCATATTCGTCGGTCTTTTCTACAATATTCCAGATCTCCCAGCGATTTCTATTCAGTTCCCGCGAGTGACTGCCGACCGCGATCGGGGGTCCAATGGAAATCAAAAAGACACGGACATCGGCGGGTTTGTCTCGGTCGATCCGGTCGGTACGTCCGAATCGTCGCGATGTCACGGACCGAGATCGGGTTGCGTGTGACGAAATCCCGAGTCGCAGATAATCATAAGAAATTCGAGTTATCGGTTAAAAGGTCAAAATCAGTATAGTAATCCTAGCGCTTAGACCCGAGCGACCGGGCTCGGAATCGCGGAGCGAGAACGGAGCGGTCGGAGGGTCTCGTCGGGGAGCGCCACGTACGGGACGGGGGGTCGGTGCGGTCGCGAGCGGGCGGTGCGGTCGTGAACGGGCGATGCGGTCGAGAGATCAGACCTCGGCGCCGTTCGCGAGCGGTTCGTCGTCGACGCCGAGCCCGTGACTGATCGCCTCGCCGGTCGTTCCCTCGAACAGGTGGATCTGCGCGCGGTCGAGGACCACGTCGACCGCGTCGCCCGAGGAGAGGTCCGCCGTCGGCTCGACGGTCATGAGGAGCTGGTCGGTGCCGCCGGCCGGCCGACCGCCCTCCTCGTCGAGGTCGGCGCCGAGCGTGACGTCGCCGTCGTCCGCGCGGAGGTACACGACCAGCTCGTCGCCCATCGGCTGGACGACGTCGACCATGAGGCGGGCGGTGGTCGTGTCGTCGAGGTCGCGGTGGGACCCCTCGAGGTACACGTCCTCGGGCCGGATGCCGAGCACCACGTCGTCGCCCGCCGCCACCGGCGCGCCCGACACGTCGATGTCGAACCCGAACGTCGAGTCGACGAAGCGGCCGTCCTCGACCGCTCCGTTCACGAAGCGCATGCTCGGGGAGCCGACGAAGCCCGCGACGAACAGGTTCGCGGGCTCGTTGTAACACTCCAGCGGGGGTGCGAACTGCTGGAGCTCCCCCTCGTTGATGATCGCGATGCGGTCGGACATCGTCATCGCCTCCGCCTGGTCGTGGGTGACGTACACCGTCGTCACGTCCAGTTCCTGCTGGAGCCGCTGGAGCTCGGTGCGCATGTGGACGCGGAGCTTCGCGTCGAGGTTCGCCAGCGGCTCGTCCATCAGGAACACCTCGGGGTCCATCACGATCGCGCGACCGATCGCGACCCGCTGCCGCTGGCCGCCCGAGAGCTCGTCCGGCATGCGGTCGAGCATTCCCTCGATCTGGAGGATGTCCGCCGCGCGCGAAACGCGGTCGTCGATCGCCTCCTGGTCGTAGTTCTTCAGCCGCAGTCCGAAGGTGAGGTTCTCCTCGACGGTCATGTGCGGGAACAGCGCGATGTTCTGGAACACCATCGCGATGTCTCGGTCCTTCGGGGCCGCGTCGGTGACGTCCGTCCCGGCGATCTCGATGTGGCCGCCAGTGGGCTTCGTCAGCCCGGAGATCGTCTCGAGGGTCGTCGACTTGCCGCAGCCCGAGGGGCCGATGAGCGAGATGAACTCGCCGTCCTCGATGTCGAGGGTCATCCCGTCGACCGCCACGACGTCGCTGTACTGCTTCGTTACGTTGTCGAGTTTGAGGTGTGTCATGTTCGTATTGTGTGTGAGTTGTCCGTCGGCGTTATCCCTTCAGCGACCCCGACGAGAGGCCGCTGACGATCTTTCGCTGCGCGAGCAGGACGAGGATGGCGACCGGAAGGACGCCGACGATGCTGGCCGCGGCCATCAGGTCGTACCGGATGGAGAACTCGGCCTGGTAGTTCGTCAGCCCCCAGACGATCGGCGACCAGTCCTGTGCGGCGCCGGTCGTCATCAGCTGGGAGAAGAAGAACTCGTTGTACGCCGTGATGAACGTGAGGATGCCGGCGGTGACGAGTCCGGGCGCCGAAAGCGGCATGATGACGTGGTAGAGCGCTCCCAGACGGGTCGACCCCGTCACCCGCGCCGCGTCCTCCAGCCCGTCCGGGATCTGCCCGTAGAACGTGGTGAGAATGAGGATGGCGAACGGGAGCGCCAGCGCGGTCAGGGGCAGCCCGACCGCGGCCGGCGTGTTGAACAGGTTCGGGCTGGTGACGCCGAACACGGTGACGTTCCCGGTGAGCAGCTTGAACAGCCCCACGAGGAACGTCGCACCGGGGAAGTACGAGACCGCGATGAGCAGCAGGAAGAGCGGTCGCTTCCCCCTGAACTCCATCCGACCGAACACGTACCCCGCGAGGCTCGCGAACACCAGGACGAACGCCGTCACGCCGACCGCGATGACGAGGCTGTTGAACACGAACCGATGGAACGGCAACACCTGGAACATCTCGACGAACGAGGACGGGTCGAACCCCGCCGGCAGCAGGCCGGCGTCCGTGGTGCGCCCGGCGGGCGTGAACGCGATGACGAAGAGGTAGTAGAACGGGAACAGCGCGATGAGCAACACCGCCGCGGTCGAGAGGAAGAACGTCGTCCGGTGGAGCGCGTCCGGGTCCGTGACCGACGAGAGCAGCCCCTCCGACCCGGAGTTCGCGGTCCCGTCCGCCGCTGCGTCTCCCGCCGCGCCGTCTGCCGCCATCTCAGATCCCCCCCGCGGTGGAGTCGTTGTACTTGATCAGGTACACCATCGACACCAGCCCGATCAGGACCGCGGTGATGATCGCGAGCGCCGAGGCGGTGCCGTAGAGGCTCCCGTTGAACGTCCCGACGACCGCGCAGGTGATCGAGGGCATCGTGCTGCAGTTCGAGATGGCGTCGATCTGCCCGTACACGCGCATCGAGCCGATCGACGTGAGTAGCATGGCGATGAGGAGCACGGGCATCACCTGCGGGAGCGTGATGAGCCGGAACCGCTCCCACCGGGAGGCTCCCGCCACCTTCGCCACGTCGTAGAGCCGCTCGTCGATGCTCTGGAGCCCCGCGAGGACGATCAGCGCGACGAACGCGGAGCGCTTCCAGACCGCGGACAGCGTCACGACGCCGAGCGTCGCCCCGCTGTCGTTGAGCGGGCGGGCCCCGATGAGTCCGAGCTCGTTGAACAGTTGCGTCCCGAGACCGGCGTCGGGGATGAACAGCAGGTAGAAGATCATGCCCTGGATGACGACCGGGACGGCCCACGGGAGCAGCACCGCGGTCCGGACGACGGAGCGGCCCCGGAACGTCTTGTCGAGGATGAGCGCCTGCACGAACCCGAGCGTCGTGACCAGCACGACGCTGACGGCCGTGTAGATGAGCGTCGTGGGAATGATGCTCTGGAACGGGTTGCTCAGGTCGAGGAACGGTCGCAACAGCAGGGCGTCCCGCTGCCCCGTGACCAGTTCGACGTAGTTGGTCAGCCCGACGAACTCGCCGCGGAACTGGCTGAAGCTGTCCGCGTAGAAGGACGTCTCGATCGAGTAGAGCACCGGCCACAGCGCGACGACCGAGAACACCACGAGTACCGGAGCCAACACGAGGTACGCGAACTGCGTCTCCGACAGGTCCTCGACCCAGTCGGTGACGCGAGCGGTGCCGTCCGCGACCGGGTCGGGAAGCAGCGTCGACCGCGTGGAGACGTTCGCCCCCCTGTCAGGCATTGTTCTCCTCGATCTGTTGCAACTGCTCCTTGAGGTCGGTCATCCCCTGCTCCGGCGGCTTGCCCTGCGAGACGACGTTGTGGACCTCCTGCGCGATGATGTCGGCCTCCTGGAAGTAGATCGGCGTCACCGGACGCGGAACCGGGTTCTCGGCCGCGATACGGAACGTGTCGAGGTACTGACCGAAGGTCTCGTGTTCGGTGAGCGATTCGGACTCGAAGACGCTCGGTTTCGGCGGGAGCGAGCCGGACACCTCGAAGTAGTTGCGGTGGAAGTCGTCGGTGAGGACGGCCCGCAGCACCTCGAGTGCGGCGTCGATCTTGTCGGAGTTCGGGTTGACCGAGAGGTTGTACCCCGCCAGCGGCGAGACGCTGCCGCCGAGCCCCTCGTACTCGGCCTCGGACCGCTCGACGCCGTAGGGGTACGGCATCATGCCGATCATGTCGTTCACGTCGCCGTCGACCGACGCGCCGATCTGCTGGAGGAGCCCCATCTGGCCGACGGTATAGGCGAAGGCGTCGCCCGCGATGAACGACTCCATGTCGGTGGTGTACCGCCACCCGAGCGCGTCGCTGGGGACGATGTCGCCCGCGAACTCCGACTCGTCGAGGGAGTGTTCGTCGTCGTGCCCGTGCATGAACGTCCGGAGCATCCGGAGCGCGTTCAGGACCGGTTCCTCGTCGACCGTGACCGGCCGCTCCCCCACGGGGCCGAACAGGTTGTCGCGGCCGCCGAAGTACGCGCCGCCCCACTGGGACATCATCCCGTTGAACGCACAGCAGGTGATCGTCTGTGAGAGCTCGAACGGCATCGTCATCCCGTACTCGAGCTCCTGCTGCTGTTTCACGTCGGCGGCGATCTGCGAGAACTCGGCCCACGACATCGGCTCGCTCCCCCAGTTCTCCGCCTCGGGGTCGTAGCCGGCCGCCTCCGCGTGGTCCTTCCGGTACATCACGCCGCGGACGTCCATGATGAACGGGACGCCGTAGAGGTTCCCGTTCTGCCCTCGACTAGAGTCCACGCTCGGCCCCTTGAACTCGGACTCGAGCGTGTCGATCTCCTCGTCCGAGAGGTGGTCGTTGAGGTTGAGCAGTTGGCCGCGGCGAATGAAGGGGATCGACCACCCGACGTCCATCAGGAGAACGTCGGGATCGCCGCGCCCGGCGTTGAGCCACTGCCGGTACTGCTGTTCCAGTTGGCCCGGGGTCGCGGTGTTGATTTCGAGGGTGATGTCCTCCGAGAGGCCGGCCTCCTTGAGCGCGGGCTCAAACCCGTTTATCGCCTGCTCGGTCATCTGCGAGAGCAGGGTTATCTGGAGGGTCGTCTCGCCGTCGGCCCCGTCGGAGGACGTCGACCCGCCCGATTCGTCCGAGTCGCCTCCGTCACCACCCAGACAGCCCGCGATCGATGCGCCTACTCCGGTCGCTCCGGCCGTCCGGAGAAACCGTCGCCTATTGACCCCGTAGTGGTCTCTCATGCTACGACCACACATACACGGTTTATATTATTAATAATTTTTGTAAGTGGCGGGTATCGTCACCGGTGTGGCGGGCGGGTGAGAACGGGGGCGCCCAGCGACGACCGGACGAGTGAGTCACCGGACAGCGGAGCGCGACGACCGTCAGCGGCGGTGCGACGACCGCAACGGTTTTATTAGGATGACGGACGGACCGGCGCGTATGGGCTTCCTCGACGAAGATTACCTGCTCGAATCGGCGTCCGCGCGCCGGCTGTACGACGAGATCCGCGACCTACCGATCCTGGACCCGCACAGCCACGTGGACGTGGCGGCGCTCGCGCGGAACGAGGGGTGGACCGACATCTGGGAGGTCGAGGGCGCGACCGACCACTACGTCTGGGAGCTGATGCGGAAACGCGGCGTCCCGGAGCGGAAGATCACCGGTGACGCGCCCAACCGCGAGAAGTGGGACGCGTTCGCGGCCGTCTTCCCGGAGTTCGCGGGCAACCCCACCTACGAATGGGTCCACCTCGACCTGAAGCGCCGGTTCGGGATCGAGAAGCCGATCTCCGCGGAGACCGCCGACGAGATCTGGACCGAGACGAAGGCGGCACTCGAGAGCCCCGAGATGCGCCAGCGCCGACTCCTCCATGAGATGGACGTCGAGGTCGTCTCTAGCACGGACGACCCGACCTCCGACCTGGAGCACCACCGCACGCTCGCCGACGAGTTCGACGGCGTGACCGTGCGCCCGACGTGGCGCCCAGACGCCGCGATGGGGGCCGGCGCCCCGGACTGGCCGGCATACGTCGATCGGCTCGGCGACGCCACCGACACGGACGTCGCGGACCTCGACGGCTTCCTCGCCGCGCTCCGGACGAGCCACGAGTACTTCGACGCCAACGGCTGCGGCGCCAGCGACCACGGCCTGAGCGAGGCCGTCACGAAGCCGGTCGACCGCGACCGCGCCGCGGACGTGTACGAGCGCGCGTACGCCGGCGAACCGCTGACGGACGCCGACGTCACCGACTTCAAGGCGTTCGTCCTCGAGCGGATCGGCGAGCTCAACCGGGAGACCGACTGGGTGACGCAACTGCACATCGGGCCGGTCCGGGACTACCGCGACTCCCTGTACGAGGAGCTCGGCACCGACGCGGGCGGGGACGTCTCGACGGGCGACCTCGACCTCGCCGACAACCTGCGGTACTTCCTCAACCGGTTCGACGAGGAGCTGGAGGTCGTCCTCTACGTCGTCGACCCGACCCACTACCCGACCGTGGCGACCGTCGCCCGCGCGTTCCCGAACGTCAGCGTCGGCGCGGCGTGGTGGTTCAACGACAGCCCGCACGGGATCGGGTCGCAACTGGAGTACGTGGGGACCGTCGACCTGCTCGCGAACTACGGCGGCATGGTGAGCGACTCTCGGAAGCTCCTGTCGTTCGGCTCACGCTTCGAGATGTTCCGCCGGACGCTGGCGAACACGGTCGGGGGGATGGTCGAGCGCGGACAGGTGCCCGGCCACGTCGCCGAGGACCTCGTCCGGCGGGTCGCCTACGAGCGCCCGGCGGAGCTGTGGGACTTCTGACGGCCGCCTGTTAACGGATAGAAGAAATCTGCCCGGAAGAAGCGTTCAGACGCCGCTGAACGCGGAGAACCCGCCGTCGATGGGGATCGATGCGCCGTGGACGAACTCCGCGCCCGGCGAGACGAGCCACAGGACGGTCGTCGCGAGGTCCTCCGGCCGCCCGAACCGGTTCTGCGGCGTGTGGTCGATGATCGTCTGGCCGCGGTCCGTGTACTCGCCGGTCTCCTCATCGATCAGCAGGTAGCGGTTCTGTTCGGTGAGGAAGAAGCCGGGCGCGATGGCGTTGACGCGGATATCCGCCGAGTAGTTGTGCGACATGTGGACCGCGAGCCACTCGGTGAAGTTCGAGACGGCCGCCTTCGCGCCCGAGTACGCGGGGATCTTCGTCAGCGGCGTGTAGGCGTTCATCGAGGAGACGTTCAGGATACAGCCCGTCCCCTCCTCGACCATGTACTCGCCGAAGACCTGCGAGGCGAGCACGGTGCCCGTGAAGTTGACGTCGAGCACCTGCCGGATCCCCTCCGTCGACAGGTCGAAGAACGAGGTGTCCGGCCCAGTGGTCGCGTCGGGGCTGTTCCCGCCCGCGGCGTTGATCAGCACGTCGATCCGGCCGTACTCGTCGACCACCGTCTCGGCGGCCGCCTCCAGTTCGACGCGGTCGAGGACGGACGCCGAGAGCGTGAGGTGTTCGATCCCCGCCTCGGCGAGCTCCTCGCCGGTCTCGCGCAGTTTCTCCTCGCCCCGCGCGAGGATCGCGACGGTCGCGCCGTTCTCGCCGAGGGCCCGCGCCATCTCGGAGCCGAGCACGCCGGAACCGCCGGTGACGACGCACACCTTGTCGTCGACGTCGAAGTCGTTGGATACGCTCATTGGCTGTCTGCTTCGTTCCTCGCGTGCAGACGGCATGTATCTTTTCGTCCGGGTCGGTCGAGAGTTACGTCCGGATCCGTCGAGAGGGTCTCAGTCCGCCGTGGTCTCGGGGTTGACGGCCGCCTCGCGGCCGTCGGTCTCGCTCCCGCCCGCGGTCGTCTGCTCCAGCAGTCCCCGCATGTAGCCGATCGCGAACAGCCGCCCCTTCGTGTGGTAGCCGGGGTTTGAGTTGTCCTCGCCCGCCATCGTGGGGACGTGATCCGGCCGCATCGGCCCGTCGAAGCCCGCGTCTCGGAACGCCTGCATCGCCGCGAGCATGTCGGTCGGCCCGTCGTCGTGCCACGTCTCGACGAAGTCGTCCGCCTCCCCCTCCACGTCGCGGAAGTGCGCGAAGTTGATCCGGTCGCCGAAGTGGCGGATCGTCTCCGGAACGTCCACGCCCATCGCGGCGAAATTGCCCTGACAGAACGTCACGCCGTTGTGCTCGCTGTCGACGATGTCGAGGATCCGGTCGTACGACTCGACGCTGTTGGCGAGCCGCGGCACGCCCCGCACCGAGTCGATCGGCGGGTCGGCGGGGTGAAGTCCGAGCTTCACGCCGGCCTCCTCGGCGACCGGGACGACCTCCTGCAGGAAGTACTCGAGGGCGTCCCAGAGCTGGTCCCGGCTCACGTCGGCGTAGTCGATCTCCGGACCGCCGGACATCCGCTCGTCCGTGTAGCCGGTCGTGTACGCCCCGCCCCGCGTCTCGACGTGGACCTCGGTTCGGGCCCACCGGACGCCCGCCATCCAGTCGTAACACACCACGGGGATGCCGACCGCTCCGCAGTCCCTGAGGAACTGCTTGAACTCGGCGATGTCCTCGTCGCGACCCTCGAGCCCCAACCGGACGCGGTCGGTGAGCGGCACGGAGCCCTCGATGACCGAGAGGTCGATGCCGACCTCCTCGAACCAGTTGGCCATCCCCTTGAGCTCGTCGTACGTCCAGTTCGTCTTGTCGTCCCCGATCTCGAGGGGGTGGACGACCGCGTTCGTGACGCCCATCTGGCGGGCGAGCTGCCACCGGTCGTCCGGCTCCGGCGGCAGGATCAGCGACAGTTGTACCATGTGTCAGTAGTAATTCCGCTCCAATAAATAAAAGTTGTTCTAGAGGGGGTTTTCGGCCCCGAGCGGCGTGCGGTCCGCCCGAACCCGACCGCAGTCATCGACTTCGAGGGGAAGAGGCTCTCGGCGGCCGCGGCCCCGTGAACGACGACGATCGTTCAAGGTGATCGAACGAATCGGCAACGCGAGCTACGCCGAGTGGCCGGTGCTGCGGCGAGGAACACCGGATCGGCAGAGCACGACCGCGATCAGCGTCCGATATAGTTGAACGGAGAGGAATTCAGATCCGGATCGGGATTACAGAAATACATTTGTAACGTTATCCGTCTTTCACCGTCGTCTCCGCCCTGCAGTCGACGACGCCCCGCGGACACGAGAGGGATCTTTTTCGATCCGGTGAAACGAGAGAACGATTTTATGCGCGTTCTGGGCCATCTACCGTCGGATGCGGGAATCATGTGGCGTTGGCGGCCGCCGGCCAGCGGCGTGTGTCCGACAGTGTTGAACGACGTGCCGGCCAGCGCCGGGAGAGCGGCGGGTTCGGGAAGATCAGTAACGATCGTGAGGGTCGTTTCCGGCGCGAACTCCGCGCCCCCCGTCCCGCACGCCCAGTCGGTTCAACGATGTTGGATTCCGGGGGGCGCGACGGGCTCGGAGCGGGCGGCCGGGAGCGCGATCGGTCGTTCCAGTATTTTTAATACACTCGTGACCCGAGTACCCGGTGATGCACCTGTTAGCATACCCCCGAGAGACGCGGTCGCTCGACGGGACGTGGCAGGCGATCCCCGATCAGTACGAGAACTTCGAAGGGTACTTCGAGGACTTCTTCGACGACGAGGACGACAATCCCGCCGGCTTCGAGGTGAAGTCCATCTACGAACCCGGCGCGTCGGAGGAGAACGACCCGTGCGACTTCAACATCCACGACGGCCGCTCGGTCTCGATCCCCTCCAGCTGGGGCGAGGAGATCCCCGAGTTCCGCCACTACGAGGGCTGGGTCTGGTACGCGCGCACGTTCGACTGGGACGCCGACGAGGGCGACGACCGCGCGTTCCTCCGGTTCGGCGCCGTCAACTACAAGGCGAAGGTGTGGCTGAACGGGGAACTGCTGGGCACGCACGAGGGGGGCTTCACGCCCTTCAGCTTCGAGGCGACCGACGCGCTGCAGGAGGGCGAAAACGTGCTCGTCGTCAAGACCGACAACCAGCGGTACGAGGACGGCATCCCCAACGAGGCGACCGACTGGTTCAACTTCGGCGGGATCAACCGCTCCGTCGAACTGGTCGAGGTACCGGACGCCTACGTGCGCAACTTCAAGGTCGAGTCGGAGCTGTCCGACGGGGCCGTCGACGTCAGCGTCTCGGCGTGGGTCGAGGGCGCCGAGGGCGACGGGACGAGCGTCTCCGCCGCCTTCCCGGAGCTGGACCGCGACGTGTCGCTCGAGGCGGCCGGCGACGGCGAGTTCACCGGGGAGCTCCGGCTCCCGGAGGAGGAGGTGTCGCTGTGGAGCACCGAGGACCCGCACCTGTACACGGTCCGCGTCGAGGCCGACGGGGACGCCGTCGAGGACCGCGTCGGGCTCCGCGACCTCCGCGTCCGCGACGGCGACGTGCTGTTGAACGGCGAGCCCCTCTGGCTGCGCGGCATCGCGCTCCACGAGGAGGCCGCGGGCAAGGGCCGAGCGCTCGACGCCGAGGACGTCGAGGAGCGGTTCCAGTGGATCGCCGAACTGGGCTGTAACTACGCCCGGCTGGCCCACTACCCGCACACCGAGCAGATGGCCCGGAAGGCCGACGAGGAGGGGGTCCTCCTGTGGGAGGAGGTGCCCGCGTACTGGGACATCAACTTCGGCGACGAGGAGGTCCAGGAGCTGTACCGGCAGCAGCTCCGCGAGCTGGTCCAGCGCGACTGGAACCGCCCCTCCGTCGCGATGTGGTCCATCGCGAACGAGACCGACCACACCGACGACACCCGCAACGAGGTCCTCCCGCAGATGGCGGACTACGTCCGCGACCTCGACGACACGCGGCTGGTGACCGCCGCCTGCTTCGTGGACGAGACCGACGACGGCCTCGAGATCCGCGACCCCCTGGAGGAGCACCTGGACGTCATCGGCATCAACGAGTACCACGGCTGGTACTACGGGGACGCCGACAACATGCAGGAGTTCCAGGAGGACCCCGAGGGCACGCCGGTCGTCATCTCGGAGACCGGCGGCGGCGCCAAGTGGGGCCACCACGGCGACGCGGACGAGCGCTGGACCGAGGAGTTCCAGGCCGAGATCTACCGCGGGCAGACGGAGGCGGCCGCGGAGAACGACCAGATCGTCGGGTTCTCGCCGTGGATCCTGTTCGACTTCCGCGCACCGATGCGCCAGAACGAGTTCCAGCGCGGCTACAACCGGAAGGGCGTCGTCGACCAGCACGGACGCAAGAAGCAGGCGTTCCACGTGCTGCGAGACTTCTACCAGACGCACCGCTGACGACGAGAGCCGCGTCGCGAACTGCACTGGTGAGAAAGGGCGGTCGGGGCGACGGTCGCCGGCGCCCCCGCCGACCGTCAGTCGCTACCGGGCAGCCACTGCATACAGACCGGCTCCGGGACCGACAGCGACTCTCCCGTCCGGGAGAGCACCCCAGTGTCTGCGTCGACGTCGAAGGCGACGATCTCGTCCGTGTGGCGGTTCTCCGCGAACAGGCGGCTGCCGTCGGGCGCGACCGCGAAGTGGCGCGGCCACTCGCCGCCCGTCGGCGTCTGGCCGACTCGCGCGAGCGTCCCCTCCTCGACGGAGAAGGTGACGATCGTGTCGAGGCCGCGGTTCGAACCGTACACGTACTCGCCCGACGGATGGACGGCGATTTCGGCGGTCTTGTTCTCGCCCGCGAACTCCGGGGGGAGGGTGGAGACGGTCGACCGCTCGGTCAGCAGACCGTCCGACCCGCGGTCCAGCACGGTCGCGGTCGAGTCGAGTTCGTTTATCAGGTACGCCCGGTCGCCGTCGGGTGAGAACGAGAGGTGTCGCGGCCCCGACCCGGGAGCGAGGTCGACCGCGCCCACGCGGGAGAGCGAGGGCTCGTCGCGCTCGACCGCGTAGACGTGGACCTCGTCGGTGCCCAGGTCCGGTACGTACGCGAACCGGTCCTCGGGGCCGAGCGTGATCGAGTGCGGATGCGGGGCGGTCTGGCGGTCGGGGTCGACGCTCGACCCCTCGTGTTCGACCACCTCGGAGGGCGGATCGATCCCGCCGTCGGGACCGAGGGAGAGCATCGAGACCGCCCCGCCGGCGTAGTGCGCGACGAACAGGTACCGACCCGTCTCGTCGACGGAGCAGTAGCAGGGGGCCACCGCCCCGCTCCGGGCGCCGTCCCGCTCGGTCAGCGCCCCCGTCTCGCGGTCGACCTCGTACGACCGAACGACGCCCTCCTCGTCCTCGCGGACGGCCGCGTAGAGGTACTCACCCGACGGGTGAAACGTCACGAACGTCGGGTCGGGGCCGGCCGCCACGGCGTCGAGGTGCCGCATCGACCCCGTCTCGGAGTCGACCGCCACGGTGTGGACGCTCTCGTCGGTCGCCGCGCTGTACGTTCCTACCGCCGCTATCTGGGTGTCGCGTGTCATTGGTGTCTGCTCCGACCGTCCGCGGTGTCCGCCGCTCGATTCCGACCGCTCATGGGGTCGGATCGGCGGGTGGTTCGTCCCATTGCTCTCCGTTGTCGACCGGGTCGTAGCCGAGCCGGTCGCGCGCGTTCCGTATCGAGAACCAGCGCCGGTCGTTGTCGCTGACGCCGTTGAAGACGTCGAACTCGACCGAGTCGTCGGCGAGGCAGCGGTCGACCAGGTGGGCGAAGTCCCGCCGGGAGTGCCACGTCGCCTTCGTCCGCGCCACCGACCGCTCGTAGGCGTCGCTCCCGCGGTCGATTTCTCCCTCGGCGACGCGGCGCTCTGCCCGACCGTACGGATGGTCGATTTCCGGCGGGAGCACCGAGCAGATCCGGAGCGCGTAGAACCGGCGCGGATAGGCGTACCGCTCCGCGTAGTAGCGGCCCAGGTCCTCCCCGAACGACTTGGTCGCCCCGTAACACGAGTCCGGGCGGACCGGGTCGGTCGTGTCGAGACGCAGGTCGTAGTCCGGTTCGTACAGCTCCGGAGCGTGCTCCTCCTCGTACATGCCCATCACGTGGTTCGTCGACGCGAACACGAACGTCTCCACCTCCGCGGCCCGGGCGGCCTCGAGCGCGTTGTACATCCCCACGACGTTGGGCTCGAACACGTCCTCCCACTCGCCGTCCGTGTAGGGGTACGCCGCGAGGTGCACGACGGCGTCCTGCCCGTCGAACGCCGGCCGGATGGCGTCGTAGTCCGCGATATCCGCGACGTGCGTGTCGAAGCCGCCGTAGCGGTGGTCGGCCGGACGGTCCGACCGGTTCAGGTACGTGAACTCGTACCCCGGGTCGTCGTCGAGGTGGTCGATGATCGCGGTCCCGCACCTGCCGTACGAACCGGTCACGAGAACGTTCATGCGGGCGTGGTCAGGGCGCGGCGCCGTCGCGGCGCATGGTTCACTGACCCCCATCGTCCGAACACGACAGGATGCCGTTCAGGTAGGCGACCGCGTGGGCGCGCGACCGGTGGCCCCACTCCGTGTCGCCGACGACCTCCGGGACGTGGTCGGGGACCACGACGCCGTCGAAGCCCGCGTCGCGGAGGGTCTCGATCGCCGCGACCGGGTCGTAGTTGCTCCGATCGTCGTCCAGGAAGGTCTCGGTGAACCGCGGCCAGGTGCCCACGACGTCGCGGAAGTGGACGAACACGATGTCGTCGCGCTCCCCGAAGTGCGCGATCACCTCCTCGACGTCGGCGTCCGGCATCTCGGAGAAGCAGCCCAGACAGAGCTTGAGCCCGTGGGCGTCGCTCGGAACCGCCTCCATCGCCCGCCGGAACGCCTCGAAGTTCCGGAACAGCCGCGGGATCCCGCCGAGCTGCTCCACGGTCGGCGGGTCCGCCGGGTGAAGCGCCAGCCGCACGCCGGCCTCCTCGGCCACGGGGAGCACCTCCTCCAGGAACGCCTCGTAGTTGTCCCACAGCTCCGCCTCGGTGTACTCCCGCTCCAGTTCGTCGACGGGCTCGTACGGCTCGTCGAGGTCCTCGATGTCGAACTCGCGACCGCGGGCGCCGCCGCGGAGCCGCGCGGTCTGGGAGGTCCGCATCGGGACCACGCCGCGGGGGTTCCACTGGTAGCCGAGGATCGGGATGCCCGCCCGCCCGAGGTTCCGGATCAGCTGTTTGATCGTCTCCAGCTGGCTCTCCTTGCCCTCCTTGTCGAGCATGATCTTCCCGTAGACGTTGTAGCTCAGCGACTGGATCCCCATCAGTCGGAGCCCGGCGTCTTCCGCGCGCCGGCGCGCCTGCACGAGTTCGGAGACGCTCGGAACGACGCCGTCGTCGATGGTGATCGTCTCGTCGTCGCCGCTGCCCTCGTCTTCGAACACGTCGCCGCGGGGGGAGCGGTGGTCGAGAAACACGTCCCGGACGCCGATCTGGCGGCAGAACGCGAGCCGTTCGTCCGACAGGGTACGGGTCCGGAGGCCGGTTCGGAGCGGGAGCTGTTCGGTGTCGGTGCGCGGTCTCTCGTCGTGGGTTGCGTCGGTCATCGTCGTGTGAATCGGTCGTGAGTCGGTCTGTCGTGCTGTCTCGCTCGGCGGTGCGTGTCGGCGGTTCGCTGTCAGTCGATGAGCCGGTCGATGGCGTCGTCCAGTTCCTCGTAGATGGCTTCGGCACGCTCCTCCTCCGCGGAGGTGAGCGGGCGGATGGGCTCACGCACGTCGCCCCCGTGGAGGCCGGCGAGGTCGAGCCCCTTCTTGACGGCCGGGACGCTGACCGCGCCGGGGAGCGCGTTGTTCCGTCCCGTCTCGCTCCGGAACCGCTGGTAGGGGAGGCAGACGTCCCTGAGCGCGCGCGCCCGCTCCCAGTCCTCCTCGGAGAGGGCCCGGAAGAGCGCGCGGCCGACCTCGGGCCGGAAGTTGCTGACGCCCGCGGTGAACCCCTCGATCCCCTCCGCCCAGTAGGCGACCGCGTACGGCTCCGCGAGCCCGTCGACCCAGACGGCGTCGTCGTCGCCGGCGCGGACGGCCTCGCCCAGTTTCACCGGGTCCTCCAGGGCGTACTTTACCCCGACGACGCCGTCGACGCGGGTGAGGTCCGCGAGGAACTCCACGGAGGGGTCGAACCCGCGGACGTACGGGACGAGCGGGGCGTCCGTTCCCGCGGAGAGCTTGCGGTAGTACTCCAGCAGCCCCCGCTCGTGGAGGTAGGTGTGGTCCGGCGGCATGACCATCATCGCGTCGGCGCCGACGCGGTCGTACGCCTCGATCAGCTCCAGCGCGTCGGGCGTGCTCCCGCCGACGCCCGCGAGGACGCACGCGTCCGACGGGAGCGCGTCGACCACCGTCTCGACGCTCGCGATGCGCTCCGCCTGGGAGAGGGAGTGGTACTCGCTGATGTTCGCGGCCGCCAGGAAGGTGCGCATGTCCGCGTCGTAGAGCGACTCCGCGTTCGCCGCGACCTTCCCGTGGTCGATCTCGAGGTTCTCGTCGAAGGGCGTGAGCAACCCGACAGCGACGTCTCGCAATCGCTGTCGGACCTGCACTGCTGTCGATGACATCATGTGACATGATACGGCCGGCAGGAATAAAGCCATCGTTGACGGCGCATAAACGGCGGGTTCGCGGCGGGCGCGCCGGTGGCTAGTGCAGGTCGGGGACGATTCCGCGGACCGGCCGCGGTCCGCGACGGCTTCCCCGTGGCGTGGTCAGTAGTTGCGGTAGACCGTCTTCGTCGACGTGAAGAAGTCGAGCCCCGCGTCGCCCTGCTCGCGGTAGGTGTTCGTCGAGGAGTTCTTGTACCCGCCGAAGGGGACGTGGAGTTCGAGCCCGGTCGTCTTCTCGTTCACCTTCGCGACGCCGGCCTCGATCCGGTCGACGAACGCGTCGGCCTCGGTGAGGTCCTGCGTGACGACGCTCGCGGAGAGGCCGTAGTCGACGTCGTTGGCCAGCTCGAGGGCCTCCTCGAAGTCGCTCGCCTCGATGACCGACAGCACCGGCCCGAAGATCTCCTCCTGGGCGATGCGCATGTCGTTGTCGACGTCCGAGAACACCGCCGGCTCGACGTAGTAGCCGTCGCCGGTCGCCGACTCGGCCGGACGCTCGCCGCCGGTCTCGAGCGTCGCCCCCTCCTCCTGTCCGATCTCGACGTACTCGAGGGTGGACTCGAGCTCGGCCGCCGAGACGTGCGGACCCATGTCAGGGTTCTCGAGCCCCGGCCCGATCTCGACGTCGGTCGCGTACTCGACCATGGCCTCGACGAACTCGTCGTAGACCTCCTCGTGGACGATCGCGCGCGACGCCGCCGTGCACGACTGGCCCGTCGTGCCGAACGCGCCGGCGCCGAGGATCTCGACCGCCTCGTCGACGTCCGCGCTCGGCATCACGACGGTCGGGTTCTTGCCGCCCATCTCGCACTGGACGCGCTTGAGGTCGTCCGCGGCGCTCCGGGCGACGCTCGTCCCGACCGCGGTGCTCCCGGTGAACGAGACGCCGTCCACGTCGTCGTGCTCCGCGAGGGGCGTCCCCACCTCGCTGCCGGAGCCGGTCACCATGTTCGCGACGCCGGCCGGGAGGCCCGCCTCGTCGAGGCACTCGAAGAGGACCGCCGTCATGGTCGGCGCCGCGGAGGCGGGCTTCACGACCGCCGTGTTCCCCGCGGCCAGCGCCGGTGCGAGCTTCCAGGCGGGGATGGCGACCGGGTAGTTCCACGGCGTGATCAGGCCGACGGTCCCGAGCGGTTCCCGCTTCGTGTACAGGTCCTTGTTCCGCCCGCTCGGCGACTTACTGATCCCGCCGAGGTCGCGCGCCTTCTGGGCGTAGTAGGCGAAGATGTCGATCGCCCGCTGGACCTCCCCGGCCGCCTCGGCGCGCGTCTTCCCCTCCTCGCGCACGAGCGTCTCCGTCGCGGACTCCTTGCGCTCCGCGAGCAGTTCGCCCGCACGCTTGAGGACGTCGCCGCGGTTCGGACCGGGCGTGTCGGCCCATTCCGACTGCGCGTCGACCGCGGCGTCGACCGCCGCGTCGAGGTCGTCGACCGTCGAGGCCTGGAACCGGCCGACGGTCTCGGACGGGTCCGCCGGGTTCTCGACGTCGAACGTCTCGCCCGACTCGGAGGCGATCCACTCACCGTTCACGTAGTTCTCGTACACTGTCGGCATCCACTCGACGTTCCGCGGCGAGCGATACAAAGGTTTTGATGAGGGGAGTATTGCGACCGACCGGGCGCGGGCCGGGCCATTCCCGGTATCCTTTGCGGACACGTACAGCCTTTTGGCGGTGCGTGGGGTAGCACTCGCCGTGACCATCGAGACAGTCCTGCTAGCCGTCAACGAAGAGGACGACCGTCGCGTCGAGCGACTGGCCGACGTCGCCCTCGAGGTCGCGGAACCGCTCGACGCGACGGTCGTCATCGCGCACGTCCTCCCCGAGGAGCCGGAGGTTGTTTCGACGAGCACGGCGCCCATCTCGGGCTCTCCCGGCCCCTACGTGCTCTCCGACGACGAGTACGACGACCTGCTCGAGGAGTTCCCTCCCGAGGAGTACACGGTCGACGAGATCGTCGCCGAACAGGGGACGGTCCGGGCGGTCGCCGACGCGGTGGCCGACGCGGGCGTCGATCACGAGGTCCGCGGCGCGGTCGGCGACCCGAGCGAAGGGCTCGTCGCGCTCGCCGACGAGTTCGACGCGGACCGAATCGTCGTCAGCGGGCGGAGCCGCTCGCCCACGGACAAGGTGATCTTCGGCAGCGTCGCGCAGACCGTCCTCCTCGAGTCGCCGTGTCCGGTCACGTTCGTCCGGAACGACTGATCCGGGGACCCGAGACGAAAAGCGACGCGACGGGGCGGGTACTTTTCTGACCAACGCCGACCATCTTTCTGAACAACGCTGCCCACTTTTCTGACCAACGCTGACCACCTTTCTGAGACACACCGACCGCGAGAGAAGGCGACGGCCGCGATAAGTGGCGAGAACCCCGTCGCGATCAGTCGGCCCGGACCGCGTCGGGCGCCGGGCTGGAGTCCCAGTCGGTGAGCCAGAGCACGCCGAGCCCGACCGTGACGACCGCGAGGAAGCCGGCCCAGATGAGGAGCGTCGTGCTCCGACCGAACGCGTCGATCAGGGGCGTGGGGACGAACGGCGAGATCGCGAAGCCGAGATACATGGTCGTCGTCACACCGCTGAGAGCGCGGCCGCGGTACTCCTCGTTCACGATCGCCGCCACCCAGTCGTTGATCGTCGGGAGCAGGAACCCCATCCCGCCGGCCGCGACGAGGATGCCGCCGAGGACGACCGCGAAGACGTCCGTCGCGCTGATGATGGCGTAGCCGACCGACGCGATCCCGAACGCGATCATCAGGATCGTCGCGTGCTGGAACCGCCTCCGGAACCGGCCGTACAGCGCCGCGGAGGCGACCCCGGCGACCATCGCGGCCGACAGGGCGACGCCGGTCATCCCGCTGCTGACCCCGATCGACTCACGGAGGTAGTACGGCACCTCGATCTGGATCAGGTTGTTCGTCAACATCCCGAAGGTGACGAGGAAGTAGGCGACGAGGAGGATCAGCACCGGCGACTCGCGCGCAATGTTGACCGCGGCCTCGATCCGGCCGACCTCGTCGTCGGTGGCGGCCCGGTGCACGTCCGGTTCGGGAAGGTGCCGGATCACCGGCGGGACCAGAAGCAGCGCGAGCGCGTAGATGGGGAAGATGAACCGCCAGTTGACCGAGGCGATGGCGCCCCCGAGGAGCGCGGCGACCGCGCCGCCGGCCATCTGGATCGCCCCGTACCACCCCATCACGGACTCGCGGCGGCTCCCCGAGTAGTAGTCCGAGATGAGCGTCGGCACGGTCACCATCAGCGTGGCGACCGCGATCCCGTCGAACACCCGCGTCAGGAGGATCAGGTAGATCGAGTCGAGGAAGAACGCGATACTCGTTCCGAACCCGTAGATCACGATCGACGCGATCAGCACCGGCTTCCGCCTGTACCGGTCGAGGAGGTAGCCGACGATCGGCGCCACGATCACCACGATCGGGGCCGACATCGTACTGACCATCTGCGCGAGCGTCTCCGAGTTCGGCAGGTGCGAGAACGTGGTCTGTATCGCCGGGATGGTCGGGTTGATCAGCGCCCCGGAGAACGCAGCCATCACCGGAATGAGCAGCAGCGTAACGAGCTGCGGATAGTTGAACGAGGATTGGGTATCGGTAGACATCGTGTGCTAGTTGAGAGGGGTGTTCGTGCACGTCCGATCGACGGAGCTGACGCCGTCGGACGCCGGGGTCACGGCGTTGGGTCCGGTCGGCGTGCCGCCGGCGGAGACCGGTCCGCGAACCCGGTTCGGCGGCGAGGCGTCGAACGCCGGTCGGTCGGTCGAGGAGAGATGCCTATGGTCCCGATGACGGCTCGTGTCGTTCATGTCACGCTCTCTCGTTCATCACTCATCATAATAAATACACGGAATGACTTCGGCCCCGTGGGCGTAAGTTTCACCGGTGCTGTCGAGCATTATTCGGCCGCGGGGCCCGCGGGAGCCGGGAGACGGCAGCCGCGAGACGGACCGAATTCGTCCAATGATATTAGACAGAACATGTAGACAACAATAAAGAACGGTTAACTGCCGGGAGCGTCTATCTTACGTCATGAGCGAGGACCGAACCGACTCCGGCGGAGAACAACGGATCAGCTCCGTCGACAACGTGTTCAACATCGTCGAAAAGATGCAGGAGCTGGAGCAGTGCGGCGTCTCCGAACTCGCGGACCACCTCGACGTTCCCAAGAGCACGGTGCACATCTACCTCAAGACCCTCGAGGACCTCGGATACGTCATCAACGACGGCGGTCGCTACCGGCTGAGCCTACGGTTCCTGCAGGTCGGCGGGCTCGTCCGCCACAACCGGAACGGCTACCAGGCGGCGCGGTCGGAGGTCGACACCCTCTCCCGAACGACCGGCGAGGTGGGAACCCTCGGGTACGAGGAGAACGGGATGCGGGTGCTCGTCTATCGGTCCGAACCGGTCGAGGGAGTCTCGGACAACGCCCCGACCGGCGAGTACACCAGGATGCACTGGACCGCGGTCGGCAAGGCGCTCCTCGCACAGCACACGGACGAGGAGGTCCGGGACATCGTCGACCGCTACGGGATCCCCGCGGCCACGGAGCAGACGATCACCGACCTCGACGAGCTCCTGGCGGAGATGGACCGGGTCCGCGAACAGGGGTACTCGACGGAGGACGAGGAGCGAGTCAGCGGGATCAAGTCGGTCGCCGTCCCGATCGGCGGCGACGACCCGGACTCGGAGAACATCGCGGTCTCGATCGCCGGCCCGAAACACCGGTTCAGCGACGAGCGCATCGAGGACGAGCTCCTTCCCGAACTCCGGAACGCCGCGAACGTGATCGAGCTCCAGTCCCGACACTACTGACGCGGACGCCCCCTTCCGCTCCCTCCCATTACACATATATATTTGTAACACCGTGCGAACTGCGTTCGAGATAGTTGAACGACGGGGCTGACGTCGCGTTTCCGACCGGTCGAGCGACCGGAATCCCCCGACGGTCGCCTCTCGAACCGAGCGCGCGCCGCGTCCACCGCGTCCCCGTGCGCGGCGCATCCACCGAGACGAACCCCTCCCGCGGGAGACGACCGACCGCGGTCGAGAACCGCGGGGACGACGGAGGAGGGGACGCGGAGGGGGGCGGCGGAGGGGAGCGGTGGAAGCCGGACTGGGATCTACAAAATTACCAGATTACGTAGTTATATCGAATAATGGCAGAATTCACAAATGAGATCAGTGGCCGCCGGAGACGGCGTGGAGACCGACGATCCCGAAGACGATCACGGAGATGAACAGCAGTCGGGCGCCCGTCGCCGGCTCGTCGAAGAGGACGATACCGAGCGTCGCGGTCCCGACGGCACCGATTCCGGTCCACACGGCGTACGCGGTCCCGATCGGCAGGTCTTGGACCGCCCTGGCCAGCAGCACCATGCTGATGAGGAGCGAGGCGGCCGTTGCGACGGTCGGTACCGGCTCCGTGAGGCCGTCGGAGTACTCCAGCCCGATCGCCCAGGCGATCTCGAACAGACCGGCGACGAAGAGGACGAGCCACGACATCGTGTCGGATTACCCCGATCGGCCGGCTATAGCTTTCGGTCCCGCGGAGTCGACCGACGACTCGAACGCCGCGAGACGAGACCGGCCGGATCCACACGCGTGCGCCGGAGGCCGGACGTGCGGCCGTCACCGGACTCCCCGAACCCGAACTCCCCGAACCCCGACCGAAACCGACCTCTCCGGGAACCGTATCCTCGACTCTTTTCTGATCCACATACTGTTATTATTTCTGGTAGGTTTGTTCAACGGACAGGGATCGTCGTCCGCGACCGGGCCGGCGAGAGGCCCGAGTTCGAGTGCCCGAGTTGATCGAATCGCGCGCGAGCCGGGTGCGCGGCGGGCGCGGAGTGAACCGATCCGACGGTCGACACCGCGGCCGGACGGGGGAAGCGCCGCGCGGACCGCCCGGACCGCGCGGATCGGCCGTCAGCGGTCCGGAAACCGGGGGGCAAACGGAGTTAAACCGACCAAACTCGGGTGGACGATGTCGACTTTATAACCCTCCGAGGGCCCGTGGTTCGAACACGATGCACGACTCAGGAACGACGGACGGCGAGGAGCGGAACAGTGCGGGAGCGACGGACGCGGTGGGGCGCCGCCGGTTCGTCGCGCTCGGGGCGGGCGCGAGCGCGACGCTTCTGGCCGGCTGCTCGGGCGCGACCGACTCGGACGGAACGACCGCGGACGGAGACGGGACCGGCGACGGCTCGACCACCGAGTCGGGGTCGGACGGGTCGACGACCGTGGGGAGCTTCCGGCTGCTCGTCAGCGACCAGCCCGCCGACATCGGCGATTTCGAGGAACTGAACGTGACCCTCGATCACGCCCGCGTGTTCCGCGGCGAGGGGGACGACGAAGGGGACGATGAGGAGACCGAGGACGAGTCGGAGACCGAAGACGGGGCCGAAAGCGGGACCGAAACCGCGGAGTCGACGGAGACGACGACCGAGACGGCGACGGCGGAGGCGACGACCACCGAGGCGACGACCGAGGCGGAGTCCACGGACGAGGACGCGGCCGACGAGACTGAGGACGACGACGAAGACGCGGACGAGGAGGAAGACGAGTCCGAGGAGGACGAAAACGACGACGGGGAGAACGGCTTCTCCGAGATCGACCTCGACGGGAGGACGGTCGACCTGACCGAGGTCGTCGGCGACAAGGCCGTCAGCGTGTTCGACGGCGAGCTCCCGGCGGGGCGCTACACCAAGGTCGAGCTGCACGTGCGCGACGCGGAGGGGATCGTCGACGGCGAGACCGTCGGCGTGAAGGTGCCGAGCGAGAAGCTCCAGATCGTCAAGCCGTTCGAGGTCGTCGCCGGCGAGTCCCTGAGCTTCGTCTTCGACATCAACGTGGTCAAGAAGGGCAACACCGGCGAGTACAACCTGCTGCCGGTCATCTCCGAGAGCGGCGTCGCCGGGGAGGACGTCGACGTGGAAGAGGTCGGTGATGAGGGCGAGGACGACGAGGACGGAGACGGAACGGAGGAGGAGACCGAGACGGGCGAGACCGACGAAGAGCCCACGGCGACGGCGGAAACCGACGGCGGTTCGCCCGAGGACGGCGGCGGGAACTCCGGGGGCGACTGATCCGGTTCGTCGCCCGTCCCCGGACTCGACTGCGGGACGGCCGATTGCCAAAGACGTAACTCGCGGGGCGCGTAGTGGCCGCCATGAGCTACGAGGCGGTCTTCCTGGACCTCGACGACACGCTGTACCCGTACCCGCCCTGCAACGAGGCGGGCAAGCGAGCGGCGTTCGCGGAGGCACAGCGGCTCGGCTACGACCTCTCGCGGGCGGCGTTCGACGAGCTCTACCAGCACGGACGCCGCGAGACGAAGCGCGAACTCGCCGGCACGGCCTCCGCTCACGAGCGGTTTCTGTACTTCAAGCGCGCGATCCGGCACCACACGGGGACAAGCGACGCCGCGGACGCGCTCGCGCTCGGCGAGGCGTACTGGGGCGCGTACCTGGAGGAGATGGCGCTGTTCGACGGCGCCGTCGAGACCCTCGAAGCGCTCCGCGACGCCGGACTCTCCGTCGCCATCGTCAGCAACCTCACCACCCGGATCCAGCTGAAGAAGATCCGACGGCTCGGACTCGACCCCCTCGTGGACGAGGTGCTCACCTCCGAGGAGACCGGCCGCGAGAAGCCGTCGGCGATCATGTTCACGCTCCCGCTGGCGGAGCTGGACCTGCGCCCGAGCGAGGCGGTCATGGTCGGCGACTCGGTGCGCGCAGACGTGGAGGGCGGCAACGCCGTCGGGATGGACACGGTGCTGCTCGACCACGAGCGCGAGGACGATGACGCGGGCCCGAGCGCGCTCTCCGGCCACGAGCGGCCCGACCATCGGGTCACCGAGTTCGCGGCGCTGACGGACGTCCTTCTCTGAGCGATGCCGGGGCGCCCCGAAGCGACCCCGGAACACCTTTGATCGTCGCCTCCCGCCACCAACCATGGACCTCCGCATCGACCACGTGACCGTCGCGGGGCGGGATCTGGATCGGCTCACCGAGGCGTTCGAGGCGGCCGGACTTCCCGTCGCGTACGGCGGCCAGCACTCGAACGGCGTCACGCACATGGCGATCGTCGGCTTCCGGGACGGGAGCTACATCGAACTCATCTCGACAGTCGAGGACGGCGCGGCGTCTCCGTGGTGGGACTCGGCGATCGGGGAGGACGGCGGGCCGTGCGCGTGGGCCGTCGGAATCGACGGCATCGCGGCGACGACCGCGACGCTCCGCGACCGCGGCGTGACCGTCGAGGGACCCGCGGCGTTCCAGCGGGAACGCGAGGACGGAACGCTCGTCGAGTGGGACCTCACGTACCTGGAGGAGGGCGATCCGGGCGCACGGCTCCCCTTCCTGATCGAGGACCGGACGCCCCGCGAGCGGCGCGTCCAGCCGACTGGGGACCTGGCGTCGTCGCCGGTCCACGGGGTCGACACGGTGGTGATCGGCGTGCCTGATCTCGACGACGCGGTCGAAGCGTTCGAGACGGCGTTCGACGCCGCCGAGCCGACGCGACACGCGTGCGAGGACCTCGACGCCACGGTCGCGTCGTTCCCGGGCCTGCCGGTGACGCTGGCGCGGCCGCGGGGGGACGGCTGGCTCGCCGACCGGATCGAGCGGTTCGGTGCGTCGCCCGCAGCATATTTGCTGGGGTACGACGAGGACGCCGACCACGGCTTCGACGACTGCACCGCGGGATCGGTGGGGGAGCGCGCGGTCGAGTGGCTCCCGGTCACCCACCCCGTCGGCCGGCCGTATCTGGGACTCGTCGCGAGAGACGAGTAGGTTCGGCTGTACCGCGAAGCCGAGGACAGAAAACCCGCCGACAGAAAACCCGCGGGGAAAAGCCGTGGCGCGACCGCGAGCTATCCGCCGAGGAACTGCTGGCGGACCTCCTCGTCGTGAAGCAGGGCGTCGCTGTCGTCCTCGTAGCGGTTCTCGCCGCCCGCGAGCACGTAGCCGCGGTCGCACCGTCGGAGCGCCTCCTTCGCGTTCTGCTCGACCATCAGGACGGTCGTGCCGGCGTCGTTGATCTCGTCGACACGGTCGAACATCTCGTCGACGAGGTCGGGCGCGAGCCCCGCGGACGGTTCGTCCAGCAGGAGGACGTCCGGGTCGAGCATCAGCGCACAGCCCATCGCGAGCATCTGTCGCTGCCCGCCCGAGAGGGAGCCGGCGTCCTCGTCGGTCCGGTCCGCCAGCGCCGGGAACCGGTCGTAGACGTCGCGCTTTCTGTCCTCGGGGACGCCGTCGAGCACGTACGCGCCGAGCCGGAGGTTCTCCTCGATCGTCAGCGTCGGGAAGACGTTGTCCGACTGCGGGACGTAGCCGATCCCCTTCCGGACGACGTCCTCCGGCGACGCGCCCGCGAAGTCGGTCCCGCGATAGCGGATCGCGCCGTCGAAGTGGGTCGCGAGCCCGACGATCGTCTTCATCACCGTGGACTTGCCCGCGCCGTTCGGGCCGACGATGGTGACGTACTCGCCGTCGTCGACGTGAAGGTCGACGTTCGAGAGCACCTGCAGGTCGCCGTAGCCGGCGTCGAGGTCCTCGACTTCGAGCAGACTCATTCGGCGTCACCTCCGAGGTACGCCTCGATGACGCGCTCGTCGGAGAGCACGTCCTCCGGGTCCCCCTCCACGAGCAGGCTCCCCTGCTGGAGGACGACCAGTCGGTCGACGAGTTCGCTCAGCGTCTCGATCTCGTGTTCGATGACGACGACGGTCATGCCCTTCTCGTTGAGGTCGCGGATGCGGTCGGCGATCTCGCGGGTCAGCGTCGGGTTGACCCCCGCGAACGGTTCGTCGAGCATGAGGACCTCGGGGTCCAGCATGAGCGCCCGCGCGAGCTCGAGGAGCTTCCGCTGACCGCCCGAGAGATTGCTGCTGTACTCGTCCGCGAGGTGGTCGAGCTCGAACGTCTCGATCAGCTCGTCGGCGCGCTCCCGGACCGTCGCCTCGTGGTCCCGCATCGCGCCGCTGCGGAGCAGCGCCGGGAGCGTCCGCTCTCCCGGCTGATCGGGCGCCGCGAGCCGGACGTTGTCGCGGACGGTCATCGTCTCCAGCTCCCGGGTGTCCTGGAACGTCCGCACCAGCCCCCGGTGGGCGAGCGACTCCGGCGCGTCGCCGGTCACGTCCGCGCCGTCGAGCGTGACCGTGCCCGCGTCCGGTTTGATCACGCCGCTGACGCAGTTGAAGAACGTCGACTTGCCCGCGCCGTTCGGGCCCATCACGCCGACGATCTCGCCCTCCTCGACGGAGACGGAGAGGTCGTCGACGGCGCGCAGGCCGCCGAACTCCTTGACGAGCCCGTCGGTCGAGAGGAGGCTCATCGGTCCACCCCCAGTTCGCGGGCGTTACCCCAGATCCCGGCGGGCCGGTAGCGGATCACCGCGACGAGGATCATGCCGACGACGATCAGCCGGATCGAGGCGAACACGTCGCCCGAGACCGGCGTCACGCCGAGCGCGAACCGCGAGAGGAGCCGCAGGCCCATGATGATCGCCAGGCCGGCGAGCACCGCGCGGTGGTTCGCCGCCCCGCCGAGCAGCATCCCGATCCAGATCGTCACCGTCACCTGGATCGTGAAGAAGCCGGGCGCGACGGCGCCGTTGTACAGCGCGAACAGCCCGCCCGCGAGGCCGGCCAGCGCCGCGCCGTAGACGAACGCCTGCGTCTTGTAGGTGATCGTCGACTTGCCGAGCGAGCGCGTCACCAGTTCGTCGGCCCGGATCGCGCGGAGCACGCGGCCGTACGGCGCCTCGGTGAGACGCGTCACGGCCGCCAGCGTCACGAGCGTGACGCCGCCGAGCACGAACAGGGTCGCGACCAGCCTGGTGTCGCCGTCGGCGACGAGCGCGGCGATCGGCCGCGGGACGCCCAGGATGCCGACGTTCCCGCCGAAGATCCCCTGGAAGTTGACGAACACGGAGTGGAAGATCTCCGCGGTCGCGAGCGTGACGATCGCGAGGAAGTCCCCGCGGAGCCGGATCGACGTGACGCTGAGCGCGAGGCCCAGAACCGCGGCCGCGAGCACGCCGACGGCGAGCCCGATCGGCCACGGGTAGCCGAGCGCGACGCCGGAGAAACTGTCCTGTGCGGACAGCATCGCGGTCGCGTAGCCGCCGACCGCGAAGAACACGACGTGGCCGAAGTTGACCAGCCCCGTGTGCCCGTACTGGAGGTCGAGCCCGAGCACGAGCAGCCCGTAGACCACGAAGAGGATCCCGACCTCGACGAAGACGTACAGGAAGCTGGGGAGCTGTGCGCGCATCGGCGTGAGCGCGAAGAGCGCACCGACGAGCAGGCAGACGACCCCCGCGATCAGCGCGCGGTCGCCGTGGCCGTCGGGCAGTTTATCGAGGGCGCTCACGCCTCACGCACCTCCGTACCGGCGATCCCGCTCGGCTTGACCAGCAGCACTCCGATGAGGATGACGAACGCGACCGCCGAGGAGAGCCCGGTCATCGAGGAGGGGAGGAACGCCGTCGAGACCGCGAGCACGAGCCCGATGACGTACGCCCCGAGGATCGCCCCGTAGGGGCTCCCCGCGCCGCCGAGGATGGCGGCCGAGAGGATCTGCAGGATGTGGCTGAAGCCGGTGTCCGCGCTGACGTTCGTCTGGATGGCCATCAGCACGCCCGCCAGCCCCGCGAGCACGCCAGCGAGTATCCAGACGCTGTCGCGGATCAGCTGGGTGTCGATGCCGCGGACGCGTGCGAGGTTCTCGTCGTCGCCCATCGCCCGCATCGCGATCCCGACGTCAGTCCGGGTCAGCAGGCCGTGGATGGCCACGAACACCGCGGCCGCGGCGCCGATCACGATCAGGTGTCCCGAGGTGACGAAGAACCCACCGAGCAGGTCGATCGGGCCGACCGACAGCGAGGGCACCGCGTCGAAGCGGAAGGTGGCGGTCTCCGTGTCGAAGTACCGTGCGCTCCGGCCGCCGACGAGCCGGATCGCGTTCCGGAGCGCGATCCCGAGCCCGATCGAGGTGAGTAGCATCGGCACCGGGCCGGTGTCGTTGATCGGGGTGAAAAAGCCCCTCGCGAGGACGATGCTGACGACCCCGCCGCCGATCATCGCGACGAGGACTGCGACCGGGAGCGGCACGGGGAGCGCGGTCGCCGCGACGAGGCCGATGAACGCGCCGAGCGTGAGGTACTCGCCGTACGCGAAGTTGATCATGTTCACGATCCCGTAGATCAGGGTGAACCCGATCGCGGCGATCGCGATGTACGACCCGGTGACCAGTCCGAAGATGGCCTCCTGAAGCAACCCCATCGCTTCAGTATTCGCCTTCCGCGACGTACTCGCGGACGGCTTCGGCCGAGACCTCGCTCGTGGCGTTGAACGAGCCGTCCTGAGCCGTGCTGATGGTCACGCTCCCGAAGACGTTGCCGTGCTCCGTGAAGTCGACCGGAGTCGCCGCGCCCTCGTAGGTGATCTCCTCGCCGTTGGCGAGCGCCTCCTTCCCCTCCGCGAAGCTGCTGACGACCGTCCCGTCGCCGCGGCTGACGGGGCCGAGGTTCCGCTGGATCGCGTCGTGGCTCGCCTCACCGGCGCGCTCGATGGCCAGCGCGGTCACCTGCACGGCGTCCCACGACGGCGGCGTCCAGCCGTTGATCTCCGCGTCGCCCTCCTCGCTGTAGATGCCCTCGAAGGTGTCGTAGCTCGGGCCGGACCGGCCGGGCGAAGCGACCCACGCGCCGTGGAGGTCGCTACCGACCTGGTCGATGACCGCCTGCTGGGCCAGCGTGTCCGAGAGGATGGGCTGGCGACCGTAGCCGCCGTCCGACCAGTCGCTCAGCGCCGTGATCGCCGACTCCTGCGGCATGCTGACGAGGAACGCGTCGAAGTCGGCGTCGAACAGGCGGCTGAGCGCCGACTGATAGCTCGAACTGCCGAGTTCGACCTCGACGCGCTCGGCGACCGAGCCGCCGTTCTGCTCGTAGACGGAGAGGAAGCCCTCGACGTAACTGCGCTCTCCCTCCGTGTTCCCGTTGATGACCCCGAGCGTGTCGTACCCCTCCTCGAGGGCGTAGACGGCGCTCCCGCCGGTGTGAACGGTGTCGCCGACGACGGTCCGCCACACCCACTCGTCGTCGCTCAGGTCGTCCGGCGTCCCCTTGTCGCCGCCGCGGGTGTCGAGGAACGTCGACCCCGGCCACGGCGTGACGATCGGCGTCTGGAGGTCCTGCAGGAAGTCCCAGAGGGGGTTGATCTCGCTGGAGAACAGCCCGACGATCGCGTCCGCGTCGTCGTTCTCGACCAGCTGGGTCGCCACGGTACGGGCCTCCTGCGGGTCGACACCGGTGTCGCGGCGCACCAGCTCCAGGTCCGCGCCGAGCGGGCCGCCGGCCTCGTTGATGTGCCGGACCGCCGCGTCGGCCGCCTGCGAGACGCCCGGCTGGAGGAAGTCGAACGCGCCGGTCAGCGCGCCCGGCTGTCCGAAGACGACGGTCTCGGGCCCGGCTTCACCGGTCGTGGTGCCGGACTCGGTGCCGCTGCCGCCGCCGCTTCCGCCGCTCTCGCTGCCACCCTCGCCGAAGCTCACACACCCGGAGAGCCCGGCGATCCCGCCGGCCCCCGCCGCGGTCAGAAACGCTCTGCGGCTCGTCCCCGTATTGGTATTAGATACCATCGCAACTGATCCTCGTACAGCGAGCCATAAACCCCGAGGCGACCATGGTCGGAGGTGGGGGGAGATACCGGAGAAATGTTCAGGTTTCTCGAGGAAGTGTCGGCCTGTTCACCGTATTCGGCGGCGAAGTCGCCATAATGTAGTTTTTCTCACCATTGGTGTGGACGTTCAGATCGGTTCCTGATGGCGCTCGCGGGGCGGGGAGCCGACGGCTCACAGCGGGATCTCGGTTCCCTCGCCGACCTCGACGGCCCGGCGGTAGACGGCCGCACCGGCGGCCGCGTCGAGCGTCGCCGAACCGACGCTCGCGACCACGACGGGCGCCTCCGAGTCGGGCGTGTCGCACCGGCCGCCGACCAAGTCGCCGAACGGCAGGAGGTCCGCGACGCCGAGGGCGGTCCCGCGGAAGTCCCCCGTCTCCGCGACCTCCTCGGGCACGTCCGCGAACACCCTCGCCGCCCCCTCGACCAGTTCCGGGGGTAGTTCCCGCATCTCCGCGGTGAACGCGCCGACCGCGACGACCAGCGCGCCCGGTTCGAGCGCGTCCGCCGGGAAGACGGGCGCGGTCGCGGTCGTCGCCGTCACGACCGCGTCGGCGCCGGTCACGGCCGCCCGCGGCGACTCGACCGCGCGTGCCGGGATGCCCTCCTCGGAGAGGTCCTCGGCGCACGCGTGCCGGGAGTCACTCGGCGAGTAGACCCGCACGTCGTCGAGGTCGGCCACGGTGGCGACCGCCCGCGCCTGCCACCGCGCCTGTTCCCCCGCACCGATCACCCCGAGCGCGGCGGTCTCGGGGGCGAGTTCGCGGACCGCGAGTCCGCCGATGCAGCCCGTGCGGGCGTTCGTGACCGTCGTTCCGGCCATGTACGCCTCCGGGGTTCCGGTCCGGGCGTCGGTGAGCGCGATCTGGGCGTTGATCGTCGGGAGTCCGCGGTCCGGGTTCCCCTCGTGTACCCCGACGAGCTTCGTCGCGTACTGGTCCGCGCCGTGGATGTACGCGGGCATCGCGATCGCGGTCCCCGTCGGCTCCTCGCCGTCCAGCCCCCGCCCGACCGGGAAGTGCGGCCGGTCGGGACGCTCCACCTCGCCCGCGGCCTGTTTGTCGAGCGCGTCGCCCACCACGTCGACGAGTTCCGGAAGGTCGACGTGGGGCTGGACCTCCTCCTCGGAGAGCACGAGTACCATGTGTTCGGTCGTCGCTCCCCCATGCCTTAGGTGTTGATCCACGAGGCGATGGGTGGCGCGCGGGGTCCCGAACGCGCCGACCGCGGACGGAACGACCGAACCACATCGCACAAATATCTGAACGGTAGAAAGATATATTGAGCGCCGGGGCGTAGCTTCTGTATGAGCGAGTTCGAGGCGGCCCCGAACTCCGGGGCCGATCGATCCCGGTGGCAGGAGGGAACGGACACGTTCGGTCGTGTCTACGACGTGATCCTAGGAGTCACGTCGCCGACGGCGTACACGGACATCGCCGAGATCGCGGACTGTTCCCCCAACGCGGCGAAGAAACACCTCGACCGACTGACGGAGATGGGCGTCGTTCGCGCGGACCGCGATCGCCGCCCCGCGGCGTACGAGCGGAACGAGGGGTTCCTCGAGTGGCAGGACGCGAACCGCATCGCCGACGACCTCTCGGTCGAGGAGATCCTCGACCGCGTCGCCGACCTCGAGGAGCGGCGGTCCGAGTACGAGGAGCGGTTCGGGACCGCGGATCCGAACGACGTCTCCGTGTTCGGGGCGGAGAATCACGAAACGGTCCACGCGCGAATGACCGCGGTGAGCGAGTGGAAAGGCGTGATCCGGGACCTCCGGCTGTACGAACTCGCCCGTCAGCTCGCGGGGAACGACGGACATCTGATCCCCGCCTGAGAATGGGTCCGCCCCCGAGCGAGCCGGGAGCCGACTCGACCGGACCACCCGACCGACAGACGTTGCGGCTCCTCGAGCGCCAGCTCGCCGCGGACGAACTGGTCGCCGAGGTCGCGTTCGATCCCGACCCCTACGAGCCGCGACTGCTTCGCGCGACGCTCGACCGCGATAGCTACCCCGATTCGGTGACCGCGGTCCGGCTCGACGTCAGGTGGTTCACGACCGGCGACTTCTCGATCCACTACGTCGAGTCCCGCGGAGACGACCGTTGGGAGTGCCGCTGGGACAGGCATCCGAACGCCCACAACGCCCGGGTACACTTCCACGAACCGCCGGCCTGTGCGACGGTCACGGACCTGGATCTGTCGTCACTGCACCCTCTGGACGTCTACGCGACGGCGTTCGAGGCGGTCGAGAGACGCATCCGGTCGCTGTGGTGACCGCCCGTCGAGGCCCGACGGGCCCGGTGCGGACGCTTATGTCGGGAGGGTCCGACGGACGGCCATGGACGTACTGGTCTGTGGCGGCGGGATCGTCGGGCTCGCGGCCGCGTACGAACTCGCCGAGCGCGGCGCGGACGTGACGCTGTGCGAGAAGGGGTCGCTCGGGGGCGGGAGCACCGCCCGCGCGGCCGGCGGCATCCGGTCGCAGTTCTCGACGCGCGTCAACGTCGAACTCTCGCTCGCCAGCAAGCCGGTCTGGGAGGGCTTCGAGGAGCGGTTCGGCGTCGACATCGGGCTTCGGAAGAACGGCTACCTGTTCCTCGCGCGGAGCGAGGCGACCGCGGAGCGGTTCCGGGAGAACGTCCGCATGCAGCGCGAGCTGGGCGCCGCGTCGGAGCTTCTGACGCCCGCCGAGGCGGCCGAGCGCTGTCCCGGACTCGACCCCGACCCGTTCGTCGCGGCGACGTACAATCCCGACGACGGGGTCGCCGACCCGAACCTCGCCGTGCAGGGGTACGCCGGCGCCGCCCGAGAGGCGGGCGTCGAGATCAGGACCGGCGCGGTCGTCACCGACGTGCTCCGGGAGGAAAGCCGCGGGAGCGGCCGCGTGGTCGGAGCCGAGGTCCGCGCGGACGGGGGCGAGATCGGGGAGCAGGCGACGGACCGGCTGGCGGTCGACTACGTGGTCAACGCGGCGGGCGCGTGGGCGAGCCGGGTGGGCGAACTGGCCGGCGTCGACCTGCCGATCTCGCCCCGCCGGCGACAGATCGCGGTCGTGGAGCCGTCGACGCCCGTGCCCGAGTCCGTCCCCCTCACCATCGACCTCGAAACGGGGTCGTACTTCCGGCCGGAGCGCGAGGGGATCGCGCTCGTCGGCGGTCACTTCGCGGAGCCGGATCCCGACGCAGACCCGGACGGCTACGACGAGGGGATGGACATCGACTGGGCCGCGGAGGCGGTCGAGCGCGCCGGCGCGTACACCGACTACTTCGGGCCGGCGACGCGGATCCGGCGCGGCTGGGCCGGGCTGTACGCGGTCACGCCGGACCACCACCCGGTCGTGGAGGAGTCGGTCCCCGGGTTCGTGACCGCGGCGGGGTTCTCGGGCCACGGGTTCCAGCACGCGCCCGCGACCGGCCGGATCGTCGCCGACCTCGTCCTCGACGGCGAGACGGGTCTCGTCGACGTGTCGGGGCTCGATCGGGAGCGGTTCGAGCGCGGGGAGACGCTCGCGGAGCGCAGCGTCGCCTGAGTCCGATACCCCCCGAGTTCGTCACCGTCCCGTGAGGGGGCCGAACCACAGGATTGAGAACCTCGGGGAGCGAACCGGCGGGCCACTGTGACTCTCGAACGCGAACGCGAGGCCGTGGTGCGTCACGCGCCCGCCCTCGCCGACCTCACGCCCGCCCGCACCGGCAACCTCAGCGTCCGCCGCGGCGACGCCTTCGCCATCACCCCGACCGGCGTCCCGTACGACTCCTTCGACGCGGCCGACGTGCCGGTCGTCGGCTTCGACGGCGAGCAGAAGGCCGGCGAGATGACCCCCTCGAGCGAGGTGCCGATGCACACGGGCATCTACAGGCACGACGAGCCGGGCGCCATCGTCCACACGCACTCCACGTGGGCGACGACGATGGCGACGCTCCACCAGTCGCTCCCGCCGGTCCACTACATGATCGTCGCGGTCGGGCGCCGCGTTCCCCTCGCGGACTACGCCCCCTACGGCACCGAGGAACTCGCCGCAAACGTCGTCGCCGCGATGGCCGAGGCCGGCTCCTCGGCCGCGATCATCGAGAACCACGGGCTCGTCGTCACCGGCCCGGACCTGGAGACTGCGCTAGAGAACACCCGCCACGTCGAGGAGCTCTGCCGGCTCTACCTGCGCGCCTCCGCGGTCGGCGAGCCGACGACGCTCACCGACGACCAGCTCGCGACCGTCGAGGAGAAGTTCGCCTCCTACGGCCAGCCGGACGCGGAGTAACCGGCCCGACGCGGAGAGAAGGGCGACCGGCGGCATTTATGAATGACTGCGGCGACCGGCGGCGTCGGGGCTGTCCGCGCGCCGGCCGAACGTGCCGCGGCGTTCCACCCGATGTGCGATCACGCCCGCGAGCGGGACGCCGTTCGCGACCGCGACGCCGATCGGTTCGGAGCGCGGCGCGCTCCCGAGGTCGGTGGAGGGTCTGTACATCGGTCCTCGTACGCGGTCGAACATAGAAGGCAGCGGAGTGGGACGGACGATGATGTGTGCCCGGGTTCAGCGATCGGTCACACCATCCTGCAAGTGTTCGTGGGTCCGCCGTCCGTCGGTTCGGACACCGTGCTGCAAGTGTTCTTCCGGAAACGAAGCGGACGGAGTGGAAGCTGAAGGGGAGACTTCAGCAATAGGGGTTCAACGTCCGATATCTTCGAGAACCTCCAGACCAGTAGGATCGGTCAAGGGAGAAATTAGTGACTCGGTCCCGTCGACCCAGTCAGGTCCCGCCCGAGTTGCTACCGTACGGGCCGTCCGCGTCCGTGACGGCAAACGTGATTTCCCCGCCAGGCACAGTGTTCATATCCCGAGCATCGATCGCGACACCGACGAGCGTGGAGTCACCCGAATTCAGTCCCCCTCCACTCGCGTTGGTAGTGTCGTATCCCTGGAAATCGTCCCAGCTGGGGTAGAAGCTGTCTTCGGGGTAGTTACCGCTGTACTCCTCGTAGACCTCCTTGGGAACGAAGTGCCATCGGCCCGGATTAGCCAGTCCAGATTTGTCGATGGTAATGTCGAGATTGTTGGGTCCGTTATTCACCATCCTGAAGACGCCGTCGAAGGTCGAGACAGAATCCGCGTTGATCCCGGAGCCACCGTTGCCATTGGCAGCGAAATTCAGCATCAGTTCCTTGCCGTTCTTTTCTGCGTATGAGGACGTGTCCTCCAGTCCCAGATATGCGTTCTGGTCGCCAGCCACATTGACGCTGACACTACGATCCGCTTCAACACTCGCGAACGCACCCGTACCCATTGCAGCTGCCCCACCGGCAGCGAGCGATCCCATTCCGATCACGAATTTGCGACGTTCCATGTCGTATCTCACCTTCGTTGACGCACCCCGCAACCCGGGCATCCGGGCCGGGAATGCTCACATGGGCCATGGGGGGAGAGGTACTTCGTTATGAGATCCTCGACATGATCCCCGGATCTCCTCGTTGGCGTTCCGGGCTCGGCTCGTTGGATGGATACCCTCGCTCGTTGGATCCCCGAGACGGTCCCGCGGACGAGAAATCGCGGCCAGAACGTGGTTCAACCGACCATCTCCGCCGGGGCGCTGAGCTCGAGCGATTCGGAAAGGGTCCCCTGTGACGCTTCGACCGCGGCTCGCGGCCGTAACGAGAGACCCCATAACCTATCACTATTCGTTAATTTACATGTAAACTACCCAACTACTTTATGGTGCATTGTCACAGACAATGCGGGCGAATGCTGCCGGTTCGGGGCCGCGGCATCCTCGCGGGCTCCGAGCGGCGACCGACTCAGACCCAGACCGATGCACACCACGACCGCCATTGCGAACGGAGCCAGTCCGGACGAGCCCGACCTCTCCGATAACGAGGTCTTCGAGATGCTCGCGAACCGCCGCCGGCGGTTCGTCATCCACGCGCTCAAGGGCGAGGAAGAACCGATGGACGTCTCCGAGCTGTCGCGGCGCGTCACCGCGTGGGAGGTCGGCGTCGAGCCCGACGCGGTCGAGTACGAGGACCGGCGGAACGTGTACAGCACGCTCCGGCGGACGCACCTCCCGAAGCTCGAGGAGAAGGACGTGATAACCGTCGACGACGAAGGGACGGTCAGGCCGACCCCCGCGCTCGAGAGCCTCGACGTCTACGTCGAGGTCCTCGAGGCCCGCGAGGTCCCGTGGAACCTCTACTACCTCGGACTGGCGGGCGTCGCCGGCGCGCTGCTGCTCGCGGTCGCGACGGGGGTCCCCGGTCTCGCCGGGCTCTCCCCGCTCGCGGTCGGCGCCTTCACCGTGGCCGCGTTCGGGGTGTCGGCGGTCGTTCACCGCGTCGTCGGCCGGCGCACCCGGCTCGGGACCACCGAGAAGCCCCCCGAGGTTCGGCGGCGCGACTGACGCCGGGACCGCGCACCGGAGCGCCCCGAAACGGATCGGTACGGAGCCCTCACGCGGTGCACACCGACCTGCAAGTGTTCTTCGGCGAGCGCGGCCGCGATGGGACGGGCGTCACGCCGGATCGATCCAGCCGACCGCGTCGCCGATCTCGAACTCCCCGTCCTCCGGGACCACGATCTCGTCGAGCGTGCCGTCGACGGGCGCGTGAAGGTCGATGCTCACCTTCTCCACCTGTATCTCGCAGACGGCCTCGCCCGCCTCGACCGGGCGGCCCTCGCGAGCGAACCAGTTGACGACGATCCCCTCCGTCTCGTCGACGTCGCGCTCCCAGTCGCCGCTGGCGCGGACCGCGACGCGGACGCCGCCGGACCCGCCGTCGGTGAGCAGCGGGCCGGCCGTCGGGGCGGGGTCCGGTCGGTCGGTCGTCGCACCTCGTGGGTGGCCGCTCATCGCACCTCGCGAACGGCCCGTTCGACGTCCTCGACCCCGGGGATCACCTCGTCCTCGAGCGGGCGCGCGTAAGGGATCGGCACGTCCGGAACCGCCACGCGCTCGACCGCGTCGAGGGCGTCGAGGTCCGCGTCGGCGACGCTCGCGACGATCTCGCCGGTGAGACCGAACGAGCGGTAGTCCTCGTCGACGACGACCAATTTCCCGGTCTTGCGGACCGACTCCACGACGGTGTCGACGTCCAGCGGGACGAGCGTCCGGAGGTCGATCACCTCGGCGTCGATCCCGTCCGCGGCGAGGGACTCGGCCGCCTCCAGGGCCCGGTGGACGTGCAGCCCGAGCGTGACGACGGTGACGTCCGCGCCCTCGCGTTTCACGTCCGCCTTCCCGAACGGGATGGTGTAGTCCGTCTCCGGGACCGGCGTCTTCGGCCCGTCGGGCGCCGGCATCCAGCCGATCCCCATCAGGCGCTTGTGGAACAGGTAGACGACCGGGTCGTCGTCGCGGATCGCGTTGTGCAGCAGCCCCTTCGCGTCGTAGGCGGTCGAGGGGACCACGACCTTCATCCCGGGCAGGTGCGCAAACGTGCCGTACAGCGTCTGTGAGTGTTGCGCGGCGTCGTTGTACGTCCCGCCGACCGCGGCCGTTAACACCAAGGGGACGTTGACGCTGCCGCCGCTCATGTACGTGTTCTTCGCGAGCTGGTTGTAGATCTGGTCCATCGCGACGCCGAAGAAGTCGACGAACATCAGCTCCGCGATGGGGCGCATCCCGGCCTGTGCCGCCCCGACCGCGGCGCCGAGGTACGCCGTCTCGCTGATCGGCACGTCCATCACGCGGTCGCGGCCGAACTCCTCCAGTAACCCCTGCGTGCTGTCGAAGATGCCGCCGTAGTCGGCGACGTCCTCGCCCATGTAGAACACCTCGTCGTCGGTCTCCATCTCGTGGGCGATCGCCTCCACCATCGCGCGGCTCATCGTCAGCTCGCGGTCGATGACCTCTCGGGAGCCCGGCTCGGCGGCGTCACTCATCGCCGCTCACCTCCGCCAGCTCGAAGTCGGGCTCGCTGTCGGTCACGCCCGACGCCGGGTTCACGAAGACGTCGTCGTGGGCGGCTTCGGGGTCCGGATGCGGCTGTTCCTTCGCCCACGAGATGGCCTCCTCGACGCGCGCCTCGGCGTGCTCGCGGACCTCGTCCAACTCCGCGTCGTCGACGCCGCGGTCGCGCAGCTCCCGTTCGAGACGTTCGATCGAGTCGCGCGCGAGCGCGGCCTCCTCGTCCGCGTCGGAGCGGTACGTCTGCGGGTCGCCCATGAAGTGGCCCATGCGGCGGTGCACCTGCACCTCCAACAGCGTCGGGCCGTTTCTGTCGCGGGCGCGACCGACCGCCTCGCCGGCCGCCTCGTACACCGCGACCGCGTCGTCGACGTCCACGCGGACGCCGGGCATGTCGAAGCCGTCCGCGCGCTTCGAGCCGTCCTCGACGTCCGTGACGCGCTCCTTCGGCATGCTTATCGCCCAGTCGTTGTCCTCGACCACGAATACGACCGGGAGGTCGTGGACGCTGGCGAAGTTCAGCGACTCCAAGAACCCGCCCTGGTCGATGGCCCCCTCGCCGAGGAACGCGACCGCGACCGCGTCCTCGTTGCGCTTCTTCGCCGCCAGCGCCGCGCCGGCCGCGGGCGGACACCCCTGCGCGATGATGCCGCTGCACGCGAAGTTCACGTCGGGGTCGAACAGGTGCATGTGGCCGCCCTTCCCCTTTCCGAGTCCCGTCTCCCGACCGAATATCTCCGCCGTCATGCGCTTCAGGTCCACTCCCTTCGCGATGGCGACGTGGTGCGGGCGGTGCGGCGCCGTGACGGTGTCGGACGGTCGCAGGTGGTGACAGACCCCGACCGCGGCCGCCTCCTGTCCGGCCGCGAGGTGAAGCTCCCCGGGGATCGGCCCGGCCGAGATGTCGAACGCGGGCTGTTTGCCCTCCAGGTACTCCTCCTGGAGCCGCTCCTCGTACCGGCGGGCGGTCACCATGTCGGCGTACATCGCCCGCAATTTGTGTATTGCTACCATAGCGCGTAGATAGTCGTTTATAATTATATAAGTTCGTTTGGGTGATCCGCGGCCGGGTTCACATGTGAATCTCCGGATTGATGCGGGAGCGGGTCCTTCTCACACGCATGCCGAGCACGGACTCCGACGGCGTGCGGATCGACTACGCCGTCGACGGACCGCCGGACGCGCCCGCCGTCCTCCTGTTGGAGGGACTGGGGTACGGTCGGTGGATGTGGGACTGGCTGACCGGCGACCTGACGCCCGACTTTCGGGTTATCAGACCGGACAACAGGGGAACCGGCGACTCGGAGGCGCCGGCGGGGCCGTACACGATCGGGGAGATGGCCGCCGACGCCGCAGCGGTGCTGGACGACTGCGGGTTCGACCGGGGGGACCGGGTCCACGTCGTCGGCGCCTCGATGGGCGGGATGATCGCCCAACGGCTGGCGCGCGACGACGAGCGCGTGGCGACGCTGACGCTTCTGTGTACCACGCCGGGCGGCGAGGAGGCCGTTCCGACGCCCGAGGACGTGCTGGACCACATCTTCTCGGTCCCCGAGGGCGCCGACGAGCGCGAGACGATCAGACACCGCATGAAGCCGGCCGTCTCCGACGACTTCTACGACCGCGAACCCGGCCTCGTCGCGGACATCGTCGACGCCCGACTCGCGGGCGACGCGGGTCCGGAGGGGCGCGAGGCGCAGGCCGCCGCCGTCGGCGCGTTCGACGCCTCCGCGTGGGTCGGCGAGCTGACGCAGCCCGCGCTCGTGATGCACGGCACCGCCGACCGCGTGCTCCCGTTCGAGAACGGCGAGTTGCTCGCCGAAGCCCTTCCGGACGCGACGTTCGAGACGGTCGAGGGCGGGCCGCACCTGTTCTTCATCGAGGAGCGCGAGCGCGTGAACGACCGGGTCCGCGAGTTCCTGGAGGGGCATGTCTGAGAACACGCCGCCCCCGTCGAGGGGGACCGACGACCCGCGGCCGCACCCCCACGCCGCACGCGGGTACGACTGGGTCGGCGACCTCGCGGGGCGTCGCGCCGCCCTCTCGCCCGACCGCGTCGCGGTGAAGGACGCCGTGAGTGGCGAGACGCACACCTACGCCGACCTCGAGGAGCGCGCGAACCGCACCGCGCGGTACCTCCGCGAGCGCGGCGTCGGGAAGGGCGACCGCGTCGCCGTCGTCTCCCGGAACCGGATCGAGCTGTTGGACCTCTTCTTCGCGACCGGCAAGATCGGCGCGGTGCTCGCGCCCCTCTCGCACCGGCTCGCGGAGCGGGAACTGGCCGCGGTGTTCGGCGACGTCGACCCGACGCTGTTGCTCGTGGAGACGCCGTTCGTCGGCGACGCCATCGACGCCATCGAGCGCGCGAACGCCGAGCCGGCGGTCCGGTCCATCCCGAGCGACGGCGACAACGAGTGGACGCCCTACACCGCCGAGTTGCCCGACGACGGCTCGCCGGTCGACCGTCCCCCGGTGGCGCTCGCCGACCCCCATCTCTTCTTGCACACCGGCGGCTCCACCGGCGTGCCGAAGGAGACGGTCATCAGCCACGGCGCGATCCAGTGGAACTCCTTCAACACGATCACGGCGTGGGGGCTCCGCGAGGACGACGTGACCCCCCTCCTGTTCCCCATGTTCCACACCGGCGGCTGGAACGTGCTCACGGTGCCGTTCCTCCAGATGGGCGGGACGCTCCTGATCGCGCCCGAGGTCGACCCCGGGCGCGTGCTCCGGAACGTCGAGCGCGAGGGCGCGACGGTGCTCGTCGGCGTCCCCGCCGTGTTGCGGATGATGGCAAATCACGACGACTGGGCGGCGACGGACCTCTCGACGCTCCGGTTCGTCAAGAGCGGCGGCGGGCCGTGCCGGGAGGCGGTGATCGCCGAGTGGCGCGACCGCGGGATCGAGTTCTCGCAGGGGTACGGGCTCACCGAGTGCGGTCCGAACAACTTCGCGATGCCCGACGACTTCCCGCCCGAGAAGACCGACAGCGTCGGCGTCCCCGCCCTCGGCGTCGACGCCCGCGTGGTCGACGACAGCGGCGAGCCGGTCGGCCTCGACGAGATCGGCGAGCTGGAACTGGCTGGCCCGGCCGCGGGCGACCGCTACTGGAACAACGACTCCGAGACGCGAGAGACGTTCGGCGACTGGGTGTCGACGGGGGACCTCGCGCGCGTGGACCCGGACGGCTACTACCACATCGAGGGGCGCAAGAAGAACATGTTCGTCTCCGGCGGCGAGAACGTCTACCCGCCGCAGGTCGAGGACGCCATCGCCGACCACCCGAAGGTCGAGGAGGTGATCGTGATCGGCGTCCCGGACGAGAAGTGGGGCACCGTCGGCAAGGCGGTCGTGCAGGGCGACGAGTCGCTCACGCTCGGGGAGCTGGAGTCGCACCTCGCCTCCCGGGTCGCGCGCTACGCGGTCCCGAAGGCGCTCGCGTTCGTCGACGAGATGCCCACGAGCGGCCCCTCGAAGATCGACCGGTCCGCGATCGCCGACCGGTTCGGTGCGGACGGCGAGTAGTCCCGCCCGAGGTATCCCGGCCCCTCACCGCTCGCCGGCCTCGACCGCCTCGCGGAGCGCCCGGACCTCCTCGCGGACCGCCCGCCAGTCGTCCAGCGATCCCGGGACTTCGCTGGCGCCGTCGCCCGCGCGCTCGCGAACGATCCCGTACGGTTCCGTCGGCCCGCGCACGTCGTAGAGGCGCAGGTCGCGGCCGCCGGCGACCTCGATGTCGACGGTCCCGTACCCGAACAGCGAGCCGGTCACGCCCTGTCCGTACCCGACGTTCTGAACGCGCGCGTACTCGACGCGGCGCACCGACCGGCCCATGATTCCGGTCTTCACGAGTATCGCCCGGTCGGTCAGAACGAAGACGGTGGTGACGACCCGCAGGTAGTGGTAGACCGCCGGAGCGACCGCGGCCGGCGCGAGCGCCAGTACCCCGGGATGGATCGCGTACGCGGCCGCGACCACGGCCGCGAGCGCGACGAGGGTCACAGAAATGCCACCCAGCGCGCGGGTCCGACGGGGAGACGCCTCCCACAGCACCGCGGACTCGTCGAAGCGCCGCCAGTCGGACGCGCCGGAAGCCGCTTCGTCAGCGGCGGTCATCGGTCCGCGTCGTCCTCCACGGCGCGGCGAATGCCGCGCAGCTCCTCGAGGATGTCGGCGAGCACGTCCGCCTTTCCCTCGCCGCCGCGGTCGTCACCGTGCTCGACCTGCCGGTCGATGAGTTCTTGCACGTCCGCGGGCGCGGGCACGCTCCGAAACTGCATCTCCACGCCGGAACTCCCTGCTGTGCTCACTTCGACGTTGCCGTAGCCGAAGTAGGCGCCGACCGCGCTCTGGCTGTAGGAGATGTTCTGCACCTTGTCGAAGCCGATCTTCTGGACGTCTCGCGAGAGGATGCCGGCCTTGCGGTAGAGACCGGAACTCGTCACCACGTAGTTGGTGTTCGTGTACGTCAGGTACGCGCCGGCGACGATGGGGATCCCGATCAGGACCAGCGAGAGCGGGAGGCCGACGACCAGCGCCGGAACGAGGCTGCTCCGGTGCGGCTGGCTCGCCCACAGTACCTCCTCGCCGCCTTCCAGCGTGAGCCAGTCGAGCGTCGGGTCACCGGCCGCGGCTGGCGAATCCGGTGAAGCGCCGACGGTTTCCGGTGATCCGGTTCCTGGAGAGCCGGTGTTCTCGGACGCGGGGTCTGGCGTCATGGGTTCGCCGTCGCCGCCCCGGGACTAAATCCTGTCGCGGTGGCGGGTCGCGCATCGGCCGCCCCGTCACACAGACTTATCACGGAGTAACGATATCGATCTGCCATGATCGACCTCACGATGGACATGGAGCAGTTCGACTGCCCGTTCATCGACACCAGCGCGGACCACGAGGTCACCTTCTCCACGATGCACTGGCAGCTCGACACGGCCGCCGAGCAGTTGGAGACCCGACTCATCGCGGAGGCGCCCGACCGCTGGGAGTTGGACGCGGGACTCACCGCGCTGCGCGAGCACCCGAACATGAGCGACTATCGGCTGTTCTCGAAGCAGGACGGCACCGCCGTGATCCGGACGGTGATCGAGGAGACGAACGCGATGTCGACGATCACGGGCCACGACGGCTACATCACCGGGCCGTTCCACATCGAGGACGGGTCGGAGCTGTGGCAGGTCGGCTTCGACGACGAGGCGACCGCGGAAGAGGCGGTCGTCGACCTCGAGAAGGGCAACGAGTTCGACATCGAGCGCCGCTCGGAGCTGGAGCTGAACCAGCTGTTCGAGATCATGAACCACGCGGACGCCGCCTCGACCCTACTCGACGCCTGTCGCGACCTCTCGGAGGTCGAGGAGGAGACCATCACCACCGCCGCGGACGCGGGCTACTTCGAGTCGCCCCGCGAGGCCACGCTCTCGACGCTGGCCGACGAGTTCGACGTCTCGACCGCGGCCGTCTCCAAGAACATGCGCCGCGGCGAGAAGAAGTTGCTCCGGAGCGTCGTGCAGGCGCTCGAGGACCTAGACTGACCGGCGCGGTCGGGGAGCCATGCTGTCGGCGCAGACGAACCACGGGTTCTTCGACGGAGACCGAACGAGCGCCGCGCGTCCTCCCTGCCGCCACGCGCCCTCGCTGCCACCGCGTGTCCCTACTGACTGATCCGCGTCGCGCTCACGACGAAGACCTCTCCGCAATCGCAGTGGACCTGGAAATCGGTCTCGTATCGCGAGTGCATCTCCGCGACTCGCTCTCCACCACAGTCACACTCGAACCGTACTGTCGCACCCATACTAGTTATTTGATTGTCACGTAACATAGTGCTTTCTATCATTACTCGTTTGATAGTTTCTTTATTTCCTCCGGATTGATAATCGTGACAGTTCCCCTCGCGACGGGCCCCACCCGGGGGTGACGGCGTGTGACAAATTTTTGGATGTGTATTTATGCTCAGATCGCCATTATCCGCCGATGACGCTCGTGGTTCCGTACGACGGTTCCGATCTCTCGAAAGCGGCGCTCGTGCGCGCGGCCCAGTTCGACACGCTCCTCGAGGAGGGCGTGATCGCGGTGACCATCGTGCCGAGAGAGAACGCCGAGTACGCCCGGGACAGAGGATGGATCGAGGCGGGAGAGCCGTTCGACGCCGCGACCGTCAGCACGCGCCTCGAGCGAGCGGTCTCCGAACTGGCGCCCGGAGCGCGGCACGAGACGGTCTTCGTGGACAGGTCCGCGCAGATCGGAACCGTCGCGGTACGACTCAGAAAGTTCGCGATCGAGCACGACGCCAGCATCGTGTTCCTCGGGAGCGAGAACGCCGGCCGCATCGCCAGTTCGATCTCGGTCGGCCAGACCGTCGCCGCCGACCGCGGGTTCGACACGCTGATCGTCTCGCACGTCTCGCCGACCCACGTCGACAAGTTCCGGGAGACGGGCGTTTCACTCGACCCGGCCGACGACCGCCGTTCGGCCGAACGCGGCCGATAACCGATCGCAGCAGCGTTCCCGTGGACGATTCGTGCGGTAGGGGCCGCGAGGCGTCCGTCTTTCGAGGTTACCATATTAACCATGCAGGTTTTGCCGGTCCCTGACCCTCGTTAGTAGCATGCGAGAGCACACCACACGACGGCGATACCTGAAAGGAGCCGGCGCGGCGAGCACCGTTGGCGTCGCGGGACTGGCGGGGTGTACCGGCGGCGACGACGGCGGGACCGAGACGGAATCGGGCGGGGGCGACGGCGACACCGAGTCCGGCGGCGGCGCCGAGGCGACCGCGGAGGGAGAGGTGAGCGGCACGCTGACGGTCGGCGTGCTCCAGCCGCTGACGGGCGACCTCGAGTACTACGGCCTGCAGTCGCTGTGGGGGTTCCTCTCCGGCCTGGCGTACAAGTTCGACCAGGAGCCGCTCGCGGTGGAGTCCGCGGGCGTCGAGACCATCGAGGCGGGCGACCTGACCGTCGAGCTGCATATCGAGGACTCCGGCTTCGCGGCCGACCAGGCGCAGTCGGTCGCGACCGACCTCGTGGAGGACGTGGGCGTCGACGTGCTGTTCGGCACCGCGTCCTCCGGTGCGGCGCGGCGCGTGATCGAGACCGTGGCCATTCCCTCCTCGACGCCATTCGTGGCGGGGCCGGCCGCGGCCGCGGACTTCACGGCCGACTCCGACACCTGTAGCGAGTACGTGTTCCGCGCGAGCGAGAACACGGTGATGGACGCCCGCTCCGGCGGGCGCTACGTCGCACGGGAGACCGAAGTGGAGAGCGTCTACATCATGGCGGCGGACTACTCGTTCGGCCGGTCGGTCGCGGCGAACTACCGCGACGTGCTGGAGAGCGAGGGCGTCGAGATCGCCGGCGAGCAGTTCGTCCCGCAGGGCTACTCCGAGTTCGAGGGGCTCTACGAGAACGCGGTCGACGCGGGCGCGGACGCGGTCATCGGCGGCTTCACCGTCGCGACCCTGCCCACGTTCCTCAGCGTCGGGCTCGAAGGGGGGTACGACCTCCGGCTGTTCGGCGGCTTCGCGACCCAGATCAGCGTCAACGCCATCGGCGGCGTCGCCCAGCGCGTCCTCGGCGAGGACCTCACCGAGCAGGACCTGAAGGACGCCAAGCTCGGCCCGTTCACGACGCGCTACCACTGGAACCAGTACGACAACGAGATCAACGACGCGTTCGTCGACATGTACACGGACGCCTACGGCGTGGTGCCCGACCTGTTCACCTCGGGGACGTTCACGGCCGCCTCCTCGATCGTACAGGCGGTCGAGGCCAGCGGCTCGACCGACGGCGCCGACATCGCGGCCGAGATGCGCGGGATGACCGTCGCGGAGACCCCGAAGGGCGAGGGGGGCTACGTCTACCAGGAGTACAACAATCAGGCCCGCTCTGAGATGACCGTCTCCTACCCCGTCCCCAACACCGAGGAGAACTGGGACGCGGCGCTGATGCCCGGCGAGCCGGTCGCCCGCATCGGCATGGACGAGGTGACGCTCCCGGCGGACGACGAGAACATGGACTGCTCGCTGTAGATGACGCTCCGCACAGCCGGGCTGACGAAGCGGTTCGGCGGGCTCGTCGCCGTCGACGGCGTCGACTTCGAGCTCGAGCCCGACGAGTGCTGCTCGCTGATCGGCCCGAACGGCGCGGGCAAGACGACGTTCTTCAACCTGCTCACCGGGGCGCTCTCCCCGACCGAGGGGACCGTCGAGTTCCGGGCGGGGGCGGCCGGCGGAAGCGGCGCGGGCGGCGGCGCGGACGGCGACGACGCCGGCGTGGCCGCTGACGACGCCGACGATGGGTGGCGCGACCTCACGGACGCCGCGACCCATGAAACGGCGCTCGCGGGGATCCACCGCTCGTACCAGATATCGAACCTCTTCCCGACCTCGACGGTGCTGGAGAACGTCCGCATCGCCGCGCAGGCCCACGGCGACGACTCCTGGAAGCTGTGGCGCAACGCGGACGCGCTGACCGACTACACCGAGGAGGCCTACCGGATCCTGGACCGCGTGGGGCTCGCGGACGCGGCCGACACGCCCGCGCAGGCGCTGAGCCACGGCGGCAAGCGCAACCTGGAGGTCGCCATCGCGCTGGCGGGGGACCCGGACGTGCTGCTCCTGGACGAGCCGACCTCCGGCGTCTCGACGGACGGGATCGAGGACGTGATCGCGGTCATCGACGACGTGGCCGACGACCACGCCATCCTGCTCGTGGAGCACAACATGGACGTGGTGATGGAGGTCTCCGACCGCATCGCCGTGCTCCATCAGGGGAGCCTCATCGCCGACGGCGAGCCGGCCGCGGTCCGGGAGGACCCCGCGGTCCAGGAGGCGTACCTCGGCGGCTACGAGGGCGGCGAGACCGGCGAGACCGACGGCGGAGAGTCGGAGGGGACTCCCGAGAACGGCGGCCCCCCGGGAGGGACGGCGTGAGCCTGCTCGAACTCGACGACGTCCACGCCTACTACGGGCAGAGCCACGTCCTGCAGGGCGTGTCGCTCGACGTCGAGGAGGGCGAGGTGGTCGCGCTGATCGGCCGCAACGGCGTCGGGAAGACGACCACGCTCCGCTCGATCCTCGGCCTCACGCCACCTCGCGAGGGGACGGTTCGGTTCCGCGGCGAGGACGTGACGGGCGAGGAGACCCACGAGATCGCCCGCCGCGGCGTCGGCTGGGTCCCCGAGGAGCGCCGGATGTTCACCCACCTGACGGTGGACGAGAACATCCGGATCGCGACCCCGGAGCCCGCGGGCGTGCCCGAGGCGTTCGAGACCGCCTACTCCACGTTCCCGGAACTGGAGGAGCACCGCGGTAAGGAGGCCGGCGACCTCTCCGGCGGCCAACAGCAGATGGTCGCCATCGCGCGCGGCCTCGTGGGCGACAACGATCTGTTGCTCGTCGACGAGCCCTCGGAGGGGCTGGCGCCGCTCATCGTCGAGGCGGTCGCGGACGCCATCCGGACCGTCAGCGAGGAGACGACCGTACTGCTGGTCGAACAGAACTTCCCGCTGGCGACGGAGCTGGCGGACCGCTACTACCTGCTCGACCACGGCACTGTCGTCGACGCGGGGTCGACCGAAGGGGTCTCGCGCGACGACGAGACGATCCGGAGGTACCTGTCGGCATGAGCGCGTTTAGGGGGTGTCTGTCGGCATGAGCGCGTTCAGGAGGTGTCCGTCCGCATGAGCGCGCTCGGTGCGGCCCTCGTGTCGGCCGACCTGCTGTTACAGGGCGGCGTCGTCGACCTCTTCAGCGGGCTGGTCGGCGTCGTGCTCGACGGGCTCTCGAAGGCCGCGCTGTTCGTCCTGATCGCCAGCGGACTCAGCCTCATCTTCGGGCTGATGGGCGTGCTCAACTTCGCGCACGGATCGCTGACGATGATCGGCGCGTACCTCGGCGGCGTCGTGATGGTCGTCGCCGTCACTGGCGAGACCGGCGGGCTGACGCGGCTGGTGCTGTTCTTCCTCGCCATCGCCGCCGTCTTCGGCGTCATGACCGCGTTCGGCGCCGCGATGGAGCGAACGATCATCAGGCCCATCTACGACCGCGCGCCGCTGTTCCAGATCCTGTTGACCTTCGGCGTCGTCCTCGTGCTGGACGAGGTGGCGCGGATCGTCGTGGAACTGCGGGGCATGCAGCCCCAGAGCGACTGGCAGGCGGCGCTCGGGACGGCCCCGGACTTCCTCGCGGCGTGGTACGAAATTGCCGGCGTGAGCATCCGCGGGCTCTACCTCTTCGAGGTCCTCGTCGGGGCGCTCGTCGTGACCGCCATCGCCGCCTTCCTCACCCGGACCAGATACGGGCTCTACATCCGCGCCGGTAGCGAGGACGCGGAGATGGCGCAGGCGCTCGGCATCGACATCAGGCAGGCGTTCACCGTGGTCTTCGGCGTCGGTGCCGGTCTCGCGGGCGTCGCCGGCGTGATGTTGATGTGGGATCCGCGATACGGCGCCTCGGTCCCGCTCGGGGTCGAGACGCTGCTGATCGGCTTCATCGTCGTCATCATCGGTGGGCTCGGATCGTTCAAGGGCACCGTCGTGGCGGCGCTTCTCGTCGGGTTCACCGACGCGACCATGACGTGGGTGTTCCAGAACCACGTCTCCTTCCCCGGGCTTCCGGAGATGGTGATGTTCCTCGTGCTCGTCGGCGTGCTCGTCGTCAGGCCGCAAGGCCTGTTCGGCCTCGCGGAGGTGGGCGGCCATTAGTCACCCCGACGGCGGCGCGGACGACGCGTCGACTGAAGCGAACGAGTCGGCGGGAGCGACCACCGACGACCGCATCGACCGGCCGGACGGCCCGCGCGAGGCCGCGGTCAGCTACCTGCGCGACCACGTCGTCCACGCGGCGGTCGTCCTGGCGTTCGGGCTCTACCCGCTGGTGTACGGAGCACTGATCGGGTCACCGCTCGGCGACGAGTTCGCGGTGCTGCTGCCGCGCGTGCGGACGATGATCGCCGTCTTCTACGTCGGGCTGTTCGCGATGAGCTTCGACTTCGTGTCGGGGTACACCGGCTATCTCTCGTTCGGCCACGCGATGTTCTACGGCACCGGCGCGTACCTCGTCGTGATGGCCGCCAACGGCGCGCTCCCGCTCGTTGGGGCGGAGACGTCGTTCATGACGCTGCTCGTCGTGGCGGCGCTTCTGGGCGCGGCGTTCGCGCTCCTCGTCGGCTCCGTCTCCTTCCGGCTGACCGGCGTCTACTTCGCGATGGTGACGCTCGGCTTCGCGGAGGTCGCGCACGTGTTCATCCGGAACTGGGACCGCGTCTCCGACAACCCGCGCGACGGCGCCGCGGTCACGTCGCCGGACGGCTTCGCGATCGGCGTGCCGGGCGTGGATGACCTGCAGTGGAGCATCGGTCGGCTGGTGGGCGACAGCGTCGAGAACGCCTTCGGGCTCGGGATCGAGCTCGGCACCGCGGAGCTCTCCTACTACCTGATCGGCGCCGTGACGCTGCTGTGCTACCTCGCGCTCCAGCGCGTGCTCCACTCGCCGTTCGGGCGCGTGATGGTCGCGGTTCGCGAGAACGAGGAACGGGCCCGAGCGGTGGGGTACGACACCTTCCGCTACAAGATGGGCGCGTTCGCCATCAGCGGCGCGTTCGCGGCGGTGGCGGGGGCGCTGTTCGCTGGATACCGCCGCTCCGTGGCGCCGTCCAGCACGTTCGACCTGTTCGTCACCGCCGACGCGCTGCTGGCGTCGATCATCGGCGGGTTCGGGACGCTCGCGGGCCCGCTGTACGGCCACCTGTTCCACGAGACCGTCGGCGACATGCTGACGACCGAATCGGGCGGCCTCGCGCGCTACCTCCGCGAGACGCTCCCCGAGTCGCTGCTGACCGCCGACGTGGCTGGCATGGAGGTCGTAACTGTCGTCAACGTCCTGATCGACGGCCGCGCCGAGCTCTACCTGGGCCTGATCTTCATCGCCTTCGTGCTGTTCGTTCCGCGCGGCCTGCTCGGGACGCTCCGGGACCGCCTCGGCGGGACCGTCGCGGAGGCCGCCGCCGAACGGTTGCGGAGGTGGTCGCCGTGACGGCCGCCGTCGGTTCTTCTCGGTGGTGGTCGCCGTGACGACGGTCGGCCTCACGGGCTTCGGGACTTACGTCCCGGACGGCGTCGTGACCGGCGAGGAGATCGCCGCCGAGAGCGGGATCCCCGAGGCGGTCGTCGTCGAGAAGATGGGCGTCGTCGAGAAGCGGGTCTGCCCGCCCGACGCGGACCACGCCTCGGACATGTCCGTCGCGGCCGCGGAAGAAGCGCTCGCGGACGCCGGCGTCGCCGCCGCGGACGTCGACCTGCTGTTGTACCACGGCTCGGAGTTCAAAGACCACGTGGTCTGGAGCGCCGCGGCCGACGTAGCCGACCGGCTCGGCGCCGAGAACGCCTTCGCGACCGAGAGCTACACGCTCTGTGCCGGGGCACCGATCGCCGTCCGGCAGGCGGCCGCGCAGCTGCAGGTCGACCACGTCGACACCGCGCTGCTGGTGGCCGCGAGTCGCGAGGAGGACCTCGTCGACTACGCGAACCCCGACTCGTCGTTCATGTTCAACTTCGGGAGCGGCGCGAGCGCGATGGTGTTGGAGGCCGATCCCGGGAATGACGCCCGAGCCACGGTCCACGAGAGCGCCGCGAAGACCGACGGCTCATTCTCCCGGGACGTAGTGATGCCCGCGGGCGGGTCCGTCGCCCCGCCGAGCGCGGAGACGGTCGACGCCGGCGAGCACGCCCTCGACGTGGCGGATCCCGACAGCATGAAGGAGCGGCTGGGACCGGTCTCGCTCCCGGCGTTTCTGGAGGTCGCTGACGCGGCGCTGGAAAGGTCCGGCTTCGCCCGCGAGGACGTGGGGTTCGTCGCGCTCACCCACATGAAGCGGTCGTTCCACGAGCGCGTGCTGGAGGAATTGGGCGTCGATCCCGCCGAGGACGGCTTCTACCTCGACCGCTACGGTCACGTGCAGAGCGCCGACCAGATCCTCGCCGTCGAGGAGGGGCTCGAACGCGGGCGGATCGACGACGGCGACGTGGTGCTACTGCTCGGTGCCGGGACCGGCTACACGTGGGCCGCGACCGCGCTCCGCTGGCGAGCGTAGGCGACTCCGGGTGCTGCGCGCTCCCGGTCAGTCGCTCTCGTGGAGTACCGACAGCACGACCGCCTCCCCGGTGAGGACGGTCTCCTCCTCGCGGTCGGGGACCGTCGCAGTCGTCTCGACGCGGACGCGGTCGCCCCCGAGTTCCTCGACGACGGTCGCGGTCGCGACGACCCGGTCCCCCGGTCGCACGGGCGCCTCGAACGAAAGGTCCTGCGAGAGGTAGATCACGTCTCCGGGGAGCTCCGCGAGCGCGGCGCTGATGACGCCCGCGGAGAGGATCCCGTGGGCGATCCGACCACCGAACATCGTCTCGTCGGCGTACGTCTCGTCGGTGTGGATGGGGTTGTGGTCCCCGGAGATTTCCGCGAAGGCGTCTATCGCGTCGGCCGTGATCGTGCGCTCCGCGGTCGCCGTGTCGTCTGTAGTCGCGACGGGCATGTCCGTGTGAACGCGCCCCCGTCGGTTCAAGCCGGAGGTTCGACGCTGAACCTCCGGATGGTCGCCGCGTTCGCGGAGGGTGACGTGTTCGCGGAGGGTGCCGCTTTCACGGAGGGTACCGCGTTCGCGGATCACCGAGAGGGCGCCGTCAAAAGTCGACGAGTTTCCAGCGCGAGTTGCCGATCTCCGCGGTGGTTCCGTCCGCGGGCGAGGCCGCGTACACTTCGCCCTCGGAGTAGAGTTTGAACAGCGCGATTTCGGCCGCGTACGGCGAGACGCCCTCCGCCTCGCTGGCGCGGTCGACGACCGCCGTTCCGCGGACGCCCGCGCCGTCGTCCTGATCGTCGATGACGTCCGTCACCGCGTCCTTCGCGGACCACAGCGAGGTGACGCCGCAGGTCGGCTGGGCGGGGTTCCGCCAGTCGGAGTAGTGGTCCTCGAGGACGCCCCGGTCCTGAAGCCTCTCGGCGAGCGTCCGGAGCTCCTCCTCCTCGATGTCGAAGTGACGGTCGACCACCTCTGCCACGAGATCGGGATCGACCGCGTCGTTGGAGCCGCCCTGGAGGTCGCCGACGACGCGAGCGACGATGCTCGGCGGGTCCCGCCGCCAGCCGTCGTCCCGGCTCTCTGCGGCCATGACTGTCTCTACGTACCGCGGCCGGAGTTAAAGAACTTCCCCGAGAGTCGGAACTGGTTCGGCGGACGCGACCGCCCGAGCGGAGTGAGGGAACGAACACACACACACCACCCTGCAAGTGTTCTTGGGGGAGGGAGGTGGGGGGTGGGTGTAGTGGAGGGGGTGTCGTCGGGGGGACTTGACCCCTGTCCGAGAACAGAAACGAAAGAGATGGGGAATCGACGAAAGTCGGAAGTATATAAACCACTCAGAGAAGGTTAATGAATCCTATAATAAAACCCGAGTACCAGTAATAGAGCCACTATAACCGTTGTTGCCCAATATACATAACAGGCCACAAACTCCGGGACCAAAAAGTATATAATATAATTATAGATCGATCCTGTAGTGTGTGTTGTAGAAGAGTAGAGGAGAGTAAGAAAGAGCAGAGGAGAATAAGGGAGAAAGGAGGGTGCGACGGTAGTGGCAGACCCGATACTTAACGACTGTTTAACACTCGACGATCATTCGTCTATCAAACCCGCATTCTCTCTTATTCTACCGTTCCCACTCCCTCACTACCATTCTCCCACCACTATCCGCCCACCATCACAGCCCCATCACCATCCCCCCACCACCATCCCCCCACCCACCGTTACCCTCCAAGAACACTTGCAGGGTGGTGTGTGTGTGTTCGTTCGTCGGTCCGATCCAGAACAGTTGAAACACTTGTAGGGTGGTGGCGAGGATTTATCATGGACGAGTCGTATGGGTACGACGAATGGTCGAGACCGACGAGAACCCGTTCGAAGCCGAGGACCCCATCTTCGAACTGAAACAACCACTGAAGAAGGACACCTTCGACCCCGACACGATCTTCCATCGCGACGACGAGATCGGCCTCTACATCAACGCCCTGCAGGACGTGGTCGTCGGACACGATCCGAACAACGTCTTCGTCTACGGTCCGACGGGCGTCGGGAAGACCGCGGTCACGAAGTGGGTACGCGACAAACTGTTGGAGAAGGCGGCGGAGGAGGCCGTCCCGCTGGAGGTCATCGGCCCGATCAACTGTCGCAACTACAAGTCCGCGTATCGGCTCGTCAACGGACTGGTTAACGAGTTCCGCGAACCCGAGGACAAACTCCCGAAGAGCGGATACAGCACCGACACCGTCTTCGATTTCCTCTACCAGGAGATCGAGGCCGTCGGCGGCAACGTCCTGATCATCCTCGACGAGATCGACAACATCCCGCCGGACGCCCGCAACGACTTCCTCTACGAACTCCCGCGGGCGGAGGCCAGCGAGAACACGCCCATCGAGGAGGCGAAGATCGGACTCATCGGCATCTCGAACGACCTCAAATTCGTCGACGCGCTGGAGCCGAAGGTGAAGTCGACGCTCGGCGAACGCGAGATCAAGTTCGGGCCGTACGACGCCAACGAGCTCCGCGACATCCTCGGCTACTACGCCGACATCGCGTTCAAAGACGACGTGCTCACCGACGACGTGGTGCCGCTCGCGGCCGCGTTCTCCGCGCAGGAGCGCGGGGACGTCCGACAGGGGCTGAAGATCCTCGAGAAGGCGGGCGAGTACGCCCGCATGGAGGGGTCCGGCCGCGTTACCGAAGAGCACACGCGCCGCGCGACCGAGACCATCGAGACCGACGAAATTCTCAACTACTTCAGCCAGGACCTCAGCTCCCAGCAGTCGCTCACGTACCTCGCGACGACCCTCGCGATCATCGAGCCGGACCACGACGCGCGGACGAAGCGGATCTACACCCTCTACAGCTCCCTCGCGGAGTCGATCGGGCGCCGCGTCAAGTCCGAGCGCAAGGTCTACGAGTTCCTCGACCAGCTCAGCATGCAGGGGCTCGTCCGCTCCTCCGAGCAGAACCTCGGCCGCAAGGGCGGCCGCCGCTACATCTACAACGTCACCGACGACCCCGCGGACATCATCAACGCGGCACAGAAATCGGACTACAGCGACGCCCTCCCCAGCAACGTCTGGGAGATCCTCCAGCACCACAAGGAGGGCGAGGCGACCTCCTACGAGGCCCCCCACGGCTCCGACGAAACCCAGCAGAACCTCTGGCGGTTCACCTGACAGCCCTCTGCTTCCACTAATCACGATATTCGTCGCTCCGCAGTCACCGGCATCCGCGCTCTGCCGTCTAGCGCCGTCCCTTCTCCCGTCCGGAACTCAGAACACTTGCAGGGTGGTGTGTCCGTGTACATCCGTCTCACTACGCCACCACAGAACACTTGCAGGGTGGTGGGTGTCAGTCCCGCTCCGTCGACCGAGTTCTCCGGTCGGTGCCGGATTCACCGACTCGGATTCGTCGACCCGGATTCCCCGGCCGGAACACTTGCAAGGTGGTGGGTGTCGGTCCGATTCCCCGTTCGCGATCGTCTTTCCCGCCTTTTGCTGCTTCTTTTTCTCTTGGTCTTCTCTCTCCTCCTCTTCTCTCTCCTGTCTTCTCTCTCCTTAGAACACTTGCAGGGTGGTGGGTGTGTGTCGGACGATCCTCTAACCAACGTCTCTCCCCGGACTCAGAACACTTGCAGGGTGGTGGGTGTGACCCGTCCGATCCCCTCAGCGCTCCCCCCTCCGGAACACTTGCAAGGAGGTGTCCGGGTCGACAGCTATCGTCGAAGAACGACGAGGAGAAGGGCGGATCGACGGCGAGAGCGCCAAACTGACTGGGAGAACGACGGAACGACGGATCGTCGCACGAAGGTGGTGCGACAGCCGTGGTCGAATAACTGGTTGTCGGATGGTCGGGCGGTCAGGTGCCTCAAGACCGAGGTCAGTGCCCCGAGATCGGGGTCAGGAACACTTGCACGGTGGTGTGTGCGGATCGAACCGGACCTCTCGCCGAGGCTCACTCCCGGAACACTTGCAGACCGGTGTGTTCCCGCGGGATCCCGACCAGCGTCGTGGCGCACGGACCGTCCCCAACCGGGGTCATGAAGGCACGGTCGCAAGAGCCACCCGACGATCGTCGAACGGTTTCCGCCCGGAGTTATGGGTCGGACGCAGGGCGACGGGGGTCACTGCGAAAAACTCCGTCATTCACTGTGAGACGCTCCATCGGTGCGAAATCTCTTCTCACTCCTCTTCGCGAAGGCGGACGATCTCCTCGGCGACCTCCTCCGCGTGGTCGGCGATGACGCGAACGGCGGCGTCGTGGAACTCCCGCCCGGTCACGTTTCGGATCTGTCGGTCCCGCCGGAGCGCGGCCTCGACCTCGAACTCCGCGTCCTCCAGCAACGCGAGCGTTTCGTCGCGCACGTAGATGGACTTCGGCGACGCCTCCTCGAACGCGAACGCCGGCACTTCGGCGGGGTCCACGTCGTCCGCGGTCTCCCCGTCGTCGGGCGCGGCGCCCCCTTCGGCGTCACCCTCGGCGTCCGCGTCCTCCGCCTCATCCGCGTCGGCCGCGGCCGATTCGGAACCGGCCGCGGAGTCGGAACCGGAGTCGGCATCGGCCGCCGATTCGGCGTCAGCGGCGGGTTCGCCAGCGTCATCGGTCGCTTCGTCGGCCTCCGCCTCGTCGGCCTCCGGCTCGTCGGCCTCAGCTTCCTCTTCCATCGCGTCGGTCAGCCCGGCGAAGCGGTTCTCGTCAGGCATCGGCCACGCCTCCCTCCTCGACGATCCGCGCGAGCTCGTCGAGCCGATCGAGCATGTCGCTGTCCGGGTCGTACTCGCGGAGGGTCTTCCCCTCGCGCCACGCCCGGCTGAACGCGATCCGGTGGCGGATCCCCGGACCCGGGGAGTCCGGGTCGTCGAACTCGGCGGAGCGACAGAACGCGGGCAGGTACGCCCCGAACTGCGACTCCTCGAGGTCGCGGATGATCCGCTTTTCCTCGTTGTTGCCGCTGAGATCGTTCGGCACGATAGCCAGCAGGTCGAGTTCGACCTCGTTGCGGATCGGTACGACTTGGTGTTCCCACATGCGCTCGAACCCGCTCACGCTCGGTTCGCTCATCAACAGCGGGACGACGACGTTCCCGGCGCCGATGAGCGAGGCGTCAGAGAGGGGACCCAGGCTGGGCGGCGAGTCGATCACGACGTAGTCGTACGCCTCGTCCAGCAGCGGTTCGACGATGCGCCGGCGCACCCACAGCATCCCGAACGTCGAGTTCCGGATCTTCTCCGCGGTCTCGTCCAGGTCGACGTGGGCCGGCAACACGTCGAACGCGTCGCGGTCGACGATCACCTCGCGGGCGTCGACGGGGTCCGAGTCCGTGAGCACGTCGCCGACGTTCGGGCTCGCGTTCTCGTAGACGTCCTTGAGACCGACCCCCTCGGTCGCGTTCCCCTGCTGGTCTAAGTCCACGAGCAGCACCTCGTTGTCGCGCGCCGCGAGCGCGTCCGCGAGGTTGATCGCGACCGTGGTCTTCCCGACGCCGCCCTTCTGGAGCGAGACGCTGACCGCTCGGCCCATTACTCGACCCCTCCTCGACATCGCCGTCCGTTCCCGGACCCCAGTGTCGGCGTCCGCGAGCGACGATCGGTGGCTGGCTCGTGCGCTCTCGTCATCGTTGCGTCCCACACATCCCGCCTACTTAACCATGTCCAAAATGCGCAAACCTCACGAGATTTTCAGAATTTCTAAAATTTCTAGTTCGACGGGAGCGGACGGTCGATCACGGGACCGCCTCTGCCGAGGCGGTTGCCATCGACTCGTCCGCGTACGGAAGCGCCTCGAGGAACTCTTCGGCGTCGAGAGCGGCCATACTGCCGGTGCCGGCGGACGTAATCGCCTGTCGATAGCGGGGGTCCGCGACGTCGCCGGCAGCGAACACCCCGTCAACCGCCGTGTGGGCCGTGGGCCGCCCGGCGTCGTCGGTCCGCGTAAAGATGTAGCCGCTCTCGTCCCGTTCGACGCCGGTGCCGTCGAGGAACTGCGTGTTCGGCGTGTGGCCGACCGCGTAGAACACGCCGCCCACCTCGACCGTCTCCCGCTCGACGTTCATCCCGGACTCCGCCTTCTCTCCCGGATATCCCTCGGGGTGAGCGACGAGCGTGGCCCCGGTGACCCCCTCCGTTTGGGAGCCGTGGATGGCTTCGAGTTCAGTGTTCCACCGGAAGCCAATATCGTCGTGTTCGCGGGCGCGATCGGCCATGATCTCGGAGGCACGCAGCTCTTCGCGGCGGTGGACGACCGTCACGGAATCGGCGAACTTCGCGAGGAACAGCGCTTCCTCCATCGCGCTGTCGCCCCCGCCGACGACGAGCACGTCGTCGCCGCGGTGGAAGGCCCCGTCACAGGTCGCGCACGTCGACAGCCCGTGTCCCATCAGTTCGTCCTCGTTTTCGGCACCGACCCAGCGGGCGCTCGCCCCGGTCGCGACGATCAGCGACCGCGTGGAGACCGTGTCGCCGGTCGACAGCGACAGCTCCAGGGGCTGGCCGTCCAGCTCCGCGTCCTCGATCCGACCGAATCGAAACTGCGCGCCGAACCGCTCGGCCTGCTCTTTCCCGCGCTGGACGAGGTCCATACCGCCGACGCCGTCGGGGAAGCCGAGGTAGTTCTCGACGTCGGTCGTCAGCGCGAGTTGGCCGCCCGGCTCGTCGCCTTCGAGGACGAGGGGGTTGAGGTCGGCCCGCGCAGCGTAGACTGCGGCCGAGAGGCCGGCGACGCCCGACCCGGCGATGACGAGGTCGTGGATGTCCTCAGTCATTCGGTGTGGGTCTCGATGAGCGCGCGGAGCTGATCTTCGCCCTGGAGACCGACGACTTGCTCGACCTGCTCACCGTCGTCGAACAGGACCAGCGTGGGAACGCCCTGGACGCCGTAGGCAGCAGCGAGCTGCTGGTTGGCGTCGACGTCGACTTTCGCCACGGTCGCGTCGGTCTCGGCAGCCAGCGTCTCCACGGTCGGTTCGAGCATCTGGCACGGCCCACACCAGTCGGCGTAGAAGTCCACGAGGACGACGTCGTGGTCCGCAACGATCTCGTCGAACCGTGACTGCCCGTCGACGTAGAGCGGTTCGTTCGCGGTCGCGGTACCGGCGTCGGATGCGGTGTCTGTTGCCATCACCAGTCCGTACGCACCAGAAGTAATTAAAGATTTGGGCAATATACACAATACTACTTGGCGGGGGAGCTCGCCAGAAATGGCGGTCGTGCGACGTCTCATACAGTAGTCAGCCCACGGTCTGGAGAAGTCCTTCAACCGGGAGAAGCTCTACGACCGGGAGAAGCGGAACCCGACGAGAGAGAACCGGGTGCGTTAGCTTTCGGCGGCCGGGGCCGCAGTGTCGGACTGTTCGTACTTGGTCTCGAACTCCTGGATGAGCTGCCCCATCTTGGCGTACCAGTCGTTGAGCAGCCGCTGCATGTCGTCGGCTATCTTTGAGGGGTCCGTCGGCGAGTAGACGTGGTAGTAGCCGCCCTGGTCGTAGTTGATCTGGTCCTTCTCGATGAACCCGGTCTGGAGCAGCCGCTGGACTGCCCGGTAGGCGGTCGAGCGCTCGCGGTCGACCGCGTCGGCGATCTCGTCGACCGTCAGCGGTTCCTCGGACTCGACGAGCGCCCTGAAGCACTCCTTATCGAGTTCCTTGAGGCCGTGGAAGCACTCCAGTAGCCCCTCGCACTCCATGTCCCGGCGGAGCTGTTCGGACATCGAATCTGGCATTGTTATCGGTTCCTCGTAGACGCTGTGCCGTTAAAAGACTTTTGCACAGGTTGCACAATTTCGCGATGAACCGAGCGGGATGACGACCCGGGATCGGAGTGGTCGTCAGTGTGCGTCGAGTCGGGGTCGGTCGAGCGAGATCACTCCGCAGTGGCCGCTCGCTCGGTGCGTTTCACTCGGAGCGAGGAGATCGCGGTGTAGAGGATCGCGAACGCGACGACGACCGCCGCACCGATGACGAGCACCAGCCCGACCAGTTCGAGGGTCGGGCTCCCGATGTAGGAACCGATCTCGCCGATACCGACCGCTACGGCGCCGATCAGGAGCATCCCGCCGAAGTAGATCTTGATCCCGTCCGCGTCGACGACGGCGGTCGCGGCGGACCCGACACGCGCACCGAGTGCGCTCCCGAACAGCAGCGGGACGACGATCCCGAGGTTCACGCCCCCGCCCTGTCCGTAGAGGTAGCTCCCGAGACCGCCGGAGAAGACGATCTCGAAGAGGTCCGTTCCGACCGCGACCGGCACCGGGACGCCGATCGCGTAGATCATCGCCGGCATCCGGATGAAGCCGCCACCGACCCCGAGAAAGCCCGACAGGAGGCCGGTCGCGAAGGCGACGGCCGTGATGACCCACGCGGAGACGCGGACGTCGCCGCGGAGCGTCACCATCGGCGGGATCCGGACGGTCCGCTGGATCGTTTTCGCGATCTCGGGGATCTCGTACTCGCTGAGGTCCTGATCGGTCGCTTCGTGGTCGATCCCACCGCCACCGTCGCCGTTCAGGGCGTCGCGAGTCACCATCGCCCCGACGCCGCCGAGCAGGACGACGTAGGCGACGCTGATGATCCCGCCGGCGAGTCCCAGCGACTCGAGGTAGTAGACGCTCGCGCGGCCGGCCTCGATCCCGATGGTCGTCCCGGTGATCATTATCGCGCCGAGCTTGTAGTCGACCTGCCCGAGGTCGTGGTGTTTCAGGGTCGCGATGACCGCCGTCCCGAAGACGAACGCCATCCCGCTCCCGACCGCGACCGGCGCCGGGTAATCCAGCATCAGCAGGGCCGGCGTCACGAGGAACGACCCGCCCATGCCGAAGAACCCGAACAGTACCCCGACGACGAGGCCGAACCCGACGAACAGCGCCAGCATCTCGGGACTCGTCCCGGCGATGCCGAGTCCGTCGAGGAGGCTATCGAGCATCCGCATCACCTCCGACCACGAGTCGCATGAGATGGGGTCCGAAGAGTCGTTCGAGCCCGCCGTAGCCCACGTACAACACGATCGCTTCGAGGAGGATCGTGCCGATAAGCACGGCCGTCTCCGGGTCCCACGTGGGGATCTCTAGTCCTGCCATCGATTCTCCCTCCGACAGTCGAGTGCGGAAATTCGCTGTTGGAACATTTCTGCTCAACACCCCCTACCCGCCTTGTGCCTATAACGGTTTTGGGGTTACTGTACAATACTATATCCGGATAACCTCGGCCGGAGTACCGATAACTTATCGAGAACGTATCGTACCGATCCGCTCCAGGATCCACCTGCTGGTCGTTCACTTCCACGTTTCACGTTCACCGGCTACTGACGGTGGGCGCGCGCGAGGAACGCGCGCGAGGGAGGGCGCGGGCCGGCCGCCTGCGTACGGTGCTGTTTCGCGGCCGGCCCGCGGCCGAGGCTGGGGAGGGGCGAGGCTGCGGTGCGGTCGCGGTGCGGTCGCGGTGCGGTCGCGGTGCGGTCGCGGTGCGGGAGTGGGACTTTCTGTGTGTCGTCGTTCCGAGTAACAGGATCAGCGACCGAGACAGACTCAAAAATGCGCCGTACCGAGCGCGGCTTGGGCTTTCGTACTGGATGCCACCACTCGACCGCACCGACTTCGTCACCACTCGCTGTCGAAACCCCTTGAGAACGTCTGCGAGCCTCAGAAAACCGGCCGAAGCGACCCGTCAGTCTCCCGTGCCGGCCCGACCATCCCCGGACGGCGCGGGTGCGGGCGGCTCGTGCGTCCCGAACTCGGGATGCGTTTCCTCCATCCACACGTACACCACGCCGCCGGAGAGGAACATCAGGGCCGCGGTCAGGTAGAACGCGGCGGCCGCGCTCACGAGCTCCATCGAGAGCCCGATCAGGACCGCGCCGACGGCGTAGCCGGAATCACGCCACATCCGGTAGACGCCCATCCCCGCCGAGCGCCACGTCGGGTGCGCGGCGTCGCTGGGGACCGTCATCAGGTTCGGGTATAGAAGCGCCATCCCGAGCCCGGAGACGCCGGCCAGCACGGCCCACGGGAGGTACCCCTCGACGAGCACCATCCCGAGGACGCCAGCACCGGCGAGGAACATCCCCCAGATCACCGGTGAACGGCGACCGATGCGGTCCGCGAGGCCGCCGGTCGCGATCTGGAGGAAGTACATCGCGCTGTGGACGCCCACGACGACCCCCACCGCCGCGATGCCGAGCCCCTGACTCGTCAGGTACAGCGGGACGGCGATCCAGAACAGCGTGTCGACGAAGTTCTCGACGTGGCCGGCCTGCGCCGCCGCGAACAGCGTCCGGTCGCCGTAGGTCGCCCGCTTCAGCACCTCCTCGAACGGCAGGTTCGCGTCGTGGTCGTCGTCGTCGCCCTCGGCCCGCGCGTACTGGACGGTCTCCGCGATCAGGAAGACGGAGATGAGCAGCGCCAGCACGACGACGGCGCCGAGGAAGTAGAACGGCTCGGGCCGCAATCCCCACTGGCCGGCGATGACGCCGGTGACCCACGCGCCGACGGCGACGCCGGTGTAGCCGAACGCCTCGTCGATACCGACCGCGAGGCCGCGCTGGTCGGGCCCCGCGAGGTCGATCTTCGCGTTGATCGCCATGCTCCAGGTCAACGCCTGGTTGATCCCCAGCAGGACGTTCCCGACGGTGATCCAGCCCCAACTCGGGGCGAAGATGAGGATGACCGGCAGCGGGAGGGCCGTCACCCACCCGGCGACGAGCACGGGCTTGCGGCCGTACTCCTCGCCCCACTTGCCGGCGTAGAGGTTGAGGATCGACTTCACGATGCCGAAGGAGACGACGAACGAGCCGATCACGAGGAACGACTCGACGCCGAGGGCCTCCTCCCCGAGCACCGGGACGACGGTTCGCTCGGAGCCGATGGTCAGTCCGGTCGCGAAGACGAGCAGGACGTGCAGCGAGAACTGTCCGAGGTGTTCGCGGATGCCTTGTCTGAGTTCAGTTGTCGTACTCATTGGTGATGAAGTTCTGTTGGTCCAGCGTCACAGCGTGAGGAACGCGGCGCCGTACGCGAGCGCGAACGAGAGGCCGAACGACCCGGCCCACGCCCCCACGGTCATGAGGATCTTTCGCGCGTCCACTGCCGCTCGACCGCCGACCGCGGCGCCGCTTCCGATGATGGCGCTGACGACGATCTCGTTGAACGAGACGGGGACCCCGAGCAGCACGGCCAGCTGTGCGATCAGGAACGACGGCACGAGCGCCGAGATGGAGCGCCGCGGCCCGAGCGACGAGTAGTCCTGCGCCAGCGACTTGATCATCCGCGGCGCGCCCGTCCACGAGCCGACGAGCATCCCCAAACCGCCCCCGACGAGCACTGCGAACGTCGACACCACCTCGACCTCCTCGAGCAGCGGGAGCAGCGGCCCGACGGCGAGACCGACCTGGCTCCCGCCCGCGGAGAACGCCACGAGCGACCCGAGCGCGAGCAACACGCGCCGCAGCCCGCCGCGTTCATCGCGGCTGATGTCCCACCAGACGACAGTGGCGACGGCCAGCGCCGCGAAGCCGGTTATCCCGACCGCCGAGGGAGTCCCGTCGATAGCCAGCATCTGCTGTCCGAGACCGCGGAGGGTCCCGGAGGCGCTCCCCTCGCCCAGGAAGCTGAACTGGACGTTCACGAGGGCGCCCCCGACGAGGCCGGCCAGAGCGGGAACGCTGTACCGCTCGGGAACGCCGGGACGCGGGAGGACGCTCGCGATGGCGAACGCGATGCCACCGCCGACGAACGGCGTCAGCACCCAGACGGCGGCGATCTGTCGGTACTTCGGCCAGACCGGCGTCCCGCCGAGCGCGAGGCCGACGCCGATGACCGCGCCGGTCACGGTGAACGCGGTCGCGATCGGATAGCCGGTCGTGATGCCGACCGCCATCAGCCCCGCGCCCAACACGAGCACGAGGATGACCCCGGCGACGGGCAGGCTGATGCCGCCGACGAGGCCGCTGCCGACGGCTTCCGAGACGCTGCCGCCCTGCGTGACGGCACCGACGAAGCCGAACACGCCGACGAGGAAGGCGGCGCGCATGGTCCCGATGGCGTTCGCGCCGACGGCGGGGGCGTACGGCGTGGCGCCGCTGGAGCCGGCGCCGATGACCCACGCCATGAACAGGCTGGCGAGCGCTGCACCGACGAAGAGGGCGAGGAGAGCGAGGTCCATTCGTGAGTCAGTCCGCGCCCGTTACGGCGGAGTCACGCGCCTGGCTGCGGCTTCGCCAGTATCCCTGGGCGTACGCGCCGAGGAACATCCCGGCGAGCGCCCAGAGGATCGCGATGTTGCCGGTGCCGAGGCTCGCGTACGCCGCGCCCGGACAGATGCCGGAGAGCCCCCAGCCGACGCCGAAGACGGCGCCGCCGACCAGGACGTTCCGGTCGAACGGCTTCAGGCGCCGCTCGTATGGGTCGCCCGTCAGGGGCGCGGCGTCCCGGATCCGTGGCAGCAGGGCGAACGCGATCCCGGAGACGATGGCGGCCCCGAACATCACGAACGGGAGGCCGAGGTCCTCGAACTGGAGGAAGTTCAGCACGACCTCCGGTCGCGCCATGTGGCTGAACCCGAGCCCGAACCCGAAGACGAGGCCGCCGACGAAGACCAGCGGCTTGAACAGCGGATGTCTGTCCGCCATTACGGGCTCACCCCCAGCGCGGCGACGACCTGTGCGGTGCCGATCGCGACGGTCAGGAACGTCACCACGCCGACCAGCGACGTCTTCGAGGCCGATCCGACGCCACAGACGCCGTGGCCGGACGTACACCCCTTACCGATCCGGGTGCCGATGCCGACCAGGACGCCGCCGACGAACAGCCGCCACGGCTGAACGTCGGTCGTCCACAGCGTCACGCCGGCGACCTCGTAGAGCTGCCCGGTCGTTCCGGGCTCGTACAGCGAGCTCGCGACCAGCCCGGACTGGAACGTCGCCGCGAACGCCAGGCCGCCGAGGACGATGCCGGCCGTGAACACGAGCCGCCAGTCCCGGGAGCCGACGTACTGCTGGAAGCGGGACTGGTCGGAGACGTACGACAGCGTCGACTCCAGGAACGTGCTCGCCCCGGCCGGGATCCCCGTCCCGACGTAGATCAGGACGGTCCCGAGGCCGACGAGCAGTCCGCCGACGGCGTAGCGACTGATCCCGTTGGGGAAGAGGTCGGCGGCCGCCTGGAGCAGTACTGGGTCAGTGACCATCGGCGTCGTTAGTCACCCGCGAGCGAGTCCTGGCTGGCGGCGCAGTTGTTCGGCCCGAGCTCCAGGGTGAACGCTTCCTCGTCGCCGACGGCGTTCTGGCCGAGGTTCGTCGCGATGATCTCCTCGTAGTTGGCCGGTCGCGGGGGCATGTCCGAGAGGATCAGGTCGACGAACTCCCCTTCGTCCATCGTGAGCGCGTCCATCCCCTCGACGAGCTCGCCGATCGGCGCGGTGTAGGTGCCGTCGGCGGCGGGCTCGGCGGCGTCGCTGAAGTGGGCGCCCCCGATCAGCGTGTCGTCGGGCAGCGTCAGGACGCGCTCCTGGAGCGACTCGTAGAGCGTGCGGGCGGCGTCGGGCGCGCCGTCGTCCCCTTCCTCGAGGTCGGGGCGGGCGACGCTCTCGACGAACAGCCCGTCGCCGGTCGCGAGCAGGCTCCCGTCGACGAGGTACGAGGTCATCCCGGTCGTGTGGCCGGGCGTGGAGACGGCCTCGATGGTGGCGTCACCGACGGCGAAGGTGTCGCCGTCCGCCGCGGTCATCAGGTCGTCTGCGTACGTAATGCCGCGGTCGACCGCGGCCTCGGGAATGACGCCCTCGACGCCCTCCGCGTCGATGTCGCGAACGCCCGAGATGTGGTCGGCGTGGACGTGGGTATCGAACGCGTACCGCAGGTCGACGCCGAGATCGGCGGCGTCCGCGAGGTAGCGGTCGGTGAACGCCCGCAGCGGGTCGATGATCGCGGCCTCCCCGTCGTCGTAGAGGAGGTAGCCGAGACAGCCCGAGGAGGGGCGCTGGTACTGGACGAGCGTCCCGGCGCCGTCGTAGCGCTCGACCTCGACGGCCTCGTAGATGCTCGCCCAGCCGTTCATGCCGTCCTCGAGGTGGTTCACCTCGTAGCCGCGTTCCGCGAGCGCGCCCGCGACGAACTCGCTGGCGCCGCCCTTCGCGCACAGGACGGTCACCTCGCGGTCGTCGGGGATCCGGTCGAGGACGTCCTCGTCGATCTCGTCCTCGAGGAACTCGAAGTACGGAGCGTTGATCGACGTGACGTTCGCACCGTCGATGTGCCACTCCTCGTAGTCGGATTGCATGCGCGCGTCGAGGAGCGTCACGTCCTCGCCGGCGTCGATACGGTCTTTGAGCGATTCGGGGTCGACGGATTCCACGTCGACGTCCGGAGTCGGGAAGTCGTCGGCGTTCATGTTGTGCAGTCGCTTCTACCGGATGGACGTACAAAAGAGTTTGCATAGTAATCCACATTCTAAACAATACTATCTGGGCTGATACTCCGAAATGAGCCATCAAAAACCCCCAGTTAGCGGGTTTTGGCGGGTTCTGTGGCATTTCTCGGGCATACAATAGTTGGTGGTGTTCACAAGAATCGACAATCTTTTACTTGGGCAGGGGGTATTGTGCGATAGCTCCAATACAGACTAACGGAGCAGATAACCAATGAGTGCTGAATTCGACATCACCGAGACGCTCGACGTGAAAGGCGCATCGTGTCCCATGCCAGTGGTGAAGACGAAGGCCGCCATCGACGGTCTCGCCGAGGGCGAGGTTCTCGAAGTGCTGGCGACTGACCCCGGCAGTATGAGCGACATCGACGGCTGGGCCGCCGGCACCGCGGGCGTCGAGCTCGTCGACCAGGAGGAGGGCGACGACGTGTACAGACACTACGTCCGCAAGACGGCGTAACGATGAGTACGGACACATCCGAGGCGCCGGCCGACGACGCGCCGGCCGACGACGCGCCGGCCGACGACCCGCCGTCGCGTGCGGAGCTGGCCGCGCGCGTCGACGAACTCGAGGACGCGCTCGCCGAGGCCGAGGGCGAGGACGGCAAGAAGATGAGCATCATCGCGACGAAGGGGACGCTCGACATGGCGTACCCGCCGCTCATCCTCGCCAGCACCGCGGCCGCGTTCGGCTACGAGGTCACCGTCTTCCACACGTTCTGGGGGCTGGAGATCCTCCACGAGGAGCGCTCGAAGAGCCTCAAGCTGAGCTCCGTCGGCAACCCCAACATGCCGGTGCCGAACGCCGTCGCCGCGCTCCCCGGGATGGACCGCGTGACGACGAAGATGATGGAGAAGAAGATCGCGGACAACGACACCGCCACCATCGAGGAACTCATCGAGACGAGCCTCGAGATGGGCGTCGAGTTCCAGGCCTGTCAGATGACCATCGACCTGATGGACTACGACGAGGACGACTTCTACGACGGCGTCACTGCGGGCGTCGGCGCGGCGACCGCGCTCCAGGACATGGCTGACGCCGACATTCAGCTGCTCGTCTGATCGCTGCCGCCCGACTTCACGGATCCCATTTCTCGCGCCGGCGATGCTGCCACGGGGCGAACGGCGAGAGACCGCCGACGCTCGAGGCACCGCTAACCAGGGGTTCCGACCCGTGGGCACCGGATCCGGGCCTCGAGAACTCGCCGGTATCTGTCCTCGGGAGTCGCCGGCATCTGTCCTCGGACTCGACGGCCGATCGGCGTCCTGCCGGCTGCGCATCCGAAGAGACTTTGTTCTGTAAACACAATACAACACACGAATGACTCTCCCTATCGACCCGACCCAGATCGACCCCGCGGACATCGGCGAAGAGCGGGCGACGCTCGACATGAGCCACGAGGACGCCGTCGAGCACGTCCGCGACGTGTTCACCGACGCCGGCTTCGGCGTCCCCGTCGAGTTCTCGCCCTCCGAGATGCTCAACGAGAAGGTCGACGCGGGCCGCGACCCCTACTACGTGCTCGGCGCGTGCAACCCCGAGGTCGCCGACCGCGCCCTCGACGCGACGGACAACAAACTCGGCGCGCTCATGGCCTGCAACGTCGTCATCTGGGAGGAGGAACCCGGAACGCAGGTCGTCTACCACGTCTCCATCATGCGGATCGCCCGCCTGGTGGGGATGGCGCCCGACGACGAGGAGATGGCGGACATCGTCGCCGACACCGGCGAACTCGTCGACGAGGCGTTCTCGAACCTCTAACATGGGGTACCACACGTTCGACGCCGACCGCGCCGACAAGCTCGAGGACGCCCGGCAGCGGTACCGGTTCCTCTCGGCGGAGGAACTCCTCTGGGCGCTCTCGCCGGACGGCGACGAAACGGTCGCGGACCTCGGAAGCGGGACCGGGTTCTACACCGACGACGTCGCGCCGACCGTCGACCACGTGTCCGCGGTCGACGTCCAGGACGCGATGCACGACTACTACCGGGAGAAGGGCGTCCCCGAGAACGTCGACCTCGTGACGAGCGGCGTCGCCGACCTCCCGTTCGAGACGGGCAGTCTCGACGCCGCGTTCTCGACGATGACCTACCACGAGTTCGCGGACGACGCGGCGCTGACCGAGATCGCTCGCGTGCTCGCTCCGGGCGCGACGTTCGTCGTCGCCGATTGGGCGGCGTCCGGCCGCGGCACCCACGGTCCGCCCGTCGATGAGCGATTCTCCCTCACCGAGGCCGCGAGCGCGCTTCGCCAGCACGGGTTCGACGTCCGGTTCGAGGCGGAACGACCGGAGACGTTCCTCCTGGTCGCTCACACCGAGTGAGCCGCCCGGCGGCCGGGACCCGGTCCAAATACTGATTACGGTGACGTGTCCACCTTCAGGAAAGCATGCCCGAGAAACAGCCGCGCTCCGACTGGAACCTCTCCGAGCGGGACACGATCATCCTCCAGGAGCTCGCGCGGGACCCCCAGCTCACCTCTCGGGGGCTCCGCGACCTGCTCGCCGAGGAGCACGACATCGACGTCTCACACGTCACGGTCAACGAGTCGATCCGCCGAATGCGCGAGGACGGCGTGTTCCGCGAGGCGCTGGTCCCCAACGAGGAGCACCTCTTCTTCTCGCTGTTCGAGTTCCAGTTCAATCCCGAGGGGTTCGACGAGCACTGGCGGGAGGCGCTCGAACACGTCCGGTCGAGCCGGCACACGTTCATGTACTTCCTCTCCGACGGCGACTACCAGTGGAAGACGATCATGATGTTCGAGAACCGCGAACAGGAGTCGAAGTGGATCCACGAGTTCTACAAGGAGCACGGCGAACTCATCAACAACCTCCGCAACTCCGTCGTGACGAACGTCCTCAAGTTCGGGACCGACCCCGAGCTGTTCGAGGTGTTTCAGGAGGACGGCGACGGCGAGTGACCGCCGCCGTCGCCCGCCCGCTCACCCGGCCTCGGGACGGCCCTCACGACCGGTCTCGCCGACTCAGTCGAACTCGCCGAACCGCGTGACCGCCTCCAGCTCCTCACTCGGCGGGTCCTCGAACGCGTCGCGGGCGATCGACCGTCGGTGGACCTCGTCGGCGCCGTCGACGAGCCGGAACTGGCGGACGTTCTCGTGGAAGCGTGCGATGGGGAGGTCGTACGCGATCCCGTTGCCGCCACAGAACTGGAGCGCGTCGTCGATCGCTTCCTGCGTCACGTTCGCCGCGAACGTCTTCGCCATCGCCACCTCGATGCGCGCCTCGTGGCCGTCGGCGATCCGCCCGGCCGCGTGTCGGACCATCGTCCGTGCGGCGTGGAGTTCGGTGCGGCGGTCGGCGATCCGGAACCGCGGCCCCTGCTTCTCGGAGAGCGGTTCGCCGAACCCCTCGCGCTCGGAGAGGTAGGCGGTCGCGATGTCGAGCGCGCGGTCGGCCATCCCGGCGTACCGCATGCAGTGCGTGAGCCGGGCCGGCCCGAGCCGCTGTTGCACGAGCGTGAACCCCTCGTTCTCCTCGCCGAGCGTGTTCTCGACCGGGACGCGAACGTCGTCGAACCGGATCTCGGCGTGGGTCGTCCCGACCAGTCCCTCGCCGAGGTGCGGGATGTTGCGGACGATCTCGACGCCGTCGGCGTCGGTCGGGACGAGAATGACCGAGCAGCCGGCGTACGGATGCGCCTCTTGGTCGGTTCGGGCGAACGTCAACAGCACGTCCGCGTCGACGCCGCCGGTCGTCCACCACTTGTGGCCGTCGATGACCCACTCGTCGCCGTCCTTCTCCGCGGTCGTCGCCAGCATCTTCGGGTCAGACCCGCCGCCCTGCATGGGCTCGGTCATCGCGAAGCCCGAGTTCATCTCGCCGGCCGCCAGCGGCCGGAGCCAGCGCTCCTTCTGTGCCTCCGTGCCCGCGATCTCGAAGGTGTGCATGTTGCCCTCGTCGGGCGCCGCACAGCGGAGCGCGGTCGGTCCGAGCAGGCTGCGGCCCGCCTCCTCGAACACCGGCAGCATCTCGCGGAAGCCGAGTCCGAGCCCGCCGTACTCCTCCGAGACCTGGGGGGCGTAGATCCCCCGCTCGCGTGCGGCGTCGCGCAGCGCCTCGATCTCCGGCGCCGGGAGCGGTCCCCGACCGAGCCACTCGCGTTCGACCGGGAGCACCGTCTCGTCGACGAACTCCCTGACGGCCTCGGCGACCTCCGGCCCCCGCCCGATGTCGTCGTACTCCATGCCCGACCTTATTTAGCAATGTAAATAGTCGTTCCGGACGAACGCCCCAAAAGGCTATAAATACCGACGATGACCACTCTTGTATCGCGGATCAATTTACAATGTTAGTCGAACATCCCCTAGACGGTGAAAGCCGTTCGGATGGAGGTCGATCGGTCCCGGACCGATCCGGAACCGACCACCCGGGGGTGGTCCGGGCGTGAGCGATCCGGACTTCCTCGATCGGTTGGTCGACGACGATGCACTTCGGGCGTATCTGGCGGCCGAGTTCGGGCCGGCGGACACGTTCAGCGTCGAGCGGCACGCCGAGGGGCACTCGAACGAGACGCTGTTCGTCACGTGGGGGGACCGCGAACTGGTGATCCGACGGCCGCCGCCGGGCGAGACGGCCGACACGGCCCACGACGTGCTCCGCGAACACCGCGTCGTCGACGCGCTCGGCGACACCGACGTTCCCGTTCCGAGGACGCTCCGCGCCTGCGACGACCACTCGGTCCTCGGCAGCGACTTCTACCTCATGGAGCGCACCGAGGGCGACGTGCTCAGAGAGACCGAGCCGGAGCGGTTCGCGGACCCGGCCGCACGCGAGCGGATCGGGACCGAGCTCGTCGACACGCTGGCGGCGATCCACGCGGTCGACCGCGAGGCGGTCGGGCTCGGCGAGTTCGGTCGCCCCGCGGGGTACACGGCCCGACAGGTCGAGCGGTGGACGGGCCAACTCGAGTGGGCGTTCGAGACGACGACCGCGGTCCGAGACGTCCCCGACCTGGTCGCCGTCGGCGAGTGGCTCGCGGACAACGTCCCCGACGAGCACCCCGAGACGCTCGTTCACGGCGACTTCAAGCTCGACAACGTGATGTACGGCCCCGGCACGCCGCCGGAGGTCGTCGCCGTCTTCGACTGGGAGCTGTCGACGCTCGGGGACCCCCTGGCCGACCTCGGATGGCTGCTCCTCTTCTGGTACGACGAGGGCGATCCGGACCCGGCGATGCCCGACCTGATGTCGACGTTCACCGCACGGGAGGGGTACCCGACCCGCGCGGAGCTGATCGACCGGTACGAGACGACGACCGGCCGCGAGTTCGCTCACGAGCGGTTCTACCGGGCGCTCGCGGCCTACAAGATGGCCGCGCTCGGTGAGATGTTCCTCGCGCGGCACCTGAACGACGACAGCGACGACCCGCTGTACCCCAAAATGGAGGCGCAGGTGCCCACGCTCGCGGCGCGGACGCTGGCGTACGTCGAGGGCGAGACCGAGCGGCTGTAGCGACGAGCGCCCGGACGACGGGACCTACCGCGCCGTCCAGCCGCCGTCCGCGGCGAGCGTCTCGCCGGTGACGAAGCTCGCCGCGTCGCTCGCGAGGAAGACGACCGGACCCGCGATCTCCATCGGGTCCGCGAAGCGGTTCTGTGGCGTCCGGTCCATGATCGACTGTCGCAGGCGCTCGTTCTCCTGCAGCGTCTCCGTGAGGTCCGTCGCGACGTACCCCGGAGCGACCGCGTTCACCCGCACCTCCGGCGCCCAGTCCAGCGCCGTGCTCTTCGTCAGCCCGACGAGCCCGTGCTTCGAGGCGACGTACGGGTGCTGTTTCGGCAGGCCGACCTCCCCGGCCACGCTGGCGACGTTGACGACGCTGCCGTTCGCCTCCTTTAGGTGCGGCCCGGCGGCCCGAATGGTGCGGAACGCGCCGCGCAAGTTCACGTCGAGGACGGAGTCGACCGCGTTACTCTCGATTTCGGCCGGGTCGCCGAGCGCGTCGCCGGGGTTGAACCCCGCGTTGTTGACGAGCACGTCCACGGCGCCGAACGCCTCGACGGTCTCCTCGATCAGGGCGTCCACATCGCCGTCGTCGGTCACGTCCGCGGTGATCGCCCGCGCCTCGACGCCGTGCTCGCGTGCCTCGGCGGCGACCGCCTCGACCTCCGCCGCGGTTCGCGCCGAGGGGACGACCGCCGCCCCCGCGGCGGCCAGCCCGAGCGTGATCGCCCGCCCGATCCCGCGGCCGCCGCCGGTGACGACGGCGACCTTCCCCGACAGATCCGGGAGGGCGTCCTCGGGCGTCAGGGCGGCGCTGTCCGGCGTCGAGGAACCGTCGTCGCTCATTCTTCTCCCCCCTCGCCCGGCGCGTACGGGAGATCCGGATCCTCGACGGCCTCACGGAGCGTCTTCTTGTCGAACTTGCCGGTCGCGGTCTTCGGGATCTCCTCGCGGAACCGCACGTCGTCCGGGAGCCACCACCGCGGGAACTGGTCGGCGAGGAACGTCCGGACGGCCGCCACGTCGAGCTCGCGGTCCGCCTTCGGGACGACGAACGCCAGCGGGCGTTCCTGCCAGCGCTCGTGGGGCGCCGCGATCACGACCGCCTCGCTCACGTCCTCGTGGGCCATCAGGGCGTTCTCCAACTCGATGCTGGAGATCCACTCCCCGCCCGACTTGATCACGTCCTTGACGCGGTCGACGACTTCGATGAAGCCGTCCTCGTCGACGGTGGCGATGTCGCCGGTCCGGAGCCAGCGCGCCCCCCCGTCGTCGGCGTCGACGAAGTCCGTCCGGTTGGCCTCCGGGCGGTTGTAGTACTCCTCGACGACGGAGGGCCCGCGGACGAGCAGCTCGCCGAACGCCTCGCCGTCCCAGGCGACCGCCTCGCCGTCGTCGTCGACGACCCGCATCTCCAGCCCGGGGGAGAGCAGCCCCTGCTTCGCGCGCTTGTCGAGTTTCGCCTCGCGGTCGTCGTCGTCCATCCCCGAAGTCGGCCGGGAGACCGAGCCGATGCTCATCGTCTCGGTCATGCCCCACGCGTGTTCGATCGTCACGTCGTGTTCGTCCTCGTACCGACGCATAACTTCCCGGGGAGCCGCGCTCCCGCCGACGACGATGCGCTCCAGCGAGGAGAGGTCGCCGCCGTGTTCGTCGAGGTGGTCGAGCACGTCGATCCAGACGGTGGGGACGCCCGCGGTGAGCGTCACGTCCTCGGACTCGATCAGCTCCACGAGGTCCGCCGGCTCCGGAGACGGACCGGGATACACCTGTTTCGCCCCCGCCATCGTCACGGCGTACGGGAACTCCCAGGAGTTGACGTGGAACATGGGGACGACGGGCATCACCACGTCGTCCTCGGCGATGTCGAGCGCCGTGGGCGTCATCACCATCATCGCGTGGGCGTAGATCATCTTGTGCGTGTACTCGACGCCCTTCGGCTTCCCCGTGGTCCCGGAGGTGTAGCACATCCCGGCCGGGTCGTCCTCCGAGAGCGGCGGCCACGAGGTCATCGGGTCGGCGTCCGCGATCAGCGCCTCGAGCGCCGACAGCGGTAGGTCGGACTCCGTCTCCGGCACCGAATCGCCCATGACGACGACCTCGCGGACGCCGTCGATCCGGTCCCACAGCCGGTCGAGCGTCGCGACGACCTCGCGGTCGACGATCAGCACGTCGTCGTCGGCGTCGTTGATGATGTACTCGACGTGGTCGTCCTGCAGGATGGGGTTGACCGTGTGCAGCTGCGCGCCCGAGAGGGGGACCGCGTAGTACGCCTCGAAGTGCCGGTGGGTGTTCCACCCGAGGGTCCCGACGCGGTCGCCGGGCTCGACGCCCAGGCCCGCGAGCGCGGCCGCGAGCCGGCGGACGCGGTCGCCGAAGTCGGCGTACGTGTACCGGTCGACCCCGTCGCGGGTGCGCGAGACGACCTCCGTGTCGGGGAACAGCCGGGTCGCCCGCCAGAAGAACGGGCGGAGCGTGAGCTCCTCAGGCATCCGCGGTCCCCACGGAGAGGTACGTTTCGAGGAGGTCCTCGCGCTCGCGGATCTCCTCGACGGTGCCGTCGAAGACGATCTGTCCGGTGTCCATGATGTAGCCCCGTTCCGCCAGATCGAACGCGAAGTCCACGTTCTGTTCGGTCAGCAACACCGTGACGTCCTGGTCGACGACGGTCTGGACGATCTCCCGGAGGTCGTCCACGATGACCGGCGCGAGCCCCTCGGTTGGCTCGTCGAGCAGCAGCACGTCGGGCGACTGTACGAGCGCGCGGGCGACCGACACCATCTGCTGTTCGCCGCCGCTGAGGTTCTGTCCGTCGTTGTTCCGGAGCGGATCGAGCGCGGGGAACAGCTCGTACATCTCCTCGACCGGCCGCGGGTCGCTCGCGAGGTTGTGGGCGAGCCGGAGGTTCTCCTGAACGGTCAGGGTGGGGAACACTCGCCGGTCCTCCGGCACGAGCGAGATCCCGAGCGCGTTGATCTCGTCGGGCGAGAGCCCCGAGATCTCCTCGCCGCGGTAGGTGATCGACCCGGTCCGCGGCGGCGACGCGCCGACGATGGAGCGCATCGTCGTCGTCTTGCCCGCCCCGTTTCGTCCGAGCAGGGCCACGACCTCCCCCTCGTCGATCGAGAGGGAGATCCCGTGGAGGACGTGGCTGTTCCCGTAGTACGTGTCGATGTCGTCGACGTCGAGTATCGTCATACGCTATCACTCCCCAGGTACGCCTCGGTCACGCGGTCGTCGGTCAGGACGTCCTCCGGCGTCCCGTCGGCGAGGATCGCCCCCTCGGCGAGCACGACGATCCGGTCGGAGATGTCGGTGACGACGTCCATGTTGTGTTCGGTCACCACGAACGTCGCGTCCAGGTCCGCGTCGAGTTCGCGGATCAGCGAGACGATCTCGGTGACCTCCGTCGGGTTCATCCCCGCGGTCGGCTCGTCCATCAGGAACACGTTGGGCTCGATGGCCAGCGCGAGCGCGATCTCGACCGTCCGCTTTTCGCCGTGGCTCAGCGTGTCACACGTCGTGTCCGCGATGTCGGTGAGCCCGGTCAGCTCCAGCAGCTCCTCGATGTCGGCCTCGAGCTTTTCGTCGCCGGTCGCCCGCGACCGGAAGTCCAGCCGCGTCTTCTCGTGGCTGATCCGCGCGACGCGGACGTTCTCGCGCACCGTCAGCCCCTCGAAGATATTCGTTATCTGGTAAGACCGCGAGAGGCCGGCCTGGGCGACCTCGTGCGGCTCCGAGTCGGTAATGTCGCGGAGCCCACCGTCGCCTCCGGCGCGGCCATCGCCGCCGGCAGCATCGCCGTCGCCGACGACGGCGGCGTCGCCGCTCCGTAACCAGATCGAGCCGGCGGTCGGCTGTAGCACGCCGGTCAGCAGGTTGTAGAACGTGGTCTTGCCGGCCCCGTTCGGCCCGATGATGCTGGTGATCTCGCTGTCGTCGATCTCGATCGAGACGCCGTCGACAGCGGTCAGTTCGCCGAACTGCTTGCGGAGGTCTTCGGTTTTGAGAACTGTCGTCACGAGTCGTCACCCCGGTCGGTCCGCGCGTCGTCGCTCCCTGAGTCGTCGGTCGGCTCCTCCCCGGTTCCGCCGTCCGCGTCGTCCCCGAGCAGCCGGTCCCGCGCCAGCAGGAGGCCGCCGACGGCCCCCTGCTTGAAGTACAGCACGACGCCGATGAGCAGCGCGCCGAAGAACAGCTCCCAGTACGCTTCCAGCGTGGGGAAGCGGCTGATCGCCCAGCGGATGTACAGGAAGATGAACGCGCCCACGATCGGCCCGGAGAAATACGTCGCGCCGCCGATCACGGTCGCGATCACGGCGATCGCGCTCGTCGACCAGTGGGTCAGTCCCGGCGAGGCGACGCTCGCGAGTCCCGCGCGCAACACGCCGGCGATCCCGACGATCGCCGCCGAGATGATGAACGTCATCCAGCGGTGGTGTCTGACGTCGATCCCGAGCGCGGCCGCGCGGTCGGGGCTCTCGCGGATCGCCTTGCAGACGGTGCCGAACGGGGAGTTGACGACGCGCCATGTCCCGTACGTCGCCGCGGCCACGACGGCCACGGTGAGCGCGTAGTACGTCCGCCGTGCGCCGATCCGGAAGCTCGACCCGCCCAGGTCGACGCTCCCGAGCAGGACGATGATCCCGTCGGTCCCGTTCGTCAGCCCCGCCGGGTCCTGGATGATGAGCGAGTAGCCGATCATCCCGAACGCGAGGGTGATCAGCGCGAAGTAGATCTCCTCCAAGCGCACGCTGAGCCACCCGACGGGCACCGCCACGACGACGACGAGCGCCAGACCGACGACGCCGCCGACGACGAACGTGACGAGCGGCGCGATCCCGGACCCGACCACGTCCGCGAACACGGGCGTCAGGTCCCGCAACACGATCGCGAGCCCGTACGCGCCGCCCGCGTAGAACAGCCCGTGACCGAACGACAGCAGGCCGGTGTAGCCGTACAGCAGGTTGAACCCGAGCGCGAACAGCGCGACGACGAGGAAGTCGGTGAACAGGTAGACCTGGAAGGACGGCCCGAACGCCATCAAGATCAGGCCGATCGCGCCGAGGAGGCCGAACCGTTCGCGGGTCCAGCCGTCCGCGACCGCGGAGCCGAACTCGCGAACCCGGTCGCCGGTGTCGGTCGTCGAGCTCATTCGCCGAGCCCCCCGAAGAGCCCCTCAGGCCGGAACAGCAACACGATCACCATCGCGAGGAACGGGATCGCGATGCTGCCGGCGCTGATGAACTGCGGGCCGAGACTCTGCATCATGCCGATGAGCATCGCGCCGACGAACGCGCCGCCCATGGAGCCGAGCCCGCCGATGACGACGACGATGAACGCGTCGATGATCACCTGGTCGCCGAGCGCGGGGCTGGTCGACTGCAGCGGCGAGGACAGCGCGCCGCCGAGCCCGGCGAGCACGCTCCCGAGGAAGAAGACCCCCGTGTACAGGCGCGGCACGTCGACGCCGAGCATCGACGCCATCTCGCGGTCCGAGGAGGTGCCCCGCACCAGCGAGCCGAAGTACGTCCGCGTGATGAACAGCCAGAGGCCGACCAACACCGCCACCGCGAGGCCGATGACGACCAGCCGGTACGCGCCGAAGGAGCTCCCGCCGAGCGAGACGGAGAAGTCGAACAGCGCGGGCGGCTCGACCGAGTACGACCCCGACCCCCAGATGAAGCGGACCGTCTCGTGGATGATGAGCACGAAGCCGAACGTGACGATGAGCTGGTCGAGGTCGGCGTCGACCCGGTCGTACAGCGGCCGGATCACCGCGAACTCGATGGTGGCGCCGACGACGCCCACCGCGAGCGCGCCGACGACGGCGGCCAGCCAGAAGTTGTCGATGACGTTCGTCACGACCGCGAGCGTGACGTACGCCCCGAGCATGTAGAAGCCGCCGTGCGCGAAGTTGAGGACGCCGAGCACGCCGAAGATGAGGCTCAGTCCGACGGCGATCAGGAAGAGCCGACTGCCGAGGCTCAGCCCGATGACGACGTCGGAGATGCCGATCAGTGGAACGAGGGATGATAGGCTCATGGAAAACACGTCGGGGGCGGGTTAGATGCCCGTCGGCAGGTCGGAGTCGCCGAGCGCCTCGGAGAGCTCGTCGGGGCCGGCCTCGTACCTGTTCACGGGATCGAGGACGTTGCTCTCCCACTCGTCGTCGTACGAGACGGTCCCCCAGATCGACGCGACCGTGGCCTGGTTCGTCTCGCTGAACTGGTAGTCACCGACCGGGCCGGAGTGCTCCATCCCGGTGAACTCGTCGACGAGGGCGTCGGCTTCGGTGCTGCCGGCCGACTCGATCGCCTCCTTGTACAGGTAGACGGCGCGGTACGCTCCCTCGGCGTTGTACGTCGGGAGCGTGTCGTGCTCCTCGTAGTAGGCGTCACGGAACGTGTTGTTCGCCTCGGTGTCGGGGACGAACGGGTCGTACCGGGTCGAGGCGTACTCGCCCTCCGGGAGCGGGTTCCCGTCGCTCGCGAGGTCCGTCCCCATTCCGACGCTGAACAGCGTGTGGTCGATCTGGTCGAACCAGCCCGCCTCCTCGGCCTGGCCGATGAACGTGGTGAGGTCGGCTCCCCACAGCGGCGTGATCACCGCGTCCGGCTCGGCGTCGAGGATGGAACTGATGTAGGGCGTGTAGTCGCTCGTCGCCAGCGCCGGGAACTGCTCGGCGGTGAACTCGGCCTCGACCCCGAGGCCCGCACAGAAGTCCTGGAAGTAGTCCCACGTCTCGTAGCCGAATGCGTAGTCAGGGCCGATCGTCGCCCACTCCGTGGCGTCGAGCTCCCCGGCGGTCCGCGCGGCGCCGTAGATGTCCTGCGCGAGGCTGTTGGAGTCGCGGAACACGTAATCGTTGCCCACGGAGTCCTCGTGTTCGCCCTCCGGCGAGGTGACGAACGGCGTCGCCGCGTGCGTGATCATGAACGGCATCTGGAGCTGTGCCACCTGTGGCGCCACGGCCTGGGCGACCCCGCTGGAGTCGAGCCCGAACAGCCCGTCGACGTCGTCCTCCTCGACGAGGCTCCGTATCTGCTGGATCGCCGTGTCGGCGCTCGCCTCGCTGTCGCGGACGATGATCTCTACGTCCTGCCCGTCGATGCCGCCGTTGTCGTTGATCTCCGACTGGGCCATTTCGATACCCCGCTCGGCGGCCTCGCCGTACAGCGAGGCGAACCCCGAGAGGATGTACGTCGCACCCAGCCGCACCACGTCGTCGCCGCCGCCCGTACAGCCGGCCAGCGCGACGCTCGCGCCGGCGCCAGCGGCCTGCAGGAACCGTCGCCGACCGACCGACGATCGGTTTTCCGAATCCCTCTCGACATCCCCTGTCCGGTTACGCTTGTTTCCGACATCCGAACCTGCAGTTACCATTGTTAACGATTATCCCTGTGTGTCGGTCCTATATAAATATGCGGGTAGCTACCACACGTCGCGTTGCCATCCAACGTGACCCGGCGGTCGATCGATCCCCGTCCGATCCGATCACACGAATCTGTCAGATCCATCGGCAATCCTCTGAATAGTCCTCTAAAAAACACTTCACTCTACGCTCAGTTGGTGTTTCTCTCGACGAGGATCGCGAGGATCGAGTACGCCCCGGTCGCGGTCGGGATGCTCTCTCCCGGTTACGATCCGGATGCTCTCTCCCGGTTACGATCCGGCCGCTGTCTCGGCACAGGCGACGGTGTGCTGGTGGGTACCGTCGTCGGATGGTCGGGGGAACTGTCGGGTGCGTCCCCTCGTCGGTTCGTCCCGAGCGTCTTCCCGCCGAGTCGCTGCCCGCTTGCGATCTCGCGGATTCGGCACGAGTCGGATCGACTTCGCCGATCGGTTCTGCTCCGTCGTTCCTATCGGTCGTCCGATAGCGATAATTCTCGATAGTTATCGGATCAGCTACTATTCAACCAAATTGGTGGGTTGTGCGAGGGCACCGTGAACGCCCGCGGACTCGGTCTCGTCCTCTGCCCGAACGCCACCTCGGCCGCAGTCGCCTTGGCCACAGTCGCCCTGGACGCAGTCGCTCTGGACGCAGTCGCTTCGGATTCGGTCGCTCTCGGGGACCCTACGAGAGAATGTGCCGCTGGATCTCGTTCGACGCGCTCACCACGAGGCCGGCGATGTCTTGCTGGAGGGACTTGCCGTCGAGTCGGTCCTTGGGACCGGTGAGCGACACGACGTACGTCGGCCCGTCGCTACTGTCGATCGGCGCCGCCACGCTGTACTGGTCCTCCTGGAACTCGCCGCGGCTGAACGCCAGCCCTTGGACGCGAACGGTCCGGATCTCCTCGAGTAGCGATTCGGTCTCGTGGCTGGTCCCCTCGCGCACGAGGGCCGCCGCACGCTCCTCGGGGAGCGTCGCGAGCACGACCTTCCCCGCGGCCGTCGTCGCGAGTGGCAGCTCCTGGCCCACGGACAGCCAGTGGCGCTCGACCAGTTCTCCGGCCGCGGTCTCCGTGACGATCGGCGTTCCGTCCCGCGTCTTGACGAAAGTCGCGAACTCGCCGGAGGTCAGCGCCAGATTCCGAAGGGTGCCACGGATGGCCGGGAAGCCCGGGATCGCCATCCGCGCCTGCTCGCCCAGAGCCAGTACGCCCGCGTCCACCCGATAGGTCCCGTCGACCCGTTCGAGGAGTTCCAACTCGACCAGCGTCGAGAGGTGGTTGTACAGCGCCCCCTTCGAGACCGACACGCGGTCGTTCAGCTCCATGAGCGTGGCACCGCCGCTGTCGGCCACACATCGGAGGATCTCGACCGATGTCTGCGTCGTCCGGACCGGGTTCGCTGCCTCCGCGGTTGTCATGGGAGGACGTAACACTCCGGTGCGCAAAAGGCCATCGCTCACCAGTTCGCGACGCTTCCGTCTTCGTAGTTCCACGTCGGGCCCTTCCAGGAGGTCTTCTTCCCCGCCTGCTCGCGGATGTACGACTCGTTCATCTCGATGCCGAGCCCGGGCTCGTCGTCCATGAACATGTAGCCGTCGGACCGCGTGAACGGGCTCTCGTCGGCGAGGTAGTTGAAGAACTCGTTGTCCTGCTCGGCGTAGAACTCGTCGTGCTGTTCCTGCAGGATCGAGTTCGGCACCGCGAACTGGACGTGCATCGAGGCGGCAAAGGACACCGGCCCGACGGAGCACTTCGGCATCAGCATGATGTTGTACGCCTCCGCCATCTTGCCGATGTTGACGACCTCGGTGATCCCCCCCGCGTGCGATATCGCCGGCTGCACGATGTCCACCGACTGGCTCTGGAACACCTCCCGGAAGTCCCACCGCGAGTACATCCGCTGGCCGGTCGCGAACGGGATGTTCGTCGCCGCGCTCAACTCGGGCAGGTTCTCGTTGTACGAGGGATGGACCGGCTCCTCGACGAACATCAGGTTGTACTCCTCGAGCATCGACAGCAACTGCCGCGCGACCCCGGTGGTGACCCGGCCCCGGAAGTCGACCGCGAGGTCGACGCTCTCGCCGACGGCGTCCATCACGGCGTCGACCCGCTTCTGGACGTTCAAAACGATCTCGCGCGTCCGCACCCGCGCGGGCCGCGTGTGAGCCATCAGTCCCAGCGTCGTGTATCCGTCCTCGACCGCCGCGACCGCGACGTCCGCGAGGTCGTCCGGGTGGTCGCCGCTGAGCCACTGGTACACCTGTACCTTGTCGCGGACCGGTCCGCCCAACAGCTCGTACACCGGCTTCCCGAGAGCGCGTCCCTTCAGGTCCCACAGCGCCTGGTCGATGCCCGCGATCGCGCTCATCAGGACCGGGCCGTTGTTGTAGTGGTCACCCATGTACATGCGGTACCAGAGGTCCGCGATGCGTCGGGGATCCGAGCCGATGACGTAATCCTCGACCAGCTCCGAGAGGGCGCTACAGAGGGTGGTCGAGCGCCCCTCCAGGGCCGGTTCACCCCAGCCGATCACCCCGGTATCCGTTTCGAGTTTGAGAAAGACCCACCGCGGGGGGATCGCGAACAGTTCGTAGTCGACGACTTCCATACTCTGGTCTCTCACCGCCCCGTCTTCAAGATTGGTCCCGCCGCCAGCGTCGCCGCCTCCGGATTCGCGCGGCTCTCGGACCACACGAGCCGTCCGCGTCGCGACCGTCACGTCCGTCCCGGTCCGGGTATGAGTTTTGCAGAGCTAAATCCATCACGGTCGATCCGCATCCTACTCCCGAACGCTTCGCCTCGCCCGCCGTATCGACCCCTGCCGCGAGCGCGGAGGGGCTCACGGCCGCGGTCGCACGCGTTCGCCCGTCGCCGCCGACGCGGCCGTCCCCGGTTCGGTCAGGTCCGGGAACCCGGCCCGCTCGCGTCAGGCGGATAGTTATGTTCGTATTCTGATTGCTCTCTATTCTCATACTCTATCTGCTATGTACTAAAACACTGGTACTGGATAATTCTCCACGTTATTTTTTTAGAATTGGCATTATTACCGGTGTCACCCGCGATACAGACAGTTATTTATCGTATTCCCTCATAGACCGAGTTTGTCTCCTGAATATCATATCGAACCAACTACTTCTCGAATATTTATATGACGTTCGTTCCGTCGGCGTCTGACCGGTCGACTTCGTTCGGACGTCGGTCTCTCTCCCGACATTCCATTACACATGTACTACTGTAATTCTACTTCTCGCCCGCGCCCGTCTGCTGTCGGCTATTCTCTCCCGAAATTTAGCAGGACTAAACCCATCGGGTTGGGTGTGGAGCGTTCACATACGATCAAAGGCGGCCGCGGCCGGAACGGCCTCGACTCCGCGATGCTTCTCGCGCGGACGACTCGAACGGGCCGCGAAACCGTCTTCGGTCTGCCGGATTTAGATCTCCTAAACGAACAGCCGCCAGCGGGCGACGGGGTGGAATGCGGAACTCAACCAAGGTTTTATGCCCAATCACCGTATCTAGAGGGCTGTAATGCGAAGAGTAACCTTTAGAGATCCCGCGGGAACCGAACGAACTGGAACGCTGACCGACGGTGAGGTGGCGTTCGGCAACCGGACGTACGACCTGGACGAGGTCGAACTGCTGCCGCCGGTCGACCCCTCGAAGATAGTCTGCGTCGGGCTGAACTACTCCGACCATGCCGAGGAGACCGACTCCGAAATCCCCGACCGCCCTCTCCTGTTCATCAAGACCCCGAACACGCTCGCTTCGCCGGGATCGACCGTGCAGCTCCCGGAGGACAAAGAGCGGATCGACTTCGAGGCCGAGCTCGGGGTCGTCATCGGATCTCAGTGCCGGAACGTGCCTGCAGACCAGGCCGAGGAGGTCATCGCGGGGTACACGTGCGTGAACGACATCTCGAACCGCGACGACCAGCGACAGGAGCAGAACTGGGTGCGCGGCAAGGCGTTCGACAACGCCGCACCGATGGGCCCGGTACTGGCGACGCCGGACGAGGTCCCGGACGACGCGTCGATCTCCCTCCGCGTCAACGGCGAAACCCGGCAGGACTCGACGATCGAGAACCTGATCTTCTCCGTGCCCGAACTCATCGAGGAGATCACGACGCTGATGACCCTCGAACCGGGCGACGTCATCGCGACGGGGACGCCGGCGGGCGTCGGCCCGCTCTCCGACGGGGACGAGGTCGCCATCGAGATCGAGGGGGTCGGAACGCTCTCGCACGACGTCGCCGCGGGCGAGTTCGCCGGGACCGTCGAGCACGACTTCATGCCGAACCTCTAACCATGTCGGTAACCGATAAACAGCAGTTGGTGCTGGGCTGCCGGCTCCTCGACAAGGCCGGACTGTTCGACGAACACGGCCACCTCAGCGCACGCCAGGAGGACCCGGACGACGTCCTCATCAACGCGTTCGCGAGTCCCGCGACGACGACGATCCGCGACTACATCGAGGTGGACCTCTCGGGGACCGACTACCCCGACAGCGCGCCCGGCGAGACGCCGATCCACACGCAGACGTTCCGCAACCGCCCCGACGTCGAGGCCGTCTGTCACCACCACGCGCCGTACACGACGCTGTTGTCCAGCGTCGGCATTCCCCACAAGCCGGTCCATCCGAACGGGGTCATCCAGAAGGAGCCCTTCCCGGTGTTCGAGGATTACCACACCGAGGGCGGCATGCTGGTGACCACCGAGGACGAGGGACAGGACCTCGCCGACGCGCTGGGCGACCACGAAGCGGTCGTGCTCCGCGGGCACGGCGTCGTCGTCGTCGGCGACAGCGTCCCCGAGGTTGTCGTGAAGAGCCTCAAGATGGAGTATAACGCCGAACTGCTCTACAAACAGGCGGTCGTCGGCGAGCCCTGGTACCTCCCCGAATCGCTGGTCGAGGAGAACGTCAACAACATGACGAGCGAAGGGCAGATCGTCAAGACGCTGGACTACTACTTCACGAAGCTGTAAGGCGGCCTACTGCTGTGCCGCCTCGACGATCCCGTCGATCCGAACCAACATACAGGCGGCGTCGACGCTCGTCGAGATCGCGTGGCGTTTCACGGTCAGCGTGTCCCGAACGCCGTGTTCCGTGGCGTCGATCACGGCCCCGTTCTCCAGGTCGATCCCGGCGTTCAGCCGTCCGTCCGCGTGCGCGGCCCGCTGATCGTTGAGTCGGTCGATCGGGTCGAGACCCGCGTTCCGCACGAGGACTCTCGGGATCGTTTCCAGCGCGTCCGCGAAGGCGTACGCCGCGAGTTGGGCTTTGTCCCCCCGCCGCCGAGCCGCCGCCTCGACGGCTCGGGCCATCTCGATCTCGGCCGCTCCGCCGCCGGGCACGACCCGGCCGTCGTACGCCACCTGCGCGACGACCTCGACCGCGTCCGACATCGTGCTCTCCAACTCCTCGCGGTGGGCGTCGCTCTGGCTGAACAGCAGGACCGTGACGGCCCGCGCGTCCGGCGTGGTCACCGTCGTCCGTCCCTCGTCCCAGTCGTACGCGACCGACCCCGACACGGTGTCTCCGTCTCCGATCCCGTCGAGAGTCGTCGGGATCCGCGTCTCGAACGTCCGCCGCAGGAAGCGGATGTCGGGCTCGCTCACGTTCGTCACGCAGGTGACCCCGTGTCGCCGCAACCGCCCTCGAACCGCGTCGTCCACCGTTCCCGAACAGAGCAGGACGGTCGCCCCGCTCTCCCGGATCCGCTCGGTCGCCCATGTGACCCACTCTCGGTCCTCCGCGGCGAACTCCGAGGGGTCGTACGTCGCGCCGTCGACGACGGCGGCGACGTCCGTCTCCTCGCGCGTGATCGATCCGTCCACGACGAGGATCTCCGCCTCGCCGGTCGTGTGATCGCCGGTCCGTCGCTCCGGCGTCGCCTCGAGCATGGCGCCGGACACGAGGCGTGACTCCGCCATGTCCCGGCCCCCCGCCGTTCGAAGGCGGATGGCGTCGAGGTTGACGTCGTAGCCGTCCGTCACCCGTTCGACGGCCCGCACCGCGAGTTCCGCCAGGTGTTCGCGCTCGTACGTCGCGTTCGACCCGGCCAGCGTCGTCCGTGCGACATCGCGGGCGACCTCGCGGTCGGTGAGGTCGTACGTCGTCGCGATTTCCGTCAGCCGACCGCGTGCGGCGTCGGCCGCCAGCCGATAGCCCTGGATCACGCTCGTCGGGTGGAGCCCCTCCTCACAGAGGTCGAGCGCGTGCGACATGAGCTCGCTCGCGAGGACGAGCGCGGTCGTCGTCCCGTCCCCGGCGTTGAAGATCTGGCTGTTCGCCACCTCCCGGACCGTCCGACTGACGGGATCGGTGAGGTGGAGGTTCCGGAGAACGGTCACTGCGTCGTTCGTGACGTGGACGTTCCCACCGTTGTTGACGACGAGCTTGTCCCGGCCGAACGGTCCCATCGTCGTCGCCACTATCTCCCCGACCGATCGGGTGCTTTGCGTCGCCTGGCTTCGGGCGCGGTCGTCCCACTCTACCTCGACGTCCTCGCTGAGGATCGATTCGATCGACTTGCCTGTTGACGTCCGTGACATGAATGGTCTCGCTAGGTCGCTCGCTCGTAAATAGCCTCGGGGAAAATCGGTGCCGCTCGGCGACTACGTGCCGCCGATATCGCTCAATTCGACGTCGCTCCGCCAGTCGAACGCGCGCCGTTCGATCGGTTTGAAGACGCCGTATTCGATGAGGATGATGATGAACAGGAAGACGGCGGCCCATGCCCACGCCTCCTCGTACTGGTACACCTGGTAGGCGTGTTCCAGTTTGTACCCGACGCCGGCCGACCCGGCGAACAGCTCCGCGATGATGGTGACCTTCCAGCCGATCGCGAGGCCGAACCGAACCGCCGAGAAGATCTGGGGGGCGATGTTCGGCAGGACGACCCGCCAGAGGACTCGCCGCCGTGAGATGGAGAACGCGTTCGCCATCCGAAGCAGGTCGTGGTCGATGTTCTCGACGCCCTTCCAGATGTTGATCGCGACGTACGGGAACACGGTCAGCGTCGCCGCGGCGACGGGAGCGAACCGGAGCGTCCCCAGGGCGATCGACCCGTACGAGAAGACGAGAAACGCCACGGCCGCCCACGCCAGACCGGGAATGGACAGCCCGATGTTGACGTAGGGCGTGAAGAAGTTCTGACTGTAACTGTTGAGCCCCATCAGGATGCCCAGCGTTCCGCCGAGGATCATCGCGAACAGGAACGCCCAGAACAGCGACTGGAACGTCGTCGAGATGTGGATCCAGGCCGTCCCGTCCGCGACGAGTCCCCACGCGAGACCGACGGTCTCTATCGGGGTCGGCAGCAGCTCGCGCGGGAACTGGGCCGCGAGTAGCGACCAGAGGACGAAGCCGACTCCGATCCCGATCACCCGGGCGAACGAGTCGGAGAGCAGCGACTTCACGTCCCCGTTCAGCAGTTGGACGTTGTATCTGGATAGCTGTGTGCGGATTGACATACTAATCCTCGTCGATGGAGTGGAACGTGTCGATGGCCTTCTGCCGGAACTTGAGGAACTCGTCGGAGTCGATCCGGCGGGGGCGGTCGAGCGGGACCTCCAGGTCCCCGTAGATCTCCCCGTCGCCGAGCATCAGCAGGCGGTCGGCCAGCTGGATCGCCTCCGTCATGTCGTGGGTGACGAAGAACACCGTCTTGTTCAGCTCCGACCAGAGGCTGATGAGCTCCTTTCGCAGCTCCTCGGCCGTGATCTCGTCGAGGTTGCTGAACGGCTCGTCCATCAGCAGGACTTCGGGGTCGATACTCAGCGCCCGCGCGATCCCGACGCGCTGACGCTGGCCGCCCGACAGCTGTCCCGGGTACTTGTGGTAGTGGTCGGAGAGCCCGACCAAGTCCAGGTGCTGTTTCCCGACTTCCTCCGTGTAGTCGGGGTTGTCCTCGTTCACGAACTCGATGTTCTGCAGGTTCGAGTCCCACGGCATCAGCCGCGGGGACTGGAACACGTGGCCGAGGGTGACGTCACCGCTGCCGTCCGCGGTCTCGAACCGTACTCGACCCTCGGTCGGTTCCAGGATCCCGCTCACGATGTTCAGCATCGTGGACTTCCCGCTGCCGGACTTCCCGAGGAGGCAAACGAAGCTCTCGGGCTCGATGTCGACGTTGATGTCCTCGAACACCTGTTCGTGGCCCTCAGCCGTGTCGAACTCCTTGGCGAGGTTCTCTATGTGAATGGAGCCGGCGTTGTTCGTGGTGAGCGATTCGTCGGTCGGCGCTGGTGATGATTCTGAACTCATTGTTAGGACCACCCGACGGAGTCGTTCTGCCGCCAGGCGAAGACGCGTTTTTCGATCTGCGCTAACACGCCGTATTCCAGGAACAGCAGGAACACGGTGAAGAAGACGACCCAGGACATGACGCCCGCGAGGTCCAGGACCCGCATCTCGAAGCGGATCATGAAGCCGATCCCCTGCTCGGCGGCGATGTACTCCGCCAGACTCGCGATCTTCCAGCTCAACGCGAGCGCGTACCGGAGCCCGGCGAACCAGTCGGGCAGGACCGACTGGATGATCACGCGACGGATGACCCGAAGCCGGGAGACGTCGAACGCGTTGGCCATCTTCAGCAGGTCGTTGTCGATGTTGTTGATGCCGCCGTACACGTTCGTCGCCAGGTACGGCGTCGCGACGATCGCTGCGGCGGCCGCGGGCGTCGTCGCCCCGAGCCCGAACCACATCGCCGAGAAGATCGCGACGAAAAGCGAGGGGACCGCGATGCCGATGGTGAGGTAGTCCTGGAACGCCTTCTCCCAGAAGTCCCACCATCCGACGAGGATCCCCAGTGCGGTACCGGCGAAGAGCGCGATCCCGAATCCGTAGGCGACGTGTGTCAGACTCGCGAGGAAGTGCTCGACCCACACCATGCTCACGAGGAGGTCCCGCGTCGCGATGACGACCTCGGTCGGCGAGACGAAGGACTCCTGAATCGGCGGCAGGACCCGATAAACGACCGACCAGACGAGGACCAACGCGACGATCGACTCGACGAACACCACGGACCGGTTGGTGAACAGCGAGTCCGGAAGCGCGTTGGCCAGTCGGCGCGGCTGAGACGTACTCATGTTATTCGGTCGCGACCTGGCGGTACTCGAGGTTCTCCTCCCAGCCCTGCGTGAGGAAACCGACGTCCTGGGCCGAGCGGAGGAAGTTCTTGTCCTCCTCGATGAACGATTCCGTCAGCTCGATGTCCTCGTAGATGACCGGTAGGTCGTTGTCCAGGTCCAGGTTGAGCCCCCAATCGAGGACGTACTGCGCCTGGTCCATGTTCTCCAGTCCGAGCTGATTGAGGTGCTCTTCGTCCTCCTCGATGCGGCCGATCGGGTCCTCGTACAGCCAGTCGAGCCCCTCGGAGAAGGACTGGACGATCGCTCGCGGGGAGCCGGGGTACTGAGACGCGTAGTCCTGCGAGCAGGTCCACGAGTTCAGCTGCGGCGCGTTGAACCCGTCGAGATCGGCCATGATGCTCCCGCAGCCGAAGATGCTCGTGATCGTCGGGTCCTCGTCGTTGTACTCCGCGGGTGCCATCGTCGGCGCGGCCCCGTGGATCGGGGACGTCGTCCCCATCGCCGCGTCCCCGCCCTCGACGAGCTGCGGGACCGCCGAGTACTCGGCCGTGGTGATGCTGTCGAAGTCGCTCGACTCGTCGTCAGTGAAGTTGTAGCCGAACGCCTCCTGGATGATCATCGGCATCATGATGCCGGTGCCGCCACCCCAGCCGCCGAGCGCGAACACGTCCTGCTGTTCGTTGAGCAGGTCCATCGACGCCTGCGGGCTGCCCGAGGTCTCCGGGTCGTAGTCGCCGCCGCGTGCCCCGACCACCTGCATGATCTGAGGCGCGAGGTTGGCGTTGACCGCGAGCGGGATGTCCCGCTCGCCCGCCAGCTTCGCCGCCTCCAGGGAGCCGAACGTCTCGAAGTCGGCGCCACCTGAGGTGAAGATCGCCGCGCCCTCCCAGCTCCGGGAGACCTCGACGTTCAGGTTCTCCTCGCTGTAGTGGTCCGCGAGGATCTCCGTGTCCTCGGCGAGATAGTCCATGATGATCCCCTGGAACCCGGTCGGGGCGAGGAGGAGTCGTACCGTCGTCTGCGACTCCTGACCACCGTTCGAGTCACCGCCGTTTCCTCCGCCGTCACCGCCGCCACCGCCGTCTCCGTCCGGACTGCTCGTACATCCCGCCGCGGCCGTGAGCAGTCCCGTGCTCGCTGCCGCGCCGGCCTTCATCACTTTCCGGCGCTTCCACGAGTCGTCCGCCACTTCTTTATTATTTCTGACATTACTGTCCGACGTCCCACCGTCTCCGCTAGGGCTGTCACTGGTTGCCATGCGACTGGGTAGATAGCCTAAGATTATATAAAGGTTAAGCATAATTCGGGATAGTGCACGGGAAATACTATCTCAGGTAATTACTGGATTGCATAACTCCGTTCACGTTCGGGAGAGCCGCTGGTAGAACCAGTGAATATAACCGATAATGACCGGCCGAGCCTGTCTCGCCAACGTGGCGGTCTCCGCGCGCCCGGTGGGCCGATGCGTTCGGGTCCACCGGCTCTCTCGGGCGGCGTCTTCGACGGAAAAATGGTGCCGGGCCGCTAGTCGTCGGCCGGTTCGGCGCCGCCGGAATCGGCGTCGACGTTCACGGCTATCTCGGCCGCAGCCGCCTTGTACTCCGGGATCTTCGCGCGCTCGTCGAGCACGTCGTTCGTCAAGCGGTTCGCGGAGGCGGCCGCGAAATGCGGCGTGGTCCACACGACGCCCTCCTTGATCGCCTCGGTCACGTTGGCGCGGACGTCGATGGATCCGCGCCGGGACCGCAGCGTCACCTCGTCGCCGTCCTCGATGCCGTAGTGGGCGGCGTCGTTCGGGTGGACGTCGACGAAGTTCTCCGGGTGCTGGCGCGACAGCGTCGGGGACCGCCTGCTCATCGTCCCCGTGTTGTAGTGTTCCTCGAGGCGCGCGGTCGTGAGGATAAGCGGGTACTCCTCGTCGGGCGTCTCCACCGGCGGCTGGTGGCGGACGCCCTCGATCTTTCCGAGCCCGTTCTCCGTCTCGAAGGCGTCCTCGTAGAGGTACCGGTCCCCTTCGTCGCCCGGCTCGTAACAGGGCCACTGGATCCCCGTCTCGCCGAGCCGGTCGTAGGTCATGCCGTGGTAGCTCGGACACACCTGCCGGAGCTCCTCGAAGACGGCCTCCGGGCCGTCGAACCGGAAGCCCTCCTCGCCGAACAGCCGACTGCCGACCTCCATCAGGATCTCGAGGTCGTGTTCCGTGTTCTCGTGCACCTTCTGGACCGGCCGCATCCGCTGGACGCGACGGTCGGTGTTCGTGACGGTGCCGCCCCGCTCCGCCCACGTCGTCGCCGGGAGCACCACGTCGGCGTACTTCGCCGTCTCCGTCATGAAGATGTCCTGCACGACGAGGAACTCCAGCTCCTGGAGGCGCTCCTCGACGCGGTTCCCGTCGGGCTCGCTCATGATCGGGTTCTCGCCCATCACGTACAGCCCGTGGACCGAGTCGCCGGCCTCGTGGGAGATCTCGACGTTCGTGAGTCCGGGCTCATCGGGGATCGTGAACCCCCAGACGTCCTCGACCGACTCGCGCGCCTCGTCGTCGTCGACCAACTGGTAGCCCGGGAGGACGTTCGGCATCGCGCCCACGTCACAGGTTCCCTGGACGTTGTTCTGTCCACGGAGAGGGTTCACGCCCGTTCCGGGCTTGCCGAGGTTCCCGGTCACCAACGCGAGGTTGATCTCGTTCTGGACGTTGTCGACGCCGCAGGTGTGCTGGCTCATCCCCATCCCCGTGAAGATGGCGGCGTCGTTCGCCATCGCGTACTTCTCGGCCGCGAGCTCGATGTCCTCGAGGGGGACCCCGCACTCCTCGGCCGCGGCCGCCTTGTCGAAGTCCGCCAGCGTCTCGCGGAGGTCCTCGAACCCCTCGGTCCGCTCGGCCACGAACGCCTCGTCGATCCAGCCCTCGTCCGGGTTCTCCTCGTGGCGCTCGAGGATCGTCTTCAGGACGATGTTGAGTAGGGGAATGTCCGTCCCCGGCTCCAGCTGGAGGTGCATGTGCCGCTCGGTGCCCTCGATGTCGAACGACTCGGTCGTCTTGTTGGCGTGGGGGTCGACCTGGATCACGGTCGCGCCCTCCAGGACCGCCTGTCGGAAGTACTGGCTGTTGGCGATCGGGTGCTGCTCCCCGGGATTCGCGCCCTGGATCCAGAGCAGGTCCGCGGACTCCTCCAGGTCGGCCATGCTGTTGGTCATCGCGCCCGCGCCGAGGCTGGTTCGCAGCGCCCACACGGTGGAGGCGTGGCACATCCGGGTGCAGTTGTCGACGTTGTTCGTGCCGTACCGGCGCGCGAGCTTCTGCAGGAGGTAGTTCTCCTCGTTCATCGTCTTCGAGGAGCCGAAGAACCCCATCGCGTCCGGGTCGTGTTCCTCCCGGATGCGCTCCATCTCCTCGACGACGCGGGCGTAGGCCTCCTCCCAGGTCGCCTCGCGGAACTCCCCGTCCTCCTTGACCAGCGGATCCGTCAGGCGGTCCTCGTGGTCGACGACCTCGGTCGCCGCACCGCCCTTGATGCAGATGCGACCCTCGTTCACCGGGGCGTCCCCCCACGGGAGGAAGCGCATGTCTCCCGGGTCGTCGTCGGGATTGACCTGAATCCCGCAGCCGACCCCACAGTACGGACAGATCGTCTTGACCGGATCGTCCTCCTTACTGGACATTGTCATCACTTGTGAGACGTACGTTCACATGACTCAATATTCGGGACCGCTGATAAAGTCACCGACCGCGGGACCGGTCATCGGTCGACACGCCCGACCGCCGAACTGCCTCCGAGCGGCGTGTCTACCTCCGAGCGGTGTATCTGCCCCCACGCGGCGTACCGCTCCGGTTCCGGGACGCATTTCACCGAAGATTTTACGCCACTCGCTCACCCACGGAGGACCACGACTCCCCATGCCACACCTACCACGGACCCCCGACCGACAGACGAGAGAGTCCGATGCGACCATCCATCCGCCCACGTTCGGTGCGCACCGCGCCGACGGGTCGGCCATCGGGGAACTATGAGCGAGCGGTTCCCCTCGAGTTCGTTCATCGTGACGATGCTCGTCATCGACGCGCTGTTCCTGGGGATTCTCGGGAGCGGCGTCCTCCCGTTCGACCCCAGCGCGCTGCTGGTCGGATTCGGGCTGTTCGGCCTCTCGCCGCTCCTCGCGTACCTGATCACCGAGTCGCGCTCCGCTCCGTAGCGGCCACAGTTCGGTCGTACTCGCTCGTGGATCGTCCGGTTCGCGGTCGTCCGTCCCCCTCCTGAGAAAAATTTATGTACTCCGAGTTCGGTTGTCTGCTCGATGAGAGAGATATTAACACACACCATAATCATCGCCGTATTCGGCGCCCTGCTGTACGCGGCGGCAGTATCGATGTACACCGCAAACACGGGGAACATCCTCCTGTTCGGCTACATCCTTCTGACCCCCCGCCTCTTCGAGTTCCTCGGCGCCGTCCGGGAACGGAACAGCACGGCCCCACAAAAAGAGATCGCCTGACTCGCCGGGAGTCTTTCGACTGGGTCGGAGGTCGCTGCTGCCGGCGTCGTGATGAGTCGCGGCGGTCGACGGCAGACCCTCCGAGCAGCGACGCGACTAGCCGGCGCCTGCTCGTTGCCGGCCCCGGCTTCCACCAGGTGCCCCGAGATTCGGTCCCCGTGGCCGATCGCGACGCGAGCATCCGGCTCCTCGAACCGTTCTCCGGTCTCGGATTCTTTCTTTCTCTCCCCGAGTAGCCCCGCTCGGTTCTCCGACGGTTCGACCATCGTTCGTTCAGCTGCAGCAGACACGCCCTGCGGACGGTAGTTCGAGGGAACCGCTCCGACGCATTTCCGTGATCTGACTTCTGAATATAGTATACTTTCCATTACTGCTTTATCGTACTTCCATATAGATTATATAACTGGACGCGATTCGGATGCGGTCCGTGTTCGAGACTGAGGTTCCGCTCGAGATCGAAGTCTCGACGGGTTATCCCTGGCTATAACATCTTTCTCGGCCCTATAAAAACTGTTAGACGAATAATCCGGACTAAAACAGATCATTCACTCATCCGGAACTTAGTATAACACAATTCCTGAATAGATACGGGAATTTCTGGATAATTCTGGCCTCTTCTCTCGGAGAATAGCCATATATGGCGGATCTTCCGATATATAGTGTCTATTTCACAGTGGTATCTGTATCCCTTTGACTTCCTTTTTTCTCAATGACCTCTCTATCTCAGATACATATCGAAATTCAATGGTGTCTCGAATCCGTGCAATTGGTCGGAACGGTGTCTCTCCCTCGAACGGCTGGCGTCGTCGCGCGTTGCTGCTCGCTTTCCCGGGTTGTGAACGCTTCTCGACCGGCGGTGTCCGCGTTCGAACGCGGTCACTCGAAGTCGGGCGAGCGTCCCTCGAGGAACGCCGCGACGCCCTCGGCGTGTGCGTCGGTGCCGTACGCGAGCGTCTGGTAGTGGGCCTCTCGCTCGAGCCCGTCCTGCCACGACCGGCCGAGGTTACCGTGGATCGCCCGCTTCGTGAGCGCGATGGTCTCGGTCGGTCGCTCCGCGAGCGTCGACAGCAGCGAGTCAACCCGCTCGTCGAGGTCGGCGTCCGGGACGGCCTCGTTGATCACGTCCCACTCCGCGGCCTTCGACGCGGGGATCAACCGGCCGGTAAAGGCGAGGTCCTTCGTCTTCCGGAGGCCGATGACGCGCGGCAGGATCGCGGTGGTGCCGGCGTCCGGTACCAGCCCGACGTTGACGAACGAGGCCCCGAACCGGGCGGACTCGGCCGCGTACGCGAAGTCGGCGAGCGCCGCGATCGCCATGCCGGCACCGACGGCGTCGCCGTTGACGCGAGCGATCACGGGGACCGGCGCCTCGAGGATCGACTCGGCGACGCCGCCGAGCGTTTCCTGGACGCGTTCGTGTGCCTCCAGCGCGGTCTCGTCGCGGTCGGCCATCGCGTCGATGTCGCCCCCGGAGCTGAACGCGTCGCCCTCGCCGGTGACCACCACGGCGTCGTGCGTGGCGGGGTCCAGTCCCTCCATGGCCTCGATGAGGTCCCGGGCCACCGCTCCGGTCATCGCGTTGTACGACTGGGGCCGGTCGAAGGTGATCGCTCTGACGTCACCGTCGTCGACGTGCATACTCGTGTCCGCGCGTCCGACGGCCCTATACCCTTCGCTGTGCGGACGGGTCCTCCTCGCCCCGCACCCTCCCCGATTTTGGGACGCGGCGGATTCCCGTCAATCGTCCGTCTCCGACTCCTGCGGACTGCAGACGATCACCGGCCGCTCCGTCTGCAGGATCACCGACTGGGAGACGCTCCCGAACAGCACCTTTCCCGCGGGCGTTCGCTTGCGTCCGGCGACGCAGATGGCGTCGGCGTCCAGCTCGTCCGCGGTCTCCACGATCGACGGCGCGGGCTCCCCGCTCCGCTCGCGGAACTCGACGGTCACGCCCTCGGCGGCCAGGAGCGACTCCGCGCGCGTCACCGCGTCCACCTGCGAGACCGAGGCCCCCTCGGGGTTGTCGACGAAATCGTGGAGCAGGTACGCGACCACATCGTCGCCCGAGAAGAGGTCGAGGACCGTCTCGGCCTGTGCGGTCGCACGCTCGATGCTCTCGTCGATCGCGAGCAGCAGCCGGCTCATGTCGTCCCGTTCGCCGCCGCCGGTGTTATAGTCATCGGAAAAACACACTGATCGTTCGTTCTGATCCGTCGCCCGGTTCGGGGGTCACCGCGGTCCGTTCCGACCGAGGTCCGGCCGCGGACCGGCATGGCCTCAGTCGGCACCGGTGATGCCGAGGTGCTCGTCGAGGATCGCCTGATCCTCGCGCACGTCCGCGGAGCGCCCCTCGTGCACGATCTGCCCCTTCTCGAGGATGTACGTGTACTCGGAGACGTCGAGCGCCACCGGGATGTTCTGCTCGACGACGAGCACGGTGATCCCCCGGTCGTTCAGCGTCTCGATCACGTCCTCGATCTGTCTGACGACGTACGGCGCGAGCCCCTCGGTGGGCTCGTCGAGGAGCAGCAGGTCCGGGTCGGCGACCATCGCGCGCGCGATCGCGAGCATCTGTTGCTCGCCGCCGGAGAGCACTGACCCGGGGCTGTCCTCGCGCTTCTCGAGGTTCTCGAACATGCCGATCACCTCGTCGACCGAGGGGCCGTCGGGCGCGTCGACGCCGATCTGCCCCATCCTGACGTTCTCGCGGACCGTGAGTCCGGGGAAGATCCGGCGCTCCTCGGGGACGAACGTGATCCCCGCCCGGATCGTCTCCTCGGTGTCGAGTCGGGTGACCTCCCGACCGTCGAACGTGATGGTCCCCGCCGTCGGCACGATGTTCCCGACGATCGACCTGAGCGTCGTGGTCTTCCCGACGCCGTTCCGCCCGACGAGCGAGACGACGGAGCCTCGCTCGACGTCCAGCGTGATCCCCGTAAGGACCTCGGTCATCCCGTAGCCGGCGTGGACGTTACGCAGGCTCAAAATCGGGTCACTCACCGCGGCCACCTCCGAGGTACGCGTCCTGAACCGCGTCGTTCTCGGCGATCTCCGTCGGCGTCCCGGTCGCGAGCACCTCGCCGCGAGTGAGCACGGTTATGCGGTCCGATACGTCCATGATCAGGTCGATGTCGTGTTCGATGAGCATGATGGACTGGTCGGCCAGCACCTCGTTGACGAGCGCCAGCGTCTCCCGCGTCTCCTCGCTGCTCATCCCCGCGGTCGGTTCGTCGAGGAGGACGAGTTGCGGGTCCGTCGCGAGGACCAGCCCGATCTCGAGGCGACGCTGGTCGCCGTACGCGAGCGTTCCAGCCAGCTCCTCGGACCGGTCGTCGAGCCCGATGCGGCGCAGGATCTCGTCCGTCCGGTCGTTCATTTCGTCGAACGATCCGGTGTCCCGGAACAGCGCCTCCGTCCTGCCGAGGTCCGCGTACCGCTTCGACTGGACGGCGAGTCGGACGTTCTCGTGGACGGTGAGCCCGCTGAAGACGTTCGTTATCTGGAACGACCGGCTGACCCCCCGCCGGACGCGCTCGTGGGGCGGGAGGTCGGCGATGGGTTCGCCGTCGAACTCGATCCGGCCGCTCGTCGGCTGGAGCGCGCCGGAGATCAGGTTGAACAGGGTCGTCTTCCCGGCGCCGTTGGGACCGATCACGCTCCGGAACTCGCCGCGTTCGATGTCGAGATCGACGTGGCTCGTCGCGGTCAGCTCTCCGAACTTCTTCGTCAGGTCGCGGATCTTCAGGGCAGTGTCGGTCATCCGGCTTCCTCCGGGTCTCCCGTGGTGGCGCTCGAGTCACCGAACCGGGAGTCGTCGTACGCGCTGACGACCATCGACGGCAGCGAGACGAGCCCCCGGGGGACGAACAGCACGAACAGCACGAAGATGGTCCCGATGATCAGCCGCCACTGTTCGGTGTACGACGAGAGCACATCCTCGGCGCCGACGAAGAAGCCCGCGCCGAGCATCGGTCCGATAAGCGTCCCCATTCCGCCGACCAGCGTCATGACGATCACCTCCCCCGAGTGGATCCACGCCAGCGTCTGGTCGGGCGAGATGATGAACGTCCCGGGCTTGACGGCGAGTAAGCCGCCGGCCATTCCGGCCATGCCGCCGCTGATGACGAACACGCGCCGCTTGTACTTCCGAACGTCGTAGCCCAGGAACTCGGTCCGCTCCTCGGTCTCCCCGATCGAGGCGAGCACGCTCCCGAACGGGGCGTTCATGACCCGCGTCGCGAAGTACAGCGAGCAGAGTGCGAGCCCGAACGCGATGTAGTAGAAGGCGGTCGCCGGCGTTATCTCGATCGGGCCGAGCGGGACCGTGATGGCGCCGAGTTCGAGTCCGATGCCGGCGATCCCGACGAGGGGTTCCCAGCCGACCAGTCCGTCGCTGCCGCCGGTGAAGTCGAACTTGAACACCATGTTGTAGAACAGTTCGGCGAACGCCAGGGTGATCATCGCGAAGTAGATCCCGGACACGCGGATCGAGAGGCTCCCGACGACCCACGCGATGAGCGCGCAGACGAGGATCGCGACCGCGAGCGCGACGAGGAACGAGGCGGTCAGGTGGATCATGACCAGCGCCGCGGCGTAGGCGCCCACGCCGTAGAACATCGTGTGGCCGAGCGGGACCAGCCCCGTGTAGCCCATGACGATGTCGAGGCTCAACGCGAAGATGGCGAAGATGAACATCTGGTTGAGCAGCGTGATGTAGTAGGTGTTACCGGTGAGGAGGAACACGAACGGCGCGACCGCGAGCACCGCGACGAACGCGAGCCCGAGGTTCCGCCGCGTCTCGTCGGAGAACACGCCGGACTCGACGCCCGTGAGCAGCGTATCTTCGGCACCCCCCTCACTGTGTTCCGACCCCCCGAACAGCCCCTGCGGCTTGTACAGCAGGACGCCGATCATCAGGAGGAAGATCGTCACGCCCTCGAAGTCCGGCATCGCGACGACGAACCCCTGCAGCTCGAAGAGTTCGGCGCCGGCGTAGGTCCGGGTGAGCGTTCGAACGACGCCGACCAGGAGGCCGCCGACCACCGCGCCGCGGAAGCTCCCGAGACCGCCGAGGACGACGATGATGAACGCCGGGACGATGACGCTGCTTCCCATCCCGGGGTTCACGCTCTGGTACCCGCCGAGGACGATGCCGCCGACGGCCGCGAGCGCGGCGCCGAGCCCGAAGATGAGCGTGTAGTACCGGTCGATGTCGATCCCGACGTTTCGGACCATCTGCCGGTCCTCCGACCCCGCCCTGATGATCATCCCGTACTTCGAGCGGGTGAGGAACAGCCAGATCCCGGCCGCGAGCAGGGCGGTGAACCCGATCATGAAGTAGTTGTACACCGACACCTCGATACCCCCGACCGCGATCGGCGTCGTGAGGTAGTCGGGAACGGCGAGGTTCTGCTGTTCCGACCCCCACCCCAACACGATCAGGTCGTTGATGATCAACACGAGCCCGAAGGTGAGGAGGATGTGGTAGAGCGGGTTGCGGCCGTACAGCGGTCGGATGGTGAACCGCTCGATCCCGACCCCGACGATCCCCACGAGCAGCGGCGACAGCACTAACGCGACCCAGAACCCGACCCCGGACCCGAGGGGGTCGACGATGCTGAGGGCGAAGTAGGCGCCGAGCGCGAACAGCTCCCCGTGCGAGAAGTTGATCACGTCCATCACGCCGAAGATGATGGACAGCCCGGCCGCCAACAGCACGTACACCATGCCGAGGGAGAGGCCGTTGACGAGCTGCTCCGCCAGGTTGACTACTAGGGACATCTGTCTGTCCTAGTTCATCTCGCAGCCGAACTCGCTCGCTGGGCGGAGCGCGTTCTCCCCCTCGGTCTTCGAGAGGATATCGACGTTGGCCATCTCGCCGTCCCCCTCGGTCAACTCGGCGATCCACGTCGGGTTGGTGGCCTGGTGGTCGGACTCGCGCAGCGTGATGTCGCCGAGGACGGTGGTGAAGCTCCCGCCCTCGAGGGCGTCGCGGGCGTCGGCCGGATCCGTGCTCCCCGCCTGCTCCATGCCCTTCGCGATGAGCCGGACGGAGTCGTACCCCGTTCGCTCGTAGTTGCCCGGCACCTCGTCGTACTCCGACTGGAACCCCTCGACGAACGCCTGGTTGTCGCCGATGTCGATGGAGGGGTCGTAGCGGACCCCGCCGTACGTGCCGACGCTGTTGGGGCCGGTCCCCGCGCGGGTGCTCTTGTACGCCATCGTCGGGGCGACGAGCGCCACGTCCTCGGTCAGCCCGCGGTCCGCGGCCTGATTGACGAAGGTGACCAGGTCGCCGCCGGTCATCCCGAGCACGGCCACGTCGGCGTCCGAGTTTCCGATCTGCGTGATGTAGGACTCGTAGTTCGACGATCCGAGGCTCGAGGACGACTCGCCGACCTCCGTGAACTCGTCGCTCGCCTCCTCCATGCGCATGCTGGTCCGGTTGTAGACGGAGGTGCCGTAGGCGTAGTCCGCGTAGTGGAACCAGACGTTCGACCCGATCTCCTCGACCGTGTACCCGGAGACCGCCTCCGCGATCTGCGCCGTGTTCGTCTCGAAGCGGAACACCCACTGGTTACACTGCTCGCCCGTGATCGGCACCGCGGCCCCGCCGGCGAAGTAGACGGTCTCCTCGGAGGCGGCCAGCTCGTTGAGCCCGAGGGCGGCCGAACTCGAGATCGCGCCGACGAGGTAGTCGGCCCCGTCCTCCTGGATCGCCTGCTGGGCCGCCTGCGAGGCGGCGCTCGCGTTCGTCTCCGTGTCGTAGTAGACGGGGTCGATCTCGAAGCTGTACTCGTCGCTCTCGTTGATCTGCTGGACCGCGTACTCCGCTCCCGCACGCTGGGAGGGCCCGAGCGTGCTGTACGCCCCCGACATCGGGTTCAGGATACCGATCGTCGCGGTGTTGTCGCCGCCGCTCGATCCGCCGGTACAGCCGGCGAGCCCCAGCGACGCGGCCGTACCTGCGACCGACAGGAACGTTCGCCGATCGTACGCGCTACGCTCCCCGGAAGGGGATCTTTCGTTATTCATCATGGTGGATGATCTGGTAATGGATCTCAACCAAGGGATAATAAATCTTTGTAGGATCGATGCTCGCGATTTGGCGGGACGAACTCGACGGAAAGCGTGCGGGAGACGGGTCCGGCGGAAAGCGCGGGCCCCCGGTCGAAGGCGCGTCGAACGCCCCGTCAGTCGAAGTTGATGTGGACGTTCTTCACTTCGGTGTAGGCCCTGAGCGCTTCCTCGCCCTGCGCCGCGCCGTGCCCGCTGTCCTTCGTGCCGCCGAACGGGACCTGCGGCCACGTGTTCGGTGTCTCGTTGACCATCACCATGCCGTACTCGAGCGTCTCCGCGAGCCGATGCGCGCGGGAGAGGTCGCTCGTCCACACGCAGGCGGTCAGCCCGAACGGGGAGTCGTTCGCGACCGCGAGCGCCTCGTCCTCGTCGCTCACCTCGATGACCGACAGCACCGGGCCGAAGATCTCCTCGCGGGCGACGGTCATGTCGTTGTCGACGTCGGTGAGGACGGTCGGTTCGACGAAGTGGCCCGTCTCCGGATCGTCCGGGACGCCGCCGCCCGCGGCGACGGTCGCCCCCTCCTCACGCCCCGTTTCGATGTACTCGAGGACGTCCTGCTGGTGGGACTCGCTCACAACGGGCCCCATCTGGCCGTCGTCGTCGATGCCGCCGCCGAGCGGAATACTCTCCGCGATGTCGACGAGCCGCTCGACCAGCTCGTCGTGAACGTCTTCGTGGACGACGAGCCGCGAGTTCGCCCAGCACATCTGGCCGGCGTTCATGAAGATCCCGTACTGGACGCCGCGCGCGGCCGCGTCGAGGTCGGCGTCCGGGAAGACGACCGCCGGTCCCTTCCCGCCGAGCTCGAGCGTCACGTCGGCGACGGCGTCCGCGGCGTCGCGCTGGATCGTCTTTCCGACCCCGGTGCTCCCGGTGAAGGTGACGTGGTCGACGCCCTCGTGGCCGGCGAGCGCGCTCCCGGCCTCGGAGCCGGACCCGGGAACGACGTTCACCACGCCGTCGGGGAGCCCCGCTTCCTCGGCGGCCTTCGCGTAGTAGAGCGCCGAGAGCGGCGTCGTGCTGGACGGCTTCAACACGACCGAGTTCCCCGTCGCGAGGGCGGGTGCGACCCCGCGACCGGCCAACTGGAACGGGTAGTTCCAGGGGGCGATGTGGGCGGTCACGCCCACCGGCTCGCGCCGGGTGTAGTCCAGCCGGCCGCCGGAGACGGGGATCTGGTCGCCGCGGACCTTGTCCACCGCACCCGCGTAGTGCCGGAAGGTGTCGATCACCATGTCGATCTCGAGGCCCGCCTCGAACGGCGTCTTGCCGTTGTCGTGGGACTCGACGAGCGCGATCTCGTCTTTCATCTCCTCGATGGCGTCGGCCATCTCGTGCAGCGCCGCGCGCCGGGCGCCGAGGTCCAGTTCGCGCCACTCGGACCCGCGCTCGACGGCCGCGGCCGCGGCCGCGACCGCGTCGTCGACGTCCGCCGCGCCGGCCTTCTGTACCGTCGCGTACGGTGCTTCCGCCGCCGGATCTTCCGTCGTGATCGTCTCGCCGTCCGCGGACGAGCGCCACTCGCCGTCGATAAACAGGTCTGTTGGACCGGAGTACTCCATCGTGTCAAAAAGTCCCTCGCGATGTCCCTTAATCGTTGCTCTCCGCCCGCTTGATCATGAACTTCATGTCCCCTTCGAAGACCGTGGTTCCGTCCTGGTTCTCCATGTGGGTGTCTAAGACCACGAGCCCGGCGTCGTCCCGGCTGAGCTCCTTCCGGCTGTCGACGGTCATCTCGAGCTGGATCGTGTCGCCGATGTGGACCGGGTTGGGGAGGTCCATGTAGTTCATCCCGAGGAACGCGATGGCCGTCCGCTCGAGGATCCCGGTCCGGTAGACGAACCCGGTCGCGTGGACGAACGTCATCGGGCCGTGCGCGATCCGCTCGCCGAACTCCTGTTCCGACGCGTACTCGCGGTTCGTGTGGAGCTCCGTCCAGTCGCCGCTGAGCGCGGAGTGCACCACGAAGTCCGCCTCCGTGACGGTTCGGCCGACGCTCACGAACTCCTTCCCCGGTTCGAAGTCCTCGAAGTAGTGAGGCTCGTAGCTGTATGGCATCGCCTAGAACTCATCCGGGCGGGTTAAATAAGTTTAGCTCGCCTGCCGTCCCTCGCCGCTCGCGTCGCACGCCCTTCCGCCGGCGGTACGTATTTATCCCGCGTCGCCGACGTCCCGACCGGATGAGTGACGTTCCAACGGAGCTTCGGGAGCGGATCCGGTCGGACCCGTTCTGCGAGCTCCTCGAGATCGAGTTCGTTGACGTCGACGTCGGCGCGGCCGAGGCGGAACTGACGGTCACCGAAGAGCTACTGAACTTCCACGGGACGCTCCACGGCGGCGCGATCTACTCGCTGGCCGACGCGGTGTTCGCCGCGGCGTCGAACTCCCACGGCGACGCGGCGGTCGGCCTCGAGTCGAACATCTCCTACCTCGACGCGGTCGACGTCGGCGAGACCATCGTCGCGACGGCGGAGGAGACCCACCTCACCGACGGGACCGGGGAGTACGAGGTCGAGGTGACCACCGCGGCCGGCGACCGGGTCGCGACGTTCCGCGGCCGCGTGTACCGCCCCTGATAACTCGGTTCGGGGGCGCTGCTCGCGAGTCGCAGATAGTGGCCGACGACCGTTCTCGGGATTCTTGTGACCGGAAAGCACGAGGACGGTCCACCCGTGCGGGTGCTCCCCAGTACCGAGGTCGCGGACGGCTCTCTGTGCGGGGGTTTTGTTTGTGGTTCTGTTGTCGATCCTGTTGCTCTCGGCAGCAACACTCAGAAAGCCCCAGTCAGCTCTCTATACGGTGCTTTTTCTGTGTCTGTCGTCGATCCTGCTGGTCTGGACAGCATCGTCTAGAAAGCCCCAGCCGGCTCGACCGGCCGTCGTGAGACGGTCCGGGCTGCCTGCAGTAGCGGGCTGCCGGGCTGCGACTCACGGGCTCCCGCTCGTGCCTCGCGGGACCGCGACACGCGTTGCGCTCCTCGCTCCCCGCCGCGCGGGACAAACCGCGTCCCGCTGCCCTCCGGCGTGCAGTAGCGCGCCGGAGACACATCTCGCTGCGGTGCTTGCGGTGCCGGGGCCGGATCGAGCCGGCTGCCCCTTTCAGTCCCACCCCGCTCCGCCCCGCACCGCAACCGCACAGCAGCCTCGCACCTCCCCAGCCTCGGCGGCGGCGCGGCCGCGGAACAGCACCGCACAGCAGGCGGCCGCGCCTCCGCCTCCCTCGCGCGCGTCGGAGTCGCGCGCGCCGACCGCCTCGGCACCGCCGCGATCACTGAACGGAGGGCGGTCGACGGAAGGCGGTCGACGGAGGGCCGTCGACGCAGGACCGGTCTCTCAACCTGTTCGTGGACCGCCGTGATGCCCCGGTTCCGAGGGCCGGTGGTTAGCGGTCGTCGAAGACGCGCTGCACCTTGCCGACCTCGGTCCGCTCGATGCCGCCCGAATCGACGAGGGTCAACTCGTCCGGCGTGAACGAGAGGACGTTGGACAGCCGGGTCATGACGGTGCTGTACAGCTCCGACTCGTCTCCGTCGAACTCCGGCTTCTTCTCGATCGTGAGCTCCATCACGTCGAGGTTGTTCTCCTCGCGGAGGTCGATCCGGTAGTGCGGCGCGACGCCATCGACGTCGAGCACCACGTCCTCGACCTCGCTGGGGTAGAAGTTGATCCCCCTGACGATCAGGAGGTTGTCGGTCCGCCCGGTGACGTTGTCCATCCGGACCATCGTGCGCCCGCACTCGCACTCCTCGTAGTTCAGGCTCGTGAGGTCGCCCGTGCGGTACCGGAACACCGGCAGCGCCTCCTTGCTCAGCGTCGTCAGGACGAGTTCGCCCTCCTCGCCCTCCTCGACGTGTTCGCCCGTCTCGGGGTCGATGACCTCCGGGTAGAAGTGATCTTCCCAGAGGTGGAGGCCGTCCTGCGCCTCGTGGCACTCGTTCGAGACGCCGGGACCGATGATCTCCGACAGCCCGTAGATGTCGATGCCGTTCACGTCGAGTCGCTCCTCGATCTCCTCGCGCATCGGGTCGGTGCACGGCTCCGCGCCGAAGATGATCGTCGAGATCGGCAGATCCTTGGGGTCGTACCCCATCTCCTCGGCCGTCTCCGCGAGGTAGAGCGCGTACGACGGCGTACACGAGAACGCGTCGCTCTCGAGGTCGTTCATCAGCTCGACCTGCCGCTGCGTGCCGCCGCTACCGATCGGCACGACGGTCGCGCCGAGCTCCTCGACGCCGTAGTGCAGTCCCAGGCCGCCGGTGAACAGCCCGTAGCCGTAGGCGTTCTGGACGGTATCGCCCGCGTCGACTCCGGAGGCCTTCAGCGACCGAGCGACGACGTCGCTCCACACGTCGAGGTCGTCGTCGGTGTACCCGACGATCTTCGGCTTGCCCGTCGTCCCGGAGGAGGCGTGGATCCGCGTGACCTCGTCGCGGTCGACCGCGAAGAGGCCGTCCGGGTACTCGTCCCGGAAGTCCTCCTTCGTGGTCATCGGGAGCTTCTCGATGTCCGCCACGCCGTCGATGTCGTCCGGGGTGATCCCCAACTCGTCGAACTTCTCGCGATAGAACGGAACGTTCTCGTAGGCGTTCTCGACGGTCTCGCGGAGCCGCTCGTCCTGCAGTTCGCGGATCTCCGCTCTGTCCGCCGTTTCTACTGGCTGGTATGCCATGGATACGCACTGATTGGGCTAGTGTGGTTAATAATTGTTGGGATACTTCCGGTCGCCGCGCTGCCTCCGGGACCGCGGCGCTTCGGTGGGGGCGACGAGCGGCCGGCGCGCGGGGTTCGTTCCGGCGTCCGGACCGAAACGGCAACGGAAAGCTATTTTCCGTCCTCCGATGTGTGTCGTCGTATGCGAGACGCTTACATCATCGGCGCCGGGCAGACGCCGTTCGGCGCGATGCCAGACAGGAGCTATCGGTCGCTGTTCGGCGAGGCGTTCGACCGCGCGGTCGAGAGCGTCCCCGACGGGATCGACGAGGCCGACATCGACGAGGCGGTCGTCGGCTCGCTCGGCGTCGGCGGCCGCCAACTCGGCCTCTCCGGACCGGCCGCGACGGAACACCTCGGCCTCCACGGGATCCCGAGCTCGCGGATCGAGAACGCCTGCGCCGCGTCGGGCTACTCGGTCCGGCAGGCCGTCCAGGCGGTGAAAAGCGGGATGGCGGACGTCGCCCTCGCGGGCGGCGTGGAGGTGATGACCGACATGAGCGGGGACGTGACCAAGTACTGGCTCGGCGTCTCCGGCGAGACGGAGTGGGAGCGGCTCACCGGCACGACGTTCGCCGGCGTGTACGCGCAGATGGCGAGCGCCTACCTGGACCGGTACGACGACGCGACGCGTGAGCACCTCTCGATGGTCGCAGTCAAGAACCACGCCAACGGCGCGAAGAACCCCAACGCACACCTCGGGTTCGAATGCTCGCTCGAGGACGCGATGGGCGCGCCCGACGTGGCGCATCCGCTGAACCTCTACCACTGCTGTCCGACCTCCGACGGCGCGGCGGCCGTGCTCGTCGCCAGCGAGGACGTCGTCGACGAGTACACCGACGAGCCCGTCCGCGTCGCGGGCGTCGGCGCGAGCAGCGAGCGGGTCGGGCTCTTCCAGCGCGAGGAGTACACGACGATCGCCTCCTCCCGCCGGGCCGGGGAGAAGGCCTACGACCGGGCCGGCATCGACCCGTCGGACGTCGACTTCGCGGAGGTCCACGACTGCTTCGCGATCGCCGAGCTGCTCGCGTACGAGGACCTCGGCTTCTGTGACCCCGGCGAGGCGTACCGCCTTCTGGAGGAGGGCACGACGGAGCTCGACGGCGACCTCCCGGTCAACGCGTCCGGCGGCCTCAAGTCGAAGGGGCACCCGATCGGCGCGACCGGGGCGGGCCAGGTCGCGGAGGCGTTCAAACAGCTTCGGGGGAAGGCCGGGGACAGACAGGTCGCGGACCCGAGGTACGGCGTCACGCACAACGTCGGGGGGAGCGGCGGCGCGGCGGTCGTCCACGTCCTCGAACGGGAGGTGGGCCGATGAGCGACGTCCGCGTTCGGGCGTTCGGTGCGTACAGCCCGCGCCTGCGGATCGACGCGGAGTCCTTCCGGGAGGCGTGGGGTCACTTCGAGGCGGCCGGGGTCGAGACGAAGGCCGTCCCGGAGGCGGACGAGGACGCGCTCACCATGGGCGTGGAGGCGGCGCGGCGAGCGCTCGACGCCGCGGGCGTCGATGCGGACGAGGTCGAGTACCTCTCGTTCGCCACCACGACCCCGCCGATGGCCGAGTCGGACCTGACGGCCCGGCTGACGAGCCTGCTCGGGGTCCCGACGACCGCGACGACCCTGACGATGACCGGGAGCACGCGCGCGGGGGCACAGGCGCTCGACGCCGCGCTCGACGCTGGCCCGTGGGGCGACGGCGTCGGCCTCGTCGTCGCGGCCGACTGCCCGACCGGCGCGCCGGACAGCGCGGTCGAGCACGCGGCCGGCGCCGCCGGCGTCGCCGCGGTCGTCGGCGGTGACGGGCCGGGCGTCGTCCGCGACCGGGCCTCCCACGTCGAGCCCTTCCCCGGCACGCGGTTCCGGGGCGCCGGGTCCGACGAGACGACGGAACTCGGCGTGACCAGCTACGACCGGAAGTCGTTCGAGACGGCGATTCGCGGGGCAGTCGACGGCCTCGGTCCGGTCGGCGACGTCGACGCGGCGGCCGTCCAGTCCCCGAACGGCAAGCTCCCGTACCGGGTGACGGGCGCGCTCGGCGTCGACGCCGAGCGGGTCGCGGCCGCCGACACGGTCGGTACGCTCGGGGACACCGGCGCCGCGAGCGCGCTCCTCGGGGCGGCGAAGGCGTTCGACGACGGCGCCGACCGCGTGCTCCTCGCCGCGTACGGCAGCGGCGCCGGCGCGAACGCGATGGTCCTCGACGGCGACGTTCCGACGAGGTGTGCACTCGACGGCGACGTCGACCTCAGCTACCCCGAGTACCTCCGCCGGCGCGGCGAGATCACCGCCGACGAGCCGGACGGCGGGGGCGCGTACGTGAGCGTCCCCTCGTGGAAGCGGACGATCCCGCAGCGGCACCGACTGATCGCGGGGCGCTGCCCCTCGTGTGACGCGCTCAACTTCCCGCCCGAGGGGGCGTGTCGCGAGTGCCACGACCGCCCCGACGACTACAAGACCGTCCGACTTCCCGGAACCGGAACGGTGGAGGGAGTCACGACCATCGCCCAGGGGGGCGCGCCTCCGGAGTTCGTCGAACAGCAGTCGAAGAGCGGTCCGTTCGTGAGCGCCGTCGTCGCCTTGGACGGCCCGGCGGGCGACGAGACGGTGAGCGTCCCGACGCAGGTGCTGGCGCCCGGGGAGTCCGCGGTGGAGATCGGGGACAGAACCGAGGCGGTGACCCGGCGGATCTACCGACAGGAGGGCGTCATCCGCTACGGGTTCAAGATGCGGCCGGTCGAAACCGACGGATAGCGCCCCGTCGGCTCTCGGCGGCGGCCCTGCTCGACGCTCCGATCGGTCGGCTCCGTCGGTTCGTCGTCTGCAGTCGTACGTTATGTTCGGTCGAAGACCGTCGCCACGCCCTGCCCGAACCCGACGCACATCGTCGCGAGCCCGCGGTCGCCGTCGCGCCGCCGTAGCTCGTGCAGGAGCGTCGTGGCGATCCGGGCGCCTGAGCAGCCGAGGGGGTGTCCCAGCGCGATCGCGCCGCCGTTCACGTTCAGCTTCTCGTCGGGAATTCCGAGTTCGTGGGCACAGTGGACGCTCTGCGCGGCGAAGGCCTCGTTGAGTTCGACCAGGTCGAGGTCGTCCACGCCGAGTCCGGCGTCGTCGAGCGCCGCCCGCGTCGCGGGGACCGGTCCGCGCCCCATCACTCGGGGGTCGACGCCCACGACCGACCGCGTCGCGACCCGCGCGATCGGTTCGAGGTCGTGCTCCTCCGCGTACGCGGCGCTGGTGACGAGGAGCCCGGCCGCTCCGTCGGTGAGCGGCGAGGCGTTCCCGGGCGTCACCGTCGCCTCGTCGTCGTCGCGAAACACGGTCGGGAGGTCGCCCAACTGCTCGACGGTCGTCCCGGGGCGGGGGGTCTCGTCGGTCGACACGACCCCGTCGGGCGTCTCCACGGGGACGATCTCCCGGTCGAACCGCCCCGCCTCGGCCGCCTCGACGGCCCGCTCGTGCGACCGGAGCGCGAACTCGTCCTGTGCCTCCCGCGAGACGCCGTGTTCGCGGGCGACCGTCTCGGCGGTCTGGCCCATCGGGAGGCGGTCCGCGTCGTACCGCGACTCGATCGCCGGATGCAGCCAGTCGGAGAACGGGACGCGACTCATCTGCTCGACGCCCGCGACCGGATAGACCTCGCCGTCACCGGCCTCGATCGCGCGTGCGGCGTCGTTGAGCGTCGTCAGCGACGAACCGCAGAGCCGCGTCGTCGTCGATCCCGGAACGGTCGCCGGGTATCCGCCGGCGAGCAGCACCTGCCTGGCGAGGTTTCGTCCCTGTTCCGCTTCCTGGTTCGCACATCCGAGCCGGAAGTCGTCCCATTCCTCGGGATCGACGCCGGTCCGGTCGATCAACGCGTCGAGCACCGCCGTCACGAGGTCCTCGGGGAACACCGCCGAGAGCGCGCCGTCCTTCTTCGCCATCGGCGTTCTGACGGCGTCGACCACGACGGCCTGCTGTCTAGACGTACCCATTGACAGGTTCAGATCGCGAGTTCTCGGTGATTAATTCACCGATCGGTGCATCGATGGCTGCAAACGCTTTTGAGTCTGCGCGTGGTCGCCGTTAGTGATGAAGGTCGCAGTACTCGGCGCGGGAACCATGGGCCACGGTATTGCACAGGTGTCGGCGATGGGCGGTCACGAGGTCAGCCTGCGGGACCTCGAGACCGAGATCGTCGAGTCGGGGCTCGACGCCATCGAGTCGAACCTGGACGGCGGGGTCGAGCGCGAGAAACTGACGCCGGCCGAGGCCGAGGCGGCCCGGGACCGGATCACCGGGACGACCTCCCTGCCCGAGGCGGTCTCCGGGGCCGACCTCGTCGTCGAGGCCGTCCCGGAGGAAATGCCGATCAAACACGACACGATGACCGAGGTCGAGAGCCACGTCGACCCGGACTGCCTCATCGCCTCGAACACCTCCTCCCTGTCGCTGACCGAGATCGCGAACGCGCTGGACCGGCCGGAGCGCGCGGTCGGCCTCCACTTCTTCAACCCGGTCCACATCATGAACCTCGTCGAGGTCGTCGTCGCCGAGCAGACGAGCGACGAGACGGTCGCGGCCGCGACGGAGTTCGCCGAGGGGATCGGGAAGACGCCCGTCACCGTCACCGACTCGCCCGGGTTCGCGTCGTCGCGGCTCGGCGTCGCACTCGGCGTCGAGGCGATGCGCATGGTCGAGGAGGGGGTCGCGGACCCCCGAGACATCGACACCGCGATGGAACTCGGGTACAACCATCCGATGGGCCCGATCGAACTCGGCGACGTCGTCGGGCTCGACGTTCGACTCGACATCCTCGAGTACCTCCGCGAGGAGCTCGGCGAGCGCTTCCGACCGCCGCAGGTGCTGAAGCGGAAGGTGCGTGCCGGGAAGCTCGGCAAGAAGACCGGCGAGGGGTTCTACGTCTGGGAGGACGGCGAGGTGGTTGGCGTCAGCGGGTCCGGAGGTGACGAGCAGTGAGCCTCCCCGAGGCGGTCGCCGACTGCGAGACCGTGTCGGCGTCGGTCGGGGACCGTGCCGACCACGTCGCGACGATCGAACTCTCGCGTCCGGACGCCAGGAACGCGCTCGACGCACAGCTCCGCGCGGAGCTCGAGACCGCCATGCTCGCCGTCGAGGAGACCGACGTCCGAGCCGTCGTGTTGACGGGCGACTCGGACGCGAACGCCTTCGTCGCCGGGGCCGACGTCACGGAGCTTCGCGAGCGGGACTCGCTCGAGCAGCGCGAGGCGAGCGAACGGCCGCGGGTGTACGAGCGCGTCGCGGACTGCCCCGTCCCGGTGATCGCGCGCATCAACGGCCACGCCCTCGGCGGGGGCTGCGAGCTGATCCAGGCGTGCGACATCCGGATCGCCCACGAGGACGCGAAGATCGGCCAGCCGGAGATCAACCTCGGCCTTATCCCCGGCGGCGGCGGAACGCAGCGACTCCCCCGGCTCGTCGGCGAGGGCCAGGCGATGAAGCTGATCCTCTCCGGCGAACTCGTCGACGCGACGGAGGCGGCCGACATCGGGCTGGTCGAGGAGGTCCACGGCGACGACGCGTTCGACGACCGCGTCTACGAGCTCGCGGGCGCCATCGCCGCGAAGAGTCCGGTCGCCCTGCGGTTCGCGAAGAAATCGGTCAAGGCCGCCTCGCGGATGGACCTCGAGTCCGGCATCGAGTACGAGGCCGAACTGTTCGCGCAGCTGTTCGCGACCGAAGACAAAAACGAGGGGATCGACGCGTTCTTCGAGGACCGCGAGCCCGAGTGGACGGGCCGATAGCGCGCGCACCGAACCGTTCGGGTGAGTCGAACGCGCTCCGGTGCCGATTCCGGTCCTTCCGTCTCGCCGGCTCGCGACTCGCTTTCCGCTTCTCTCGGGGTTGATACGGACTGCCACACGTTCTCGATACCGTCTTCCGGCGTCCGTTCATCGTGACAGCACGCTCGCCGCGTTCGGCCGTGCCGAATTTTGGCTCCCGGTTCGAGACGACGCCGGTATCCCCGTCACACACTCGCTTTCCGCCCGTATCCGGAGCCGGACCGCTCAAACGCGGCCGCGGGCGTGGCTTGGCTGGTTTCGGAGAGCCGACTGCCGCCGTTCTTCCCGGCGTTCTCCGCCGAATCCTGGTGCGTCCCCGTCGATATTACCCTCATGGTCGTTCGGCACTGATGAATGTTCTCACGGTGCTGCCCTCGGCTCGTCGCGGTCGCCGTCGTCACGAAACTACCCCTCAATGTTACAAAAATACGTTTGTAATGGAGGGTGGAAATCCCGACTCGTTCGTCGCTATCGAGATCGCCGTGGGATAGAACTCCCATCTCCAGCGGTTGCTATCGTCTATCTCTATATGATGATAGATATCTAAACAGGAAAAACAACCATGTTTTGGCTCAATCAAGTTTATTCTAAACACTTCACTAGAAAATATACTCTTAAGTCTAAATAATTTCTAATAACCTGACCGAACATCCAACCTTTCTTCTATGGTTGCCATTCGCTCTCAGCCTTTGTTCAGCCTGGATGAACAGACATATGGCGAATCGTGAACAACGGCGCGTATGGACGACACCGTAGAGGCCGGGGACAAACTGCTCCGGCTCGTCGAGACGCTCAAGGAGCACGGGCCCTCGGGCGTGACCGAGCTCGCCGACAGGGCGGACATGCCGAAGAGCACCGCCCACGCCTACCTCTCGACGCTCAAGGAACACGGGTACGTCGTCCAGACCGACTCGCGGGCGTACCGGCTGAGCCTGCGCTTCGTCGACATCGGGAGCAAGGTCCGCGAAACGCGGGAGCTGTACGACGAGATCCGGGCGAAACTCGACGAGATCTCCGAGGAGACGAACGAGAAGGCGTGGTGGACCGTCGAGGAGAACGGGAAGGCGGTGTTCATGGCGAAGTCGGCGGGCAAGCGAGCCATTCAGACGAACGCCCGGATCGGGCTCCACCTCGAGCTGTACCGGCTCGCCGCGGGGATGGCGATCCTCGCGAACCTCCCCGCCGAACGCCGGGTCGACATCCTCGACGGCTACGAGTATCCGCTCCCCGACGGGCGGACCCGCGCGGACCTCGAGTCGGAACTCGAGACCGTCCGGGAGACCGGGGTCGCGTACGGCACCGACAGCTTCCTCGAAGGCGTCACCGGAATCGGCGTCCCGCTCCTGGACAACGCCGGAACCGTCCACGGCGCGATCAGCGTCTCGGGGCCGAGCAACCGCCTCGAGGACGACCGGAACGAGCAGGAGTTGACGGACCTCCTGCGGGGTATCTCTGGCGAACTGCAGGTCAATTTCTCCTATCGGTGACGCCGACGGGACCGCGTCGGCCCCGCCGTCCGATCAGCGCTCCCGGGTCATCCACTCGCTGGCCTGCGGCTCCGCGGGATCCGTCGCGACCTCCACCAGCGATGGCCCGTCGCGGGCCCGCGCGTCGTCGAGCGCCTCCGCGATCCCGGACACGCCCGCGACGCGCGTCGCGTCGACGCCCATCCCCTCGGCGACCGCGGCCAGGTCGAGGCCGGCGTCGGCCCAGCCGTACGCCCCCGGACCGAGGCCGTGGGAGCGGTCGGCCTCCTCGCTGATGATGGCGTAGTCGTCGTTGTTGAGCGCGACGACGGTAACGTCGATCCCCTCCGTCGCGAGCGTGTGTAGCTCGTGGATGCACATCAGTAGGCCGCCGTCCCCCACCAGCGCGACCGCGTCCGCGTCCGGGTTCGCCAGCTTCGCGCCCATCGCCGAGGGGAGCGCGGTCCCCATCGTCGCCCACGACCCGGGGTTGACGTACGACTGCGGGCCGTAGGCCTCGCACGCGAGCAGCGTCCACTGGCGCGACCCGCCGGCGTCCGCGGTGACGATCGCGTCGCGGGGGAGCGCCTCGCGGACCGCTCGGACTACCTCGACGGAGGTCGGCGGGTCTCCCGCGTTCCGCGCCGCGGCGACCGCGTCGAACCGCGCCGCGTCCGCCGTCCGGACCGCGGCCGCGCGCTCGTCGCCGGGCCGTTCCGCGTCGCCGCCGCGCTCGGCTATCCCGTCCGTCAGTGCCCGCAGCGTCCGGTCGGCGTCGGCGACGATCCCCACGGCCGGCTCGTAGCCCGTCCCGAGGTCGTCGGCGCCGAGCGTGACGTGGACCAGATCGTCGGGGAGCTCGACGGACCAGCGGCCGGTCGCGACCGCGTCGAGGTCCGACCCCACCGCGAGGGCGGCGTCCGACTCGGCCAGCAGTCCGCGAAGCTCCGTCGAGGACCCGCCACAGAGCACGCCCGCCGAGAGTGCGTGGTCCTCCGGGAGCGTTCCCTTTCCCTTGTAGGTCGTCACCACCGGCGCGTCGAGCGCTTCCGCGAACGCGCGAAGCCGCTCGCTCGCCCCGGCCCGGCGGACGCCGCCGCCGGCGAGGACGACCGGCTGCTCGGCTCCAGCGAGCAGGTCCGCGGCCGCGTCGACGGCCGCCGCTGGAGGCTCCGGTGGCGTTCTGGACGCCCCCTCGCCGACGCTCGCCTGCGGCGTCGCGCTCGCGAGGAAGTCCTTCGGGATGCCGACGCGGACCGGCCCCATCGGCGGTTCGCGGGCGATCCGGATCGCCCGGTTCAGCTCCGCGACGGCGCTCTCGGCGGTCTCCACGAGGACGTTCTCCTTGACCACGTTGTCGTAGGTGTCCGGCGGCGTCTCGTGGATCCCGTCGCCGCCGCGAACCTCGTGTTCCGTCTCCACCGCGACGTGGACCATCGGCACGCAGTCGTTGAGCGCGTTCTTCAGCCCGTTCATCGCGTTCATGTCGCCCGGTCCCGGGACGACGACCGTCGCGGCCATCTCGCCGGGGTCGCGCGTCTCCGCGTACCCCCACGCGGCGTGCGTGACGGCGGTCTCGTGGCGCGCGACGACGAACCGGGCGTCACGGTCCGCGAGCGCCTCGTTGAGCGGGAGCGTCTGCTTGCCCGGAATGCCGAAGACGGTGTCGACGCCGTGGTCCAGCAGGCAGTCCACGACCGCCGCTCCGACGGTCGGCGTTCCGTCGCCGTCTCCGACCCTCCCGGTTCCCCCCTCCGCCGTTCGGTTCGTGCGTCCGGTCATTGGTGCCCCTTCTCCGGACCCCGACAATAATCCTTCGCACCGGCGGTGTATCGCATGTCGCGATACGCAGGTCGGATGGTGTCGCCTCCGCGGCGTGCCGTCGGGTCGCTCCCGCGAGGCGCGGTCGGGACAGTTTTCTTGTCGGCGATCCAACGCCGCCCATGGTGTGCTCCGACGGCGTCGACCGCGGGATCTCGCCGGTCGTCGGCGCGGTGATACTCGTCGGTATCGTCGCGCTGTTGGCGGGCACGGGCGGCGTGCTGTTCCTCGGTCTCGCGGACGACCCCGATCCCGCTCCCGGAGCGACGCTGGACGTGGAGACGGCCGGAGACGGTCTACACCACAGGCTCGTCCACGGCGGCGGCGACACGATCGACGGTGGCGAGCTCGCGATACGCGGGACCGCCGACCCGGACGCGGCCGCGGGCACGCGACTGACGGCCGGGACCGCCGTGGAGATCTACCCCGTCGACGAGGAGATCAGGGTCGTCTGGCGCGGCGAGGACGACACGACGTACGTCCTGACGACCGCGACCGTCGAGCGGACGCTCCCCGAACCGGACGAGACCTGCGAGTGGGTCGACGCGGAGACCGACGGCGGGACCGACCCGATCACGATCGACGGGCTCGTCGTCGACTGCGACGTGGAGACCGACGAGGGGATCACCGTGAGCGACGGGGGCGTGGTCGTCGGCGAGTCGGCCAGCGGAGCGAAGGACTTCGACGGGGACGACGCGACCGTCTACGGGGACGTGGACGTCGAGAAGGTCGTCAACATCCAGACGGGCACCGTCCGGGGGAGCGTCCTCTCCCGGACGGCGGACGCGAAGCTCGAAAACGTGACCGTCGACGGCTCGGTGACCGCACGGAAGGTCGTCGAGGTGCTCGCCGGGAGCGCGGTCGGCGGCGACGTCGAGAGCGAGAACAACACGGTGAAGGTGTTCGACTCGACCGTCTCGGGGTCCGTCCTCGCGGCCGACGGCGAGCAGGTCAAACTCGACAACGCGACCGTCGAGGGGCACGTGTACGTCGAGGAGGCGGCGTTCGACTGCACCGACTCGACAATCGGCGGGCGGGACTGCGACGACTACACGCCTCGCGACCCCGACGAGGCCTGAATCCGTTTCTCCGGCCGCCGACGGCGCGACGGAGGCCCGCGACCGCCGGCGTCAGGCCTCGGACGGAACGACGATCACCGGCACGGGGGCGTTCCTGAGCGTGCGCTCCGCGACGCCGCCGAGCAGGATTTTCTCGGCGCCGTGCTCGCCGGTGGTTCCCATGACGACGGCGTCGACGTCGTACTCGTCCACCGCGTCGACGATGGCCTCGGCGGGGTCGCCACGCTCGACGTGCGAGCGGACCGCGGACAGACCGCGGTCGTCGCCCGCCTCGGCGACGCGGTCGACTGCCTCGCTGGCCGAGCGGTCGCGCTCCTCGTCCGACAGCAGGGAGCGGAGGGTCGCGCCGACGCCGCCCTCCTCGACGACGGAGAGCGCGTCGACGGACGCACCGAGCGCGGCCGCCAGGTCGAGCCCGTGGGCCGCGGCCGCCTCCGCACGCGGACTCCCGTCGGTCGGCAGCAGGACGCGCTCGTAGGGCGCCGTCAGGCGCTCGTCGTCGCGGAGCCGCGCGACCAGCACCGGGGTCTCGGCGAGCCGGACGACCTTCTCGGTGACGCTACCGAGCAGCCCTCTCGCTCCAGAATTGCCGTGCGTCGCCATCGCGATCAGGTCGTGGTCGTACCGGTCCGCGTACTCGGCGATGCTCGGCGCGGGATTCCCCTGTACCGTCTCCGTCTCCGCGTCGATCCCCACCTCTGCCAACGTCTCCGCGGCGTCCGCGAGCACGTCCTCCCCCTCGCTGACGAGCGCGTCGACCACGTCGCCCTCCACGAGCGTGACGCTGTCGCGCGCGGTGTCCGCGACGAACAGCAGCTCCACGTCCGCGTCGACGCGCCGGGCGAGTTCGCCGACGTGCTCGAGCACCGCGGCCGCCCCCTCGCTGCCGTCGACGGGAACCAGGATCCGGTCGTACATGGGATCGGGTACGCCCACCCCCGCCAAAGTCGTTCGGGTCGGCGATCGCCCGCCCGTCGCCGTGTGGTTCACGTTCGGCCGCTCTCGCTATCGGTCGACATTTTCGCTCGGTTATGTGTCCGTCCACGTTTCAGAATTCCCATTTATCGTCCCCGGGGCGGTGTAGTCGCGCCACGGCGTGTTCGGGCGCCGCGCCGTCGCACACTCTCGGTTTCCAGACCCGACCGTTTAGGTGCGGCTCGCACGTAGGTCGCGACCTGGACGAATGACTCGTTCGGAGGACCCCCACGACCTGCAGCGGTTCGTCGAGGCACAGAATCCCGTGATAGACCAGGTGAAGACGGAGCTCCGGTCGGGCCGGAAGCGGACCCACTGGATGTGGTTCGTCTTCCCGCAGGTCGCGGGGCTCGGCAGCAGCCGCATGGCCCGGCGCTACGCGATCGGATCGCGGGCCGAGGCGGAGGCCTACCTGGCGTACCCGGTTCTCGGACCGCGGCTTCGCGAGTGCACGGCCCTCGTGAACGCGCTCGACGGTCGCACGGCGACCGAGGTGTTCGGGTCCCCCGACGACCTGAAGTTCCGCTCCTCGATGACGCTGTTCGACGCGGTCGCGGACGACCCCGACCCGTTCCGAACGGCGCTGGAGACGTACTACGACGAACCAGATCGAGAGACATTACGCTTTCTCGAGTAGTCCGGCGGGTGCGGTATCGAGACCACGTTACTACCGCAACCACGTTACACCGCTATCTTTGTAACGGTGGAGGACGTGCGTCACCGTATGACCGATACCGATTCTCGGCCGAACAGCAAGGTCGCGCGCGTCATCGAGACGTACGACCTCGACGGGATGGGTGAACGGTTGGAGGCGGAGTGGACGGGCGCGGACGGCGAGCGGACGAGCCTCCGGGACCTCGCGGACCAGTTCAACCGCGCGGTGCTTTCGGCCGCGATGCGCGAGGCCGGTCGGTCGGCCGTCGAGAGCGACGTCGCGAGCGCGTACGCCACGCTGACCGACGACGACACCGCGCGTGCCGACCTGATGCGCAAGCGTCGCGAACTCGAGCGCGACGGCGTCGACGTCGACGCCGTGCTCGACGACTTCGTCACCCATCAGGCGGTCCACACGTACCTCACCGACTACCGGGAGGCGGAGCTGCCGGACCGCTCGGCCGACCGCGTCGACCGCAAGATCGACACGCTGGAGCGGCTCCAGGGCCGGACCGCGGCCGTGGCCGAGTCCACGGTCGCGAACCTCGTCGACGCCGGGGAGCTGACCGACCACGACTACGAACTGCTCGTCGACGTGCGCGCGGTCTGTCCCGACTGCGGGACCGATTACCCGGTCGGGGACCTGCTTCGGGAGGGCGGCTGCGACTGCGCCGCCGACTGAGCGGAGCGTTGGCGGCGATCCCGCGGGACCGACTCCCGTCACAAAAGTTATACCCCTTCCAACGGTACGAGCGTGCAATGAGTTCGATGGCCCGTACCGAGGAAGAGGTCCGTGTTCGCGCCCGCAACGTCGGCGGGATCGACGAGACCGAGGTAACGATCCCCCCTGGAGTCACGGTACTCAGCGGTCGCAACGCCACCAACCGCACGTCGTTCCTCCAGGCGCTGATGGCGGGGCTCGGCAGCACGCGTCCCTCCCTCAAGGGCGACGCGGAGGAGGGCGAGGTGGAACTGTCCGTCGGCGACGAGACGTACACGCGGACGCTGACGCGACGCGGCGGGGAGGTCGCCTTCGGCGGCGACCCGTTCCTCGACGACCCCGAGATCGCGGACCTGTTCGCGTTCCTGCTCGAGGACAACGAGGCCCGACAGGCGGTCGCACGGGGGGACGACCTCCGCGAGATCATCATGCGGCCGGTCGACACCGACCGCATCGAGGCGGAGATCCGCGAGCTGGAACGCGAGAAGGACGACCTCGACCAGCGGATCGCGGACCTCGACCGACTGGAGTCGACGCTCCCGGAGCTGGAGTCGGAGAAGGCCGACGTGGAGACGGACCTCGAGGCCGCCCGCGAGGACCTCGAGGCCGCCCAGGCGGCCATCGACGACCTCGATACGGACCTCGAGGAGAGCCGGTCGCGAAAGGAGGAGCTGGAGGAGGCGTTCGCGAAGGTCCGCGAGGCGCGCTCCGAACTGGAGGACGTGGAGTTCGAGATCGAGGCCGAGGAATCGACGCTCTCGGAGCTCCGCGCGGAGCGCGAGGAGCTGGAGGCGACGCTCGAGGACACCGACGAGCCCGACGAGGACCCCGAGCGCATCGACGGCCGGATCGAGGAGCTCCGCCGGCGCAAGCGCGCGCTCGACGAGACGCTGAACGAGCTCGGGAGCGTCATCAGCTTCAACGAGGAGATGCTGGAGGGCGACGGGCTGGACGTGGAGCTCGAGGGGGACGGTACGGGGGACTCCGACGCCGGCGCGCTCACCGACGAACTGCTCGGCGACGACCGAACCGTCTGCTGGACGTGCGGGTCGGAGGTCGACACCGACCGGATCGAGGGGACGCTCGACCAGCTCCGGGACCTCCGGGCCTCGAAACTGGAGGAGCGCAACGGGCTCCGCGACGAGATCGACGAGCTCTCGGAGAAGCGCTCCTCGCTCCGTCAGCGCCGGAACGAGCGCCAGCGCGCCGAGCGCCGCCTGCAGGGGATCGAGTCCGAGATCGAGGAGGTGGAGGAACGCATCGAGTCGCTCGAGACGGAACGCGAGGAGACCGAGGAGCGCGTCGCGGAACTCGAGGCGGCCACCGAGGACGTGGGCGCGGGCGAGTACGACGAGGTGATCGAGCGCCACCGCGAGGCCAACGAACTGGAGATCGAGATCGACCGGCTGGAGTCGGATCTGGCGGAGATCGAGGCGGAGATCGCGGAGACGAAGGCCGACCTCGACGAGCGCGAGGAGCTCCGAGAGCGCCGCGAGGGGGTGGCCGAGGAGCTCACCGACCTCCGGACGCGCGTCGACCGCATCGAGGCGGACGCTGTCGAGGCGTTCAACGACCACATGGCGTCCGTCCTGGAGATCCTCGACTACGACAACATCGACCGCATCTGGATCGAGCGCCGCGAGACCGAGGTCCGCGAGGGCCGCCGCAAGGTCGAGAAGACGCGCTTCGACCTCCACGTCGTGCGCTCGGGCCCCGACGGGAGTGCCTACCGGGACACGGTCGACCACCTCTCCGAGTCCGAGCGCGAGGTGACGGGCCTCGTGTTCGCGCTCGCGGGCTACCTCGTTCACGACGTCCACGAGACGGTGCCGTTCATCCTGCTCGACTCGCTGGAGGCGATCGACTCCGACCGCATCGCGGCCGTCGTCGACTACCTCCGCGAGTACGCCGACTACCTCGTCGCCGCGCTGCTGCCCGAGGACGCGGCCGCGATCACCGGCGACCACACCACGATCGAGTCGATCTGAGCGAGACGGCGTTCGTCGGGTCCTCTTCGCTTTCCGACTCGCTGATGCTCTATAC
>NZ_JBNLIA010000006.1:0-88486 GCF_050122995.1 Haloparvum alkalitolerans
ATGCAATGCATTGAGTATTTCCAGCGGCTCGAAGCTGAGGGGCAAGGCTGGGAGTTGGAGAGTCGTAGCCGTGAAGAATTGGAGAGAATAGAAGAGGGACATGGAGGGGTCTCACTTTTCGCAAAGCGTTCTATCATCCTTCACAATCTCTATGGAGTCGATATCGAGGACGGGGCAGTCGAAATCTGTAAACTACGCCTGTGGCTGTCGATGGTCGCTGATATCGAGGACGAACCGAACGAGGTCGAACCCCTCCCAAATATTGATTTTAACATCCGTCAGGGTAACTCGCTGATCGGGTTCACTGAGCTCCAAGAAGTCGCACGGGAAGATGCTGGCGACGCGTCACTCTCGAATTGGGGTGTCGGAATTGCAGTCAAAGATCTCTATGAGGATGTCATCCGGGAACAGGACCGGCATCGAGCTGCGGATTCTGCCCGTGAAGCGCAGAATGCCCGTAAAATGGCTGAACGAAAAATCGACACCCACAGCGAGGAGCTTAATGAGAAGATCCGCGATCAGTTCAACGAACTTGTCGACGAGGATATTTCTCTTGAGGAATTAGAGGAGTTCTCACCGTTTCATTGGGTGCTCGAGTTCGCGACAGTCTATCGGGAAGGCGGCTTTGATGTCATCATTGGGAACCCACCGTGGGATGAGCTGAAGCCATACCGGACGGACTTCTTCCCAAAGTACGATACTGAGTTTCGTAGCCGCCCACCAGGTGAAAAGGACAAGAAGGTAGAGGAACTCTTAAAGAACCCTGAAATCGCTGCTGAATGGGAGAAGTTCCAGCGTGACAAGGAACGGCAAGCGACCTATATCAACCAGAGTGGAGAATACGAGTACCAGACACCAAGCGTAGAAGGACAACAGGTTGCACGGACGAACGACCTGTCCCTACTGTTCTTTGAGCGAGTCTATGATATCGTCAGAGACGGTGGTTATGTTTCACAGTTGCTTCCTGGTCCGTTCTTCAATGCCGCCGCTGGAAAGGATTTGCGAGTACATGCATTGGAAGAGTCTGAGATTCAGAGTATCATCGGATTTGAAAATCGCGGTATCTTCTCCGATATAGACACTAGGTATAACTTCGGTATCGTTACGCTCCGAACAGAGGGAAGCACTGATACTGTCCACGGAATCTTTCATCAGACTTCCGTTGATGTTCTTCGGTCAATTGACGATGTAGCTCTAGAAATTCCAGCGCGAATCCTCAAAGAGTATTCTCCTGGAGCTCGAATTTTTCCCAACATCGAGGACCAGCAGGAGGTTTCAGTGCTGGATAAAATTCTCCAGACACCACCATTGGCGACTGAAATTGAAGGTGCTTGGCGAACGGTCTTGTACAAGGAACTGGATCGAGGACGAGATCGGGATAGATTCATCGAAGACGAATCCAAAGGGGATTATCCGGTCTATCAGGGAAAGAACATTCACCAATTCTGTTATGAGTCGACTTACGTCGACGATCTCAAACCCATCTCTTTGTGGAGTGTCGATGAGGATAACGAGGAGCTGAGCGCGAAGCGTCGCATTCGAGAGAAGAACTTCCGTGCCCGGGACGATGCGATCAGCCTGAAGAAGGCTATCTACAACAAGTTCGCTGATGACCCTGAGTTCCGCCATCTCCCGGCAAGTTCGCAGAAGCGGTTCGTCAATCGGTTGCTAACAGAAGAATTCGACCGCCCCGAACTTTCTTTGGAGGACATCCGTCTCCATAGTTCTGAGTACCGGCTTGTGCTCCGTGAAGTCGCTCGTGCAACCGACGAACGGACGCTCATTGCGGCTGTAATCCCACCGGGTGGAGTCGTAGTCCATACGCTGTACACGGTTCGGCCATTCGAAGCAAACCCTACCAAGGACGACCTTTCGGAATTCCCGATGCACAGTGCTTACGACCGTGTTTTCTCTGATAAGGAGCTTTTCGTCGCACTTGGGCTGATCAACAGTATCCCGTTCGATTTCTTGATGCGGACAAAGGTCGATTCCCACGCCTCGAAGTACAAGTTTGAGGAGTCACAGGCTCCTCGTCTCACTGACGGCGACGACTGGTTCCACTACATCGCTGATCGAGCGGCGAAGCTCAACTGTTATGGTGAGGAGTTTGCTGAGATGCGTGAGCGACTCGGCGGGATTGAGCCGGCGACGGATATGGAGACTCGGCGTGAACTACAAGCCGAAGTCGACGCAGCCGTGTTCCACGCATATGGGCTGGATGTGGAGGAAATGCAGTTCGTCCTTGATGACTTCCATCGGGTGTCGAATCCTCGAATTATGACGGAAGCGTACTTCGAGAAGGTCGCTGAGAAATACACTTATCTTGGAGATGTAGGCCCGATGGAGTAATCACTGAAATAGCGCTACGCCTGGTTCCTGAATATCAGTGGGTTCAGATTTACTGATGAATACTGTCCAGCGCTCGTCGGGTCATAGCTCCATCGACATTTAGATATTGACGTGCGGTCGTGATGTCCTCCCACCCGAACATTGCTCGGAGTGCGGGAAGATCCAAGCCTCTTCCTGCATGGTACGACGCTGCTGTGGCACGTAATCCATGTAATGAGGTTGCGTCGTTAGACAATTCTGGGGACAATTTCAGGGCCGTTTCTAGACGTCGCTGTAAGGTCGAGAACGAATACGGCCAGCCACTATGTTCGTCGAGTAACAATTCAACCGCAACTCGAACCCGATACGAAAAGTGGTACGGAACTGTTCGAGATGCGGCTTCTGTTTTCGGGAGCCAATAACGCTCAGCAAAGCTCTGAAAATCCGTATTGGGATTGTGATCTAGCCGTTGTTTCACCGCCTGCCGGCAGTATCCACAGATGCCACCATCCCGTCCCTTCGTACAGTTTTCCTGTGTGGGAATCTGGATCATTTGCCGCTCTAGGTCAACCCACGATTTCGACAAGTGCGTTGTTTCTCCTGGTCTAAGTCCAAGACGGCCTCCAAGGAGAATGGCCGCTCGTGTTTCGAGTCTCTGTTGTGTATCATCTATTCGCCCAGCACCTTCTAACAGTAGTTCGAACTCGCGTTCGCTAAGGGCCCTCTCTCGTGTTGCTACCATATCCATTGCTGTCTGTCGATACAAAGATAATCCGCTTCTTCTTCGAGTGGCAAGGTGAATCGGTTCACAGCCGCCAGAATTGCCGTCTGATATGACAGGAAGTACTTATGGGTGCCCTCCTGACGAAGCGTATGGGACTCTTTGAGACCTTATTTAGCTCATCCACTGGGGACACTGACCCTCAGGCACAGCAACCGAGTCAGCACGAAATCTTCCCCGAGGACAAGTACAATGTCGCATACGCTGTAGCCGCTCGGCGTGAAGAAATTCGGGCGTTAGAACACCTTCTAGGAGCGGATCAGACCTCACCTACCGCCTTGGAGGCTGAGCCTTTCCTTCAGGATATAATCGAAGATATGGAGCGGGATCGGGAATACTCCCTCCGCCTTCGCACCTCTGGGGAGGAGCTCGTCGACGATATCCGTGAACTCATAGGGCATTGGGACAATCAGGTAGATGAGCAGATAGGGACGATTTGGTGGCCTATCGGAGCAGATACGAGGTTCAGGTTGTACCTCCATTATCTGGAACTCCGTGCTGACGCGGAGGATGACCAATTTTCGTTCCCGGAGTCTGCTGGACAGGTTCACACTCTCGTCCAGCGTGGTCTCAGTGCAATAGAAGATGATGACGACTCGAAGCTCGCTGTAGTCCATAAGCGAGACATTCCTTGGGAAGAACCAGCTGAGGACAGCTGATCCAGTTCGCTCCTTCTCAAAGAGACCGATTAATTGTATCCAGTATCAAACCCAGTTATGGTAGAAATATCAGACTCCCTCTGTTCGATTTTCACTGCGAAAATTAAGGAGGAGGATGGCACTTTCGTCATCGAGATTCCTCCGAGTGAGATCAAGCACGGGGCGCTGACCAGTGATGAAACGTATCGCATCGCTCTCCTTGATTCCTCCTCCGAAGCTGAATCAACATCCCCACAGGCCCCACGGCATCCCGCCTCTCAGGGGAGCACGAGCCATGATTCATCTAGTCCTCCTGTTGATGAGGGAGAAGTGCGCGACGTGACAATCGAAACCATCGGTGATCAAGGAGACGGTATTGCGAAAGTCGAACGGGGGTACGTCGTGATCGTCCCCGGCGCTCAGCCCGGTGAGGAGCCAACAGTCGAAATCGAACAAGTTCAGGAGAACGTCGCGTTTGCGAGCATTGTCGATAGCGATCCGCGAGCACTCTAACCTGTTGTCCCTTCTGTGGATCGGTCTTCTTCTCGGTAAACCATCGGTGTGAGAAGGCTCCGTTCGCGTTTGTCTGATGGAGGTGGTTCTGAAAGTCACGTTTTCTCCACCCGTTCGCGATGGCACAACCTTCCAACCCCGATATTCAATCTATGACAAAGGAACCGATTGAGGTGCTTGACGACCTGGCTGACCAGGTCGCCGATGAGTTCGAGGCGTATAGACAGCCGGACGAATTCAAGGATGTCTCGCTCGTGATTGAGAACAGCGACAAGGAGCGTCCGACGCTAATCGTCCACGTCGATAGGGAGGATGCGGAGTCCTTAGCCGACCGTATTGATGAGTTCCTCCGCGAGCACGGTGCTCGTACTGAACGGGAACGACACTCAGCTACGGATGTCCGTGTGTTAGCGACGATCGACTGACAACTCCCCTCCAATTTTTTGACTGACTGCAAGCACCGTTGAAGGGCCTTATCTTCACTTCTGGCCAAGGGAGTCCCGACCGATTCAGCTCAGCTGGTCAATCTGTGCAGACAGATACTCGTGGAGAGCGGTGACCGTTTCTTCTGAGATAGCTGAGGCCCCGAAGTCACTCCGAAATCCGTGCTCGAGTTCGTCGCTCTCCAAGATATCCAGTCCACGCTCAAGTTGCTCCCGTAGGGCATTGTCGTCCCCTCGCCGCAGATGGGGCGTGACAGCGTTGAGGTCGATTTCTTCAGCCACTGCCAGGACGTCTCGGAGGTCCGCTTCTCGGCCACTGTGGAGCTTTGCCGCCACGAGGACGGCCCCATCGATGACTCTGGCCGTCGTCGTCACTGTGCCCCCGCTCACCTCCTGTTGGTGGCTGTGGTCGTACAGGTAGTCGAACGACCACTGTGCCTCCGTCTGGCGACACCCGAGTCCGTTTACCAGGAGATCGAAGCCGATCGGCTGCTGCGGCGTGAGCCGCTTCTCGTACTCGATTACTTCGGTGTCGTAGTACCATTTCTTGGCGTGACTGTCCGTTTCCTCGAACCCCTGCTGTTCGAGGAACTCGACGAAGTCAGCCTTGGAGTCCGGCGCGACGACGATATCGAGGTCCGTGGAGAAGCGAGCATTGAACGCTGAGACAGCGTAGCCGCCGACAAGAACGTACTCGTGGCCCTGTTGGGTGAGCTCCTCGAGCAGTTCGATGAGCGCGTCACTTCGGTTGTTGAAGCTCATGGCTGTGCCCGTTCGGTCTCTCGATACGTGACGCCGAGGTCGAGGTCCTCGTACATCCGGTCGAGCATCGCGAGCGCCGACTGGAACTGGGCGTAGTTCTCGCGCATGTACTCGATTGTCTCTGCTCTCGGGATCACTGGGTACCCTTCGACGTGCTCGATATCGAGTGACGCGCGTGGCTCGAGGACGATCTGCAGCGGTCCGTCCAACTCGTCTCGGGGCTGTCGTTCGAATGCGGTCGGGAGGTCGAACCACTCGAAAAATGTCACCCAGGCGTCGACGTCCTGCTCACGAACAGCGAGGAACAGTGGATAGTCGTCGGGCTTGCGACCGACCTGGTAGCCGCCCTGGGTCCACACGTAGACGGCGTCGATCCGTGTGAATGCGAACGGCCAGTCACCGAACTGCGGGATGACGTAGGCCTCCTCGATGGATGGTGGACTGACGCCGGCGCTGGCAGCGACGAGCTCTCGTGCTGCGTCCCTCACGCGCTCGTCGACGACTGAGAGGCCGTCGTCATAGCGGACGTAGCCTGCGTCTTCGAGTCGGTTGACGGCCTGTCTTACCGTCTCGTACGGCGTGTGGAGGTGTTGGGCGACACGACGGATGGAGTCACCACTCTCGATAGCGAGGATGACCTGCGCCGCGGTGTCGTCGAGTACCTCGTACATCTGGTGGTTACCAATAATCCGGTAACAGTTAAAAGCCTTACTCGAATGGCCATGAAGTCACTATCTCTCCATACTCTCGAAGGTAGTCCTGATTCCCGCTGAAAACACGTGGAACGACTATAACGAATCCAACGAGCAAAACGAACTGAACGAGAAAAACGAATGTATTGAACGCATCCTGAGGAACGAACTGGGACCCTCTACTCGATGAACAAAACGAGAAAACGAACGTAACGAACAGAACGAATTAATTGATGGCAACGAGTGCGTTTGCTTCAACGAGTGGAACGAACAGTTGGTTTTAACATCGTAGTAATCCTCTCACCGAGTGAAACACCCTCACCGAACGCACCGAACTAAATGAACAAAACGAACGAAACGAACACAACGAGAGAAACGAAGATAATGACCGACACCAATACCGCACGAATCACGGTGGCGAATCAGAAGGGAGGCGCGGGGAAGACAACCGACGTCATTCATACTGGCGGCGCACTTGCCGCCCGAGGTCACGACGTCCTCTTGGTCGATATCGACTACCACGGCGGGCTCACCTGCTCGCTTGGCTACAACGATCTGTACTACGATACCGACCGTACGACGCTGTTCGACGTCCTCGACTTCGACCAGATGGAGTCGGTGAACGACATCATCGTCGAGCACGAGGAATTCGACATCCTTCCCGCCAGCGAGAAACTCGCGAACAACAAGAACATCCAGACGCTGCTTGAGGCGCCGAAGAGTCGCGAGCGGTTGGAGATGACTCTCGACGAGCTCGACAAGGACTACGACTACATCATCGTCGACACGCCGCCATCCCTGAACGTCCTCACCGACAACGCCCTGGTCGCGACCGGCAACGTCGTCATCCCCGTCATTCCCGAGAAGCTCAACGCCAACAGCCTCCAGATTTTCGCAAAGCAGCTGAGTTCCCTCGAACAGGCGTACGGAGACATCAATCGGCTCGCGATTGTCTGTAACCGCGTCGAGCAGAACGCTGAACACCGCGACACCATCGAGGAGATCAAGTCGGCGTACTCCCTCCCGGTGTTCGAGATCCCGAAGCGGACTGACCTCTCTCAGTCGATTGGCGAGGGTGTGTCTGTCTTCGGCTTCGGCAAGGAGAACCAGCGCGTCGAGGATGCACGCGACCTGTTCAACGAGATCGCCGACCTGTTCGACGAGACGTTTGAGAAGACCGTACCTGAGGAGGTGAAAGCATGACCGACGGCTGGGGTGATGCTTCCGGCATCGAGGGCAACTACGAAGAGGAGGACGACGAGGCTGATTCCAGCGAAACGAGTGAGGTGAGTGAAACGGTGGAAACCAGTTCATCGACCGACACGACCGAATCGACTTCAACGAGTGAAACGAACGAAACGAGCAAAACGAAGACGAATATCAAGGACGAGTGGAACGGGCGGACGATCTACATTCCCGACGATGTCCTCGACGAAATGGAGGATACCTACCTCGAGTCCCAGCTAAAGCTCCGCAAGGCGGGCCAGGACGAATTTAAGAAGAACCGCCACTTCTACCCGCTACTTGTCCAGTTCGGTGTTGAGGCGCTCTCTGAGGCAGATGCTGAGGAAATCCAGGCTCGGCTTTCGGAACTCGATGAGGATTGATTTTGCCAGGATGAGACGCACAGCTGTTGTGGGTAACCGCCACAAACCATCAACGTATTCGCGCAATTCTGTATGTTCTCAATAGTCCCAAGTAACAGAGATATCCTGATTAGAGCCGCTCGACGGCTCCTGCGACAGCGATCCCAGTGGCCTCATCGTTCCAGTCGGTGACGACTTGAAGGCCGACTGGTTTCTCAGAGACAGTTCCACAGGGGACAGAGACAGCTGGCGTCCCGCTGCAGTTGAAGGGGGCAGTGTTCTCCACGACTCGAAGGAGTCCGTCGAGGCCTTCGATCGTTCCGAATTCGGGGGCAGGCATCGGTGTCGTCGGTGTGACGAGCGCGTCGTAGTCGTCGAGTGTTTCCCGAACAGTCCGGGTGAAGTCGCGTTGCAGCCCCTTCGCTGCGACGTACGCTGATCCGTCGCCATCGGCAACAGTACCGTTCGTGACGAGGAGGTTAGCAACGTTTTCGCCGAAGTCACCGCGGTCGTTGGCGGCTACCAGTGCTTCACGAATCTCTTCAGTCGTTCCAGTACCGGTTGCGAGAGAGGCGCCGTTCGACCCGACGAACGCTGCAAACTCCAGTCCGGCAATGGCGCCGACAACTGGTCCCATCATTTCATAGCCCGGAAGCGACGTTTTCTCAATGGTCGCTCCCGCGTTAGCGAGCCCCTCGACCGCTGCTGAGACGCAATCACTGACGCTGTCCTCGCTCGTTGCCATTGCTTCGCTGACAACGCCAATCCGGAGGTCCTCAACCCCTTTGTCCACGACGCTCACGTAGTTCTCGGGTTCGGGAGTGCCTCGCGTGGATGGGTCGTCGATGTCCGGTCCAGCGATAGTCTCGAGGACGCGAGCAGCGGTTTCAACATCTCGAGCGAGTGGCCCAACGTGGTCTAACGACTGTGAGAGGTCGATGACACCGAATCGCGAGACACGCTGATGGGTCGGTTTGATGCCGATGACGCCACAGAATGATGCGGGAATCCTAACCGACCCACCGGTGTCGGTCCCCAGTGCTGCATCTACGAGGCCGGCGGCTACGGCTGCGCCGCTTCCGCTCGAGGATCCTCCGGGAACACACCCATCGACAGCAGGATTCTCGACACGGCCGTGTGTGCACGTCTCACCGGTGATGTAAAATGCGAACTCGTCCATGTTCGTCGTGCCAACCAGCGTTGCGCCGTTATCGACAAGCTGCTCGACGACAGTCGCGCTGTGCGGCGGCTCAAACTCGAATCCTGGGGAGCCACAGGTGGTTGGCGCACCTGCGACGACGATGTTTTCCTTGACCGCCACGTCAAGGTCCGCTAATCGGCCATCGCCCTCGCCGTACTCGAACTGATGACGGAAGGCGTTGTACTCATCGTCGCCGAGAGTCGGATCGACCCGGTAGTCACTCTCAATCGATTTTGGGTCAAGTGCGTTGAACTGCGCAGCTTGGTCCAACGTTGCCTCGAGATAGGCTGATACTGCCTCGTCATCGACGTCGATCCCATATCGTTGAGCGACTGACTCGATAGTGGCTCGGTCAATATCGGACATACAATGTGGGTGGTACTACATAACAAATAGCTGCGGGTAGCGGAACTCCAGATCGACCGCACACAACGAAATTTGGACGGGAGCTCATTGACCTGATGTCTCTCGCAGCGCACGCCTTAGACAATCACGCCGTTGGCACCGTGATAACTCAATCTAGGCCTCATCTCTTCTCGGATGACAGAAGTTGAGACTGGTTGTCTCAATGCATACGGCTTTGAGGCGGATCAATCCCGGAATCTGTCAATTCATCTGCGTCCGTCGTAGGCGCTATTCAGGTAATACGCTCGGCGGAAGGTTTTCCTTTACCGCTGTCACCGCCTTGCCCGGCGTGTCAAGGTCGAGTCCCGGCACTGTGTACACAGGCAGATCGACCATCGATTCGAGTACGTCGGGGTTCGTCCGCTCGGCGAGCGTTTCGCCAGCGTAATCGTTAAGGACCACACCGCACACGTCAAGGCCGCGCCGTTCGAGAGCCTTGACGGTCAGCGCGCTGTGATTGAGCGTGCCGAGTCCCGAGCGTGCGACTACGAGCGTCGGTAATCCGAGATCGGCGGCTAGGTCGACGACCTCCTTCCCCTCAGCGAGCGGCACCCGGAGACCACCAATCCCTTCGACGACACCCGGGTCGGCAGCCTCTAGTTCGCTCCGACAACCCTGTAGGATCTCGTCATAAGAGAGGGCAGCATCTTCTATGTCTGCGGCAACTGCCGGGGCAAGCGCGGGTTCGAGATAGCGCAGGCAGACACTGGCGTCCTCGCTTCCCGCGGCTTCGGCGACGAAGCCAGCGTCGTCGTCCGGTGGAAAGCCAGTCTGTGCGGGCTTGATACCGACTGCATCGCGGCCGCGGTCGCGGAGCCAGCCCACGAGGCCAGCAGTGATGACAGTCTTGCCGACACCTGTCCCGGTGCCAAGCACGGAGAGACTCATCGCAGCCCCACCTCCTCGCCGGCGGCCTCGAACGCGTCGAGACAGCGGTCGAGTTGCTCGCGCGTGTGTGCGGCTGTGGGAGCGACGCGCAGCCGTGACATCCCCACCGGAACGATCGGCGGGCGGATGGCAGGGGCGAGCACCCCGCGGTCGCGGAGCGCTTCATCGAGCGCGACCGCATCCTCCCGGTCTCCGACCAGCACGGGCAGGATGTGGGTCTCACCGAGCACCTCGAAGCCGAGGTCCTCAAACCCCGACCGGAGGTAATCGGCGTGATCCTGGAGCGTCTGGGGGCGGTCCGTCTCCCGTGCGATACGTAGCGCCTCCTGTGCGGCACCCGCCGCAGGCGGGGAGAGCCCGGTCGAGAAGACGAACGAACGGGCCGCATTCGCCAGGTGCTCGATGAGCATCTCATTCCCGGCGACGAACCCGCCCTGGGCACCGAGCGCCTTCGAGAGGGTCCCCAACTGGACATGAATCCGGTCTTCGAGTCCCAGCTGACCGACCATGCCGCCGTCGTACACGCCCGTCGCGTGGGCTTCGTCGACCATCACCCACGCGTCGTGGCGCTCGGCGGCCGAACATATCATTCTGAGTGGAGCGATGTCGCCATCCATGCTGAATACCGAATCTGTCACGACCAGCCAGGATTCCTCCCCATCTGCTTCGCGGGCACGGCGATCCATGGTCGCCCGGAGGTCGCTGGCGTCACAGTGGTCGTACACCTCGATATCGGCGCCGGAGAGCCGGCAGCCGTCGATGATGGAGGCATGGTTGAGTTCGTCGGAGAAGATCGCGTCGGGGGCGAGCGCCGTAATCGTCCCAATGTTGGCGGCGTACCCCGAGGAGAACGCCAGCGCACGCTCGGTTTCTTTCGATTTGACGAGTGCGTGTTCGAGCTTGCGGTGAGCGGATGTATCGCCCACGACGAGCCGGCTGGCGCCCGCGCCAGTGCCGACTTCATGGGCTGTCCGGGCGGCTGCCTCGGCCAGTCTGGCGTCTCCCGCGAGCCCGAGGTAGTCGTTGGCTGCGAACACCAGCATTTCCTCGGCATCGGCGTCGAAGGCCGGTACGTCGGCACCGGGGTCGGGCACCCGGCGAGCCCTCGGCTCGACACGGTCGACAGGAGCGAGGTCGCGACGGAGCCCACGCTCTTCCCGGGACTGGAGGCGTGCTTCGAGGTCGAACCCTCGATCCATCTGCTGCTGCACTGTTCAGAACCCGGGCATGAGCTCGGCAGGCCCGTAGACGCCGTAATCGCCGGTCCAGTTGCGGCGGACGGCAGCCTTCAGGTAGCCAAGTGCAGGGCCGTTCACGTTGGCTTCCATGCTCGTGTCGTCGTCGAGTTCGAACGTGTTGGTACCGACCTCGCCATCGAACGTGCGACCGGTGACTTTGACGGTCGTCGTTGTGGGCTTCTCGTCGTTGCGAAGGTCAAGGACGCCGCCGACGGTCACGTCCTCAGCGTCGCAGATACCTGCCCGTTCGAGAAGCACGTCGTCGGCGTGCTCCATGTCGTTGAACTCGATGACGCCGTCGTGAGCGTCGACGATTTCCTCGATCTCCTCGTCCGAAAGGGCACGTGCCGATTCGATATCGTAGTCGGGGAGGTGGGCGATGTCCTCGCGGACGGTGCCGCGGTTGTCCTCGTAGCCGGATTTGAGGCCGACGCCCCACCAGATTTCGACCTCCTCGATCTCGATGAACGACTGGGCGGCGAGTGCCGCCACGCCCGTGAGGAGGCCGGGTGTCGCGCCCGCACCGCAGACAAATGTGATGCCTGATTCTTCCAGTTGTTCCTCGCGGTCGTCGAGCATGCCGATGACACGTGAACGCTTGAGCACGTCGACGAGGACGCCCTCGTAGCCTGCGTTCGCGAAGCGCTCGGCGACAGTCGGAATGAAGTCGTGTTCGAGGTTCGGCAGCGCGATGAGTACCGCGTCGATGGCCTCGTATTCGGCGATGATGTCCTCGATGGGCGTCTCCGTCGGCTCGGCCTGTGCGGAGGCGACGACGCCCTTGTCGTCGCCGTGTTCCTTGATGTCGTCACCGCCGGATTCAATGGTAGTCCCGCCGTCGGAAGCGATGTTCCCCTCCGTTGCGGCCAGCAGTTCGTCCACATCAAGGCCGTCGTGGTTGACGGCAACCCCATGGCGGTCGCAGGCTGCGATAGGGGTGAGTTCGTCTTTGTCCGCGGAGACTTCGAGTGCGCGACGGCCGATACCACCAGTGCCGAGAACGGCGAAGTTGATGTCGTTCATAGCTGTTGCTGTATCTCTGTGTTAGTCATCAGACAGTTCCGCCTTACTCGTGGCTGTCCCGACCGCCATATCCGCGGGGTCGGCCGAGTCGCCATCACGGGATTTCACTTCTTCCGGGTCGAAATCGTTGACCTCGGTATTGGGCTCCATGCCGGCCTGCTCCATCATCTCGATGTCGTCGCCGGGGGACTGGCCCTCGGTTGTGAGGTAGTTCCCGGTGAGGATGCCATCCGCGCCGGCCTCGAAGGGAAGGTGTTGCTCGTCCTCAGCGAAGTTGACCTCGCGACCGCCGGTGAGCCGCACTCGCGCGTGCGGGTGGAGCAGTCGGTAGACCGCGATGGTCTTGATGGTCTCCGCCGTGGAGATGAGTGCTTCCTCTCGGTCGTCGAACATCGTCCCGGCGACCGGATTGAGGATGTTGACGGGGAGCGAGGAGACCCCGATGTCCTGGAGCGCGATGGCCGCGTCCACGCGGTCGGTAGGCGATTCGCCCATGCCCAGGATAACGCCGGCACAGAGGTCCATACCGGCTTCCTTGGCGACTTCGAGCGTCTTCACGCGGTCTTCGAAGTCATGGGTCCCGACGATTTCGGGGAAGAAACGCGGCGAGGTTTCGATGTTGTGGTTGTAGTGATTGAGCCCTTCGTCCGCGAGAATCGCGGCCTCTTCTTCGGTGAGGATCCCGAGGGAGGCGTCGACTTCGACGTCGGTTTCGTCTCGTACTAAGCGGATTGCGCGGATGACGTCGTCCCACTCGTCGGGGCGTTTTTCCTTGGAGACGCCTTTCTCGGCGACGACGACGCCAAAGCGCTGGGCGCCGTCGCGTTCGGCTTGCTTGGCCGCCTTGAGGATTTGTTCGGGGTCGAGAAAGCCGTAGGTGTCGATACCAGTGTCGAAGTGGACTGACTGCGCACAGAACCCACAGTCCTCTGCGCAGTTGCCCGCCTTCGCGTTCACGATGGAACACGCGTCGACAGTGTCGTCGCCGAGCTGGGAGTGGACGTAGTCCGCTCCCTCGGCGAGGGGCTCGACCGGCTGGGCAATCAGTGCGAGTCCATCCCGGCGGTCGAGTGTCTCGCCGTCGAGTATGCGGGCGACAGCGTCGTCGACGGTGCGATTTCCTGTCTCGTAAACCACGCTAGCCAAGCCAGTTGACGAAGATATAATTCTTGGGTTTCCATTCACGGCAGTGCTCAGATAAGGATGGAGGGTGAGGCGGAGCGAGGTCGAGGCGATTGATCTTGCGGAGACAGTGAGTGCTGGCAGACCATTCCAACAGCCGATACGACGCTGGTCATCGACATAGAGCAAACGATTCAGGCTGATGCGAGTCGGCTCCGGCAAGTGGTGGAGAATTTGATTTGGAATGCGGTCGAATACGGGATTGCGGACGTGCCTATGACGATTGGTGAGTTGAAGGACGGCTTCTACGTGGCAGCCGCTGGGCCGGGTATCTCTGAAGACGTAGGTGAGCAGGTGTTTGAATTGGAGGACTCAACCAACGGTGAGGGCCTGGGCTGTATATCGTCAAGCAGTTCGTTGCCGCTCACGGGTGGGAGATCACCGTGACCGACAGCGACGAGGAAGGCGCACGATTCGAAATCACTAGTGTCCAGACTGATAGATAGACGCTCTGAGTCGGTCACGCTACAATGGTTGAAATAGACCGAGAAGAATCGGTAAGTACAGGATACATAGTCAGCACAGGTTTCGAAGTCGCGATCACTCGTATTGAGTGGCCCAAAAATAAATTTCAGAACTGTTGAAGGTTAATCGTCTGCGTGTGATTCTGCAGGAGTAAATGTGACACCATTGATTTCGACTTCATCAGGAACGCGACTCGTGTCATGGGTTCCAACCGGCGGGAGATTCACATCCGCAGCAGGCGAAGCGTCAAGGTTAGTCTCGTCATCAATCGAAGACATCTCACCGTCGGCATCCCGTGCGTCCTGATCAATTCGCATCGAGCAGAACTCGACACCACACATCGAGCAGAAACGAGCTTCCTTGTAGTTGTCGCCAGGCAATGTCTGATCGTGGTATTCTTGGGCACGCTCGGGATCCAGTGCGAGTTCGAATTGCCTGCGCCAATCGAACTCGTAGCGCGCTTCGGAAAGTGCATCATCCCAGTCGCGTGCACCCGGAAGATCATTCGCGACGTCAGCAGCGTGGGCTGCAATCCGATAGGCTGCGAGACCGTCTCTCACGTCCTCTTCGTCAGGGAGACCGAGATGTTCCTTCGGTGTAACATAACACAACATCGCCGCTCCTGCACGAGCAGCCTCGGTCGCCCCAATCGCGCTTGTGATATGATCGTAGCCCGGCGCGACATCGGTGACTAGCGGGCCGAGGACGTAGAATGGTGCACCGTCACAGACGTCTTGTTGGCGTTCGACGTTATCGGCGATCTCGTCTATTGGGACGTGTCCGGGGCCTTCAACCATGACTTGGACGCCGTGGTCCCATGCGGTCCGAGTCAGTTCGCCGAGTGTGTCGAGTTCGGCGAACTGGGCTTCGTCGCTCGCATCTGCGAGACAACCGGGACGGAGGCCATCGCCCAATGAGAACGTCACGTCGTGTTCCGCGAAGATTTCGCAGATTTCCTCGAACTTCGTGTACAGCGGGTTCTGCATCCCATTCTCTTCGATCCACTGGGCTAGAATAGACCCCCCTCGCGAGACGATTCCAGTCTTTCGGCCGTCTGTCAGTGGAAGATGTTCCATCAGCACGCCTGCATGGATAGTCATATAATCGACGCCCTGCCTGGCTTGCTTCTCGATAATGTCGAGCAGCAGTTCGTGGGTGATTTCGGCGGGACTGTCAACACGCTTGACAGCCTCGTAAATCGGGACGGTTCCGACCGGCACGGGTGAATGCTCGATATTAGCGCTACGGATGTCATCAAGATCCTCGCCGGTTGAAAGGTCCATCACAGTGTCGGCACCATAGTGGACCGCAGTGTGGAGTTTCTGGAGTTCGCCTTCGATACCACTAGTCGTGTCGCTATTGCCAATGTTCGCGTTGACCTTTGTAGAAAATTCCCGTCCTATAATCATCGGGTCAAGCGATTCGTGCGCATGATTGTTCGGAATGACGGCTTGTCCGTCGGCAACCTGCTGTCGAACAAAGTCCGGATCATAGTTTTCGCGCTCGGCAACTCGTTTCATAGCAGATGTGATTTCGCCTGCTTTGGCCAGCTGGATCTGAGTCTTTGCCATCAATAACCAAGTTATACTACTAAGTAATATAGCCTATGGGAAGGACGACTTGTATTCGCCACTCTGTAGCGGAGTGAGATTTGAGTAAAACTACTTTCTGCGAGCGTGTCATAGAAAAGTTCACGCACAGTTTCTTTTCGGGGTAGTAACTAGTGAATCTCCTGCTAAACTCTCCCGCGTACCGGTCATGGAATCCGGGTCGAGTTTGTTGTTACGTAGCGGAGTAGCAGGTATTGAGTATCACTTCTCTTTCGATGAGTACGAACCCGACGAAGATGATGAGGAAGCCAACCAGACTCACGGTCGCCAATCGGTTGTCGAACAGGACCAATCCGATCGGTGCTGCGACGATTGGTTGCAGATAGAAATTGAGACTCGTCCGAGCAGGCCCGATTCTGTCGATGAGTTCGAAATGGACGGCGTACAAGACGGCTGTCGCGAGGAGGCTCTCAACGACAACGCCAGTAATGGCGGTGGACGTCCACGTAATCGCGGTCAGCGAATAGCCGAAGACGACGGCGATACCGTGGTTTACGACCGCAGCAAGGAGCACACCCCACGCGGTGAGCGCGAGTCGGGGAAGCGCTGGTTGCACCCGTTGGGTCAGCACGGTGCCGAGTGCGAATATCGCAACGCTCCCGATCATCAGTCCGAATCCGATGAGACGGTCTGCATGAATGGCTGCTGCCGACGGCTGGGCGACGATACCGACTCCAAGGAATCCGAGAAGGATGCCGAATGCGTCGACGATGTCGAGCGAGGCTGTCGGCAACAGGAGGACGGCGAATCCCGTCGTCAGGACTGGCATGAAACTGTAGGCGATCGCACCGACGGCGCTGGTGACGTACTGCTGGCCGGCGAACAAGATGGCGTTCATGACACCGAGCGTGAACACGCCGACGACCCCCACGCCGAGCACATCGCGGCGCGTGCGGGGGAGCCAGTACGTCGAACGCCAGCCGGCGACGGCGAGTAACGCCACGCCGGCGATGTCGAGGCGGAGTGCCGCGAACAGTAATGGCGGCACGTCCGGCATGCCCAGCTTCGCGCCGACGAAGACGAGCGCACCACAGACGCTGTATATGCCGAACAGGAGGAGGTTCTGATACTCGGTCCTCACTGGTTTTGCTTTCCGCTCACCGATTCATATATCATATGGTGCCCACCGTCGACTCTGTGACGGCAGTTCGATGACGAACACGCTGGCCTACTCATCGAGTCTGCACACCTACCGAACCACCGTTCCACCTCGGTCACATGAAACGAACGGCGACCGCCTGCTGAATATATCCTCTATACTGATCAGTTAGACGGATTCTTGGCCGGGTCGTGGCCAGTATCTCGTAGTGGTTGCGACCTGGGAGTCACAGCGCACGGTCTTTCGACGAATCGCTCAACAGCCGTACGTCCAGTGGCCAGTCTATGATTTGACGCCGTTGTACGATCAAACCTCACTCGCCGGATTAGAATCGGATATTCAAATCGTCTCGGAAGTCTGGTTTACTCACCACGAACACGACTCACTGGAGCAGTTCATCTGCACACTCCCAATCGCCTACTTCAGATTCGAGGCCCACGACCGCTACACGGAGTCGACGCGCTACGAGATGAACACCCTCTTTCGAGTGTTCGTGCTGAAAGAACTCCATGGATGGGACCACGAGACGGCACTCGTCGAATTCCTCGAGTGCCACCCTGAACTTCGCGAGCAACTCGAGCTCGGTAGAATTCCGAATCAGTCGACGCTGTGGCGCAGCTGGCACGAGCGCTTCACGGGTGAGTTGCGTGAGACGGTTGAGACAGCCGCCCGGACAATCCTGATCAATGCCCAGAACGCGGGTGTAAGCGTTCCGCGTGACCCAAAACAGACGCTCCCCCAACGAGGTAACGACACCGATGAGTCCGACCTAGACGGTCAGACTGTACTGGAACAGGCGGAAGCGATCACAGATCGCATCAGCCGCGTCGTTTTCCCGGCGTTCTCATTGGACCGTGGTGAGGGTTGTGAGATCCATGAGAACGCCTACTGGGACTTACAGACCTATCTCGGTCTCCGCGAGAACTTGGCTGCCAACGAGGGGGCTCGGAGCTTCATTTGCGAGTCAACGCGTGATCGGACACCACTCGGGCACGCCCATCGCGAGCATATTCGTGACCTCTCGATCGCGGAGATTCGCGAGATGTACCGCCAAGCAGTGAAACGTCTACTGGATGAAGTCGCGGAGACAGAGCAGTTCTTTCGAGCGGGAATCATCGCGATCGATATCACGGAAGCTGACCCGTTTACGGGTGACCGAAGTGGGCACAAGGACGAGATTATCGGGACGAAGGAGAAGACCGACGAATACGCCTACCAGTGGGCAACAGTCCAGTTGGTCGGCAACGCTGTCCCGCTCGTCCTTGATGCCCGCCCGGTACGGAAAGGCGAGTCACGGAAGGAGATCGTCGAGGACTTGCTGGACTCGGCTGAAGGGCTCGTCCATGTCGATAACGTGCTGATGGATCGGGAGTTCGACAGCCAGCACGTCCTGGAGATGATCAGCCAGCGTGGGCTTTCCTACGTCGTGCCGAAGCGGATGCAGACTAGCGAAAAAGCCCAGGCCAAGCGGTTGCTTCAGCGCGATCAAGACCGGTACGAGACCGACTGCAAACTCCATCTCGGCCAGAATGAATGGCATGAGACGACGCTAATCTACCGTCGGAAAGAGAACTCTGAACACGACGATCACCGGCAGTACTCGGTGTTCATGTCCAACCGGGGTGGCGGTTTTCTCAGTGAGTACGGATACCGGTGGGAGATCGAGAGTGGCTATCGGTCGATCAAGCGATTCATGGCCGCGACGACGTCGACGAATTTCGGACTGCGGTTCTTCTACTTCGCGTTCGCGTGTCTCTTGTACTCGATCTGGCGAGCAGTCGACCTACTCGTCCAAGTCGAGTTGACGGGTGAGTACGAACACGCACCGATGGTGACTGCCGATAATACGCTCACGCTGTTGAAGAAGGAGACCGGAATCGGGTAGTACGGTTCTCTACCCGTGATAGAACGTCGTCTGAGTGGCAACGCTACCGAAAGTTGTAGAAAATCGCCCATATGGTAGATATAGCAACAAGAATGCTCGTTCGGAGAGCGACCTGAAGCAGTTTCCACTCCTAGATTCGGTCGAAACCACGCATCACAGACCCGCTAACCCCACTGTAGTCTCAACTCCCCACGCCCCACAGGAGTTGAGACTGGCCTTCTCAATGCACAGAGGCAATATCGGTTTGAGTCACTTGCATCACATCACGTCTTCCTCCCATCATCACTGTCTCACTCAAGGAGGGGAACAGCATCGGTCCACAGTCGTTGGAAGTACTGCTCAAACTCGGAGACTACTTGCGAATCTTTGATCCCGATCACACCGATCCTGTCTTCACCAGATACTGGATGTAGCACATCGATCGTCGTCTCCACATTGTCCACGATATCAAACGAAAGCGCAATCTCAGGAGTCGTTCTGACAGTTATGTCTGCGGGTTGGTTTTCAATTAGATGTGGGAATCGGTCGGGGAGTACGGTAACTGCTTTTTCACTGAAGAGGAGGTCTACAGACAAATCCGTATTAGCACCCTCCAAAAAGCCTTCCACTTCAGATTGGAGTGTCTCCCACGTCGCATCCTCGTAGGGAGGCCCGACAGTTGCTTTGACAACGTTCTCCGCGGTTCGCATATGCTGCTGGTGTGCTGTACTCATTTCGTCGCTTCCGAGCGATCCAAGCCAGAAACTACTCTCTGTCGGTGGTGTCGGTAATAGGTTCGAACGGACTGTTTCTGCTTTTTCGCGGTAACGATCCCACTCTTGTTTCAGCTCATACGCTCGTTCAGCCAGAAGCCTGTCGACGACGGTTTCTGGCTGTAGGGCCACGTATCGATTTGGGTCGCTTGACTGTCTCCAAATCAGATTGCGAGCTTCAAGGCCGTTTAGCACGTCGTAGATACGGCCTTTTGGGACTCCACTAGTATCAGAGAGTTCGGCTGCCGTCACTGCTCCCGTCACGAGAAGCGTGCGATAGGCCTTCTCCTCGTAACTTGAGAGTCCAAGCTCGCCCAATTCAGTCATAGATTGTCATTGTACCTCCAAAAATATTGTAAGTGCTGTTTTGTTTCAATAGCCGTATATCGGTGGCTTCGAGACCTAACGATATGCATCCGTACGTACTGCTCGCTGGTGCAATACTCTTCGAATTATTCGGGACAACTGCCCTCAAACTCTCCGATGGGTTTTCACAACTGGTTCCCAGTATTGGGGTTGTCCTCGGATATGGGGCGGCGTTCTATCTACTATCCCTGACGTTAGAGGAATTACCGATGGGTGTTGTCTATGGAACATGGGCAGCATTGGGTATTGTTGGTGTGGCAGGTATCGGGGCCATTGTTTTTGGTGAATCAGTTGACCTGGCAGGCCTTGTCGGAATTGGCCTCATTATCGGTGGCGTCTACTGCGTTAACGTGGTGTCACAGATGTCTGCCCACTAAGAGGGAGGGCACCGGGTCTGTGTAGAAACAACCGAAAAGTGGCACTGTGTTCCAACATCTTGTTCGTCCTCTTTTGAGTAGTTGTTCTCCAATGATGTCCAACAGTTATGATGTAATCATCGCTGGGGCAGGTCCAGCGGGGGCGCAGTGTGCACGAGATCTAGCTGACCGTGGGTACGATGTTGTCGTCCTAGAAACCGAGGCAGAAGATGAGTTCCCAGCTCAAAGTAACAAATCTACCGGCGGAACGTTTGCGTCAATGATGACCTCCTTCGGCATCCCGGACGACGTCGTTATGCACGCGACTGAATCAGTAGTTCTTGAATCTCCAAATGAACACTTTATCCAGGACCAGCCGGGCTTTGTCTTGGACTTCGAGGCGTTCAAGAAGTACCTTGTCGAGGATGGTCGTCACAAGGGTGCTGAGTATCGGTTTGATGCTCGTGTTCGTGATCCGATCGTCGAAGATGGTGATCTCGTTGGTGTCCGTTATAACCGTGACCAGGAGGTCTTTGGCGAAATCGTTATTGATGCTACGGGTCCGGCTGCGCCACTAGCTAAAGATATGGGGATAGCCAATCTTGAGCGGGAGAACCACGCGATTGGTATTGAATACTTATTCGAAGGCGTCGATCTCAATCATCCCGAGTTTGCTGATCTCACTGACGCGATGATGTTGCGGTTGGACCACGAGTACGCCCCTGGAGGTTATTCGTGGATCTTCCATACGGGTGACGACACAGCAAAAGTCGGCATCTGTTATATCCAGAATGAACGCTATCAAGAAAACGCCATTCACGATCGCACCGTCGACGGGTATCTCGAACATTGGCTTGATACTGACCCACGGTTCGAGAACGCCAGACAAATCGCAGAGAGTCCAGTTCGGGGATCAGCACATGTACAGCCCCCCGGATCGATGAGTACTGATTCGTTCATGGCGATCGGTGATACTGTCCCGTCGGTTGATCCTGTCTGGGGAGAGGGAATCTACAAGTGTATGAAATCAGCTCGCGCAGCTGCAATGACAGCCGACCGCTGTCTGACGAGGACGAAAAACACCTCTGCTGAGGAGATGGGAGTCTACGACGACCTATGGAACGAGCAAGTTGCCCCCCGACAAGACCGTCGATTGATGATGACGAGGTTGCTATACCTTGCACCAAACGAACGGTACGACCGACTCATGCAAGATCTGAACAAGCTTTCTCGAGATACCCTTTCAGATATTAACGATGGGAGCAAGCGGGAAATTGTAAAACTGTTGTATCCCAGTGATCTATCCTACCTCTGGAAATACTGGCGAGAAACACAATTTGGGAGTGTCTCTTACTCCAACTAACCACAACACTTCCGCTGATGAATCCAACTTCAATCCGATCTTGATCAACTGGTCTTGGACGTTTTGCTATCAGTACCCACATGGCTATGACCCCCGAGTCGCGTCGAACAGTCTTTCGCCAAATCGCTCATTGTTCCTATGTCGATTGGCCAACGTATGGATCTAGCCCGCTGTTCGATCGCTCGTCGCTTCCCGCACTGGAGTCGGATGTCCGCGTCGTCGCAAAAACGTGGTTCCAACAAGACGAACACGAGGGCGTTGAACCATTCGTCCACACATTACCGCTTGCATACGTCCAGTTCGATCCCCACGACCGATACGCAGGCTCGACGAGCTACGAGATTGAGACTCTGTTTCGCCTATTCCTGTTAAAAGAACTCTACGACTGGGACCACGAAACCGCGCTCGTCGAATACCTCACCAAGCATCCCGATCTCTGTGATCAACTTGGCCTGGAGTCGGTCCCCGATCAGTCAACCCTATGGCGTAGCTGGCATCACCGGTTCACGGCCGAACTCCAAGACACAGTCGAGACGGCAGCGCGAACAATCCTCATCAAAGCCCAAAATGTGGGTGTCTCTGTTCCACGAGAACCAGAACGGCAGAGCCGCAGACACCATGATGAGAATGAAGAATCGGACCCCAATGATCAGACCGTATTAGAGCAGGCCGAGACCGTTACTGAGCAAGTGAGTCGCGTTGCCTTCCCAACGTTCTCACTGGACCGTGGCGAGGGTTGTGAGATCCACGAGAATGCCTACTGGGACCTCCAAACCTACCTGGGGCTTCGAGAAAACCTCGCCGTCAATGAGGGGGCTCGCAGTTTCATTCACGAGTCCAATCGGGAGCGGACACCGCTCGGCCACGCCCATCGCGAGCATCTCCGCGACCTCTCAATTGAGCAGATACGCGAGATGTACCGCCACGCCGTGAGTCGCCTCTTGGATCGAGTCGCAGAGACGGAGGCGTTCTACCGGGCTGGCATCGTTGCCATCGATATCACTGAATCAGACCCCTTTACTGGTGACCGAGATGGCCACGAAGATGAGATTATCGGCACGAAAGAGAACACCGACGAGTACGCCTACCAGTGGGCCACGGTCCAGCTGGTCGGGAATGCCGTCCCAATCGTCTTAGATGCGCGCCCAGTCCGGAAAGGGGACACACGCAAGGAGATCGTCGAGGACCTCTTGGATTCGGCAGAGGCAGCTGTTCATGTCGATAACGTACTGATGGACCGTGAGTTCGACAGCCAGCATATCCTGGAGATGCTGAGTCAACGTGGGCTCTCCTACGTCGTCCCGAAGCGGATGCAGACCAGCGAGAAGGCCCAAGCCAAGCGCCTTCTCAAGCGCGACAAGGATCGGTATGAGACCGACCGGAAGCTACATCTCGGCGACAACGAGTGGCACTCGACGACGCTAATCTACCGACGGAAAGAGAACTCCGCGCACACTGATCATCGGCAGTACTCGGTGTTCATGACAAATCGGAAGAGTGGCCTTCTCTCGGAGAATGGCTACCGGTGGGAGATCGAGAGTGGCTACAAGTCGATCAAACGGTTCATGAGCGCGACGACCTCGAAGAATTTTAGCCTCCGATTCTTCTACTTCGCGTTCGCCTGTCTCCTGTACTCGATCTGGCGAGCGGTCGATCTATTGGTACAGGTACAGTTGACCGGTGAATACGAGCATTCACCGATTGTAACAGCCGACAATACGCTAACGCTGGTGAAGAAGGAAACCGGAATCGGATAGTAACGAGACTCTCTCCGCAATAGCGGGGCGTCTGAGTGGCTACGCTGTCGAAAGTCGCCGAAATTCGCGTATATGATTGGAAGTTCAACAGAACCGCCCGACTGGAGAGTAATCTGAGTCGGCTTCCGATCACTGAATCGACCGAAACAACGCATCACAGGCCCGCTATACCCGCTGTAGTCTCAACTTCCCCGGATGAGGGTAGTTGAGACTGCCTCTCTCAATGCATACGGTTCTCGAACACCTTCGTGATTAATGAGATCTCTGCTTCAGCGTTCCGTACCTCTCGATTGTAACAATATTACAATCGATTGATCTAACCAATCGGAACACCTTCAGAAACGCGAATGAAGGAAACTTGAAGAAACCTCTGTGCTTGCTCAATTCCTCGGATTCCCCGTTGCCGACTGGAGATTTCAAGACTCGCGAAATCAACCCTCAGAACGCGTCAATGAGGGTGCAGCCAGCACTTCCTTTCGCGGTGGAGGATCGTGACCTCGTCAAACACAAGGCGGTCAACTGGCCGATAACCGGTGACAGAACGGCACCGCCGGCAGCATCCAAGCGGGACCCAGAAGATTAAGCGTCCGGGCGGCGTACATTCTCGCCATGACTGTCACCACTGAGTTTGTCCTCCGCTCGCCATCTCTTCCACTTGTCAGTATCCCAAATTCGATCCAAGTCGATACAATCGAAAGTACGCACGCGCTCTGTCTACAACCGGATGTCCAGATATTTTCCGCAAGATTCGATCAAGACGATAAGGTCTCCGAGGAGGAGCTATTGGATCTTGACGAAATCATGGAGGCGGAGCTGGTGGGGGAAACGAGTGATAAGACTGTTTATAGACTTACTGTCGAGCTAGAGGAATCCGTCTCGCAGGCGTTCGAACCGGACTTCGAGGGAGTAGAGTTGGAACCGACGACTGTCACTACTGAAGGGTGGCACGAAACGAAGGTTTTCAGAGACTATGAGAATTTTAATGCATTCCGGAAAAGTTGTGAAGACCACGGTATTTCTCTTGACCTCCTCTCGATATCTCCCGACCCGTCCTCGTCTGACAACCAGTCAGAAGATGGATTGACCGACCGCCAACGAGAGGCCCTGACACTTGCTATCTCTCGTGGGTATTACGAGAGTCCGCGACAAGTCACAGCTGAGGAGCTTGCCCAGGAACTCGGGATTTCACAACCGTCGCTGTCAACTCTCCTTCGTCGTGGTGAACGGCAACTCATCGCGTCTTCACTTGACTCTCAAGTACCGTTAGAAATGGTCTCTAGGTAGGCCAGGGAGACCTAGTTTTCACTACTCGGTGGTGGAACTTCCATTCTTCACCGTTGATTGTCTAAAGAACCGTCTCTGTCTGACGCAGACCACTTAAATAGGCTATGTTGATAGCACTCCTTCCATGGAATACGAGACCGTTGTTTAACTCGGCCAACAAATCATGAAGGCAGCGACCTATCACGGTCCGGGTGAGATACGTATCGAAGAGCGACCCGAACCCGAACTAGAGGATCCGAAAGACGCGATAATCCGTGTCACTCACACTGCAATCTGTGGTTCGGATCTCTGGTTTTACCGCGGTGAAGAAGAGCACGAACCGGGGTCACCTGTCGGCCACGAGCCGATGGGAATCGTTGAGGATGTCGGTGAGGAGGTACGCCACGTCAAACCGGGTGACCGAGTGTTCGCTCCGTTTGCGATTAGTTGTGGGGAGTGCGAATTCTGCCGCAAGGGACTCCAGACGTCGTGTGTGAACGGAGGGTTCTGGGGTCCGCACGGCGGAGGCGGGGCCCAAGCAGAAAAGCTCCGTGTCCCCTTCGCCAACGGGACGCTGATTCGCGTCCCCGAGCGGCACGCAAATGACGAGGATGCTCTCGAATCTATCCTCCCGCTAACCGATGTGATGGCGACAGGCCACCACGCCGCCGTGAGCGCAGATGTCGGAGCGGGTGATACGGCCGTGGTTATCGGTGACGGCGCGGTCGGACTTTGTGGTGTTCTCGCTGCACAGCGCCTAGGGGCAGAGCGCATCATCGCAATGGGCCACCACGAAGACCGTCTCGCTCTCGCTCAAGAGTTCGGGGCGACCGATGTCGTTTCGACTCGCGGTGAAGAGGCTATAGAGCAAGCCCGAGAACTGACCTACGGTGGCGCGAATCACGTCCTCGAATGCGTCGGTGCAGCGTCGTCGCTCGAAACTGCTGCTGAAGTAGTCCGTCCTGGCGGGAATATCGGGTACGTCGGCGTGCCCCACGTCGAAAGTGCCGAGTTCCTCGCACCGCTGTTCTACAGCAACGCCTCGTTTATCGGTGGTCCTGCACCTGTCCGGAATTATGCCGAGGAACTCCTGGACGACGTTCTTCAGGGCATTCTCGATCCGTCGCCGATCTTTACGAAGACTGTCGGGCTAGAAGGCGTCTCCAAGGGCTACCAAGCGATGGACGACCGTGAGGCGATTAAGGTTATGGTGAAACCTGAAAGCTAGAGATCCGACATGATCTCTCCATCAACAGAGGCCGTAGTAAAGCGAGCCTGAGCACACGCATAAAAATCGATCAATTGATTCAGAACATCATTGACTGAATCGGCACGGACCACCTCGAATCATACCCAATCCCCTCTCACACCATGGATACAGACGAACGATACAACAATGTTGAACCGACACCGCCGTCGCTCATGCCCGGTGAGATTGAGGAATCGTGGTATCATCTCACCTCGTTCCAGCGGGATCTCATACATGCCATCTACGCAATTGGGGCCTCTGACGAGGACTGCTACGGCTTAGAAATTAAGCGCCGGCTCGAAACCATGTACCGGAGCGAAATCAATCACGGACGCCTGTATCCGAACCTCGACGACCTGTGTGAAATGGGCTACTTGGAGAAGTCGCAGTTGGACAAGCGGACGAACGAGTACCGTCTAACTGAAGACGCGAAGGACGCTCTTACAGCATTAGATCGGCATTACGACGAGCTATATGGCCGTTCTGTAGGGTAAGATAACGCCTTGTATACTGGGAGCATGATCCAAAATGACGATCATAGCTAAACTCCATCTCAGTTCACCTTCGCTACCGCTCGTAGGCGTCGCTGATTCGATACAATCACGCCAAATTTCGTGTATACATACACTCTCGATTCAACCACGTCAGCAGATGTTTGTTATTGAGGTCAAAAGCTCCGAGAGTCCCTCTGAGGAGGAGTTCTCGGTGTTAGAGGAGGTGGTTGAAGTGACGAAGCTCGATGAGGCGAGCGGCAAAGCCGTACTCAAGTTAACCGTGCGGCTGGACGAATCCATCGCCGAGGCGTTCGAGGCGAGCCCGGATGCAGTGCTCATGGGTGCGATAACCGTCACGCCGGACGGCTGGCTCGAAGAAAAGCTGTTCGAAGATTACACTGCCCTCACCGATTTCCAGACCGCCTGCGAGAATAACGGCATCTCGATGGAGGTCGTCTCGGTCGACTACGACGTTGCACCGTCGACGGATTCCGCGCCGTACGGATTAACCGAGAGACAGTACCAGGCGTTGGTGCTTGCGCTCTCTCGGGGGTATTACGAACGCCCGAGACAGACCACCGCCGAAGCGCTCGCTGACGAATTAGGAATCTCACAGCCGTCGATGTCGGGGCTCCTCCGCCGCGGCGAACAGCAACTGCTTTCTGCCACGCTTCACGCTCCACATCGGCTCGAAAACCCTCGAAGTAGCGAATTCTCGTTCCTCTCTGGAATCCGAAGAAGTCGTTGAATTCGACGCTTTCGGGGTCGCTGCGGCCTTAGTGCGACACTGATGAGAGTGCGCTGCTATCCCAGTGAACGTATTGGTGAAACCGTTCGGCGGCCCTCTGTCGTGCGAGGGTGGGTTCCGCGTGCACAGTTCGGCTGTCCGATCAGCCTACTTAAACGCGCTCTTAGTATAGGATAATCTCGAAGCCGACGCCAGACCTCTGTTCAATCGATGTCAACAGAATTCGGTTCTGAACTGGATGGACAGGTTGCGATCGTCACCGGGGCGTCTTCCGGTATCGGGAGTGCGACCGCGGAGTCACTTGCCTCTCGGGGGGCAAGTGTCGTGATCGCCGCTCGGCGGGCAGAGAAACTCGAAGCACTCGAAGCCAACATCGAGGACACCGACGGTGAGGCGCTCGTCGTGCCGACGGATATCACGAACGACGACGACATCGACGACCTCGTGGAAGCGACGCTGGACGAGTACGGCCGCATCGATATTCTCGTGAACAACGCCGGAGTCATGCCACTCGCGCACATCGCGGAGGCGGACCGCGAGACACTCCAGACGACCATCGACGTGAACCTCAGCGGGCTCATCAAACTCACGCACGCTGTCGTTCCGACGATGATGGAACAGGAGAGGGGGCATATCGTCAACCTCTCGTCCGTCGTCGGGCGGTTCCTTCAGGAGAACAGCGCCCACTACAACGCGGCGAAAGCCGGCGTGAAGATGTTCGGGGACTCGCTCCGCCTCGACGTCGCCGACGCTGGTATCCACGTCGCCACAATCGAACCGGGTGCGGTCGACACCGAACTCCTCGATCACATTCCTGACGATGAACTCCAGGCGGGGGTCAAAGAGTACGTCGGGTCGATGGACGCGCTCGCCCCCGAGGACATCGCGCGAACCATTACGTTCGTCGTCACACAACCGGAGCGCGTCGACATCAACGAGGTCCTGATCCGGCCGCTCGACCAGGTCCAGCCGTAGTCCCGTTCTGACGGTGCTCTCGTTGATCCGCCCCCATAAATCATCCAGCATTGTGAATTTAAACACTCTATCTAGTTAGCACCTCCCCCTTGGTCTACCGGCCCTTGACGTATTCTATAGCCTATGAAAGCAGTACGCATTCACGAGTACGGGGGCCCGGAGGTTCTGCAGTACGAAGACGTCGAAGAACCCGAACCCACGACTGGTGAGGTGCGCTTGGATGTCCGCGCCGCCGGGGTGAACCCTGTTGACTGGATGACTCGGAAAGGAATGGTGGAGCAGCGGGAGCTCCCGTGGACGGTCGGGTGGGACGCCGCTGGGGTCGTTACCGAAACTGGCCCCGAAGTGAGTGAACTGGCGGTCGGCGACGAGGTGTACGGTCTCGTCGGGTTCCCGGACGGTGGCGGCACGTACGCGGAAGCGATGGTGGCTCCTGAGGTGGAACTCATGCGAAAACCGGCACCGCTCTCCTTCGAGGAGGCGGCTGGCGTCCCGATGACGGCGCTAACCGCGTGGCAAGCGCTGGACGCGCTCGAACTGGAGGCAAACGAACGCGTCCTCGTCCACGCCGCAGCTGGTGGCGTGGGTCACTTCGCCGTCCAGTTCGCGAAGCACCGCGGGCTCCACGTCATCGGCACCGCCTCGGGGTCGAACGAGGATTATCTCCGAGAGCTTGGTGTCGACGAGTTCGTCAACTATCGAGAGCGACGCTTCGAAGAGGTGCTCGACCCAGTCGACGGGGTAATCGACGGCGTCGGCGGCGAAACGTTCGATCGATCCCTCGAAGTGCTCAAGCCTGGGGGAATCATCGACAAACTTCCGAGTCCCCCCACGGACGAACAGCAAGAACTGGCGAACCAACACGGCGTGGAAGCGATAATGACGAACGTGCGCTGGAATCGGGAATGGTTCGCGGAGATCACCGAACTCCTTGAAGACGACACTGTCTCGGTGACGCTCGATACGGTGTTGCCACTCTCGCAAGCGCGAAAGGCCCACCGACTGAGCGAAGAGAAACACGCCCGTGGGAAGATCATTCTCAAACCGGGAGACGGAGAAGCCGCGTCGAACTGATGCGCCGCGCATCCAGCGCACAGCTCGAACGACTATCGTCGTCGGGTATGTATTATATGCTCCAGCACTGACTGATCGATATGGCTATCGCCGCAGAAATTCTCCTGTCGTCGGACGCACTCCCTTTCGTCAAGCTCGCTCGGTCGCTTCCGAATAAAGAAATCTCGCTCTCTCAGATGATCCGGCTCGACGAGGACCGATACATCTTCATGGTCAGTATTCCAGCTGACGAACGAGAGACGTTCGAAGCCGAGGCTAGCGACCAACCTGAGATCGTTGACGTGCGGTCGGTTGGGAAAGCGCCGGACGGCTGGTTCTACCAGATCCTCGCCGAGCGAACGACTGATCTGCTTGAGTCACACGACCCGACGCAGTTCGAAGGCGTGCTGCTGGACGCGACCATAACCGGGGAGGGATGGATCGAACGAAAAGTGTTCGCCGACTACGACGCACTCAGCACTTTGCGAGACCGCTGTCAAATGTATGGGCTCCCTTTCGAACTACTCAACATCTCGTCTGATCCTGAGCATCCCGACGAGCGGGCGCAGTTCGGGCTGACCGACAGGCAGTACGAAGCGATCCGCGTCGCCTTTTCGCTCGGATACTACGAATCACCACGAACCGCATCGACGGACGACGTTGCACAGGAACTCGATATCTCGGCACCCGCTGCCTCGGATTTGCTCCGTCGAGCAGAACACCGACTCATCAGTCAAACGGTCGCTAATGGAAACGTCCTGAAACCCCTCGCCGGTCAATAACCTCCGCAAATGCGTGTCGGCTACGTCGTGAGCAGAGACAGGCAGAGACTCGCCGCTCAGTCGGACAGTCCAATCCCGCGCTCTTGGGAACTCTCTATTGCCAGTTTGCTTCAGGTAGGTCTAGGTCGAATGAGACGCCAGTAAGCTCTTCAGATACTTCCCACAGTCGCTGGGCGGTGTCCACATCGTAGGAACGGTCGCTCGATTCCTGGACTTCGGGCGAGCCGCGCATATTTCGGAAGCCATCGGGACCGACGAACTGACCGCCCTCAAGTTTCGGTTCGGTCGCGGCATAGAGCATCGGCTCTGCGCCCCGTTCGGCGCTCTGGGCGATCACGGTGTTAGCAAGTTTCATCATCCAGAGGCGGAGACGAGACCCTGACTGTCGAGGACCGCGGAACTGGAGGTCTGTTGCGGCCCAGCCGGGATGGCAGACGATACTCTTCACGTTCGCCTCGTCGGGAAGCCGACGGTCGAGTTCGTACCCGAACAGGACGTTTGCGAGTTTCGACTGCCCGTAGGCTCCCCACGCGCTGTAGGACTTTTCGCCGTGAAGGTCGTCGAAGTCGATTTCACCGTTTCGGTGGGCGACACTGCTCTGGGTGATGACGCGTGATTCCTCGGTTGTCCGTGTCAACACGGGGAGAAGATGGGCGGTGAGTGCGAAGTGTCCAAGATGATTCACGCCGAACTGATACTCGAAACCCTCCGCTGTCTCCTTCCGTGGGATAGCCATTACACCAGCGTTGTTACAGAGCAGGTGAAGTTCGTCGTACGTCGACTCGAACCACTCAGCGAACGCCGCGAGCGAATCGAGATCGGCAAGATCGAGTTCATGTACCGTCAATGATGATTCCGGGAGTTCCGTTTCGATCTCTTGTTTTGCGTTTTCTCCTCGTTCGATGCTTCGACACACCATCACGACGTGTGTGCCGCGCTCGGCGAGACCCTTCGTCACCTCGAAGCCGAGCCCGCTGTTCGCGCCCGTCACGATAGCTGTCTTGATATCCGAGTGGCCGCCAGACACGTCATTGGACGACGTCGCCGAGTCTTCGTATTCAGACATAGCCGTATCTACGAGAAGAGCTGATTTGTATACTGCCCTAACTGATTAGCCCGTTTATATACTCTCCCCAGTCGTCCAGGAAATGTCTCGTCGAAGCCAACACGGTATGTGCTATTATGGTACGAACTCGTCCCTTGTTCCAGTGTACATCCATTGAAGGACGTGGGTTGAACAGCCATCACAAATACCCCTATTTAAACGGGCTAATAAGATAGCATTGAATCCAAATTGCAGGGCATCCAATGTAGAGTCGAGGAACAAACATGGAGGTAACAGACGCCAGTTCACTCCCGACGTACGAAGGGCCCGAGGACTACTTTACCGGAGATGTTCGAATTGACGGCCTGTTCAACCCACAGGGGGAGGCCCGCGCGGCGGCGGCAAGCGTTACGTTCGAACCAGGTGCTCGGACCGCGTGGCACACTCACCCACTCGGCCAGCGGCTGATAGTGACGAGCGGCTGTGGGCTCGTCCAGCGTGAAGGCGGAGAAATCAAGCAGATCCGAGCCGGTGACGTGGTCTGGTTCCCACCGGGCGAGAAACACTGGCACGGCGCGACGCCAGATAAGGCTATGACCCACATCGCTATCCAAGAGGAGCAAGACGGAGAAGCCGTCACTTGGCTGGACCACGTTACTGACGAGGAGTACCCGAAGTCAGATAGCTAAACCCGCCACCATGACGACTGACCGGTCCTTGCGTTCAGTGATGGAGCACGCGTGTTAGCCTATGCCAGTGTGTGAGAACTGCGACGGCCACGTGTCCGAACGCTTCATACGGGTATTCAGTGATGATACGGGTCGCGTGTTTGCTTGTCCGAACTGCTCTGCGAATGCTGGTATCGGTGAAATCACACGCAAGCGAAGTACCGACGAGTAAGAAACGATACGGACGATCGATTGCGAGGAGAACCCACTAATGCCCGAATGGCCAGAAGAAGAACTGAGTGAAATCGTTGAATCGGACGACCTGCACGTTGCACCATTCCGTGAAGACGGTGAGACGTACGGCACGCCAACGTGGATCTGGTCTGTTCGAGTGGATGACGCCCTCTACGTGCGTGCCTACAACGGTCAGGACTCTAGTTGGTATCAGGCTGCAGTCCGAGAAAACGCCGGTCGCATTGAAGCCGCTGGCATGACGAAGGAGGCCACTTTCGAGCCGGTTGACGGATCGATTAACGACCGTATCGACGAAGCCTATCGCGAAAAGTACGAGGGAAGCCAGTACCTGAACGCGATGATCAGCGACCGCGCACGCTCGGCTACGGTTAAGATTATGCCTCGCAACCCTGACGCCTGACTGTCAAGTGTACTAGTCAACAACTTAGAGCGTCGTATCGACAGAACGGCGCTATTAATCGAATTATTTTCTTATCGTGTCACCGACTCGTGAATCTCGACGCACTGTCTTTCGGCGGATCGCACACCGACCGCACGTTGCGTGGCCAGTCTATGACACGACACCGCTCTACGACCGAACGTCGCTCGCGGGGCTGGAATCAGATGTGCAGACAGTCTCAGAGACGTGGTTCGACCACGATAGCCACGACTCGGTCGAGGAGTTCGTCTGGTCACTCCCGCTGGCTTACTTCCAGTTCAACACCCACGACTGCTATGGAGGTTTGACACGCTACGAGATGGACACCCTCTTTCGCGTGTTCGTCCTGAAGGAACTCCACGGATGGGAGCACGAAACTGCACTCCTCAAGTACCTCGACAGCCATTCCGAACTCCGTGAGCGTCTTGAGTTGGAGTCCGTCCCCGACCAATCGACACTCTGGCGCAGTTGGCATACGCGCTTTACCGATGGGCTTCGCGAGACGGTTCAGAAAGCGGCTCGAACGATCCTGATCAAAGCGCAGAACGCGGATGTCGCTGTACCACGCGAGCCAGAACGAAACCTCTTGGATCGAGGCCACGACGCTACTGAATCGGACCCTGACGACCAGACCATCCTTGACGAGGCAGGGAATATCACCGACCACGTCAGTCGCGTCGTGTTCCCCGCGTTCTCGCTCAATCGTGGCGAGGACTGTGAGATTCCCGAGAACGCCTACTGGGGCTTACAGACCTATCTCGGGCTCCGCGAGAACTTGGCCGCCAACGAGGGCGCTCGCAGCTTCATCCACGAATCGACGCGTGAGCGAACACCACTCGGGCACGGCCATCGCGACCAGATTCGTGATCTCTCCATTGAGCAGATCCGCGAGATGTACCGACAGGCGGTCCAGCAACTCACCAACGAACTTGCGGGGACGGAGGAGTTCTTCCGGGCGGGTATCGTCGCAATCGACATCACTGAGGATGATCCCTTCACGGGCGACCGCGCAGGCCACGAGGACGAGATAATCGGAACGAAGGAGAAGACCGACGAATACGCCTACCAGTGGGCGACAGTCCAGTTGGTCGGTAACGCTGTCCCGCTCGTCCTTGATGCCCGCCCAGTCCAGAAAGGCGAGTCACGCAAGGAGATCGTCGAGGACTTGCTGGATTCGGCTGAAGAGCTCGTTCACGTCGATAATGTGCTGATGGATCGGGAGTTCGACAGCCAGCACATTCTAGAGATGATCAGCCAGCGTGGGCTTTCCTATGTCGTGCCGAAGCGGATGCAGACGAGTGAGAAAGCTCAGGCAAAACGATTACTCCAGCGGGGGCAAGACCGGTACGAGACCGATCGGAAACTCCATCTCGGGAAGAACGAGTGGCACGAGACGACGCTGATCTACCGTCGGAAAGAGGACTCCGAGCACGATGACCACCGGCAGTACTCGGTGTTCATGACGAATCGAGGAAGCGGACACCTCACTGAGTATGGCTACCGGTGGGAAATTGAGAGTGGGTATAGGTCGATCAAGCGATTCATGGCCGCGACAACGTCGAAGGATTTCGGGTTGCGATTCTTCTATTTCGCGTTCGCGTGTCTGCTGTACTCGATCTGGCGAGCTGTCGATCTGCTCGTGCAGGTCGAGTTGACTGGCGAGTACGAACATTCGCCGATCGTAACAGCCGACAATACGCTGACGCTGCTGAAGAAGGAAACAGGAATCGGATAGCGAGGCCCTCTACCTATGGTAGCACGGCGTCTGAGTGGCTACACTACCCGCGGCCTCAGAAACACGCCGGATTAGTTGAACATCCAACAATAACCTCCGGTCAGAAAGCGATCTGAATCAGTTTCCGCTCATCTATTCGTCCGAAACCACGCATCACAGTCCCGCTGAACCCGTTGTAGTCTCAACTTCCCACAATCTCGGAGGATAGATTTGATGCGTGCCTTCGTTCCGTTATTAAAACATACTATTATTTATGTTTTTTGAGTCCTCCTATATATTATAATATCGACAGGATGTACTGCATAGGCGTGGATATCATCGATCGACACGATATTTACTACAGAGTGTGTCTGAGTAGGAGAGAGCAACAACAACATAAACACGACCTGCGTACCGAGGTATAAGCGATTGATACTCTACCACTTGACCACTTTGGGAAACAAAGGGTGTACCATCATCTCTATTTATATCGATCTGATATCGGACAGACAGACCCACCGATACTGAGATATGACTGGCAACTGTGACTTGTGTGGTCGTGTGATTCAATCTTCCACATTCGAGACTGTTAGTGAGCGGTCATTCTGTTCAAGTGGATGTCACGATGTGTACACGACGCTTGGAGCTCCCGATTCCCTCGATACCACCCAGACAACTGAGAACGGGATCGACCAAGAGGAAGACGCGGTTCCTACTGATCAGCATCGTTCTCGGACGTTTCTCCGGATCGACGGCATGTACTCCGCGACGTGTGAGGCGTATCTTGAATCTCTCGCCGAAAAACAAGAGGGAGTGACTAGTGCCGAGGCGAGTTACGTCACGGAGACGATCCGAGTTGAATACGATCCAGACACTGCTTCGAAGGAATCGTTGCGCGAGGCGTTGAGCACTCTGGGGTACACGGCGTATCTCCGTGAGGATGCCTCATCAGACGTGGGAGAGGCCGGTGGCACGACACGTCGATCACGGGAGATGGGTGGGATTCGAAAGCGCCGAGACGACCAGCTCTTGGGGATGCGATACTCCGTTGGGTTCCTCTTCGGTGCGTTTCTGTTGGTCCCATACGTTGCGATCCTCTATCCAGCGCAGCTCGCGTCGATTTTCGACTGGCAAGCGCTCCAAATATTTGAGGGCGCATTTCGGCTAGACAGTCAAGGGGCGTTCGTGTTCCTCCGACTGTATTTCGTGATGACTGGTATCATTCTCGTCTTTACCGGTCTGCCAGTGTTGCGTGGCGCGTATATCAGTCTCAAAATGCGACGCCCGAACACCGATCTGTTGGTCGCGCTCACCGCCATCAGCGCGTACGCGTACAGTACGGCTGCCGTTATCCTCGGGCAAAACGACATTTTCTATGATCTCGCGATCATCGTCACGGCCGCGGTTACCGCGATGGTATTCTACGAATCGTCAATCAAACAGCGGGCACTTGATCGTCTCACCGAGCTCACCATATCACAGGTCGAGAGTGCACGAACGTACGACTCGGACGGAGAGACTGAGGAAGTTCGCGTGGAGAATCTCAATACAGGGGATGTCGTGCTCGTTCGACAGGGCGAACGTGTTCCAATAGACGGTGAACTGGTTGAAGACAGCTGTACCGTCGACGAAGCGATCGTGACAGGTGAATCGCTTCCGGTGCTCAAACGCGCCGGAGACGACGTGATCGGGGGGTCGATCGTGACGGACGGTGCAGCGTTGGTCCGTGTCGGCCCAGACGTAACGAGTAGTATCGACCGGATAACGACCGCCGTCTGGGACCTACAGAGCGCGACTCACGGCGTCCAACGCCACGCCGACCAACTCGCGTCGTACGCCGTCTTCCTCGTCGTCGGAGCCGCTGTCGCGGTCGGCAGCGTCGGTGTACTCGCATTTGGGATGGGCCTGCCAGATGCCCTCCTCCTCGCGCTGTTGATCATCCTTGCCGGCTCGCCGTGGGCCCTCGGACTTGCGACGCCCCTGTCGGTCGCGAAGAGCCTCTCCAGTGCGCTCCGGCGCGGGATCATCATCTTCGACGAAACAGTCTTCGAACGGCTCCGCGACGTCGATATCGTCGTCTTCGATAAGACGGGGACACTCACAACCGGAGAGATGGAGGTGATCGAAGCGGACGCGCCTCCCGAGTTACTCGACGCCGTCGCCGCACTCGAACAACGGGCGTCACACCCCGCCGCGAACGCTATCACGACGGCGTTCGCCGGGAGTGACGATGGCGACGCCGCAGCGGCTCAGCCGGACTCGGGAGATGACGCGGTCGGAACGGAAGACGTCGGTCAGATACGCGAGTTCACGAACCATCGGTCGGGTATCGAAGGCGTGATCGGCGACACGTCGTACCTCGTCGGGAACCTCGATCTATTCGCAGAACAGGGGTGGACCGTTAACGACGACATCCGGTCTCGGGTCGCCGACGCTCAGGGATTCGGACAGCTTCCGGTCGTCGTCGGTCGTGACGGGACAGCAGAGGGGCTGATCGTCGTCGGGGACGAGCCGCGAGACGGCTGGGATGACACCGTCTCTCGGCTTGGGGAGCGGGGCACGGAGATCGTCGTCCTGACCGGCGACGACGAGGAGGCGACAGACTTCTTCAAGCGACACGACGCCGTGACGCACGTCTTTGCGACGGTTCCGCCGGAGGGGAAGACGGCGACGATCCGGCGGCTCAAATCTGATGGGCAGGTTGCGATGGTCGGTGACGGTACCAACGACGCGCCGGCGCTCGCCGCCGCCGACCTCGGCATCTCGCTGGGCGGCGGGACGGCGTTGGCCGCCGACGCCGCCGATGTTGCGATTGTCGACGACGACATCCGCTCCGTCGAAACCGCGTTCGACCTTGCGGGAGCGGCCCGCCGTCGCGTGAAACAGAACAATCTCCTCGCGTTCTCCTACAACGGTATCGCACTCGTGGCGTTGGCCGTCGGGTTCTTCAATCCGCTGACGGCAGCGACTGCGGTTATTGCCAGCGGTGGGTTGCTCGCCGTAAACACTCGGCGGAAGCTACTCAGGTAAGGGATACGGCCTCCAAACGATCGCGGATCCGAGCCTACCGATACGGTGTAAAGAGTAGCTATCTATCATTTGAGCACCGTCGATCCGATCGTTGAGGTCGCCACCCGGATCCGCATCGCTTCTGTTTCTAAAGGACTAATCCTGTCCAGACACTACTACCCCCATGGAATTCGATTTCCTGCGTTCGGTAGTTCCACTCGCCGTGATCGTCGCCGTCGCAACGGTCGCGCTAACCGCTGTGATGACACCCTCGACCGTCTTTATGATGGTTCTTCCCTCGATGATCGCGTTCTCGGTGGTCGCGTACTTCCTCGGGATGAAACATGGCGAATTCCGCGTTAGTCCGTAGCGGTTCTGTCCGGTACCGCCCCCAAAGTCACAGTGTCAGTCCGTCTGAAGCGTTCTAATTCGGGTTACTACGTCTGGGGGTCCGCGCTTCGTGTTCAACAAGTCTCGATGAACGATCAGCAGCCGTGGATCGACGTGGCCGGGATGTTTACTCGGTGACTCCCGCACTGAGCTCAGACGCGTCCTGCCGGACGGGTGTCGGGGAGTCGATCGAATACACGAGCGTTCCGGTGAACAGTGCGATGCTCCCTAACAGGAATATTGAACTGAGCGGCGACGCTGAATCGACGAAGATCCAGTATATTGGTGCCGCGATCGTCGGGCCGGCCGCGATGACAGCGACTTGGGAGACGAGGGGACCACAACACCCACACGTACACGCACCGACGACTGTCGCCGTCCCGGCTGTGCTCTGTGTTGCTCCCGCCTGCTGATCGAGACGCCACGAGTGAGCGACGGCGGCCGCGTTCAACCCCACGAGGACGCCGAGGAGTCCAATCACGATGACCACACCGGGAGAGATCGCGATGAAAAACGGAACGTCGGGGAGCAGAACCTCGAGGGTGGGCCATCGCACGATCTGATACAGTACGTTCAGAACCGCCACGGTCGTCTCTTGCGGAGCGCCCTCCTCACTAAAGAAGGATAGGTATCCCGTCGTCGCCATAAAGAAGAGGCTCACCATGGCTCCGACGCTGAATCCGAACCGACGCGCCACCGGATCCCGAAGGATCGTCGACAGTGCCGTGCCAACGTCGTTCCAGAGAATGTAGCCGACGAGTAGTGGTGTCGCGAGGACGATCCCGTACCCGATCGGGTTGGTGTAGCCGCTGAATCCGGGCAGTAGATACGGGTACAGTATCCAGCCACCGAGCAGCATGCCGAGAGCCATGTACCGGGGACGTGTCGTCCATCGCACGAGTCCGGTGACGAAACTCGCGACCACGACTAGCAGGCCGGTTCCGATCGCGAGCGGCTGATACCACGACCGCGGGAACGGCATCGAGTCCGCCTGATACGTCGGATCCGGGGCCAGGCCTTCGAAGATGATCGCGCCGGCGATAGCAACACCGATGCCGACCGCAATTCCGTATAGAGCGGTTCTCGGCGAGACCCGCCCCCTTCGCTTGAGGAGGATGAGCGTACCGACTACGAGAGCACCGATACCAGCGATCGCCAACCCGTGCGATTGTGAGAGTCCCGACGATTCAGCGCCACCGTGGGCCGAAACTGTCGGGATCAGAGAAAGGAGACTGATCCCGACAGCAACCAAGACGAGTAGGCGGAGCGACCTTCGTCGAGGTTTCGGTCTGTCAGCACCAGCGCCCCCTTTTCCGCCTTTCTGGGTCATTGCGAGGGGTTAGTGACTCACACACAATTATCTGTCTCTCTCGTTCCCCCCGAGACGGACCTCGTGACTGCCCTCAGAGTCTGTATATGCGTGGAACCGTCCTGTAGAGTTCTTCGGGACGGTTCAGAAGTCCGTGTCAGATCGCGTCAGTTCGGTTCGTAGCCGGCGTACTCCATGAGCTGACTGAAGATGTCCGAGTCCATGACGGAGCGGTACACCACGCCGGTAAGCATGCCGCCGGGGTAGAACGACCCGTTCATCACGTGGTTGACCTTGTGGCAGTGCATGAGGTAGATCCCGGGGTCCGCGTCGGCCGTGAACTCGATCGTGTGCCGTTCCGCGGGGGCGATGTTCGTGACGTCGATGTCGTGTCTGGCGGCTTCCGGAACGACCCCGCCGTCCTTTTCGACGCGCTGGAAGCGATGGTTGTGGATATGCATCGGGTGCGACATGTACCCACCGTTGACGAGGTGTACGCGGACCAAATCGCCTTGATCGACGATGATCGGCGACCCCTGTTCGGGGTGGAGCGTCCGGGGCGCGCTCTTCCCGTTGACGGTGAAGACGTCCGGCGTCCGCGAGGTCGTGTCGTACGTGAAGTTCCCCTCGCCGCCCCACTTCTTCGGGATCCGCGAGTCCCAGTCTTTGATCGTCATGAAGTACTCCCGGTCCGCCGGCTCGTAGCCCTCGGGATCGACCCGGAAGATCCCGTACATCCCCATATCGATGTGGCGGTGGGTCTGGAGGTGACAGTGATACAGGTGCGTCCCCGGAACGTTCGCCGGGATCTCGTAGGTGTGCTTCTCGCCCGCGGGGACTTTGATCCCGGTCGACGTCGGGACGCCGTCGTTCTTCCACGACTTGGTGACGCCGTGGAAGTGGATCGTGTGCGGCCGGCGCCCGTTCGTGTTGTCGAGCGTCACCTCCATGTCGTTCCCCTCGGTCGTCCGGAGGATCGGACCCGGGACGCTCGGATCGTGGTCGTCGGCCTGCCACGCCCAGACGCGGGGGAACTCGACCGGCCCGCCCATCGAATCGAGCGGGTGGACGGCGTGTCGCGCCGGCTGCGTCCCCATCGTCACTGACCCGCCCTGTTCGTCGACGTTGACGACTGTCGGAGGGCTGGTGTAGGGGAGATCTGACGGAGATGTCTGTGCCTCGTTCGGAGTGTTCGTGGCCGCCGTCGGCGCGTTAATCGTCTTCGACGAACAACCCGCCAACGCCGATACGCCCGTCACGCCGGTCGCAGCAAGAAATTCTCGCCGGGACAGTCCGGTTCCGGGGGCACCGAAAGGTGTCGTCATGGTTCATTCGACACATTGGGCTGTCGCGACAAACGAGGACTGCAGAATCCCTGTTTTTGAGAAGGCAAGCGAATATGTTCGGCAACAGTCGGACGGGCTTCACAAGCAAACTAAGGGTTTGCTGTCGAAAGAACTGAGATCTGAGACCCACAGATAGCAAACAGTTACATTCCACCTGTTGCCGTCAGATACGCGCTCGTGAATTGAATCGCATTGTACGCACCGTGAATCAGAGCCGGAACAACGAGGTTATCGGTGTACTCGTAGGTCGCACCGAGTACCAGAGCTAGAACGAATGCGATACCGACGTACACGAGCTTCCCTTCTCCACTCAACGAGAAGAGATGGATCGATGCGAAGAGGGCGCTCGCAAGAACGATTGCACGGGTTGGATGTAGCGTTTCTCGGAGTGTCCCCTGAACCAGTCCTCGGTATAACAGCTCTTCGCCCGGACCGACTAGCAGAAACGATAGAGGAATGAGAATTAGAAAAGCTGTCGGATTTTGCTGACCAACTGTTACTACTTGGTTTTCTGCTGATTCCAGTCCGAGCGAGGAGATAACGCGTGATGCGACAATGAGTAATCCGAGGAGTGTACCTACCCCCCCGATGGTTACAGCAACATCTCGCCTGTCCGGAATCGAAAGCGAAACGAATTCGAAGTCGAGATCTCGGAATCTGAGATAGAGGATTGAGAGCCCTCCGAATGTCACCCCCTGTAACAAGATCGTGCTCATTACGAGGCGCAACGATGGACGAGCGGTTACATCGACCCCGAATGCGCCCAGCAGTGCGGCACCGATGGTGACAATTACCGACCCAATAACCGTTGAGCCGTACGTGAGCCCAACTGCACTCCCGACAGACTGAATCCGTGTCGTTATTTCTGTCATTTGAAAATCAGTGGTTGTGACTCGTGTTGTCGGCAGTCTCCGGGTCCCTCTCCATCTCACCCACTAGTTCGACGGTTGCGTGATCGATTCCATGGTCGGAAAGAAGCTGATGGACGCGAGAGCGGATCGCCTGATGTTGGTCTAGTGATGTGGGCTCATACTGAAGACGCACTGTCGCTACGGTCAACTGACTACATACTTGCCAGACGTGTATGTCGTCGACGTCTTCAACGCCATCGACAGCTGTCAGTTCATTTCGAAGTTTATCCGGTGAGATAGGGCTCCGTTCTAAGAGGATTGAGGTGCTTCCGCGGAGTACCTTTCCTGCCGAAACGAGCACTAACACGCCGATGAGGATGGCAGCCACCGGGTCGGCGACAGGTAAATCGAACGTGACGACGGCGAGTGTCGAAATGATCACCGCGACTGATCCACCGGCATCGCCGAGAAGGTGATAGAATGCGCCGCGCTCGTTGAGGCTCATCTCGCCCCCTTGTACGATATAGACCGATCCCAAGTTGACAAGCAAGCCGCCGCCGGCGATGATCAGCGTCATTGTCGGATCGATCTCAACCGGGTCCAGGAACCGTTGATACGATTCCCACAGGATGTACCCGACCATCGGAACGAGCAGTATCCCGTTGAGAAACGCAGCAACCGGCTCCAGTCGATGGAGTCCGTACGACCACTCAGCACCGCCTTCGAATCGTTCCGCGGTGTAGCTCGCGCCGAACGCCATTGCGTACGCAAGCATGTCGAATAGCATGTGGAGCGCATCGCTGATGAGAGCGACCGAACCGAAGAGGAGTCCACCAGCCAATTCGGCAAGGAAGCCAAGGAAATTGACGACCGCTACGAGGGCAAGTCGGCGCGTACTGCTGTCTGTTTCGGTTGTTAGTTCATATTCTTCCGTCTCTTCGTGAGCATGCCCGTGTTGACTCATACGTTTTGATCTGATAAATTCGTAATGTCCGGTATTACGACTCTCAAGCGTCAGTTGTTCTCTGTCTCCGGTTCGACGCGAGAGAGTCGCATTGCGTTCCCGGTCACGGCCATCGTCATCCCCGCGTCGCCGGCGAGGACGGCGAGCCAGATGGGGACGTACCCGAACGGAACCGCGAGAGCAAGTCCGGCTTTGACACCGAGGCTGGCCCAGATATTCTGCCGGATGACGCCGTTTGCGTCGTTCGCGAGCTCGTAGAGATACGGGAGCTTTGCGAGGTCGTCACCCATCAGCGCGATGTCGGCCGTCTCCAACGCGGTGTCCGTCCCGGCCGCGCCCATCGCAATACCCACCGTTGCCGTCGCGAGCGCCGGGGCGTCGTTGATCCCATCACCGACCATCGCGACGCCCTCGTGTTCCTCGATGAGCTCCTCGACGGCAGCCACTTTCTCGTCGGGAAGCAGTTCTGCCCGGTACTCGTCGACTCCGACTTGGTCGGCGATCGCGCGAGCAGTTCGCTCGTTGTCGCCGGTCAGCATGACCGTCCGTGAGACGCCGAGATCTCTGAGTCGAGCGATCGTTCGCGCTGCTTCGGGACGGATCTCGTCGGCCACGGCGACGATACCTTCAAGTTCGTCTTCGGTTCCGACGAGCACAACGGTCTTCCCTTCTGCCTGGAGTTGAGGGACGGTCTCTTCGAGGAGGTCAAGACAGTTATTCCGGTCGCACATCTGACGGGCTGTCTGTGTCACGACGCCACCGTCGGTCGTCGCGTGGACGTGCGAGAGGTCGAAACCTAACTCCTCAAACAGCCCCGGTTTGCCTGCGAAATGGGGGGTCCCATCGAGATCGGCACGAACACCCTTCCCAGTGATGCTCTCGAAGTCATCGATTTCGCGCTCGGCGACCCCTGCGCTGCCGGCTTCAGCGACGATTGCCTCGCCGATGGGATGTTCGCTCCGCTGTTCGAGCCCACGCGCACACCGGAGGACATCTTCTTCGGAATTTTCGTTCAGTGGAACGACGTCGGTGACGGTGAGCTCCCCTTTCGTGAGCGTCCCGGTCTTGTCGAACGCGACGACGTCGACGCTCCCCATCGCTTCGAGGTGGTTGCCGCCCTTGATCAGGACCCCGTTCTTAGCAGCGCTCGTGATCCCCGACACCACGGAGACGGGCGTCGAGATGACGAACGCACACGGGCAGGCGAGTACGAGGAGTGTCAGCCCGTAGACGACGGCCGTCGGCCACGTGGTTCCGAGGACGTACGGGCTCCCCACTGTCGTCAAGACCGCGAAGGCGACGACGACCGGTGTGTAGTACGCCGAGAAGCGCTCGACGAACTGCTCACGCTCGGTCTTGTTTGACTGAGCGTCTTCGACCATCTCCACGATACGCGAGAGCGTGTTATCGCCGGCCTCGGAGGTAACCTCCACCTCGAGATACCCCTCTTCGTTGATCGTACCGGCGTACACCTCGTCTCCCATCGCCTTGTCGACGGGCACGCTTTCGCCCGTGATGGGCGCCTGATTGACTGCGCTTTCACCGTCGACGACGGTCCCGTCGAGTGGGATCTTCTCGCCCGGTTTCACGACGACGACGTCACCGACAGCGACCTCGTCGACTGGAACCGTCTCCGTACTACTGTCTCGCTTGACGGTCGCTTCGTCCGGCGAGAGGTCCATCAACTCCCGGAGCGAGTTCCGGGCGCGATCCATCGAGTACCGCTCCAGCAGCTCGGCGATGCTAAACAGGAACGCGAGGGTGGCGGCCTCGAAGTAAAGCGCTTCACCGAAGGCGAGGCTCGCGACCAGCGCCCCGAGGATAGCCACCGACATCAAAAAGTCGATATCGAGGTTCAGATTCCGCGCCGAGTAGTAGCCGTTGCGAAGGATCTCTTGACCCCCGAAGGCGACGGCGACAAGGAACAGTCCGTCGGCAACGAACAGCTCTGTGCCGAGAAGGCTCGCAATCTGTCCGTTCTGCCCAGTGAGGAAGAATTCAAGGAGCAAACCGAGAGCAACGAACCCACCGCTGATCCACGTCTTGAGTGCCCGCGGACTCACCCAGATGCTCTCGCGTTCCTCGGTCGCGTTCTGACCTTCGGACTCGTCGCTCGAACTGTCTGTAACCTCGTATCCAGCACGTTCGATAGCACTGATTATCTCGGCTTCTCCGGCCTCCGAAGAATCGTACGTGACAACGACGGTTCCGTTCGTTGGCCGGGTTTTATACGCTGTAACTCCAGCTTTGTCGAGTGACTTTTCGATCTTCCCCGCACACGAGGGGCAGTCCATCTCGGGAACCGTAAATTTCGTCGTTATCTCGTCGACGTCTTCGATGGTGTATCCCGCCTTTTCGACCCGATCAGCTATCTCGGTAGCGCTGGTTTGCTCGCTGTCGTATGAGACTGTCAACGTTCCCGTCGTCACTTGCGGGTCGATGCTGTTGATACCGTCCAGTTTTTCGACGCTGTTCTCAACTTTCCCTGCACACGAGGGACAGTCCATCTCCGGAACCGAGAACTGTGCAACATCCCCTTGTCCGTGTGGTGGGGGGGTGTCATCGACACCCTTTGCATACTGAGCGGACTCGTGACGATGCTGAGATCCCTCTTCGTGCGTGTGGGTTCGGTTCGGTGGTTCGCCACGTTTGTCGTGGGAATCGTCGTCAGGTGAGGTCATTACTCACCGCTTGCCGCTACAGATTTATTAACTCTACTGCGATATCTGGCCCATATTATGTTAAATATTAATAAGTATTGTGAGTTGAGTTATTAATACTCCTGTCAGATCATCTCACTAGGACTGTCCCGACCATTCCAGAACTTTCATGCGGAATACAACAGTACCCGTACGTTCCGGGTTGATCGAACGTGTGCTCGTAGTTCTCTCCCGGGGCGATGAGTCCCTCAGTAACCCGGTTTCTCGCAGCACGCTCTGACTCGAAGCCACCACTTGCGAAGTACACGGCCTCGGCAGGAATTTCGTCTTCATACGCTGTGACCGTGTGCTGGATGTCGCTCTCGTTCGTCCACGTCACTGTCCCTCCGGTTTCGATCGTCGCAGTCTTCGGCTCGAACGTGTGATCGTCGGGCATCGTGACGGTCAGGGTCGACGGTGACTGTCCGTTCAAACATCCGGCGGTGCTGAGCGTCGCCAAGGCGGCAGTACTGAGTCGCAATACCGTCCGTCGATTGTAGAATTTGAGTGCCATTGGAACAGAGATGGATAGTACCTCTCAGAGCGCCACGAAGAGGTCGGTCACGTACATCACTCCGAGGCCGAGCAGGAACGCAAGCAGGTTCGTGGCGCTGGCCACGCGACCGCCTGCATCCCGAACCATTCCCGCGATCTCCCAGTTGACCTGTAAAATTGCGCCAACCCCGATCGCGAGGAAGAAGGCTCCGATCGTCGGCGAGTACGCGAGACTACCGATCCACCCGCCGAGGATGACGGGGGCACCGGCGATGACGCCGAGCGCAGCGAAGTGCTTGAACGACGGACGCTCTCCGCGGGCGACCGGTGCAACGACGGCCGGGCCTTCCGTCACGTTGTGGAGCATGAACCCGATCACGAGGAACGCGCCGAGCGACACACGCCCGAGTGCGAACGAACTCCCGATCGCCAGCCCTTCCGCGAGGTTGTGTAGGCCGATTCCGATCGCAACCAGATATGCGATCCAGAGACCGCTACTCGCCCGACTGTCACCGGCGGCAACACGGCCCTTGCGCCACGCGCTGATTGCCTGAACGAGAGTGAGCGCGCCGAGGATCCCGAAGACGATCAAAAGGTTGCCCTCGTACGCGCCCGGAACTCGTTGAGCGAGTTCGAACGCCTCGAACCCGGCGTCGAACGCCAAGAAACCGAGGACGCCGGCCGCGAACAAGAGCACGGCGTGCAGCCACCGATCGCTCATCGTCTTGATGTAGGGGAACCACAGCATCCCTAATGCGACTGGGATCACACCGACGAACAGCCCGATGACTGCAAGCGTCCAGAGCAGACTGAGGCTGAATCCGGGTGCCTGACTCGGAGCGACGATCGTATTCTCGAATGTCGCCCCGTCAGAGAGTACGAGGGCGACGTTGAGATCCCATCCCGGATTCCAGTGATACGGGATCACGATCTGTGCGCTTTCCATCGGAGCGAGCGTTTGGTCGCCACCAGCTCCTTCGACCTGAAAATTCCAGTAGGCCTCATCGACGAGGACCTGTGCTATCGTCACGGAATCGGGCCCGTTGTTCGTTACGTGTAACACGACCGTTTCGTCGCTCGGAAGCGTCGTGTGCGTGATCGTCACGTCGGGAAGCGGTTCACCACTCTGGCTCTGAATACTCGCGAGTGGTGACGTGAACGCGAACACACCCAAGACGAGCACGAGCAACACGATCGGGAGTATCGCGCTGACCCATCTCGGTAGTCCGAGGGGCTGTGTGACCTCGTTTTCAGTAGATACACCACCGTCTGGCGTCGGTTTTTGTGTCTCATCCGCCATGTTAGACCACCTCAAAGAAGCTCATCCAGCCGAGTTCGGCGAACTCGGATTGGTGGGCGTGGAACATGTACAGCCCGGGTTCGTGATCCGAGTAGTCGAGCTCGATGATACCGCGTTGCGCCTGCGTCTGCATGATCGTGTCTACGGTCTTGCGCGTCGGTGTCAGCGTAGTCCCGTGGTCATAGTAATCGAAGAACTGCGAGTGCGTGTGGAACGAGTTGATGAGGTCGAACTCAGTCGCATTGGAGAGATACACGCGTTGCCGTTCGTTCTTGTCGATCTGGATGGGACGCTTCGTCTCGCCCGCCGTCCAGTTGCCGGTGCCGTCGGTACTACCGACCCCGTATGCGAACGCCCGTGTGTTCGCCGCGTAGACCTCGTTCCCGCCGTCGAAGTTAGTGTCGAACGAGTTCATCACCATGACCATCTCGTTGACGGCGTCGTTTTCGGCGTACTCGTGGTTCCGGCTCTTCGCCTCTTCGACGAACCGCGTCCGCATGTCGTCGGTAATCGGGCCGGGGTAATTGACGTAGTCGCGTGGATTCTCCCTGACGCGTTCGGGGTCCGGATCGACGATGATCGTGCCGTAGAGTCCGCGGTGGATGTGTTCTTTCAGCGGGAGCGAGTGGCAATGATAGAAGTGCGTACCGGCGGGTTGGGCAATCCATTCGTAGGTGAATGATTCTCCCGTTTCGAGGACACCAGGCCCGTTTTGGGGGATTCCGTCCATTCGCGGGTTAAGGTTCTTCAGATGCGGATGGATCGTGTGAGCGTGCCGTCCTAGGTTCGTGAATTTAACGCGAATTAGGTCGCCCTCAACGGCACGGATCGTGGGGCCCGGCACCTGACCGTTGAATGCCCACGCTTGGAACTCGACGCCCGGAGCGATGGTGATCGTTGTGTCGACGGCGTTGAATTCGAACTCCCGTACGGTTCGACCATCCTCCTCGTAGACTTGCTGCGGAACGTTATCCTGCCCGCTGTCTCCGGTATTGAACGCGGTGAGGAACTCGTGCGGATCGAAATCCAAATCTTGGTATTCGCCCACCGAACCGAAGTTACCGTGTGTATCATCGCCCTCGTGGCCGGGTGACGCACTTGCACGTGAACTCCCGAGTCCAACGGCGGCACTTCCCGCGACACCAAGACTGCCGAGTACCGTGCGACGACTGACGCTCGTTTCACCAGTGAGTGATTCAACCAAACGCTGTTCGAGTCGTTTGGTGACATCTGCCGCACTCTCGTAATTTATCGAGGGCATGATCTCCTCGACGGGTTGACTCTTCGGATACCCATATGTGATAGTGGATGGGCCCAATATATAAATTAGACCCATCTAAACTTCGAGTAGGTCTAATCTAAAAATAGACTAGCGGACTTCCGAGCTTCTCAGTGAGAACTCTGTGTGAGAGATTGGGTGGATATGGAACATGCGACTTCTTCGGGTAGCGCAACCGGACCATCTCCGCTATCAGGGTCAAGTGTGACCATTCCAAATGGCGCAATCTCAACAACATCTACGACAGTTCCGGGGAGAATCCCGTGTTTGGACAGGTACCGGAGGAGATCTGGATCTGTGTCCGGAACCCGTACGATCTGAACGCTGTCACCCACTTGATGATCAGCAAGACGTTCACCATCCTTTGCTCCCGAGACATCCAGATTCGCGGTGGGAATTGGGTCGCCATGCGGATCAACCGCTGGTTGTCCTAGCTGCTCTGCAATCCGGTCGGCAAACTTACTGCTGATGTGGTGTTCGAGACGATCTGCTTCGTCGTGTACCTCTGCCCAATCATACTCGAGGTGGTCCGTCAGATATCGTTCTAACAGTCGGTGATGGAGAATGATTTCGAGAGCAATAGGAACTCCAGTATCAGTGAGCTCAACTCCCCTGTAGGGTTCGTACAGCACGAAATCACGCTCTGATAACTTTTTCATCATACTGGTAACCGTCGGTTGCTCTACATCCATATACTCAGCGAGTACCGAGGTTCGTACCCGGTCGTCCGCTTCGTTCTGGAGATAATAGATCGCTTTGAGATAGTCTTCCATGATCGCACTCAGCATTGTGAAATAATTAGATAAGGCTAAATTTATAATTTACTGCGCCTGTCTTACTTGGAGTGATAATTATCGATTGTGTCCAGCCAGCAACCACAGCTAAATTTGAACTATCATCAAAAATGACTCACTCTGTTGAATTTATATTACTTAAATTTCACCTCCAGTGAAATCGTCAAGCAGGCCACGGTATGTCGTGTTCTTCCGAACTTTGAGACACAACAGACCAACGTGTTGCGGGAGTGTATAGTGGTGTTTGGAGAGCTTCGAGGAGTATCGAAAGACTGCTCGTCGGGCCAGATGGATAGCTTTCGCAGTAGATCGGAGAATCTGCGACTTCGGGAGAGCCTTCATTTCGTGAAATCACAGGACAAACATATAAATCTAAGAGGATTTCAACAGAGCCAATTCCGTTGTTCTGGCTCTCTTTGTGCTTTACGCGGGTGCTCTTCTCCGGTAACACTGTGAGGTATTGACCACAATCAAGCCAGCATATATCACTTGGATAGAATTTCAATCTAGCTGTTAATTCGTGTTCTACTCAACGTTTCCACTCAAAGAGTTGATTTTGTAACCTTCCTCAGTATATTGTATGAGCACCCCTGACGATTCACCTTCTAGTGAAAAATTTTGAATGCACTCTGTGCGAAGCGTACCAGCTAGGGATCACCATCCGTAACGAGTTCAAAGAAACCGATCTCGTCACTGCGTTCGAGAACCTTGATCACTCGATAGACGCGATCAAAGACGAGTATCCAGCGTGGCATCCTGCGCCACTCTCCTTTCGAGCAATGGTCCTCTCGTTCGTTTTCATGGAGATCACCGGAGATTCGTACGCCGAGTTTTCTCGACGACTCACCCGGCAACCGGAAGTCGCCACTATTCTCGGCTTCACCCGAGTACCTGACGAATCGGCCTTCTCACGAGCGTGGCGAAATAGATTCGACGACGAGACCCACGAATATGTCCACGCTGCTGCCCACTTTGTTATCAAAGAAGTTCACGATCGCGATATCTCAGCGTCTGAGGTTCGCCCCAAGAAAGAGATCGTCGAAGGTACTGAAGAAAACATAGACTCAGTCGAAGACGAATCATTCTCACAGAACGCAATCGTCCAGACAACGCGCCTCGCGCGTGATCACGCCTTCGGTCATTTCGACTCTGATCGGGCGTCAAACACTACCTACGAAGACACGCAATTTTTCGAGTTACAGACGTTCATGGGGATGGTTCGGTGCGGAACCGCGCAAGGAGCGACTCGCTTTCAGTACCGTCGTGGTGAAGAGTATGGACCCCACGGCGACACCCACCTCCGCGCTGTCAAACAGTTCGATCCTGAAGGCCTCGTGAGCGGATTTAACGAGACGACGGATCGCTTACTCTCCGTGATCGCCTCTGAAGCATCGTTCCGGCGTCCAGTCACGGCCGCGATCGATATCACAACTATTCCCTACTACGGAGAGGTCGAAGGAATGCCGATGGTCAGCGGGACGAAGGATAGAGACGGTCGAGCGTTCAAATTCGCAACCCTCTCGATCATCGGGCAGAACATTCCGCTCGTTCTCGCCGTAGAACCGGTCCGAGAGAGCTCTGAGTGGGATGAGAACTCGTCGAATCAGATTCATCGCACTGTGCGGCGACTGGTTCGACAAGCGAAAGAACACGTTCCGATTGAGACAGTGCTGTGTGATCGGGAGTTCGATTCGATACGCGTGTTTCAGACGCTCTCAAACCTCGATGTGAACTACCTCATTCCGAAGCGAGTCTCCAGCTCTGAACGGGATGTACTCGAACAAATGGAGGAAGACGACCAAGAGGTGGCCGTTGAGTCAGCTTCTGTCCATGTGGAATCTGGATCGCATCCAATGCGGCTCCTGTACGTACCGTCGACGAGTGGTGAGGGGACGGCCGTCTTCGCGACGAATCTCCGAGTCGGTCCGGAGGAAGCCGAGTCGTTCTGTCAGCGCTACAGCCGCCGGTGGCAGATCGAGAGTGAGTACAAATCGATCAAAGGTGACTTTCTCGCCAAGACCTCCTCGAAAGACTACCGCGTTCGCCTGTTCTACTTCGTGTTCGCGGTACTCCTGTACAATATTTGGCGGCTCACCGACTTCCTGCTGAAAGCGGATGTCGACGGTGAGATGGACTATGCACCCGTGTTGACTGCGGGTGAGTGTGTTGAGCTCATTGCCTCGTCGTTGATTCCACATGACTAACCGGCTGATCTCTTAGTGACTCCTCCGTCTGGGAGTGGCAACCTTATTCAGGAGCCCCAAAATCCACGCAATTACCCACGTTCGTCCGGTAGATACGGCCATCAGGGATTTGAATTGGTGATTGGCCGGTGAGATACGCCACGAATAGATGCTAATTCGATCTGAAACTAGCCTATCCTCCGAAACTGTGAACTTCCAAGGCCCGAGATTTTGTATAGCGATATACGATATACATTCTACTGTAATGCGGAGTTCCGGCGCTAAGAGACTCTAGACCCCCGAATTCTCCCGATTGCTCAAATACAACAAGTGGTCGTGATTATGCCCGTAATCACGACCACTTTGAAGTACCCCGGCGCCGTCGGTGAAGCACGAATGCTGCAACCGCCTCACGACGACGCTTCCCCCAGGGTAGAGGACCCGAGACCGGGGCTGCAGGACGGTGGAGGGCCGGTGAATGCCTGACCGAGCGCTTTCGACGCCGCTCGACGACAGCTTCGAGCGCTACCTCCAAGACAAGGGGAAAGGCCGGGGCGGCGGCGGTGGGAACTATCGACGTAACGCTGCACGCGAGCTCGAACGGTTCGCCGAGTGGGCCGCCGGCGACCGCGGCGCCGACGACTGGACCGGGATCGCCGACGACGTCGGCCGCGAGCCGACCTTCGACGATCTCGACGAACGCGTGTTCCGGGAGTACGCCCGACATCTCGGTGGAGATCGGGGACTCAAGCAGAACACAGTACAAACCTATTACCGCTATATCTCTGCGTGGTGTGGCTGGTGCGTCAACGAGGGATATCTTGAGGCCCACTACGCGCAGCGAGCGAGTGCGATGGCGCCGCTGCCGGAGGACGACGGTCGCAAGCCCGGCGACCAGCAGGCCTGGACGTCCGAACAGCGCCACGCCCTCACCCGTCACGTCGACGAACGGGCCCGCGACGCCGTCGAGGCGTACACGACACTCCCGGAGGATACTGATCCCCTCGACAAGCAGCGAGCACGCTACGCGGCGTTGAAGGCGGCTCGTGACCGGGCGCTGGTGTTTGTCCTCGCGTACACCGCCGTCCGCGTTGGCGAACTCCTCCGCGATCCGAACGACCCGCGCCGGCGCGGCGTCCGCTGGGAGGACCTCTCCGTCGACGACGGGAGTATGGACGTCTACCGGAAGAAACAGCAATGGGATGCCGCGAGCCTTCCCGATCCGGTGATCTCGCCGTTGCGAAGCTATCGCCAGTTGATGGACCCACCAACGGAGCGCTGGCCGGTGTTTCCGACGTTCGACCAACGGACGCTCGCAGGGCTCGTCCGGGAAAACCTCGCCGAACGAGGGGAACGCCCAGAAGCAATCATTGAACGCCGTGCGGAGTACGCTCGCGACCTGCTGCTGGCGCTCGATGTGGACATTCGGCCGCCGTCGATCACGACGGACGGCGCACGGTCGATTCTCCAACGACTCTCGGAGGCCGCGGAGATCGACATCGACCATCCGAAACACGATTATCTTGCTCCGCACGGTGGCCGTCGTGGCATGGGCGAGGTTCTGGTCCGGGCATTCGGATATACTGTGGCGGCCCGATATCTCGATAATTCTGAGGAGATGGTTCGTGAGCGGTACTCGCATATCGAGGCTGGTGAGTTAGGTGATGTCGCTACTGAGGCCCTTGAGGAGATCGATAGTGTACCGCAGTAACTTATTTCGAGTGAGAGGGGTAGACCGTCGCGTTCACACCGCGTCGACGGTGAACAGCGAGTCGTCGCTGAGGACGACCTGTACCCGGCGGTGCCAGGCGTCAGCGAAAGCCTCTCGTTGCTGGTCAGTTGCCGATTCGTCGAGAATCCCTTGGAGGTTCCCGATTGCGGGTCCACCGTCAGGAACGTCGCTGACGTGGTAGGTCACTTCGACGGTCTCGTCCGTGTCGGTTCGCCGGAACCGGAACGTCGGGTCCGCCGTGTCCGGGTCGAACGCGTCGAAGCGCAGGAGGTCGCGGCGGCCGCCATAGCCGCCGGCGAGCCCGCTGAATCCGTCATCGCCGGTCGCGCCAGTCACGTACGAGATGATGCGGCTCATCACGCCGTACGCGGCATCGTCCTGCGGGCCGGCCGTCTGGACCTCGATTTCGCTCCGGACTGGATAGTCGTCGGGATACAGGGCGTCGAGCCCGAGCTGGACGATCCGATAGGCACCCGAGGCTGTCGGACAGGAGTGTCCGGCTTCTTTCACCGCGTCCCGGTAGGTGACGACGAACGGCTCGCCCGGTTCGAGGACGCCGAGGGCCTCCGCGACGGGGTCGCGGATTTCGATCGGGTCGGCGTCGTAGTCGACCTGCCAATTGGTTCTCGTCTGGGTCGTGTCAGTCGCAGTCGAATTCGATGTCATGAGTTGTGGTTGTGATCGTGTCTCGTGGTCAGTAGCGGAGCAGTCGCATCCCGTTGAGGATGACGAGGAGGACGCTGGCCTCGTGGACCAGCATTCCCGACGCGAGGGTGACGTAGCTGGTGAGCACGCCCGCGAGGAGGACGGTCACGGTCAGCACCGCGAGCCCGACGTTCTCGAGGACGTTCCAGCGCGTCGCCTTGCTGAGTTTGACCGCGTACGGGATGCGTTCGAGGTCGTCGGCCATCAACGCCATGTCAGCCGTTTCGATAGCGGTGTCCGTTCCCGCAGCACCCATCGCGATGCCGACATCGGCAGTGGCCAGCGATGGCGCGTCGTTGATGCCGTCGCCGACCATCGCGACGACGTGGCCGTCGGCCTGGTAGCCCTCGATGACGGACTGCTTGTCCTCGGGGAGGAGTTCGGCACGGTACTCGTCGATACCGACCTCCTCGGCAACGGCAGCGGCCGTCCGCTCGTTGTCGCCGGTGAGCATCACCGTCTCGATGCCAGCGTCTTGGAGCGCCGCGACGACCCCAGGAGCGGCCTCCCGGAGCTCGTCCCGCATCGCAATCGCGCCGATGATGTCCCCGTCCCGAACGACGTGGACGACTGTCTCGCCGCGCCCCTCACGCTCGCGGACGTAGTCGGCGACCCGATCGGGGACATCGACGTCGCGGTCGTCCAGCAGCGCGCGGTTGCCGACGACGACTTCCTGGCCATCGGCATGGGCGATGACGCCCTTGCCGGCGACCACGTCGAAGTCGTCGGGATCGGGGACCGACCTGCGCCCCACGTCCGTATCGTCCGCTTGGGCGACCGTCGCTCCACCGTCCGTCGCAGCCGTCTGGCGTTCGCGGGCCATGTCGACGATGGCGTCCGCGAGGTGGTGTTCGCTCTTCTTCTCGGCGGTCGCTGCGAGCGAGAGGACGTCGGCGGCGGCGACGCCGAACCCCTCGATACCGGAGACGGTGGTCTCGCCCTTCGTGAGCGTCCCCGTCTTGTCGAAGGCGACGAGATCGATCTTGCCGGCGCGTTCGAGGTGTTCGCCGCCCTTCATCAGCACGCCCGACCGGGCGGCGTTACCGATGGCCGAGACGATGCTGACCGGTGGCCCGATGACCAGCGCGCCCGGACAGCCGATGACCAGCAGCGTCAGCGACAGGATCGCGTTCTGCGTGACCGCGTACGCGCCGATAGCCAGGGCAATGACGGCCGGCGTGTAGTACTTCGCGAACCGGTCGATGAGACTCTCCGTGGGCGACTGAGCCTCCTGGGCCTCCTCGACGCGACGGATGATCCGTTCGAGAGTCGTATCCGATCCCGCTCCCGTCGTCCGGATTTCTAGCGCGCCCTCCTGGTTGACCGTCCCGGCGTACACCTCGTCGCTGTCGGCCTTGTGGACGGGCGCGCTCTCGCCGGTGACCGGCGCCTGGTTGACTGCGCTCTCGCCGTCGACGACGGTTCCGTCGACCGGGATCTTCCCGCCCGGCTTTACGACGACGACTTCGCCCTCTTCGACATCGCGGGCGGAGACCTTTTGGAGTGTCCCGTCGCGACGGACGGTCGCCGTGTCGGGCGTCATCTCCAGTAGCTCCTGAAGTGCCGTCCGGGTCTTCCGCATCGTCCGGCCTTCGAGGTAGCTGCCAAGGCTGAACAGGAAGACGACGGCGGCGGCTTCCCAGTACTCCCCGATGACGATAGCACCGATGGCGGCCAGCGTCACCAGCGTCTTGATGCCGAGCGTCCGGTTGGTGACCTCGTGGTAAGCGGTCTTGGCGATGTCGTAGCCACCCACGACCGTCGCGAGGACGAGGATGGCGGCGCTTGCCATCTCGAAACTCGTGAGGTAGCCGAGACTCCAGCCACCGCCGTACAGCAGGCCGCTTGTCGCCGTGACGATGGCCTTCCGGTGGTTCCGGTAGTACTGCGTGATCGATTGTTTGTTCATAGTGTTAGGCGGGCTGGGGAGTGTACCCCTGGTTTTCGATGGTCTCTGCGAAGGCGTCGGGGTCAGCGACGCTGTCGTCGTACTCGATCTCGACGCGGCCGGTCGCGTAGTGGACTTCGACGTGCTGGACGCCGTCGACGTTCGACAGGGCGCGTTCGACGGTACTCGCGCAGGTCGGGCAGTCGAAGTCGAGGACGCGGAATTGGGTTGTGTCGCTCATTACAGTTTGAGATAGTGCCCGTACCTCAATAAGTATTTTTTATATGATATGTTTGAATTCGGATACGAGTCGTTGGAACAGTCAAACGGGTCGTCTAGGGCTTTCGCTATCGCGGGTCCATCCTGTACTGGATACCTCGACAGACACCTACCCGACTCCTGCCCCGCTACCTTTTCCCGCGTGCTCGCGCTCAGTCCTCGTATGAGTGATTCCGATACCGACCACCGTCTCGACGACATCGCGGTGCGAGACACTCGGATTTCGGACGCCATCGACGAGCCGATGCGGGCGATGGTCCTCGACATTCTGTCCGAGGAAGCCCTAACTGCGACCGAGGTCCACGAACGCCTCGACGATCGCGGCATCGACCGGACGGAGAACACGGTCCGCCATCACATCAACGAGCTCCGGGATGCGGGCCTCGTCGACGTCGTTCGCTTCGAGGAGGGGCGTGGTGGGACGACGAAGTACTACCACGCGAACACGATCGTCCTCTCGTACTCACTACCAGATTCGGCCGACGCCGCCGTCGAGGAGATGATCGACGCTGCCCAGCCCCAGATCACGGACGCGCTCACTACGCTCACCGACGAGTGCGACGACGCTATTGAGGAGATCGTCGAGGATATGCAGCCCTGCGAGCACTGCCAGACCCAGAAGTACGAGACGTACGTTCTTCTGACCGTCCTGCGACGTGCGTTCGTTCGCGCCCACAGAAATTCCTGAGGGGGAACCACCCCTACGCTGGCAGGGTCTTAGAAGGAGAACCGATCACGCGCGGATTGCATCGCGAGGCGAGTCAGGAGTCGCGCAGGGCCACGCTTTGGGAGGTCCCGTACAGTCTCGATGCTGGTCGGCGGTTCACTACCACCAATGTCTAACTCCCAGCCTGTCTCGTCCATGAAGCGTTCGACAGCCTGATTTACTCGCTGTCGCACGTCGTCCGAGTCCATTGTCTCGGGCACACCATTCCGGAGGACGACGTCGCCGTCAACGATCACTGTCTCGACGTCGGCCGGGACCGCGTTGTTCACGACGTGTGCGGGAACGTTGGTCAGTGGCGTGAACTTCGGTTTGTCGACGTCGAGGAGGATAATATCCGCGCGCTTTCCCGCTTCGATACTGCCGATCTCGTCGCCCATCCCCAGCGCGCGTGCGCCCTCGATAGTGAGCATTCGTATCAGTTCCATCGAGTCGAACTGCCCGGCTGAACGCTTGAGATTTGCCGCCAGCCGAGCTTGCCGCGCTTCACCGAACATGCTGTACGAGTCGTGCCAGTAGTGGTCGTCAATCCCTACTCCGACGTCGACGCCGGCGGCTCGAAGCTCGGGAACGGGCGTCCACTGCGTCTCCCCGTCCGGATTCCAGTAACAGAAGACGGACGGGCAGTGCGCAACAGCCGCGTCCGCCTCGGCGGTTCGCTGGATGTCCTCTTCGTCGCCGAGGCGGAAGTGAGCAGCGACCAGTCGGTCGTCCAGGAGTCCAACGTCGTCGAGCAATCCTACCGAGTCCTCGCCACCGTTCGCTCGTGCCATCGTGTTACTCTCCTCGAGTTCGAGCAAGTGCGTGTGGACGAGCAGGTCCGGATACTCTGCGGCGAGGGATGCGGTCCGTTCCCACAGCTGCCGGGTACACGACCAGTCGTCGTGCGGGCAGATCGTCGCCCTGATTCGGCCGTCGTACGTGTCGTGGTACGTTTCGACGAACTCGCGAGCACGGGCGAACTGCTGATCGACTGGTTGGTCCCAGAAGAGGTCCGAGATCGCCGGGCCGAAAAATCCGCGGAGCCCTGCTTCCCCGAACGTCTCCGCACCTGCGGCAGGCCGTGCGTCCATGGAGTTCACGGTCGTGACACCGCCCAGGAGGAAATTGAGCGCTGCGAGCTCGACGCCTGCCTCGACGAGGTACTCGAATTCGCCGTTCCCTAGTCTGTTAAACAAGGCCGTCCCACTCCCGAGCATCTCCGTCAGCTCGAGTTCGCTAAACGCACCGATGAGCGGTGTCATCTCCAGGTGCGTGTGGGCGTTCACCAACCCCGGCATCACCAGTTTCCCGTTCCCGTCGATAACGGTGGATGCTTCTAATTCTCCGTCTCCTGCACGTGATGGTCGGACTTCTTCGATACAGCCATCGGTGATGCATACTGTGCCGCGCTCGTACAGGCGGTTCCGCTCGTCGGCTGTGAGAACGAGTGCATCATGGATTGCCAGATCGACAGCCATCGTAAATTAGGAAGTGGATGTGACAGTTACCGTACTGGACAACCGAGCAGGCCGGCGAAGGCTGTTCTTCCAGGTGGTGTTCCCCTCATTTGGGATATCATCGGTCTCTACTGGTCCCATTAGCCTCTAATACGTCGGCGTGATTTAATCAGATTCCCCTTTTGAATCTGAAGTCGGATTCCGTGGAGCTTGTGGAGGTTTGCAATGTTTTCCCCTCTTCACGATAGATCATCTATGGCCGACGGTTACGATGCCATAGTACTGATACCCTCATAGGCAGTATATTCTAACCAAAACCGCAATAGATGATCCCTACAATGATACACCTATGCAGGCGACGATAATCGACGGAGTTCTTGAATCCCTTCGTATCGGTGTCGGATTTCTCTGGACGGCGGCGTGGGCGATCATCATGGGCCTCACGATTACGAGTCTCGTCCAGGTCTACGTCTCGAAGGAGCGGATGGCACAGGTGCTGGGTGAGGGCGATCTAACTGGACTTACCAAGGCGACTGTGTTCGGAGCAGCAAGCAGTGGCTGTAGTTTCGGCGCCGTCGCCATCGGGAAGGGCCTGTTCAAGAAGGGGGCGCACGCGGTGAACTTCCTCGCGTTCATGTTCGCGTCGACGAACCTCATCGTCGAACTAGGGCTGATGATTCTCATCCTGCTTGGCTGGGAGTTCCTCGTCGCGGAACTGCTCGGCGGCCTGATTCTCATCGCCGTCATGGCCGCCATCGTCCACCTCACGCTTCCCGAAAACCTGTTTAACGAAGTCCGCGAGAAGCTCAACGAGCGCGACCGCCAGGCGGGCGTCACGGAAGATCCCACCTGCGGGATGGAGGGGAAAGACGAGTACACGCTCACGACCGACGGCGGTGAGACGCTCAAATTCTGCTCGGAGGGCTGTATGGAGACCTATCGCCAGGAGACGTCGAGTAGCGGCGGGTGGCGTGACGAGTTGCTGTCGTGGGGTGGCTGGTACAAGGTCGGGAATCAGTACCGCAAGGAGTGGTCGATGATCTGGAAAGACATCGTCGCCGGCTTCCTTATTTCTGGGTTCGTCATCGTCTTCGTCCCGCAGTGGGTGTGGAACACGCTGTTCATTCAGGGCGACGGCCTGCTCGTGACTGCCGAGAACGCCGTCATGGGCGTCATCATCGCCGTCCTCAGTTTCGTCGGCAGTATGGGCAACGTCCCGTTCGCCGTCGCGCTCTGGGGTGGTGGCGTCAGCTTCGCCGGGATCATCGCGTTCGTCTACGCCGACCTCATCACCGTGCCCGTCCTGAACGTCTACCGGAAGTACTACGGCTGGAAGGTGATGCTGTACATCCTCGGCGTCTTCTTCGTCACGATGGCGTTCACCGGCTTCCTCATGGAGCTGCTGTTCGACGCGCTGGGTATCGTTCCAGATCTGGCGGGCGGCGAGACGGCGACTGAACAGACGTACTTCGAGCTCAACTACACGTTCTACCTCAATATTATCGCCTTTGCGCTCTCCGGGTTCCTTCTGTATGTCTACCGGCGGGGACTCGGCGCACCAGGTCAGTATCGAGATCCGGTGTGCGGGATGCGAACCGACGATGAGGGCCCGAGTGCGTCCCACGATGGGACGACGTACTATTTTTGCTCAAAGAAATGCAAGCGTACGTTCGAAGAAGAACCAACGGAATTTACTAATCAAAGCCCGCAAATATCGAGCCACGATCACGATCATGACCACTGATGATCGCACTGTGGTTCATCCGCTGTGATGGGGTTCATCATCACAGTTTCAATCCGCAATTGTCACACCTACTGCGCTCAAATAGACGGTATGAATAGTCAAATCCCGCAACTCGGGGCTGTCATATGAATCGCCGTCGAGCAGATACTGTCGTCGGTGTGCTTCTCGGGTTCGTTCTCCTGGCCGGCGGGGTACTCAGTTGGCGGGCCTATCAACAGCGTCGGGCTATCGAGCAATCGATGGGGTCAATGATGGGTTCATCTATGGGAACGATGCACGGCCCAGACCCCCTCTGGTACGTGGTTGGAACCCTGCTGGTTGCTGGCGTTATCGGTGGCGTCTATTACGTGGTCCGGGGAGAACTCACCGATCCAGAAGTGGCCGACACAACGGCGCCTGTCGATCCTGCACAGACATCGGCGGCAACAGCTACGTCGATGGATGATGACGCTGCACCGGCGACGTCTATCAATCCTGAATCGGACCCCCAAGCACGCGTTCTCGATCTCTTACCGGATGATGAACGACGCGTCCTCGAACCCGTCCTGAACTCCCCCGGAATCACGCAGATTGAACTTCGGGATCGATCTGAGTTCTCGAAGAGTAAAGTAAGCCAGACCGTGAGTTCACTCGAGGAGCGAGGTCTGCTGTATCGGGAACGACAGGGTCGGACCTATCGTGTGTATCCGAGTGATGACCTTCGGCAGCAACAACCGGGAAAATAGTCGCTATCTATCGGGCGCTCTCCCTCTCGAATTCCGTAGGTATGAACGGTCTCCCTCGAGCAAAACGGTTAGAAGATGTTATAGACGTTCTCGAACGTTCTCCTGTATGGATTCACACCCATGTCGATAACTCCCGAGCAGGCCTACGAGTAACCGAGGAGAGAGACAATGACCAACTTCAAACTCGGCCGGTGGCTGCTCGTGGCGCTCGCGATTGTCGGACTCGCGTTCGCCGCACCGGCAGTCAGCGCACACGACAACGCAACGACCGCTGACGACGCGCCTACGGACAATGCCACCGCAGATGAATGGGCCACTTGGATGGAGGCACAGATGACCGAACACATGGGCCCGGGTAGCGTCGAGTGGATGGAGTCGCACATGGGTGTGACCGTCGACGAGATGGCCCAGGACATGGCTGACGGGGAATACCACGACGGGGCTGACGACGGCTACAACGGCGGGATGTACGGGCAGGGCCACTGCTGACGGCTCTGGCCGTTTCGATCGCTCCAATCGAACACCACAACTCACCAACGCAAGATAATGACGCAACTCACCACTCACATCGGACGCACTGCTCGGCGACTCGCGATCCTCGCCGTCCCGCTGCTAGTTGCGGCGACTGGACCGGCTGTTGCCCACGGTAGTGGGAGCTACGGCGGCGGCATGATGGGGGGCGGCTGGGGCCTCTTCGGTGGAGCGATGGGGCTCTGGGGGTTCCTCTGGATGGGGCTCCTCATCGCCGTTCCGCTCTACATTGTCTATGCGCTCCTCAATCGAGGCTCCGGTGGGAACGAAGAGCAGTCGCTGTCGGTTCTCCGTGAGCGCTACGCCCGCGGAGAGCTCTCGGATGACGAATTCGATCGGCGGCGAGAACAGCTCGAACGCACCGGATGACTGGAGCAGCTGCTGTTCCAGCCGATACATCATATTCCCAACGGCCGCCGTTGCGGCACCCAACCGTTAACCCCGTAGACGGGGTATGATACTTCATGGAATACACAATACAGACTTCAGTCACCGGTGAGTTCGACGACGTCGTCGACACGACGATTGCGGCGCTCAAAGACGAAGGATTCGGCGTCCTCTGTGACATCGACGTCCAAGCGACGCTCGAGGAGAAACTCGGCGAGGAGTTTCGACAGTACTGCATCCTCGGTGCGTGCAACCCGGGGCTGGCACACGAGGGCCTGAACGAAGAGATCGAACTCGGCGCACTCCTCCCGTGTAACGTCATTGTCTACGAAACCGACGGCGGCGAGGTCATGGTGAGTGCCGTCGACCCACAACAGCTCGTCGGCATCGCCGACAACGAGGCACTCGACTCGATCGCGAACGAGGTCCACGACCGGTTCGAACGCGTTCTCGCCAGCGTCGCGGACGAACTCGAATCATCGACCGAGATCTGAACCATGACATCATCAAACCAACTCGACACCACAACCATCGTCCTCCTCATCCTCGGGGCGATCATCGTCCTCCCCTTGCTCACGATGGGGATGGGATTCGGCGGGATGATGGGATACGGTGGAATGATGGGTGGATACGGGACGACCAGCGGCTGGTGGCCACTCGTCGGGATGCTCGTCCAGCTGGTCTTCCTCCTCCTCCTGCTCGGTGGCGGATATCTCGTCTTCCGTCGCGTGACGGCATCGCAGTCGTCGCGGAATCCCGCAATGGAGGAGCTGCGTATGGCATACGCCCGCGGAGATCTCACCGAGGAAGAGTTCGAGGCGCGTCGGAACAAGCTCGAACGCTCGGAGTGACGGTCCGACCACCAACCTCCGGCGTTACTCACGTCCGGCCCCTTGGAATCCGAAATCTGTGACCCTCACAGCTTTCGGATGTGAATAGAAGTGTGCTAAAAGCATAAGACCATACTAGCTACTATGACGGAAGTTATCCTGTTCACACAGGAGACTTGTGGAGCGTGCGCAACGCAGCGAGAGAAAAACGAGGGTATCGAAGATGCGTATCCGGATGTCGAGTTCCGGGAGGTCGACATCCAGACCGATCTGGAGACGGCCGAGGAGTACGGTGTCCGAAAGACGCCAACGACGCTCGTGTATGCAAACGGGGAACAGACGGCCGAGTTCATCGGCATCGTCGACCGGGACGAATTGGAGGCTGCCATCGAGAGCGCCGGCCAGCAATCGCCCGGACTCACGAACCGGCTCGCCAGCATCATCCGTGGATAACAGAAGCCAACCAGCTACAATGACAGACTACAGTAGACGCCAGTTCCTGGGAGCGCTCGGTGCTGGCACAGTCGCGAGTGCGGGATTCACCCAACCAGTCGCCGCACAGGAGACGCCCGTCGTGAAGATGGGCAACAACTACTTCGACCCGATCGGGCTCCACGTCGAACCTGGCACGACCGTCCGCTTCGAGATAGCAGCCGGAGCTCACTCGGCGACGGCCTATCCGGACCGCGTTCCCGCCGACGCCACCGCCTTCGACAGCGGGACCATCTCGCAGGGGAGCTTCGAGCACACGTTCGAGGTGCCCGGAACGTACGACTACTACTGCATCCCTCACAAGACGGTCGGCATGGTCGGTCGCATCGTCGTTGGTAGCCCTGGCGGTCCAGCTGAAGACAGCCCGATCCCGGACGGCGAGGTCCCAGACAGCGAAACGATCGTCCAGAACGGCGCCGTTGCCGTCGGCTCGGACGTCGACGGCAGTGGGAGTACCGATGGCGGAATGATGGGTCCAGGGATGATGCACGGCCGGAACGGTGGATGGTTCGGTGGGCTGCCGTTCGTCGGCGGGGCACTCGGGATGCTGGGGCTGGTCGGCGGCTTCCTCTACTGGGCAATGGGTCGAGGCGATGCACCTCCAGAGAGTGACGATTCCGCTATGGAAACCCTCCAACGTCGTTACGCACGAGGCGAGATCGACGAAGAAGAGTTCCAGAAGCGTCGTGAACGGTTGGAGACTGGGAGTGAAGACCCATCTCGGTAAGGCGCGGTGTCGTCGCCATTTCTACACGCCTGAGGTCCCTCGCTCAGGAGTCCTTCGAAGACCTGTTCCTACGCCGCGGCACTTCTCCGCGGAACGTAAGCCGCACTCATCGGTGCCCAGAGAACGAGGGACACAGCAGCAACCAGAGTCCACCGAACCGTTTGCCCGATCAGACGGTCGTAGTGAAATCCGAGTCAAACTATCCAATTGAGCGAAGCTGGATATAGTGCTGTTTGGGTCTTCTCCCCTACAGTTACCGGAGTAAGTAGTCTACTGGCCTGATCTTACTTCTCCTGTGTAATTCGGTAGTAGACGCCGATTGTGAGGACAGCTACGAGGAGGAGGTATCCAGTAGCCCACACCAATGAGAGAGTCGTATCTACGTCCGTTGTGAGTCCGGTATCGACCATCACACGGACGGGCCAATAGCCGGGGAGTAGTTTCATCCACCATTCGGGCTCGGACTGGATGAACAGCGGATCCTGGAAGAGTCCGATATCGAGCATCGGGAGAATCAGCATTAGCCACATCCCGGCTAGGCGGTCGAAAACGGCCCCGACGAGCATCCCGATGAGACCATACGTGACCGAGACGACGAGCATCGCTGCGACGAACCACCAGAGATGCTCAGGCTGGAAATCGACGAGCATCACGCCGACTGAGACGCCGGTAACGATGAGAGTGATTGCTGCGAGGACCCCAAACCGGGCAGTGATTACCTGTCGTGCACGATAGCCGGCGACTGCCAGACGACCGTCTGTGTCTTTGGCTTCTCGCATCAGGAACAACCCGGCGAGTCCCGCGATGAGGGCGCTCGTAATCGGCGTCATAATCACGCCGTGGACCTCAGGCATCCCTCGCATGACCGTCACCGTCTCACCGTCGACGAGCGTCCGAACCGGCATCTCGACGTCCTGGGTGACTGCGAACGCCAACGTGATGAACGAGACCGGTAGGACGACCAGTAGAGCGACGAGGACGTAGTTTCGCGCCTGTTCTTTGATGCCGATTGTGGACGCCGTTGTCGTACGACTCATGCGGACCACCCACCACTGGTGCGCATCGTCACTCCGAACACTGCGGTGACGAGTACAAGCAGGACTAGCAGGTATCCGGCGACGAAGCCGAGATCACCCGTCGTATATGTGCCTTGGAACATCGCCTCCTGAAGGAGTTCCTTTGGATGATAGAGCGGGAAGTATTCCACGAACTCGGGAACGTCGGCGGCCAGCGGACTGTCGCCACTGAGGAACGCATCCATCATTGCAAGGAACACCACGACGAGCGAGCCTTCGAACAGTCGTGGAAGGAGCGCCCCGACGAGTGCGCCAAGAAACGCATAGACGAGGCCGGCAAGTACGAGGAATACGAACGTCAGGACAGGGGCTCCCGGTGAAATCGTCAGCCAGAGAACGCCGTAGTTTACGGCAGCCACGACAACGGTCACTCCTCCGAGCGCCGCTAATCGAGTCGCAAGCAGTGTTCGGGGTGGATAGCCTGTCTGAACGAGTCGCCGATCGGCTGCACGCGCACTAATCATCTGCGCGAGTCCCATCAGGCCGGCAATGATGGCGACCCCGAATATCGCTCCGAGAAGGCGACCTAGCTCGATCGGAATCGCCTCGACCGTCGGCATACTTGGTAACCCAGCCATTGCTTGTCCCCAGCCTTCGATAACGACAATCGGAAGGAGAAGTGCTAGGACAACATTCAGGGGGGTTCTGAGGAAGGTGGAGACGTTCGCCCGAATCCCCGTCCAAACCCTATTCATCGGTCTCTTCCCCCCGTTCACTGGCCGTTGCATCAGTCTCGCCTTCCTGGTCAGTCACGTCGTAGACCTGTCCGTCACGAACCTCATAGATGCGGTCGAGACGACTTTGCTCTTCGATCAGGTGTGAAATCATCGTGACAGCTGTTCCGTCGGCAGCGAGTTCCTCGGCGAGATCCCAGAACGTGAGATACGTTTCCCAGTCGAATCCAGTGTAGGGCTCGTCCAGCATGAGGACGTCCGGATCGTGCATCAGGGCGATACTGAGATTGATTTTCTGCCGGTTTCCACCACTGAGTTGGTCGATTCGGTAGTCAAGGTACTGCTCGAAATCGAGTTTCGACGCCAAGCGGTGTTTGGCCTCGTCGATTTCTTCGGCGGTCATTCCGTATCCGGAACCGAACAGTCGGAACGTCTCTCCGACCGTCAAGCGGTCGTAAAGCAGTGGTTCCTGTGGACACCAGCCAACGGTTCCCGTCCGTTCGACTGTTCCGGAATCCTGTTCGAGGACACCGACGAGGATGTTCATGAGCGTGGATTTGCCCGACCCGTTCGCGCCGACGATCCCGACGATTTCCCCCGTCCGAATTTCGAGATCGGCATCGGTGAGGACGGTCACTGACCGCGTAAATGGAAAACTCGATCCGTACGTTTTTTCAATCTCATTAGCACGGACGAGTACCTTGTTGCTTGTAGCTTCTCCTTTGGTGGTTGTGGACGCTTCCATAGGTGTATACACACGCTTCTAATTCACTGCGATTACTGTTTCAAATCAAAACTATTTGCAGCAAACTCGTAAGCAATCAGGAATTGAGTATACAGCTAATGCTAGACTCTAAGCATCAGATTTCTCTTGACTTTCTGTATACTGTTCCCTATACGTTGTTTCACAGTTCTCACTGCAAAACTGCTGGAGTGAACCACCGACACGGGTGGCTAGTCCGTCTTCACCGACAGTAGTTCCGCAATTTGCACATTTGAGTGCGGATTCAGTCCCCTCGGCATACGCTGATTGAGCAGCGTTCGACAGCAGTTGTACGTCGTATCGCCGCACGTCAGTCAGTGGTAGATATTGCTGCGCCCAGTTTCCGACTGTATTCCGCGGCGGCGTCGCAACAGCTACGATTTCGCCCTCCGCAGTTGTGAATACGTGTTCTACGGCTGGGGTCTCGAGGATCGATTCTCGAAGAGAATCCGTCTTTCCGAGCTCAGGCTGGAGGCGTACCATGACGTGTATCCGGTTTTCGTACTGTGTGAGGTCGAGATCAACGGTGAATCGACGAATGACATCTTCTTGCTCCAACTGACGGACGCGTGCTGAAACGGACGGGGGTGAAAGATTTACAGCCTCAGCAATAGTGCTGTAGGGTCGTCTCGCGTTCTCCGCTAAAAGACGGAGGATTTCGCGATCCGTGTCGTCAAGTTCTGGTTGGGTCATCGAAAGGCGGAATGGGGGTGGGTGTGGGGGAGCTACGACGCAGGTGTGGGGTGTGACGGTTAGACGTACTCCTCCGGTGTCGAGGTGAACGTCTCCTTGCAGCCCTCGGCACAGAAGTAGTACGTCTGACCGTCGTACTCAGCTGTGGCCGCCGGATCACTTTCATCGACGTCCATTCCACAGACTGGATCAGTTGCCATTCGGTTTCACCCCACATCAATGGTACGAGGGCCTGAATCAAGCAATTTGTTCTTAGCAATCCAAAGTCGGGATACATAGCGATTTGAGCCGTGCTGCACGGTTTGGCTTTTCTGACTCCACAATCAACGGTTAGTACCTCACAATCCCGAACTATCGTTCGAGTATACCAACGGATTCCTATCTGTGTCCTATATAAATACTGGAGTCTGAACCAATTCTAAACCTATGGGTCACGATCCACCACACGACAATCACGAGCAGTGAAGACCCCACAGGTCCATCCAAATTCGTGGATGCTCAAGCGTCGACGTGACGATCCGATTCTTTCTTGCGCCGTGCAAGTAGCAGTCAAGTAGTCTCTAGTTCCGCAACGAAGATAACGTGTCGCAGGAACGGCAGCGCGTGGTGAGCCTTCCGTACCTGCTCAGTAATCGCTGGGGGATCGAGATCATACGCTCCTAACAGTCGTTCAATGAGAGCCCGGAGCGGGCTCGTGAGTAGCTGGAGGTACAGCGTCGTCCACTTTCGGAAGCGTCCGACGCTGTGTTTCGTGATATCTTCGACCGCTTTGAGCTCAAAGCTCGTCTCGTCGAGAGCAGCTTTGTATCCTTCAACAGTACCCAAGGACGGCATATCCCACGCATCCGCAAATGAATCGACCAATCTCCGTTCCGTTTCAGTCACGTCTGACTGCATCACGAGATCGGAGACTACGAGAACCCCCTCGGGTTCGAGGGTATCTGCGACTGTAGCGAAAACGCGATTCCGCTCGGGGAGGTATACGAGTGCGTCGATGGCTGTACACGCGGTAAACGAGTCCCTGGTAAACGGGAGTTGTGTCGCGTCACCGATGATGAACTCGGAATCGAGGTGCTTACCCCGTGCGTTCTCGGTTGCCATCTGGATGTTGTACGGAACGAGGTCGACACCAGTGACGTTGAAGCCGAACTGATAGGCGAGGTGGAGGGCTGGACCCCCCCGACCGCAGCCGACATCGAGGAGGCGCACTCCGTCGGTTGTGGGTAGATGCGACGCGACCCTTGAGCCGACTTCCGTGACGAGGCGACGTTGACTCGAACCGGCTATATGTGGCTGGTACCACTCCGAGTAGCCGAGATTGAGGAACTCGTCAGTATCGAACAGGAGGTCGAACGCCCGCCAGATATCGGCTCGCTCGCCGCGGTAAGAAAACTGGTCGGTGATTCGGTGGCGGAGAGTACTCTGATCCATCGGCCACCTACTCGAGTTCGGAAACCTCCGAATAGCAGTACTCGGATTCGTCGCAGTACGCGAGGTCGGCACACCCGCGAGGACGCTGGTAGTCGATTCCCTTGTGCCGTCGGAGATACGTCACGTATCCGTCGTCGACGCGGTCCAGGATGTCGTGACAGATCCACTTCTCCCTAACCCACGTAGTGCCCAGATTTCGGTACGGACACAGGAAGATCGTCCGTTCGACCGAATCAACCTGTGGCGTCTCGACGATCCGGACACCGACAAGGCGATAGGCGATGCGAAGACGGGTAACGACCGATTCTGGCGTATTCGCGCCGAGGAAAAGGACGTATGCAAGCACGTATCCGAGATCGTGGAGGAGTCGTCGAATCATTGTTTAGGGTGTCGACTGCCGTCCCAAAGTATCTTGACCAGGTGTTTTCTGTTCAGATTTCGGTGTACACGTCACCTGTCTTTCCGCCGCCGAGTTTGTAGACGGTGAATGTGTCGGACTTCGTCCCGCCCATCCCCGGCGATCCAGCCGGCATCCCGGGCAACGCGATGCCGTCAATCGCCGGCTCTTCCTCGAGCATCGTCGCGATAACCTCGGCAGGAACATGTCCTTCGACGACGTACTCGTCGAGGACGAGTGTGTGACAGCTCTGTAGATCCGATGGAATACCGTGTTGGCGCTTGAGATCCGTCACGTCCTCGGTTTCGGTTTCCCCGAGCGTCGTGTCGAGCTGTTCCCGCAGGTACGACGCATATTTTCCACAACAGCTACAGCCTGGTGAACTGTATTGTTGGGCGTTCGTCACCGCTAGCGTTCCCTCGATATCCCACTCATCCCCACTCGATGACCCCAAACAACCGGCGGTTCCGAGTGCGACTGTCGTCGCACCGACCCGTAGTAGTTCGCGACGAGTTACGGCCCGTTCCATATGCTCGTCACTTGGCTCGGAAGTATTCAATTGTACGTCGACCTTTCCTGTGTATTGAGAACGGATTCAAGCACGACGGGGAAGGTGACTTTCAGTTCTGAGGAGGAAACCCCAAAGGTCAGAGTCCCGTATTCGTCTCTATGTGGCGACCCTCATCGGTCGAGGGTGCTGCCGTGACGGTTTTCCGTCAACGAGCATATCGGCCTTAAATTGCGCCCAACATGACCCAGAGCATGACTCGTCGCACCGACTCCGACACTTCACTCCTCGAAACTGTGGGAAATACGCTCTCGTCGAACTGATGCGACTCCAAACGACGTCTCCACTCTTTTCGAAATAGACGTGCTATAGCGAGTTACTTGCGATAAAAGCCTCAAGTCACCACCCCAGAGACTGTTCTCCCGGTTTCGATTCTTAACAGAAAGCACGGTAAATCGTCGTTACGTATAGATATGTATGAACTCCCCCAGCCATCTAGAAGTTCGAGAAGGTGCGGACATCAACCTGTACAACCAGATCCTCATTCCACTCTACGGAGCTGATATAAGGGACTCAGTGGTCCAATATGGCCTATCACTTGCAGAAACGTATGATGCGGCTCTCCACGTGTTATATATTCAAGATGAGGAACGCACGGAGGTGGAATCCGATCAAGTCACTAAACAAGAGGAATGGGACGCAGCAGCGGTAATTGAACCCGTGGTGGATCAGGCCCACTCGCTCGGACTCAATGTGATACCAGCAGTGGATAGTGGGCACTCTCCAGGTGTTATTCGGGAATACGCTGAGGAGAATGATATCGATTTGCTTGTCCACCAGAAACCTACACAGACTAGATTAGCACGAATTCTCCGGAGAGACGTCTCCAGCCACATCATTCAAAATATCTCTCTTCCTGTCTTGACGATACCTGATATGGATCCCTCTGATCCGGTAGGAGAGTTATCTACTAGTCAGTTCACAGATATTCTCGTGCCTACGGATGGATACGACGAGGCATCTGTGGCCTTCAAACATGGGCTACAAATTGCTAAACGGTATGATGCAACCCTACATGGACTTTTTATCATTTCCGAACAGTCCTATTCGAGTCGGCCTGGATTCACGTGGGAAGAGGTCACTGACTCTTGGGAACAGCGGGGAACTCGGCTCTTGGAGGACATTACGGAGAAGGCAGCGACCTTGGACGTTCCTGTCCGAACTACGTTGAGATTTGGTCAACCTCAGCAGGAGATTCTCAAATACACTGAGGTGACTGACATCGACCTTGTTACAATGGGGACACGAGGATTGACTGGCATTCGTCGGCTATTACAGGGAAGCGTCGCAGCTCAAGTGATCGAGGAAGCAGATTACCCCGTTCTAACGATTAACCGAAGGACAGCTGAATTGAAAAAACACCCGTACACCTTTCTTCGAAAGACAAACCAGAATCGGAAGTCAAGGCTATATTGAAATATTATTTGTAATATACTAATTTCAGTCTTAAATTCGGAAATTCTAATTGCGTATTAATCCCCGTTTCTTCTACCAAACCAAAGAGTGTTAAGTTCGTTCTGCTGAATAAAGCGCGCGTACTGACCAGAAGGAAAACCAAGAAACGACAGGGCTACTCCTAAAAATCGTGTTTGTCTTCACGTTTAGGTGCATCAGATGGACGTTAGTGCGAGCAACGCGAAAAGTTAACTGGCAAATGGCTCCACGGACTGAGTTGTTGAACTAGTCGTCCATGCCGGATGGGGTTTGGCCCGTAGTCGATCCCGACGGTGCCGACCCTGCGGCAAACTTGTAAACGGCGACGAGTCCCCAAATCACCAAGCCGAGCAGGATGATGCCCGCCCTAATGTCGATGGGGACCACTGCAGCGTGTTCGATTGCTCCCTCGCTATCGACTGGGTGCCCGGCTCCCAGTAGCATGTCGAGCAGGCCGATCACGACGACGCCCAAGACAACCAGGCCACCGCCGACGTACATGGCGATTTGGTCTGCCGTTGATAAGTCACTCATTGGTAGTCACCCGAGGAGTTTCCGTAATCGCGTGTTCTCGAACAGTTCCATCTCACGCAGGCGGTTATCGACTGCCAGGACGCCGCCCGCTCCAAGTGCCACAATGGTTCCGAAGACCATGATCCCAAGGAGTTCACCCGTGACCATACCGTTGGCCCAGCCGCCACCGTAGCCGTTGATGAAGTAGAAGAACAGCATCATGAAGGCACCAAAGAAGGCGGCGGTCCTCGTGAGGACACCGAGTATCAGCCCGAGACCGATGGCGGTTTGCCCAAGCGGTACCGCCACGTTGACGAACGCCAACAGGATGCCGTCGCTGAACGGCGTGACGAAGGGGGCGAGAATCGTGCCCTGAGCGGCTCCGCCGACGAACCAGCTGGCGTCGAAGGGCCACGCCCAGATTTTGTCAAGGCCAGCGTGGAGCATCCACCACCCGGCGGTCAGCCGGAGCAGCAGGATCCAATACGACAACCAGGCTCCCGAGACCGAGAACGACGTCTCGGTTCCGAGAAAATTCGTACGGATGGATTGAGTTGACATGGCATACTTCACCTCACGGCTGATTTTGTCAGATGTAGTAAAAAAGATTGATGGTGTTCGTGATTTCTAAGAGTCGGGGCTCATTTCAGGAACGCGGATATCCGAGGTGAGTTGGATGATTCTCAAGAAGGAATTCGGTCACCCTCTACGGACTGATTGTGTGCTGGGGCGTGTAAGCGGGAACACTGATGAAGCCGAGCCCACCGAATTCTGGATCTCGGAAAATTCGCTTGAGGGACTCCATTTGCTGATTTAATCCTCTGTACTTACCGATCCTCCCAGTAGCTAACAGATTCTGAGAATTTAACTCGAGCGGATGTCAATTAATCAACTCCCATTGGTTAGTCATTCCTCCATAGACACGGTTTAAAACTCGTCGTCTCGAGAAAATACGGGCAAACAAAACAGGGTGGCGGAGGAGACGCAGTAGAACTGTACTCGGAGACCGGTCAACGTCTTCAATATCGATCCCGGCAGCGGCACGAATTGCTGCTCCCAGAACCTTGGGATTACGAGTTTCAAGAAAGTATCTCACAACTGTGGCGAAAATGTACTCCGTTTTCATCCTCTGATATAAACTGTCAGGAAAATTGTGTAATTGGCCGCTGTTAGCCAACTCTGCGGCCAAGAATCCCGATTCAACGGCCTGTGAAATTCCTTTTCCAGTGAGTCGGTTTGCGATCCCCGCAGCATCACCAACCCGTACGACGGAATGCTCCGGTAGATAGGTTCTGTCGGGATCGAGACTGGGTCCCTCGGGAATGATTGCGACGTTCGTCCGTTCCTGCGACGGGACTGGCCACCCATTCCGCTTACAGGCTTCCCTCAATGCCTTCATATAATCACTAGGCCGGTCACTGACCGTCCAGCCGATACCAACGTTGGCTCGTTGCGATGTCTTCGGGAATGCCCACGAGTACCCTGTATAGTTCTCCAGAATTATCCGGCTGTTCGGGTACAACTCGGTGAAGTCCCCTTCGACATCACTGTTAAGCGCTACCATATATCCTGAATACTCGTTGGTTGTTCCGAGCGCTTTACTAGAGAGTGATGGCTGACCGGTTGCATCAACGACGAGATCATACTCATCGGTGAACTCGTGGAAATCTGTCCGTGTGATAGACTGGTTTTCGTGGATGTCAACACCCTTCTCTGAGAGTTGTTCTGCCCAGGACTGCTCAACGACATTTCGGTCCGTTATATATGTATCCGCAGCAGGAAAGGTGCCGGCTCCAGTGCGGTGGCGATCGGCGTCGATTCCGTCATACACCTCCACTTCCATCGCTGGCAGCGGATTGAGAAAGCCGTTCTCTACAGTCGGCTCGAGTGGGATCTTCGATACCGCTGTCATCGCTTCTCCGCAATTAACGCGTTTGCTATCGTAGGACTGCCGCTCATATAGTTCGACGACGAATCCAGCGTCGTCGAATCCAGCAGCTGCTGCAAGCCCGGCCATCCCTCCACCTATTACCGCAATTTTGGACGTTCGTGTCATCGGTTTTTGCCAATCTTTGAGGCCATCGTTAAGCTCCCAACAGCATCCGAAGTGACCCACGAACGCCCATCGGGAGTCCGATCGCTCCGATGAAGAACGTCATAAGCCACCACCACGTGTGATTCATCTCCTCTTTCGCATCGGCGAGATACCACACGATGCCGACAGTCACGACGAGTTTCAGCACGAACGTCGATCCGGAGAATCCAGTCGCCTGGTACACGAGATTCGTCACGACCAGCTTTGGGGAGTAGCCGAGGAACGTCACACCGATGAGATTCTGCGCAGCGTCCCACAACTGGCCGAAAACGGCCAGCAGAATTAGCGGGTGTCGAAGGTGTGTGATATTGACGAAACTCGCGCCCCAGTAGTAGAGTGCGGTTACGCCGAGCGCTATCCCCGTCGTCGCGACAGGAACCCATAGGCGGAGTGGGGTCGATGTCGAGAGGCCGTGCCAAACAGCCCACCAGACGGCCCCGACAGCCCACACCGACCCGACGAGCCCGACTGTTAGCGGGATAGATCCGATATTTTGGTCACGCAAGAGTGCACCGACACCGAGCGCGAGGATGGTGACAGCGGTGACGACGATGTAAATCGATGGCGTGATGAACCACACCGCGTAGTCCCCGAGCAGCCCGAGATCCTCGAGGGCGCGCATCGCCCCACCTGCGATGATGATCGGAGCGAACCCGTAGGCCAGTCGTGCGTCGAACGTGACGTCGAGTTGGTCGAGATACGCACGTAGTCCGGGGAGGCTGTATACGACTGCCGCGAGGTAGATTACCGTGTTCACCGCGTTGTAGCCCTGGACAGCACGAACCCCCTCGTGCGTGACTGGCTGACCGGCCGCATCGGCGACGACTGGTCCCCAGAGATACTGCCAGATGAACCGGTCGTAGACCAACGTCGGAAACACGAGGATGCCCCCACCGAGGAGGACGAGCGGGGCCAGCAGGTACAGCGCCCACCACTCGCGTGAGCCGGTCTCCGGAAGGACAGTCTCGACGCGGCGGGTGACAGTACTCACGACCCGTTCACCTCCAATCGCCACGTCGTGCTTTTCGAGCGCCCCCACTGTTCGAGTGAAACGATTGTGAGTTCGTCCTGGAGCTGGCTGAGATACTGCGCGACTGCCTTGGGAGATCCGTCGAGGTCGCTGGCAATCTCGCGAGCCCGGAGGTATGTCGGTTCGCTACTGGCTGTCTCGACGAGGTACCTTCGAACCGTGTGCCGGGAAATATTCGACATTGATCTAGAGGTGACGGTTAGCGAAGAAATCCGAAGAGCTTGTAGTCGTGATCGGGGGTGTACCGCCGGAACAGGAGACTGTTCGTCAGCACCGACACCGACGAGAACGCCATTGCTGCTGCAGCGAGCACGGGCTGGAGGAGGCCGAGCGACGCTAACGGAATCATCGCCGTGTTGTAACCGAGCGCCCACACGAGGTTCTGTTTGATCTTCTGGAGTGTCGCGTCTGAGATTCGGATCGCCTTTACCACGTCGAGCGGGTCGTCTCGCATCAGCGTGACGTCTGCAGCTTCGATGGCGACGTCGGTGCCGGAGCCGATTGCTGTCCCGACGTGTGCGACCGCGAGTGCCGGAGCGTCGTTGACGCCGTCACCGACCATCATCGCCTGCCGGCCCTCGTCTTGAATACTGTCGACCGCGTTGGACTTGTCCTCAGGAAGGACTCCTGCGCGGACGTTCTTCGGGTCGATACCCACCTGTTTAGCGACCGCACGGGCAGTTCGCTCGTTGTCGCCCGTAATCATCATCACGTCAACTCCCCGCTCTTGGAGTGCTGTGACAGCCTGCTTGGAGCTTTCCTTCACTGTGTCGGCGTCGGCGACCACACCCACGAGCTCCCCCTCGTAGGCGACCAGCATCGCCGTCTTCCCCTCGTTCTCGAGGCGTTCCATCGTCTCCTCAGCGGGAGAGGGGTCGATCCCGTTGTCCCGCAGCAGCTTGCGGTTGCCGACCAGCACCTCGCTGTCACCAATGACTGCTTTGATCCCGTGGCCCGGAACGTTCTCGAAGTCGTCAGGCTCAGTCACGTCCAGGCCGCGTTCTTCGGCCCCTTCGACGATTGCACGGGCGAGCGGGTGTTCGCTGCCGCTTTCAGCTATCGCCGCCAGTCGAAGCACATCATCCTCTGAGAGGCGCTCACGGGTGCTGAGCTGTCCACCATCTGGGGTCGGCTCGCCACCGTCAGTCACCACATTTCCATCGCTATCAAAGACGACCACGTCGGTGAGTTCCATTTCACCCTCCGTGAGGGTGCCCGTCTTGTCGAAGACGACCGTGTCGACGTCTTTTGCGCGTTCGAGGATGTCACCGCCCTTGAACAGGACGCCGTTCTGGGCACCAATCGTCGTCCCGACCATCGTCGCTGCGGGCGTCGCCAGCCCCAGCGCACAGGGACAGGCGATGAGGATCGAGGACGCGAAGACAATTATCGCGAACTCGAAGACTGAAACGGTCCCACCGACCGGGGCCGGGCCGCCAGCAACCTGACCCCACAGCGGGAGCCAGTCGACGAAGCCAGCGAGAGCCTCGGGGAACAGGAACCAGACGACACCCCAGAGAAGGGCGTTCGCGATGACCGCAGGCACGAAGTACGCGGAGATGCGGTCGGCGAGATTCTGGATGTCGGGCTGGCGCGACTGGGCCTCCTTGACTGTCTGGACGATCTGTTGGAGGGCCGTGTCTTCTCCAACCTTCGTCGCCTCCACGACAAGGACGCCGTTCTCGTTAATCGTCGAGCCGACGACCTCATCGCCCTCCTCTTTCTCGACAGGCACAGATTCGCCAGTGACCATTGACTCGTCGACGGCAGACTGACCGTCGACAACGACACCGTCTGTGGGAATCTTCTCACCTGGACGAATTTTCATCCGGTCACCAGTTGTGACCTCTTCGAGTGGAACTTCTTCTTCACTGCCGTCCTCGCGGACAATGGTCGCCGTTTCGGCTTCCATTTCGAGGAGCTTTCGGAGGGCCTCACCCGCTTGGCCCTTCGACCGAGCTTCGAGATAGTTACCCAACGTGATGAACACGAGGATGAGGGCTGCCGTGTCGAAATAAAGTCCACCTGCAATGAGTTCAGCAAGGACTGCCACAGAGTATAGATAGGCCGTTGTTGAACCGATCGCAATCAGCACGTCCATATTGGCGCGGCCGTTCTTCACGATCGCCTTGTACGAGTTCTTATAGAACGGCCAGCCGAGGATCGCCTGTACCGGCGTGGCGAGGAGGAACTCAACCCAGCCAAGTTCCACACCGAAGACGGCTTCAGGGACGATCGCGCCACCGAGCAGATAATTGTCGATGAGGAAGAAGAGCAACGGTGCCGATAACACTGCCCCAAAGAGGGTCAACCTGAGTTGTTTCCGAGTTTCGGCTTGACGGGCGGCATCTCGTGCGTCCTGGCCCGACTCTTCGTCGGCACCATCTTCGCGGACGGGCGAGTAGCCAGCCTCCTCGATAGCATCGTACAGCGCACCAATAGATACTTCCGCAGGATTGTAGGTGACCTGTGCTTCGTCGGTTGCGTAATTGACCTCCGCATTAACGACGCCCGGAATATTTTCAAGAGCGGTTTGGTTGGTCTCGGCGCAGTTGGCACAGGTCATATCGGAGATGGCAATCGTTACCGTCTCAGAGACTGCGCCGTACCCGGCCTCGTCGATCGCGTCGTAGATTTCTTTGAGCGATACCTCTTCAGGGTCGTAGGTGACGGAACCCTCGTCGGTGGCGAAGTTCGCATCCGCCTCCGATACCCCGTCGAGCGATTCGAGAGTGTCCTGGATCGTCGCCGAACAGTTGGCGCAGGACATTCCCGTGATATCAAGATGGATTGTTTGGCTTGTCATGCTTGTTCTACTATACGGGGTCTAGGTTTAGGCGATTTACTGCTTCGAGAGGCGGGGTTTCGACTGCAGGAAAATTTGGATTCCAAAGACAGCGTTACGCTCCCTCTTCGAGTCGCTGATACCGATCGTCGAACCGTGTGAGACAGGACGGACAACAGAAGTGATAGATCTCTCCGTCGATTCTCGTCGTTTCACCTTGATTATCAACGGTATTGTTACATTCAGCACAGGTGAGTGCAAATTCGACGCCATCAACGGACGGCGTCCATTCAAGCTCGTCAATTAGTGTGACGGTGTAATCTGCTACATCGATCTCGTTAAAGAGTCCATCTACCCACTGACGTACGTTCTGGGCTTCAACACGGGCATAGAACCAAAGATCTCCTTCGGAGGTCGTGAAGACGTGTTCAACGCCATCTGACTCTCGAGCCCGCTCGCGGGCGGCCTCCAACGACGCTGAGCCGATTTCGGCCTGAATAAATACCGGTACACCAGCTCGGAGATGAGCCCGGTTGACGTCAATCGTGAAGTTGTTAATGATGCCAGCTTCCTGTAATCGCTTTACCCGGTCAGAAACGGCTGGCCCCGACAAGTCGACCTCCTCGCCAATATCGCTGAACGGGCGGCGGGCGTCATCAGCGAGTAACGAGAGGATTTCTAAGTCGGTTTCATCCAAATCGCGCATACGACCGCTTCGTCTCGCAGGATACATTATTGTTGCCCACAACACACCTTCGAAATCGGTGATCTAGGGCTGCGACAACATTGGATTCTAAGCAGAAAACCACATAGAATACTCGCCCCTATCTACGAATGGATATGACTCAGACAATCACCGTCGAAGGAATGACCTGTGAACATTGCGAGCAGACCGTCGAAGAGGCACTCGAAGAAGTTGAGGGGGTTACGTCCGCTACTGCGGATCGTGACTCAGAATCCGCGACGGTCGAGGGGTCCGCTGAACGGGATGAGCTTGTGACTGTGGTCGAAGACGCTGGATACGATGCCTCTGCGTAACAAATCCCGATTCTCGTCGAATCGGATTCGGAGAGGGATTGATACGACTGCCAATCCCAGGTGTAGATACTATGACTGATACACTTCCGTTCGATGCCGTCCGCGAGCTCGACGTCGACGGGACGACGTACAAGATGGCCGATCTTCGAGCACTCGAAGAGCAGGGGCTCTGTGACCTCGACACGCTCCCTGTGAGCATCCGTATTCTGCTTGAGTCGGTGCTCCGGAACGCCGACGGCGAAACTGTTACTGCAGCGGATGTCAAGAATGCTGCTGGCTGGAAGCCAGACGTACCGGACGCAGAGGTTCCGTTCTCTCCATCACGAGTCGTCCTGCAAGATCTCACCGGTGTACCCGCAGTCGTCGACCTGGCGGCCCTTCGATCCGAGGTCGACCGCAAAGACCGAGATCCCACCCTGGTCGAACCGGAGATTCCTATTGATCTCGTGATCGACCACAGCGTCCAGGTCGACTACTTCGACTCCGAGGACGCCTACGAGAAGAACGTCGAACTGGAGTACGAGCGAAACGCCGAACGGTATCGCGCGATCAAGTGGGCGCAGAACGCCTTCGAGAACTTCAACGTCGTCCCGCCGGGGACCGGTATCGTCCACCAGGTGAATCTCGAACATCTGGGTCGGGTCGTCCACGCCCGCGAGCAAGACGGCGAGAACTGGCTCCTGCCGGACACGCTCGTCGGCACGGACAGCCACACCCCGATGATCGGTGGCATCGGTGTGGTCGGTTGGGGCGTCGGCGGCATCGAAGCGGAAGCGGCGATGCTCGGTCAACCGGTCACGATGAAACTCCCCGAGGTCGTCGGCGTCCGTCTCGAAGGCGAATTACCCGAGGGCGCGACGGCTACGGATCTCGTGCTCCACATCACCGAACGACTCCGCGAGGTCGGCGTCGTCGACCGGTTCGTGGAGTTCTTCGGTCCCGGTGTGGAGAATCTCACAGTCCCCGACCGGGCCACGATCGCCAATATGGCGCCCGAACAGGGCTCGACGATCAGTATGTTCCCGGTCGACGAGCAGACGCTCGAGTATCTCGAACTCACCGGGCGTGATCCCGACCACGTCGACCTCGTTCGCGAGTACCTCGAAGCCCAAGGGCTGTTCGGGGAACAGGAACCAGAATATACTGAGGTCGTCGAGTTCGACCTCTCGACAGTCGAACCGAGTCTGGCCGGACACAAGCGGCCACAGGACCGGATTCCGATGGGGGACGTGAAACAGAGCTTCCGGGGACTTCTCCACGGGGAGTTCGAGGACGACCTCGATGATGTCGACGAGGACGCCTTGCAGCGGTGGCTCGGTGAGGGTGGTGCAGCTGATGCGGAGACCGACGGTGGCGTTCAGGTCGAACCCGAATCGGAACTGCACCCGTTAACCAAACGTGTCGAGGTCGACCTCGACGGTGAGACGGTCGAAATCGGACACGGAGACGTCCTCGTCAGCGCCATCACGAGCTGTACGAACACGTCGAACCCGTCGGTGATGATCGCTGCTGGACTGCTCGCCCAGAACGCCGTCGAGAAAGGCCTAGACGTCCCGCCGTACGTCAAGACGAGTCTCGCACCGGGTAGCCGTGTCGTCACGCAGTATCTCGAAGAATCGGGGCTGCTTCCGTATCTCGAAGAGCTCGGGTACGCCGTCGTCGGCTACGGCTGTACCACCTGTATCGGTAACGCTGGGCCGCTTCCCGATCCCATCGAGCAGGCAATCGACGACCACGACCTCTGGACGACGAGCGTTCTCTCCGGGAACCGGAACTTCGAGGCGCGTATCCACCCGAAGATCCGCGCGAACTACCTCGCGAGCCCGCCGCTCGTCGTCGCCTACGGGCTCGCAGGGCGGATGGACATCGATCTCGAACACGAGCCGCTGGGCACTGACGATGAGGGTAACCCAGTCTATCTGGCGGACATCTGGCCGGACGCAGCGGACGTGCAGGCCGCAATCCACGAGAACGTCTCTCCGGAGATGTTCGAGGAGAAGTACGCCTCCGTGTTCGAGGGCGATGAGCGATGGGCTGCTCTCGACGCGCCCACGGGTGACGTCTACGAGTGGGATGAGGACTCGACATACATCCGTGAACCGCCGTTCTTCAAGGACTTCCCGGTAGAGAAACCCGGCGTCGCCGATATCGAGGACGCACGCTGTCTACTGACGCTCGGCGATACCGTTACGACCGACCACATCAGTCCAGCCGGCCCGTTCGGTCCCGACCTCCCCGCAGGTCAGTGGCTGCTCGATCACGGTGTCGAGCCACACGAGTTCAACACCTACGGCGCACGTCGGGGCAATCACGAGGTGATGATGCGGGGGACGTTCGCCAACGTCCGAATCGAGAACGAGATGCTCGACGACGTCGAGGGTGGCTACACGATCCACCACCCGACCGACGAACAAACCACGGTGTTCGAAGCCAGTCGCCGCTATCGGGACGAGGGGATACCGCTCGTCGTGATGGCTGGCGAGGAGTTCGGAACTGGGTCTAGCCGGGACTGGGCGGCGAAAGGAACGGACCTGCTCGGTGTCCGCGCAACCATCGCCGAGAGTTACGAGCGCATCTACCGCGACAACCTCGTCGGCATGGGTGTGCTTCCCCTGCAGTTCGATGATGGCGACTCGTGGGAATCTCTCGGTCTGGATGGGTCGGAGGTCTTCACGATCCACGGCCTCGATGACGGGCTCGACGTGATGGACGAACTGACCGTTATCGCCGAGCGTGCGGACGGGTCGACTGTCGAGTTCCCGGTCACAGCACAGGTCGGCACGCCGGCCGCCGTAACCTATATCGAACACGGCGGAATCCTCCACTACGTCCTCAGACGCCTCCTCAGACAGTAACACCAACGCGGTCAGAAACGATCGTCGTCGGACACCAGGCGGGCGCGACGGCGATCAAACTCCTCGTCGTCGATTTCGCCACGAGCGTACCGTTCTTGGAGAACAGCGAGTGCGCTGTCATCAGTATGGCCGTCCGTAGGGGACCGCGTTGTCAGCCAGTAAACGGCGTAGACTGGGAGGGCGATCAGAAGTGCCATCCACAGGAGCCCGAACAGCATCATCCCCCAGCCCCAGCTACCCCATCCGGCCATGTGGCCGTCGTTCCACATCCCGTCGTGCCACCCCCACATCATTGCATCTGGGACAGTCGCGTGTGTTAGCGCCATTCCGGCGACGACGGCCAGAGCCAGCGCTCCGACGACGATGAGTCCCAGAGAACGAATCCCGCGTGCTTGAATTGGATTTTGCATTGTTGTACTCCCAAAGGTCTCGGCGTGGTTAGCCGAGGATGTATTCGAGGGCGGGGTAGCGCTCGACGAGCGTCTCGCCGCCGACGTCGTAGTTCTCGATGTACTGGTCGAGGCCCAGGATGCGGCCCGCGGCGAACGCGGCGACCGCGAGGAACACGAGCATGTACGCGAAGTCCCCGTTGATGAAGCCGTGAGCCATGTCCCAGTTGCCGAAGTAGAACATCGCCATCATGAGCGCGCCGAAGAACGCCGCGAGGCGGACGAACGCGCCGACGAGCAGGCCGAGGCCGATGAACAGCTCGCCCCACGGCACGGCGACGTTCGCGAACTCAACGAACCACGGCGTCGAGCCCATCCACGCGAACATCCCTGCGAGCGGGTTGCCGTTCGTCGCGGCGACGTTCGACAGGTAGCCGCCGGCGGCGAACTCGCCGGTGATCTTCGTGAACCCGGAGTACGCGAACGCGTAGCCCATCATGAGCCGGAGCGCGAGCACGAACCACGCGCTGAGGCTGTGGACTTTCCCGCCGACGGTCAGGCCGCCGACTCTGCTCTCGAGCTGGTTCATGCCGGAGTCGAGTGTGGACATAATTATTGCACCTTCAACTATCAGTAGGTGGGTAGAGACGATATAATAGCGAGCCGGCGTTCTGAGTCAGAAAACCGGCGGGCTATATTACCCTCCTGTAGCGAGTACGGACGTGTGACTGAGGAGGCCGACCCGTCGGACATCTTCGCCACGCTCGACGACGAGTATGCCCGCGACATCCTCGTGGCGACGAAGACCGACCGACTCTCCGCGAAGGAGCTCAGCGAGGAATGCGATATGTCACGCCCGACCGTCTCGCGGCGTGTCACCCGCCTCGTCGAGCAGGGCCTCCTCGAGGAGTACACGCACGTCGACCCCGGCGGACGGCACTACAGCGAGTACGAGGCGCGACTCGAGCGTGTCGAAGTACTCCTCCAAGCAGAGGGCTTCGACGTGCAGATCGATGTTCGGCCGGACCCCGCCGACCGGATTACGTCCATCTTCGAGGAAATGCGGGGAGACTGACTCATGGAACACACGTTATTCGTCATCGGCAAGCTGTTCACGACCGCCCTGGCGCTGGTGATCGCCTACCAGGCCTATCGCGGATACCAACGGCATCACACGCAGTTACTCCTGTACGTCGCCGCCGGCTTCGCATTGGTCGGGCTTGGCGGCCTCCTTGAAGGCGTCCTCTTCGAACTCCTCCAGGTGTCGATCTTCGAAGCAGGATTCGTCGCAGCACTCGTCACCGCAGCCGGGATGCTGTCTATCCTCTACGCCCTGTATGCCCCGAATCCATAAGGATTCAGGACGCCCATTCGACAAGCGGCCTCTGCGCGTCGTGCCCGGTTCGAAGCCGCTACTGTTCGGACTCCCCTCGTTCTCGATAGTGTAGCGTCGCAGTGGGAGTTATATCCATATCGGTCGTACCATATCGTATGATTCGAACACTCGTCGGTGTCCTCGGCGCTATCTCAGCGCTGTTCCCGGACGAAATCGTCGAGCTCTTCGAGAAACTCGCGATTTCGAATCCAGACGAGGGAACAGTGAGAGGGTGGATACGTCCAGCAGTCCGGTCGGAGGGTGTTCTGATAGCTGCGCTTTCACTCTTTAACGGGCGAGCATACGCGTTGCTGATGAATCTTACCGGCGTGTTCGGCGCGATAGTCCTCTTATTTCCCGACCTGTATCAGAGATTTGCCACCGCGTTCCTGTACGAGCGTCCAGAGTCGATAGAATGGAACGAGCGATTCCGCTTGGGCATTCGGGCTATCGGCGCACTCTATGTCTTTTTAGCGGCGAAGACGTACAGGGAGCGTCACAACGATACTTGAGCCTTCTCGCTATTGACACCTGGCGCATCCGATGTCTAGTTCGTTACGGCCGCAGGTATCGCTTTGAATCTAAAGTTTGAGCCCCACGATATCAGTATGATCGAAGGGGAAATCCGCTAAAGAGAGGAGGCCGTGTGTATCCCTGTATGACGACGACGATCATCGTGGAAGGCATGACGTGCGGTCACTGTGAGCAGACGGTCGAAGAGGCCCTCGAAGAGGTATCCGGCGTGACTGACGTGACCGTCGACAGGGAGAGCGAACAGGCGAGCGTCGATGGTGAGGCAAATGTCACAGCTCTCGTGGAGGCCGTCGAAGACGCCGGGTACACCGCTTACGCCTGAGAATCGCGCGGACCACTCCGAGACAACGGCCAACCGTTGTCTTTGAAGCTTCGCTACGCTGGTCCTGCTGTACAGTTCAGTGGGGAAGATTCAGGGGGCCAGCGGATCCACCTCTACAGAGAATATGGGCTATGGACGACCACAAAGATACAAATGAGAATCTCCCTGGAGGGGAACACCAGCAGGACGACAGCAGTCACCAGCACGAACACGGCGAGCAGGATGAATCGGACGCCGAGTCGGACGAGCAGCGGGTAGAACAGGACCTACTGGAAGAAGAGGCACACCCTGCTGCGGAGAGTGAGACAGTGCTCGACGAGCAGCACGAGCACGCTGGACACGAGGGCGAAGGACACGACCACGGTTCCCATGAGGGCCACGGTGAGGGGCATGGCGGGATGCACAAGGGCCACGAGCAGATGTTCCGCCGGCGCTTCTTCGTCTCGACGCTCCTGTCGATCCCAGTCCTGCTATACAGCGAAATGCTGCAGGAGTGGCTCGGGTTCTCCGTCCCCGCGTTCCCGGGCAGCGAGTGGATCAACCCCGTCTTCGCGGTCATCGTCTTCGCGTACGGTGGGATGCCGTTCCTCCAGATGGCGGTACCGGAGCTGAAAGATCGGTCGCCGGGGATGATGACGCTCATCTCGATGGCGATCACCGTCGCGTTCGTCTACAGCCTCGCGAGCGTGGTCTTCCCGACGCAGTCGGCGTTCTTCTGGGAGCTCGTCACGCTGATCGACATCATGCTGCTGGGCCACTGGATCGAGATGCGGTCGGTCCGGCGGGCCTCCAGCGCGCTCGACGAACTGGCGAAACTGATGCCAGACACCGCCGAGCGTATCACCGACGACGGGGAGACCGAAGAAGTTCCCGTCAGTGAGCTCTCGGAAGGCGATCTCGTGCTCGTCCGGCCGGGCGCGAGTGTCCCTGCTGACGGCACCGTCGAGGAGGGTGACTCCGACGTCAACGAGTCGATGATCACCGGCGAGTCCAAGCCCGTCTCGAAAGAGCCTGGCGACGAGGTCATCGGCGGCACCATCAACGGCGACGGGAGTCTCCGTGTTCGCGTCGGTGCGACGGGCGAGGAGACAACACTCGCGGGCATCATGCGCCTCGTCGAGGAAGCTCAACAGAGCAAGTCCAAGACGCAAGTGTTGGCCGACCGGGCGGCCGGCTGGCTGTTCTACGTCGCGCTCGGGGCGGCAGTCGTGACCGCGATTGCGTGGACGGTCGCAGTCTCGTTCGACGCGACGGTCATCGAGCGAGTCGTGACGGTGCTCGTCATCGCCTGCCCACACGCCCTCGGGCTCGCCATCCCGCTGGTCGTCGCGATCAACACCTCACTTGCAGCGCGCAACGGGATGCTCGTCCGCGACCGAATTGCGATGGAGGACGCGCGGAACTTGGATGCCATCATCTTCGACAAGACAGGGACGCTTACTGAGGGTGAACACGGCGTCGTGGATATGGCGACCGTCGACGGCGTTGACGAGGACGACGCGCTCGGGCTGGCGGCAGCCGTCGAGAGTGACTCCGAACACATGATCGCCCGAGCGATCCGTGAGGCCGCCGACGAGCGAGATGTAACTACTCCTGACGCGACAGCCTTCGAGGCGATTAAAGGCAAGGGTGTCCGGGCGAATGTCGACGGAAACGAGGTGTACGTCGGTGGCCCGAACCTGTTGGCCCAACTCGATAGCGAAATTCCCGACCATCTCCAGCACTTCGCTGACGAGGCCGGTCAGAACGCCCAGACTGTGGTGTATCTCGTTCGTGACGGAGAGCTGATCGCCGCCTTCGCGATGGCCGACGTGATCCGCGAGGAGAGTTATCGAGTCGTCGACGCCCTCCACGATCTGGGCATCGAGGTGGCGATGCTGACTGGGGACTCCCAGGACGTCGCCAACGCTGTCGCCGACGAACTGGGCATCGACACGGTGTTCGCGGAGGTCCTACCCCAAGACAAGGACGAGAAAGTCCAGGAACTCCAGGACCAGGGCAAACTCGTGGGGATGGTCGGCGACGGCGTCAACGACGCGCCGGCGCTGACGCGAGCCGACGTCGGCATTGCGATCGGGAGTGGCACCGACGTCGCGGTCCAGTCGGCCGACGTTATTCTCGTGCAGAACAACCCGATGGACGTCGTTCGGCTGGTGAAGCTCAGTAAGGCGAGCTACCGGAAGATGCAGGAGAACATCGTCTGGGCCGCCGGCTACAACGTCTTCGCGATTCCGCTCGCAGCAGGCGTGTTGGCACCGATTGGGATTCTGCTGTCCCCCGCTGTGGGTGCACTTCTGATGTCGTTGAGTACAGTAATCGTCGCGATCAACGCTCAGCTGCTCCGCCGCGTGGACCTGTCCATCCCCGAGCTTCCAAGCGGGACACCAGCGACTGACGCACAACCTGCAGACTGAAACGCTCCCGATCGCTTCGGAGCTTCTTTCAATTGAGTTCGGTTAATGGACAGCAAATGGCGACACTGCGTGATTTCGGTGGGTATCGCTATGCGGTCACCGATTCCACAGTTATCCCGAGGGGTGCGAAGTTTGGTATACACAGACGCTTCCTCTGATGGGCGACATTGTTGCGCCAGCACTAGGTTTATACCGTTAGACGGACTTCATTCCGATATGAGCCTCGAAGAGACGGTTGACTACCTCGCCGAGGAACTCGACCTCGAGCGAAGTGAACACGTCCGTGAGGTTGGTCAGTCGGTCGCCGAGCTTCGCGACTGATCAAAACATTTCTCTGAAGTCTCGTTCGACCAGTCCGTTCTCCAGATACGTGATGAACTCTTGTTTCGTTGGTCCTTGACGGTCAAGTAGATCGTCCCGTCCTGCTCGTTCGAGAACTGCCTGCGCGAAGTCCGTACAGTGGGATTCGTGCTGCCCAGCATACTCTGTGAGGGCTTCTCGCCAGTGCATATCCAGCTCGAACTCGGCTAACCGGATTTGGATCCCATCTTTCCGTTCGACGAGGTCGACGTCCAGCTCTTCGAGTTGCTTGAAACGGAGGTTGTTCCGGCGGACCGTGATGAGACGCTTAGAATCAACAATATAGGGATTGACCCACTCTCGCCAGGTATCGTCGTCGACGTGTGTTCGTGGCATCGCAAAATCCGAGTCCACACTCTCAATACAGAACTGCAGCATAGCGATGCCAGTTCGATGATTCGCATTCGGGAGGGAATGTCGGAGAATCAAATTCGACATCACCTCTCCAGCGACGGTCGGAAGTGGGGCTCCCCAGGACACGTGATCGAGTGCCTGCTGGATTTTTTGCGGTTCGAACTCCTTGTAGAGCCGAAACTCATCCTCCTCTCGAACATCGACAGCTGCTTCGAGCAATTCCACTAATCGGAATGCGACAACTTGCCCAGCACGAGGAAGGTCACGAATACGGTCGCTCAACCATTCCTGATCGAAGTCGATGTCATGGGCTGATTCGATCTCTGAATCGCCTTCGTAGAGGACATAGACCGGTGTTTCGAAGGGGTACCCGATGAGTTTTGTCGACTCGTCGGATTGCTCTCGCTGAGACTGGATTTCTGCCACCGATGCCGAGCTATATTTGAGTGAGAAATTCTCGGCCTGTGGGTGGTGATAGAAGACGAGCCGAGCCATCTTACTGTGTATTCGTGGGAAGTGGGTAAAGCAGTCCCGCTTTTATAATGATTCTACGACGTAGCGGGTACGTTCACGTCTTCTAAATACTGACTTTCCCACTCACGTCGCGCCTCGATCTCCCGCAATCCGCGTTGCGTGACCGTGTACACATTAGTCCGCTTGTCAAGTTCACCTTTCTCGAGCAGTCCTTTGTTGACGAGGTCGTCGAGATTCGGATAGAGGCGGCCGTGGTTGATCTCCTGTTCGTAGTAGTCGTCGAGTTCATCTTTGATTGCGAGCCCGTGTGGTTCCTCGAGCCCGGCGGTTACGTACAAGATATCCCGCTGGAACCCAGTTAGATCGTGCATCTGCCTGTTCCCTATTTTTGAGGGGTGGCATATGTTCTCTCTGGTACTCAGAGACGAATTCGGCGTGACTGGCCAGGAAGACTACGTGAGAACTTCGAACCTTTATATGGTGGACAGGAGAAATCCGCGATGGAATGTCTGACCTAATCGTCAAAGCAGCCGTGAAGGATGCACTTTCGGACCACAACGTCTCGGCAGATTTCTACGACGCCCTCAACGAAGAGGTCGCCGAACTGCTCGACGACGCCGCAGAGCGTGCTGAGGCCAACGACCGGAAGACGGTCCAGCCCCGCGACCTGTAGGCCTGCGTAACGCAGCCAACCCCGGCACTCGAACGTAGCTTTTTGAGGTTCCTGTTCAGCATAATTCGAGGTGGAGCCTCCGATCTCAAGGAACGAGTGTAGCGAACGAGTAGGTCGGAGAGGAAACCGACAAAGGACGACGCAACCGCACGACGGTAGCTACCCGGCTCCCAATATTATAAGAACCGCCGAGTGGTAATCTGAAATATGGAGGTGCGTCGAACTGCGCCGGTCAAACTCGTTGTTCCCGATGAGCGGCGCGACGACCTCCACGAATCTGCGCGACAGTTCCTCTACTGTGCGAATCGTGCTGCCGAGTTCTGTTGGGACGACGACTCCTACATGAGCTGCATCACTGCGAACTCAACTGCGCGAGACGCACTCTACCCGGAGCTGCGGGAAGAAACTGATCTCACTGCCAACCTCGTTCAAGAGGCCATCCGACGCGCCGTCCAAGCGACGAAAGGGTGCGTCGAACGATGGAAACAGGGCAAGCGTGTGAGCCAACCGGAGTTCACTTCGTGGAGTATGGTCTACGATAAGCGAAGCGCCACATTCTACCGGAACAAAGTCTCGCTTTCAACCGTCAACGGGCGTGTTGAGTGCGACTTTGAACTCCCGGCGGACAGCCCGACGCCCTACGAACAGTACGTTCTCTCAGAGGAGTACGAGTTCCGGGCGAGCACACTGCAATACGACAAGACGACTGACGAGTTCTATTTCCACATCACGACGCGAAAGTACGATGACGACGAGTCCGAGGTTTCGGCAGATACCGGGCACCAAACAGTCCTCGGTATCGACCTCGGCGTCAACAGCCTCGCAGTAGCTTCGACCGGCACGTTCTGGCAGGGCGACGACTACGACTATTGGTGCCGCGAGTTCGAGAAGCGACGTGGCGAGATGCAACGGCGCAGCACGCAGGCCGCACACAACGCCCTGCTTCGCCTTGGAAAGCGAGAAGAAGCCTGGCGGAAGCAGTACATTCACACGGTTGCCAATGAGATCGTTTCGGAAGCAGTCGAACACGACTGCGACGTGATCGTGTTCGAGGATTTAACCGACATCCGTGAGCGTCTCCCGCAGGCTAAATGGCACCATGTTTGGGCGTTCCGACGCCTGTACGAGTACGTCTCCTACAAGGCACCAGAACAAGTCGTCTCCGTGGAACAAGTCAAACCGAACCACACGTCCCAACGCTGTTCTCGGACGGATTGTGGGTTCACGAACGAAGCGAATCGCCACGGAGAACACTTCGAGTGCCAGAAATGCGGTTACGAGGTGAACGCGGACTACAATGCAGCGAAGAATATCGGGCTACGCTATGCCCGAAAGCGGAAACACAGACTCTGTTCCTCGCCCACGTCGGGGGGCGGAGACGCACCAGTAGACGTGCGTATAAATGGTGGGACGTTGAAGT
>NZ_JBNLIA010000007.1:0-115896 GCF_050122995.1 Haloparvum alkalitolerans
AAGTTCCTCGCCCACGTCGGGGGGCGGAGACGCACCAGTAGACGTGCGTATAAATGGTGGGACGTTGAACGGCGAGAGTCACCAGCCTGTTGCTGGGGACTGATTGCCGGGAGTCCACATCAAAGCCCTACCCTCAAGGACCGAGGCGCAGAGCGCCGAGGGAGTAGGGTAGGGCAGTTTACAAGTTAGGAAACGGAGATGGCGGACGCACCGGATACCGAACGGCAGGCGGTCGAACCCGATGCGAGAGAGGTCCTTAGCGTGTCCCAGCTGAACGACCGGATCGCGTCGGTCGTCCAGGACACGCCTGCCCTCAACGGCGTCCGCTGTATCGGCGAAGTCACCGACCTCCACAAGAACAGCACGGCGCTCTACTTCACGCTCACCGACGGTGAGGCCGAGCTCCCCTGTATGATCTGGGCGAACCGTTACCGGGAGATGGACGCCGACCTCGAGGACGGGACCGAAGTCATCCTCGAGGGCGATATCGACTACTGGGTCGAAGGTGGGAAAATCGACCTCAAACCGTGGGAGGTGATCGTCGTCGGCGACGGCGACCAGGCGGCTACCGTCGAGCGACTGCGAAGCGAACTCGAAGAGCGTGGCTGGTTCGAGGACGAGCAGAAAAGAGTTCCTTGTAAGTGAGATCGAGCTACTGGAGCAACAGCTCGACGCGGACGAGTGCGTCCTCGATGAAGGTACTGCACTCCACGAGGAAGGTGAGGGACTCTTGGCTGAAGTGCGAAATCCTCTACGAGGGAAACGGCGAAGTTGTGGGGATCGAGTAAGCGAGTTGATTCTTAGTCTTAACCAACAGATCCTCACAGAACTCGGTATGTGTTGGTTAATCTTTTTCTACGAGAATAACATGTAATTGAGTTATAATCTATTTAACAAATTTGTAGTTATTATTAGCCAGAAAGTATTTAGGCATCATCCAGCTAACGCGCCAATATGTACCGGGGCTCAGCCGGTGCATACCCATACCCGCATGTATGATCACGAGATCAGTCACCATCGAGGATATCGATGACCTGTACCTGATGTGGAACGACCACATCAACGCCTCCGCCCTCTATCGCCGTGCCCTCCGTGAGGAAATGGAAGTCCGCGGTGTCGACCCCAATGAACTCCGCGACCTCCTCGAACGGGCCCGCGAGCAGGGCTACACGCTCAAAAAGATCGCAGAAGACACTAACCGATTCGACGACCTCCAGTCGCTCGTCGAGGAGCAACAGAACCAGCCAACGGCTGGAGACGCCACTGACGACTAACCCGCTATGGCACAGGACCAGACTCCCTCCGACCCTGAGCGTAGCGTCGAAAATCAGTCACCGCTAATGGGGAAGGTCCCTCGGCAGGCAGCGCTCACCGTCGTCCTCCTGAGCCTGTTCGCTGTCCAGCCGGTCGCCGCCCAGAGTAACGCCGTCTGTAGCGCAGACAACCTCCCGGGCATGATTGAGGGGTTCTTCCAGCTGACCACAGCGCTGGGAATCGTCGGCCTCGCCATCGTCTGGCAGGCTGACTCCCTCATCGAGATGTTCACCCTCAATCCCGAGCAGAAGAAGGGCCTCAAGCGACACAAGCGCTCAGCGATGAAGTCCACGGTCGTCCTCGTGGTTCTTGGCCCACTGTATACGGTTGCTGGGTCGATGATGGGACTTCCGCTGGCACAGTGCGTCGATCTCGTCCCTTGGTAGTCCCACGAAGCTTCCCACATTAGCCCATGCCTCATCGAGAGCTCTCCATCTTCGTGGCCGTGCTGCTCGCGACGAGTTTAGTCACGGGTGTCGTCACGGCCGATCCGCCGCGACCGGGGACGGAGGAGAACGGGCTTTCAGAGAACGAATCGGCAACGCTGTGGTCGCGTGATGCGGACAACTACATGACGCAACAGGAGTACCGCCAACGGTACGGAGAAAATCGCTCCGCGATCCATGAACTCGCGAACGGCACGGACATCACGTTCAAGCGTCCACCGGCGACCGCCGCGACGTGGACGCGTAACGACTTCGACGATCTCGCGGCCGGCGATGCTGATACGTCCGTTCACCCCTCTCACGCGGACCTCGAGGACAGCGTCTTTATCGAGGACGCCCATGCGACAGTCTTTGCTGTCCATCCTTCTACGCGAGGGCATCTCGAAGCTGGCGAAACGCCGTTGTACATCGCTCCGAACGGAACGATGCGCGGCTTCGTCGACTATCGAGTGCGCGTCCCGAACGAGACTTCGTCCAGCAACACCACGGTTGAGTGGTCGCTTACGGAGCACGAGATCGATGAAGTTCGGCTGAAGAAGGGTGAAGAGGTCATCGCCGAGAGTGATGGGTCGCACACGCCAGCACTCGACTACCAGCTGGAGGATGATGGCAATACAACCCTTACACTGGAAGCGGAGATTAGCGTCCGGCTCAAGAAATCCACGCAGATGGGTGGTCGGACGAACGTCACCTACCAAACGGGGTCGCGCAACGTCTCCGACTCGATCGATGTCGAGATCTACGACCTTTCCGCGTCCTCCTACTATTCCGAGTATCCGAATGGTGACGTCGGTGTCGCGATCTTCCAGGCACGGCCGTGGCAGGGGTACACGCTGACGGCGGACGGTGAATCACGAGTTCGTGGCGTCTGGCGGTTCTATACCGCTCGTAACACCAACTGGGATACGCTCATTCGAACGGACCAGACAGGAAGTGCTACCGTCGAGTCCGATGCAATCCCGGTCTACGTCCACGCGTACCCCTCACGCATAGGCCCACGCGCAGAGCCTGTTCGAGATGGCCCGGAAATCATCGAGACGTGGGGGAGTGACCGCCCATCACCAGTCGAGACGCTCGGTGAGAACATCAACATCGACGTCGTCAACCGATCGTACACGACGACGTACGGCGTCGCCGTTCGAGCCGAAAACGTCGAGCGTGAGAACCTCCATGTTGCGGGGATCGTTCGCGGAGTGAATGCCTCGATCACCGAACCAGATGGTGGCTCCGAGCGGAAGCTCCATGGGAGTAATCTTACCGCGGAAATCATCCAGCAGAATCAGTCACAAGCAACTCTCAGAGTTGAGCTTCGCAACAACCAGTCCGGCGCACCAATCCTTCTCGACGAAAGCCGTCAGTATCCGATCGGTGGACCGTCCAGGGACGGATACATCACCGTTGCAGATCAGCGCATCGAGACCAATACATCAGGTGTCGCTACCGTAACGATCGACGAGCCGGGGATCTACACGGTTCGGTACCATCCCGGCTCGTGGATCGAGCACGACCCCGCCTATGTGAGTGACACTGCGACGGTTCGGTGGCATCCACTCAGGACGATTGAGGGCTGGTTTGCGCTGGTGTTTGAAGTTGGCTGGCAGCTCCTGCCGTTCTTCGTGATGTTCTACGCTGGGAAGCAACTCCTGCAGATGCTCAGTCCGGAGGACATCATTCGGTAAAACTCATGACCCGAGACAAATTCCCACTTAGCAGACGGACCGCCCTCCGAACAATCACCGGTACCGCTCTCGTGAGCGTGGCCGGATGTTTGAGTACAGATGGCGATCCCTCGCCTGAGAATACTTCAGCCTCTCCAAGTGGCAAGGATATCATTCACAGAATCGCTGTAGAGGGCACTACCCTCGTGATTGAATATTCATCAGAGGTGGGGTTGGATCGGATTAACCTTATCCAACCGAATGGTGAGTTATTCGCTCAACAAGAGACTGCTGCTGGCTCACAACAGTTATCTTTTGAGCTTGGTACTGCTTATGAGCCCGGTGAGTATACTGTCACGGCACTTAGCGGTGGAGAAACACTAGCTGAGAGCTCCAAACTGATTCGACCTGAACTCCATATTCGGGATGTGGGCCTTTATCGAAACAACCCAAACAAGCCTTGGGATGAGATCTACGGCGATACTGAGACAGATCGTCTGAAGAATGGAGAAGCCTATGTAACGGTCGAAAATACCGGGAGTGGACCGGATGCTATTGTAGAGCTGAGCTTTTCTGGAGATATTCCGAATCCTGTTGAAGACCCTCGCGGCAGTGGAATGTACGAAACTGAGAGGGTGATCCTTCCTCCCGGAGAAGAGACAGATCTGTTCAGTAATTCATTTCCATTCGGTTCTCAATCTGAGAGCGGTATGGGATGTTCTACCGACAGCAATAGTGGTGAATTCACTGTCACAATCCGAACCCAAGTCGGTGGAAACGAGATTTTGAACATCTTCGATGTTCAGTATTCCGGGTCTATGGATATGAGTGATTGTGAAGTTACAATCTCTGAGGACTAACCATGGTCGATCTCATCGATGTCGTACTCGAAGGTGCGAAAAAAGTCGTTGATTGGCTAACTAATGTGTTCTTGGACGGCCTTCGATCGGGATATCAAATGATAACAGAGGGGATGTTTGGGACCCCTGCCCCTCAGACTGATAGCGCGTTCATATTCGGGGAACCGAGTAACGCACCGTGGCTGGCGATCCATGAGGGTCTCATTGGTGGCGAGATTATGCTCATCTCTCTTTTGCTCCTCGTGATGGGAGTTCAAGGTCGCCACGCGATCCGTATATTCAATGTTGGAACTTCCTACGAGGCACGGAAGACCAAGAAAACCGCTTGGATCGGAGCATTTCTGATAGTCATATGGTACTGGATCGGAGCTCTCGCCCTCTACCTTGTTGACGGGTTTACAATCGCTCTGATGCCAGAATTGTCTTCACTCTCGTCTGCAATGTTACAATTTATTACGGAGTCAGTTTCCAACCCTGTCCTTGGTCTACTCTTTGCTTTCATCGGAGGAACCTCGATGTGGGCACTTGAAGCACTATTTTACCTTCGACGAGTGCTTCTCTATGTCTACCTGTATGGAATGCCCCTTGCGTTTGCCGTTGCGTATGGCAATGTCCCCGTCCTTTCTGACATTTCGATGGGGTTTAGCAAGCGTTTCGTTCCATTAGCTCTCTTACCTTTACCTGCTGCGGTAGTCCTCAAGGGATATGACTTACTCTACTCTGGAGGTTCCCTTACGCCAGAAACGACGTTCCTCAAATACCTTGTAGCCTGCTCTCTCCCACTCGTTGCGCTCTATGTCTCGTGGAAAACGTTCCAATACGCGACCCCGCTGACAGCAAAAGTACTCTCCAGCGCTACCCGCGGCGTTGCTCTCATTGGAGGTGTCGCTGCAGGGGCCTACTTCGGCGGAGCCAGCGTCGCAACGACTGCCGCCAGGTGGGGACCGAAAGCCGCTGCAGGCCATGCTGCTGCGCAAAAAGTCGCAGGGCCAGAGACGGGTGAAGACAACCCCGACCGCGAACCATCGTACCGGCGTACTGAGAACAATCCTAGTGGCTACCACAATCATGCCAGCAGATCAAGACGCAGCCGCACGACGAATGATGGAAGAGCTCGGTGAAGAGAGCCGTGTCCCCTACCTCAACATCGAGGAGGGGGATATGGGCGTCCTCATCGCGTTCCCGATTATCGGCCTCTTCGTTGCCGGGCTCACCGGCATCGACTCGCTCGCTCTGCCGTTTGTCGCGGGAGGCTTCGGGCTCGGGATCGCGGTCGTCTACGTCTCGCCGGACCACCTCAGCGCGTGGACGTGGACGAAAGACGTCTATCGATACGTCAAGCGACCGCGGGTTACGTTCAGCGCCCCGGAAGAGGCTGACAGTAGTACCAACGAGACAGCGCGGAATGAGGGTGGGCTCGCGAACTACACGCCGTTCAAACCGGACGAGCGAACGCAGGACCTCACCAACATCGAGCGTGCCTGGCCAGGGGCTGGCGCGATCCAGCGTGATGATGGAACGATGGAAGCGTTCATCGAGATCGATCCCGGGAACATGGACTTCGCAATGTCCGATGACTGGGCTCAACTGCAGGAAGCCGGCGAGGAGTTCGCGAACAAGGAACTGGACTCAAAGCTCAAGCTCCACGCAACAACCCGTTCATTTCCGGTGGAGCAGATCACCGAGAACATCGAAGATCGGCTGAACGATGAGGACGTTACGGAGAACCCGATTTTCCGGGAGCTCCTCGAGGAGTATCGGGAGACGCGACCGAAGGAGATGCGCAAACGGGGTATCCAGCAGGTGCGGTACTACATCGGCGTCGAGGTCACCCCGCTGGAAGTCTACGACCGGTTCCGTGACGAGGGGACGCCGGCCGAGAAGTTGACGCAGTTCCCCGTCATCGGGTTCCTGTTCAACCCGTTCGTGACCCGCCGCGAGAACCTCACTGATGTCGAGCGCCGCGCACAGATGTTCGAGAAGCTGGACAGCCGGGTCAACGACGTGCGGTCGGAGTTCATCCAGCAGGCCTCGGGCTGGTCCGCGCGCCGGATCAGCACGGTCGAACTCTTCGTGTTGAATATGGACTTCTGGAACGGCCGCGAAAACGACTACGACAACGCGGAGCGCGTCGTTCGCGAACAACCGATCGTCGGCCATTCGCGCCGGGAGGAGGCTCACGATGCGTAACCTCGTCCTTCAGACGGGCAGCGGAGCTATCGGCCAGCTCACGGAGTGGCTCACGAATCCGACCTCAGCAGAGGGGGCGACCCTCTACATTCTGCTCGCAGTACTGGTCGGGAGCGGCGGGAAGCTCCTCTGGGACTGGTACAGTGACGAGGAGGAGGAGGTCGAGTTTTCGGATCTCCTCGATGAGGAGACCATCGAACAAGGCGCGGCCGAACGCCAACTCCTCGACGACATCGTGGAGTCGCACAAAACGGTCACGGCACCGTCCGCCATTGAGTGGGAGACACGAGCTGCACGGGTTGGTGAACAGTGGACGACGACGCTGTACATCGCTGATTACCCGGACTACCCCAGTGATGGCTACCTCAGCGACCTCTTCGAGATGACGGACGTGCAGTTCGACCTGACGACCCACATCACGCCGAAGAACCAAGAACGGGCGCGGAACGAGCTACAGGACATCGCGGACGACCTGCAAGTCGACGCCGACCTCGAACAGAGCGCCCGGAGTGCCTACCTGCAGGAACGCGCCAACGAGGCCGCAGCGACGTACAAGGCCGTCGAGAACGGCGCGAACGTCTTCGACCAAGGGATGTTCATCACGGTCAGAGCCGACGAGAAGGACGACCTCCGGGACGCGGTCCAGACGGTCAAGAGTGCGCTCCGTGATGACCCCGCGAACCTCACGCCGAAGACGGCGATCTGTCGGCAGGATCTCGCGCTCCAGTCCGCCGCGCCAATCGGTGACAACGAGTTCGGGCGGACGTCGATCGCGCTCGGCGGCGCCGTCGGCGCGTTGCTCTCCTCGCCGCACAACGCGACGATCCTCGAGGAGGGCGGCGTCGAGTTCGGGATTCACAAGGACAACCAGAGCCCAGTGGTCATCGACCCGTTCGCCCGGGACAACGGCTACGCGATGTTCACCGTCGGCGACACCGGCTCGGGGAAGTCGTTCAGTTCGAAGCAGAACTTCATCCGGTCGATTGAGCAGAGCAAGGACCGTATCGGCATCATCCTTGAGCCGTTGAACAATTGGGCCGGCGTCGCCGAAGCACTCGACGCTAAACGCATCACGGTCGGCGGGACGCTCGGGCTGAATCCCTTGGAGATTCGGGAGACGCCCGAGCACGTCCAGCGGGCGATGGGCGAAGACGCCAGCCCGTTCAACGAGAAACTCGACGACGCGATGAGCTTCCTCTCGAACTTCTTCGCGCTGCGGGGCATCTCGCTGGGTGACCGCCGAACGACGCTCGAACTCGGGCTCAAGCGAGCGTACAAGGGCAACGGCATCACTGACGACATCTCGACGCACGACAACCCGAGCCCGACGATTCAGGATATGATGGACGTCTTCGAGGAGATGGTCAACGACCCCGAGGAGTTTGTCGTCCGGTCCGACGAGGAGGCGGGGAAGATCAAAGAGGACGCGACGTGGCTCCTCGACCAGCTCCGACCCTTCGAGGCGGACGGTCGCCACGCCAACCTCGGCCAAGAGTCCGGCTTCGACATCCGGGACGAGAAGGTCATCTACCTCGACCTCGCCCAGCAAGAGGGCAGCGTCGACAGTAGTACGGCGCTAACGATGCAGCTGCTCATCTCGCTCGTGTACGAGCGGGCGAAAGTCTCGGACAAGGAGGTCGTGTTCTACATCGACGAGGCACGGTACATCATGCAGGATGCCGCAAGCCTGGCGTTCCTCGAGACAGTGACCCGCCACCACCGGCATCACGACCTCTCGATCCGGCTGGTAACCCAGACCGTCGACGAGTTCTTCGAGCACGCCGAATCCGAGGCGATTCTGGATCAGTGTGCGGTCAAGCAGTTCCACCGCCTCGACGGGATGGACGAAGAGTGGGCCGACGAGTTCGGCTTGAACTACGCACAGATGCGGTTCGTTCAGGACGCCGTGCCCGGCAACGAGGACGCCGGCTTTTCGGAGGCACTCGTCGGCGTCGACGGCGAGTGGCGTGGGATCAAGGTCGAGGCGATGCCCAAAGAGAAGCAAGTTCTCGACTTCGACCCGACCGCACAGGTCCGATCCTCGCTTCCCGGCGCCGGCGACGAGAACGTGGATACCGAAATGGCGGAGTTCAGAGAGAAACTCGAGCAGCAGGAAACAGCCAAAACGAATGGAACGAACGAAACGAATGAAGAACCAGAAGTCGTCTCGACCGAACGAGGCGGCGGTTCTACGGAGGAACCCACCGATGGCTGACTACCTGCGCGTCACCCCGACATCCGAGCAACTCGATCCGGAGAGTATCCCCCGGGTTCTCGACAGCCTTCACAAACTGACTACGCCCGGCTCGTCAGATCTCAAGGCGAAGCTGAACCCGCTCCACAGTAAGACGCCACCGCGATTCGAGTTCTTGGCTTTGAGCGAAGGCCCGGATGAGCCGGTGGAGTTCTTCTACGGCGCCGATGCTCATCTCGACACACTCGAGAAACGCCTCCGTTCTATCTACCCGGCTACGTTCGACATCGAGCGCGTCGATATCGATATCGCCGATCGCCTCATTCAGCCGGTCGAGTTGACGCCGGAGCAGTTTGTCAGCCACTACGAGGATGGGCAACTCCAGTACGAGTTTGGGACAGACGAGCGGTACAAGATCACCGAGACGGAAGGAGAGCAAGGAGAAGTAACAGCTGCCGGGTCGGCGACCGGCGGTGGTGTCGCCGCGGATTCCGTCCCCGACCACCACGTAGTCGTCGGTGAGACCGCTCTCGAACTGGCCCCGCCAGCAGCGCTCGCTACGGACGACTCATCGAACGACATCGCGAAGCCAACGATGGACCCCAGCGGGACGATTCGGGCGCGGCCAGCACCCGACGCCGTCTCTCCGCTTGGTGTCCGATGGTGTGGCGCCGCGTCGCGAAAGCAGGACTGGATGACCTCGCTCACGCCGTTCACAACGGAGGACACGAATGACGACCTCTCGTCCGTCGACCAACCGGGCGCGGCCCTGGCGTCGCTGATCGACCACCTGATGGAGGCGACAGCGCCGACTGCGTTCCAGGTCGTCTTCCAGCGGCGTGCCAGGTGGCAGTCCGACGCGGAGGTACGGAAAGAGGATCTCGTTGACGGCCGCGACACGTTCTTCCAGGAGCTCGTCGGGCCGTTACTCGAAGTCGAGGATCAGCGGAGCGATCAGGACGACCGGCAGCTCAGCGAGTCCGTCGAGAAGCGGATCGAGTATATCGACGCGAAGAACGCCAAACGGTCGTTCACGGCCAACATTCGAGCCGTCGGCGTCCCCACTGACGGCACTCGCGACGATCTCGATGCCCGGATGGACTCACTCCTCCCCGTGTTCGACCCGCTTGATGGACCGTTCTACGAGGTTGAGGGGAAACGCCTCCGAGACACCGGTTTCCGGGAGAAAACGAAGGAGAGGAAGGCACGGGCCGCCCTTCAGCGCTTCCTCGACCGCGAGCTCACGACAGGACGGGGGAAAACCCGTCCCGAGCTGATCCTCGGTGGGGCGGAGCTCGCGAACTTCGTCCTCGTTCCCTCCTCCGAACAGTTGACCGTCGAAGGGACGCGTGGAACCAGAGCCGAACAGCAGAGCCGGAACCCGCTCCCGTGGCCAAATCCGGACCTGATTCAGCAGTTTCAGGAAGGGATGGCCATTGGGTATGCCCTCGACGAGAACGGTGAGCCGCGACCCGACCCGATCCGAATCCCGCCGGACCTGTTGCCGACGCATTACGGGCGATTCGCGTCGACAGGCGGCGGGAAGTCGAAGGCCATCATCAACGACGCCCTCTCGCTCCGTGAGACAACGGGTGGCCCCGTCGTCCTCGTCGACCCGAAGGGGGACGGGATGTGTGAGAACTACCTGCGCTGCCACTACGAGCGGTTCGAAGGCTTGGACGACGTCTACCACTTCCGCGTCCCGGAGACCATCCCTGCGTTCTCCTTCTTCGACATCCGCCCCGCGCTCGCGGCCGGCCGCAACCGGGCGGACGCGATTCAGGACAAGGTTGACCATTTCCACGACATCCTGCGAATGATCATGGGCCGCGAGCAGTACGGACAGGCGTTCGTCGCAAACGAGATCCTTAGCTACCTGATCAAGGCGCTGTTCGACGAGGAGTACGGGAGCGACGTGTTCGGGCTGGACGACCTCTTCGCTGCCGCCCTCCAGATGCAGCGCGACCAGACGATCCCTCCAGTCTCAGCGGATAACCAGAACATCGAGGAATCGCTAACACGCCACTTCGCAAAGGATAACCACCAGTTTCAGGTGTCGATGGACGCGGTCGGGAACCGCCTCGACAAGCTCAGGGAGGACGCGCATCTGCGACGGATCTTTAGCCACGTCCCCGAGCAGAATGACGCCGGCGAGTACGTCGACAATCGGTTCGACTTCCGAGACTTCCTCGATGAAGATGCCACCATCATCGTCGACTTGGGCGACCTCCGCCCGGAAGCACAGCGCGCGATCACTCTGCTACTGTTGAGTAACCTCTGGGACGCCGTACAGGTGCGCCGGCGCGACGGGCAGACAGACTACGAGCAGCTCACAAACCTCATCATCGAGGAGGCGGCCCCGGTCGCGTCGACGAAGCTCGTCTCCGAGCAGCTTCTGCCGCAGGGTCGGTCGTTCGGCCTGAGTATGGGGCTCGTGATGCAGTTCCCCGGACAGGTTCGAAACCGAAACGAGCGGGCCTATGACGAGGTGCTGAACAACATCAGGACGAAGCTCATCGGCAATATCTCGATCGAGCGCGACCTCGCGGAGTCGCTCGCGCACGAGGACCTCAGCCCGACCGAACTCCGCAACCGAATCAACACGCTCCCAAGTGGCGAGTGGATCGCCCAACTCCCGAGTCCGTCGTTCGGGGAGACTGGGCCGCCGCCGTTTTCGCTGAAGCCGCTGCCGATTGCGCCGGGGCATCCAGAAAGCGACCAGCCGCTCACAGAGCCTCAGGAAGACCATTTTGAGTCCGTGTCGCGACCGCGAATGGTAAAGCGAACACAGGTAGAGTATGGGCTCTCAGAACCAACTCCTGATGCCGAATCGGACGCAGATACGTGGGGAAGCTCGGCAGCTGAGACAGCGGCTCGACCACAGGATGACGACTCCCAAACGAATCCCACGCAATCCTCGTTTATCGCGGAAGTCACCTCTGAGACTGAGGCCCCCGCCTCGACATCCACCAAGTCAACTGACGAGGGTGGGGTTGCAGGACGATCTGAGGAGACATGCGTATCCATCGGCAGGCCGGACGAAGGTAGCGATGCTACCCCAGATGAAGGGGCCGAGGAACCGGAGATCACAGCGACGCCCATCCGCGAAAGCAAAGTCGCCGTTCCGGATGACGAACTCCACAAACGAGGTCTCTCCCGTGATGATGTCCATTTCCTAAGTCGGGTTCTCGATGTGATGAACAGAGAGGATACCGAGTACACCCTTCTCGACTCAATGCGTCCACTGCGGGATGAGTTCGAGGAGCTCAATCTCCAACGCCTTATCGATCAGAATCTCGTCGAAGATGCCTCGGCCTGTAGTCGCAAATACTACACCGTTCTTCCAGCAGGACGCGAACTCCTCGGCGAAAAGCTGCAGATAGGCCCCGGATTGGGGGATGTTGGAGAGAAAACACCTCACAAGGTTGGTGTTCGACTGCTCGAGCTGTGGCTTCAACAGCAGGACGAGGTCGCCCGCATCGAGCCATACTACGAACACAATGGCGACACCGTGTTCGATGTCGCAGGGTTCGACGAAAACGATGAGCTCGTCTGGGTCGGGGAAGCCGAACTCCCGAGTAACAACATCCACGCACCCAGTGACGATTACGATAAGCTGTGTTCAGTAGACGCAGACGCGATTTGGGCATTCAACAACCGCGAAACGGCCGTCGAAGTTCTGGATAGGCTAGCCGACGCGGACCGGATCGAAGAGAGTGTCAGCGGACGAGACGCACGTTCCTTCTCGACGATTCGAGACGCTATAGCGGACTTCGATGCCGCGGGGATGACCACTGTTCGGGGATTCAAGAATCTCGATCAGGAGGTCAATCAATGACGTGGCGACAGGCTACTCGCGAGGAGATCGTTGCCTACTACGCCGAAGAGTTCCCGGGCTACATCGATGATATCCCCGAGTTCATCACGGCGACCGGCCCGAAACAGTACGCCGTCGCCTTCCGAGATTCCCACCCCGTTCGTAAAGACGACATTCCTGACAAGGACTTCATCCGTCGGGATACGTGGCAGACAGATGCGTCGGGAGAACGAACAACACCCGAATTCGACGACTTCGAGGACGTTGTAGAATTCATACGGCATCCGGCTCGCAACGATCCCCTCAGCCGGAGCACGTTCGCGCTTGCAGACCCGGAAGTACTGAAGCAACCGGGACCGTGCCCCGACGCTGTCTACTATGCGCTGGACCACTGGAAACGCCCGTGGGTCCTCCTCGTCGACATCGACGCGAAAGATATCGCCCGAGACCGAGCGGACGAGATGGTCTTAGCGGATGTCGACGATCGGGACGACGATGTGCTCCTCGACGACGCGGAAATCCTCGACGCCGCTCCCAAAGGATATCCGTACGCTTTCGAAGACCTCGACCGCGCCATCGAGTACGGGTTCGAAGTCCGCGACATCTTAGAGGACGAGTTCAACGCCGAGGAGACGATGGTCGTGTACACCGGGCAGGGTGTCCACGTCTACCTGCTGGATACCGACCCGGCGCACCGATACGACGAGCAGAGTCGCGAGGTGTTGAACGACCTCCTCCTCGAGACGTACGACATCCCGATCGACCCCGTCGTGACGGCCGACCGCCGGCGTGTCGCCCGGCTACCCTACTCACTCCACGCTGATGTCTGCAGCATCGTCCAACCGATCGAGAGCCCGGCGTTCGACGTTCTGTCGGCGACGCCGAAGGTGATCGACGAATGAGTCCGAGCACGCCCACCGACGACGAGGACATGGCGTATCGAGTTGCGGCACTCCCGCTGGAGTACAGTGAGACCCGCATCAACCAGCTGTTTACGCGTGGGTACAACCGATACGTCGTCGACGGCGAGGACCAGCCCAAGGACCTCGTGAACGACGTCGAGCGGTTCGGGACGGCCGCGTTCAAAGAACAGGTTCGTGCCGACGCCGCCGAGGAGCCGTTCGTCGACGAGCCGGGGATACTCGCCGTGCTCGCGACATTGAGTGCGATCTGTGTGAAAGCACACCCGAAGTTCGAGCACGCGTCGCCCCGGAACATCCAGGTACTCTACGACATCCGAGAGTTGTACGTCAACAATCTCGCCTCTCTCATCCGCGCCCACGGCGATGGGTCACTCCAGCAGGACATCGCCGACGTGCTGTACAGCAAGGAGCCCAGTGAGGATGGCCCACATCCTGGGCGGGTCTGTACGGGCATTACAGAAATACCGGAGTTCGGGGAGGGTCTCTACCTCGAAATTCCGATGGCGGCGGCGTCACGCAAGTGTCTCGTTCGAGCGGAGGACAAGTCATCGACGGGGAGTGACGAGGGGAGAGAGATATTGACGCGAGTGAAAGACAACAAGCTGTACGTCCCGGTCGGTGATTTCGACAGCAAGTATCGCGACTACGCTGGGCGGGCGTTCAAGAACCTCCTGCGAGTTCAGGAGGACGGCCTCTCCGACGACCAGCTAACGTGGCTGACTACGAACGAGTCAGCGATCACGGAGCGGATCAACCGGTTCCTCGAGACCGGCCATCACGAGCGGCTCTGGCGGAACTGGGACCGTGGGGAGCGGACGATCCGCGTCCTTCGGCGGGCCCTGAGTGATGCACCTGACGACGGTGCTCAAACGGGTGAGTTCCACACGGCAAAGGAACTCTATCGGGCGGTCGCCGCGTACGACGCCGATGACGACTGGGCATCCTCTGTGACGGACTGGATCTCGAGTCCGAGCAGTCTCGCGAAGACGCTGGCTGACCACGAGTCCCACTCGGCCGTTACGATCGACCGCGACGGGCGCGTCAATACGTACCGAATTGGGCGGGCCGGGACCGGCGCCGAACAGATCGAGGTGCGGGAGATCGAGGGCCTCTTCGAGCTCCCTTGTATGGCGAATATGGAGGAGCGGCTACACGAGAAGAAGCCCGTCCGGAAGGACCTCTACAACTTCGCGCGGATGGTGATGTGGCTCCCGCAGTATCAGGACAGCAGCCTCGACGAGATCGTCGTGGACCTCAAGGACGTCTTCTCCCGGTGGCCGTGGTACGACGAGCAGGAGACCGAATACCAGGTTCGCTACGAATTCTCGAACACGATCGACGGCGACACGCCGTTGCCAATGAACTGCGACAACGACGATCTGCAGCGCTACTGCATCGGCCAGGACCAGTGTCCCTACTCGATCTGGGGGAGTCTCCCATTCCCGGATGGGATGTACGAGCAGGTTGAGGAGGAATCAGCTGGGCCCACTGAGCAATTCTAAACTTCGGGCTTCTTTCTTTTCAGGACAGAGAGGAGAGCCCTTATTGTAACCCTCTGAGAGAGGCACAACCAACTGCAGAAATAGGTATGCGAATCGAAATCCCCGTAGTGTGAAAATGTGGAAGCAGCCAAAGCTACTTCTGATATTACAGATACTGTAGTGCTAGTGGATGAAACAGATCACCGAGCGCAACTAGAGGACCTCCAGCGGGGGCTCGATAACATTGAAAGACCACCCGAAACGACGTTAGAAATTTTGGGCCAATCGAGGGTCGAACAACGGTGGGAAGAACTACTCGTCTATTTCCTTGACCCCACCAACCCACATGGGTTTGACACAGACGCGCTCCGAGCTTTCCTGAGATCCCTCTACTCACACGGTGAAACTTCCATGTCCGGCCCTCCACGGAACTTAGGAGATGTCGAAGTTTCATCGCAGGTGTCTACGGGGAACGGCATATTCGATATCCTTCTTCGACAACCAGACGAATGGTTCGTCTGTATTGAGTTGAAGGTAGATTCGCCAGAGACCAACGCACAAACGAACCGATACGCCGAGGCGACGAGGCTTGGTGATCTCAACACGCGCCAACACAGCGGGACTGACGAGTACGTCTACATTGCTCCCAAAGATGCCCCTACCTCAGTTTCAGAGGACTTCGTCGATATCTCGTGGGAGCATATAGTTGCGGAACTAGAGACTGTTTTGACTAAGGGATTCGGAAAATACCCCTCGAAGAGCAGCGCACAGCTGGCGGATTTCATCGATACGATTCAACTCGAACTGAACATGGGCGACATCAACCAGATTTCCGAGGAGACCGTACTGTACACTGAATACGCCGAGACAATCAATCGAGTGCAAGACGCATTCGAACGTGACAAAGAGCGACTCTACAATTCGCTTGAGGAGACGTTCTTTGCGGATTTCGGCCATGATGAATGGACCTCGAACACCCGACCGAATACGTATATTCAACTCTACAAGCCGGAGTGGCGAGATATCGGGCCCGGAACGAACATCGAATACGAACCGCACCTCTCACTGAATCAGAAACAGCCTACAATCAGGCTCCGGTTGGACATCGAGCATACGGGCAAAGACGAACTCCGGGAGAAACTGTCTTCGAGAGTGACTCAAGAGGCATTCGAGGACGCGGGTTGGGAGTACGTCAACGGTGCATACGCGCTCGTCGCGAAGTCGGTCCTACTCAATATCGAAAATCCACAAGCATCGGTTCACGAAGCGATTGAGGAGCTCCAACAGCTCCATAATCTGGTGGGTGAACCGATTGAAGAGATCGTGACCGAATATACAGAACCGTAGCTCTGATCGACAGGGTCGTGTGACTCTATTAAGATTCTAATATTCTCTACTCCTTTCAGGACGAGAAAATGCTACGAGTCCTGTGTTGGACGGTCCAGTTCCTTGTCCCAAGCTTTCCACGTATGAACCATCGGAATGAGTTCGTACTCCTCGATGACTGCTCTATCTTCAAATAGGTCCCATGTGTAATCCTTCAGGTCATTCAATGTCTCGTGCCAGAGCCGTACGAACAGATCATAGCTACCCATGCATGAATCGAGAGAATAGACCAGCTCTTCATCAATCAGTGACTCAATTAGCGCGTCACGATCCCCTGCAGGTGCAGTTTTGTCGAGTTTGACGAGTACATCCGCGTACGCGAGGTCGAGTTCTTGCAACACGATCACGGCGTGAACGTCGACAGCTCCCCGCTCCAGTAGGTTCTCCCGACGCCGTCGGACTGCGGTTCGTGATAACCCGACTTGTTCGGCGAGTTCTGTGTCCGAAACCCGCCCATCCTCGTTGAGGGCTTTGAAGATATCGTAGTCGTGATCATCGAGATATCCTTCGAGAAGCTCACGATGAAGCGACTCCGACGTTGACTGTTGCTCTTCTTCCATTCTCTCTTCTGGCGGGTTAGCTGGACTTTCGGACATTATTTTCTTGTTTGGAGTTCTTTCTGAATTTGTTTAATACCCAAGGACAGGCCTTCGCTCGGAACCTGTCCGCTACCGTCCGATGGCCGAGTTTTCAGACAGTTGCTGATACTCGATGTCGTAGCCGAATGCGCCGGGCCCGATCACATCGAGTGCTGCATCGGTTTTCAGGAGCTTTGGTGCTGGGACCCCCATAACCTTGACTCGCTGTCCGTAGCGGAGTGAGCCGGTTGTAATGGGGGCACCAGTATCCTTATCCACAATGCAGATGAGGTCGGGTACCGATGCGAGCACAGCGTCATCTTCCCCACGAGCAATGAGGAACTCGTTTTGGAACTCGATCGTCAAGGAGGCATCTCCATCGAGTGCGGCAAGTGACACCTCCCCGAATGCGAACCCTTCTCGATTCCTTCGGAAGACATCGACAATCTTCCCTGTGAAGAGTGCGTTCGCGTCGAGAGTCTCCTCAATCGCCGTAATCGGATTTCCACCACCGTCACGTCCCTCATGAACGCGGCGTCCAAGTTCACGTGCAAGCGAGACGGTATCAGCGATCGCATACTCGCTGACGAATGACCCCTCCATAAGCGGGAACGCATACCCGGATCGGCCACCCATATCCACCGTGATCGAGCGGGCGAATTTCTCAAGCTGCGCGGCAGACTGGATATCCTGGTAGACAACTTGATTTCCGTGCTCGTCCGTGTTTGCAGCAAAGTTGACGGGCGCCCCGTAGATGAAGAACGTATCCATCTGCAGTTCGGGAAACGCTCGCCCCATGCCGTCACCGTCGATGACAGGGAGACCAGTGAGTGCAGCGACACACAGCGGCGCCATACTGTTTGCACCCCCGATCTCACCGGGGATGATGGCGTCCACCTTGTCCCCGGATGCCGTTTCAATCGCCCGGAGTGATTTCAGATCCTCATCCCCTTTCGGGAACTTCTCACGGCTGATCGTCGGCGCACCCATACCACCAACACTTGCGACCGTCGCGTCGGGACTGAGTTCCTCAGGACTAATGATTTCGACATGGTTTGGGTAGTCCTCATTCTCGAAGATGGTCTCGAGACGGAGCCGGCCCAATCGTGGGTCGCCACCGCCGCCGGTTCCAAGGATTCCGGCCCCAGTTGCGAGCCAGTCGAGGTCTTCTGTGCGAATTTCTGAGACGGTTTCAACCGTCCTGTTTTGGATTGATGACATGCTCTTACGGGGAAATCGGACTGTAGTCGGTTTCGAGGCCAAACGTTCGCGGCCCCCAGACGTCAAGCGCAGCATCGGATCGCATGATCGGTGGCGTCGGAATCGCAAGCACACGGGCACGAGCTCCATACCGGAGTTTTTCAGTCGGGATCGGGTCCCCGGATTCACGGTCAAGGACGGTGATCAGATCCGGAACGGTTGCTACGTACTCGCCATCGAGCGTAGCCCCGAGATTCTCGTTTTGGAACTCGATATGCATTGTCGATCCATGGTCCGGCCCGAGACCGTCGAGTTCGACGTGGCCGAGGACGAATCCGCCCTCGTTCCGTCGTTTGACATCGACGATCTTCCCTTCAAACAGCGAGACCGCTTCGCCATAGATCGATTCCGAGGTGACCTCACGGATCGCCTCAACTACGTTTTCACCGGCTGATCGAACCGCCGCTCCAAGCTCTGCTGCAAGCGACATCGTGCCGGGGATCGCCGTTTCTGTGACTTCCTCACCGGACATCGGGTAATCCGCAATATACCCGACACCGCCCATGCGTACGGTAATGCCACGAGCGATCCACTCCAACTCTTCATTGCTATCTGTCTCCAGGAGGCAGGTGTTCCCCCGTTCGTCACTCACCACGGCTGGCGTGCCGTCCACACCGTAAATGTTGAACGTCTCGTGTTGTAGCTCCGGGAAGGCCCGGCCCATCCCGTCAGCATCGACGAGCGGGATGTCCTTGCGGGCAGCGACCGCGAACGGGAATGTGGAGTTAATCCCGCCACACTCGATCGGCATCGTCGCCGTCGCTTCCCGACCAAGCTCTTTTTCGAGTCGCTCGAGAGAGGCCGTCGGTTCCCCGCCCCCCGGCACTTTTTCGACCGCAACCGTGGGCGCGCCCATCTGGGCTGTCGGGATGACGAGTGCGTCATCGTCGAGATCATCTGGCGGGATTACCTCCACTGGACCGTGGTCTCGAATCGCCTGCTTGGCGACGAGCTTCCCGACGTGGGGATCGCCCCCACCACCTGTACCGAGGACAGTCGCCCCGAGGGCAATATCCTCAATATCGTGTTCGTCGACCTGCATTATTCCTCGCCGAGTGTCCCGGCGGCCTTGACCTTGATTCGCACCGCGTTGCCCGGGAGGTACGAAAGCGGAACTTCCTCGATATCGACGATGTCGACTGTTTCCTCAGCCGCACCGGCACCGACCGCGTTCTCGATAGCCTCGTATTTTGCCGTTTCGAGGGCCTCATCACGAGTCTGGTCATCCAGGCTGAAGATGCGGTCAACCTGCCCTGAGACTTGTGCGATGGCCACACCGACCGCGTTGGCCACTTCATAGTGGTCGGGCATGTGAACTTCACTTGCACCCGATAGGTCGGACGGCACGAGAATACTCCCTCCACCGACCACGACTACTGGGACGGGTTCGGGGCTCGTCTTCATCCGGTCGATCGCCTGTTCAACGCGGTCGCGGATATACTGTCGTGCGCCCGCGATTGTGTCCGCGGGTACGTCGGGCGACTCCGGGCCGATATCGACTGAGCCGCTCGCGACTTCGACGTCGGTCGCGGTCAGCCTCTCACCGCCGAAACACAGGCTCTCCTCAGTCAGGCGGTAGCCCACACTTTGCGGTCCAACCGTCACGTCATCCCCATCGACATCGACGTGTGACCCACCGCCGATTCCGATACTGATCAGGTCGGGCATCCGGAAGTTCGTCTTGACGTCGCCGATCTCGACCGCGACACTACTCTCGCGCGGGAAGCCATCAGTGACGGCCCCGACGTCAGTCGTGGTCCCACCGACGTCAACGATGATCCCGTTTTCAACACCCGAGAGGTAGGCGGCACCGCGAACGGAGTTCGACGGTCCACTCGCGACAGTGAAAATCGGGTACTCCAGGGCGTATTCGACACTCATCAGTGTCCCGTCGTTCTGCCCGAAGTACAGCTGGGCGTCGATCCCACGTTCAGCCATCGCGTCGAGGAACGCTGAGGCTGCCTCATCAGCGACACTCGTCAGTGCTGCGTTGAGTGTCGTTGCATTTTCACGCTCAAGGAGGCCGACACTCCCGATTTCGTTCGACAGTGAGACGGGGATATCGTCGCCAAGCTCGTCGTGAATCAACTCCTCGACGAGTTCTTCGTGGTCCTCACGGACGGGAGAGAACACGCTCGTGACCGCGAATGCCTCCGCATCGCTGAATTCGCGGATAGTCTCGCGAACTTGCTCTTCATCAACGTCGTTGAGCGTTCGCCCATCAAACTCGTGACCACCATCGAGGATCGCGGCTTGTTCACCGATCGCCGCTTCGAGATCGTCCGGCCACTCCATCAGCGGTCGGATACTCTCTGTCGCGGGGGCGCCGAGTCGAATCACGCCGACATCGTTCAGCCCCTTGCGTTCAGTGATCGCGTTTGTCGCATGAGTCGTCCCGAGCATGACGTAGTCGAGTTCCGATGCGGTGAACTCCACGTCATCAAGGACGTCATCGAGGGCGTTGACGATCCCTGTGGTGATATCCTCTGTCGTAGGTCGCTTTGTTTGTGCGATCGGGGTATCGTCTTCGTCCAGGATCACTGCGTCCGTGTTTGTGCCACCAACGTCAATGCCGAGTCTGTATCCGTTCATTTGTTGAGTTCCGTGTAGATGTCTTCAATCGGTTCGTAGTCGATGTCGTAGTCGAAGTACTGCGGCCCAACCAGCTCGAGGCCGGCTGGTGTCCGCCACTTTTCGGAGCACTCCATGCCGACAACAGTCACGCGGTGCCCGTAGCGGAGCCCTTCCGTCGTGATGGGATCGCCCGTCTCCGAGTCAAGGACCGTAATGAGGTCTGGGACACTCGCCACGACGCCGTGTTCGCTGTCACGTGCGACGAGATGCTCGTTCTGGAAGTCGAGCGAAAGCGTCCGCCCATCGTACTCTGAGAGGCCATCGATCGTCGCCTCGCCAACAGCGAACCCGCCTTCGGTCCGGCGAGCAACGTCCATGACCTTCCCTTCGAAGAGCTTGAACCCGTCAACGTACTCGACGAGTGCGTCGATCGGATTCGCGGAGTCCTCTTGGGCTTCGCGGATCGTTCGCCCGATGTCGCGTGCGTACGACATCGACCGGAGAATACCGTGTTCGCGAAGTTCGGCCCCTGTGTGCGGGTATGTCGCGATCATGCAGGAGCCGCCCATGTCGATACTGGTCGTTCTCGCGAATTGCTCCGCCTTTTCGTTTGTCTGGGTATTGACGAACACCGAGTTCCCTTTCTCGTCCGCGATGGACATCGGGGTCGCGTCAATACCACCCAGCGTGAGCGTCACCATCTGGACCTCCGGGAACGCACGGCCCATGGCGTCCGCGTCCACGAGCGGAATGTCCAGCGCTGCGGCGACCGCGATTGGGATCGTGCTGTTGAGGCCTCCTGCTTCGATACTCATCGTCGCGAAGGCTTCCTGTCCCATTGAGCGTTCGAGCGTTTCGAACGCTGCGACCGCCTCATCACCGCGAGGAATTTTCTCGACCATGACCGTAGGGGCCCCGAGCATTGCGCTCGGAACGACGAGTTCGTCGTCAGGGACCTCCGACGGGTCAATAAGGTCGACTGGGCCGTGCTCTTCAATCGCCTGTTCGGCCATCAGCTTGCCGATGTAGGGGTCCCCGCCGCCACCGGTTCCAAGCACTGTGGCCCCGGTTGCGAGGTCGTCTAGATCGGCGCGCGTAATTGTGTCGTTACTCATGTGGTGTGCTCCGTACTGCTGCCGCGGTTTTCACGTCTGGAACGTTTTCGAACGCATCCGCATGCTCGGGGTCATAGATATGACACCGTGCTTCGCCATGGTCATCCACGGCATGCAGTGGGACCTGGTCTGTTTCACAGACATCGGTCGCGTACGGACACCGCGTATGGAACCGGCACCCGGTCGGCACGTTTTCCGGGCTCGGAATTTCACCTTCCAGGCGGTCTTGCTGCGGTTTGTACGCTTCTTCGTCATCACTGGTAACCGGGATCGCGGATAGCAATGCCTGCGTGTACGGATGATGCGGCTGTTCGAACAGCTGTTCCGTCTGGGCGCGTTCCTGAATCTGGCCAAGATACATGACCGCCGTCCGCTCGGCAACGTTGCGAACCAGCGATAGGTCATGCGTGATGAACAGGTACGTGAGATCGAATTCCTCCTGAAGATCATCCAGTAGGCGGACGATCTTCGCCTGCACGCTCACGTCGAGTGCACTCGTTGGCTCGTCCAAGATCAGGAGTTCCGGCTCGATCGAGATCGCCCGGGCAATGTTGATCCGCTGCTTCTGGCCACCGCTGAGCTCGTGCGGGTAGCGGTGCCGGTGTTCCGGATTCAGCTCCACCCGCTCGAGTAGATCGACGATTCTCGATACCCGCTCTCCGCGCGGTACGCCACGGGCTTTCAACGGAACCTCGAGCGTTTGCTCGACCGTTCGACGTGGGTTCAAGCTGGATGTCGGATCCTGGAACACCATTTGGACTTTCGTCCGTAGGTCTTCGAGCTCCGATTCCGAGAGGTCCGTAATGTCCTCTCCGTCGAACGTGATCGATCCACCAGTCGCACTCTTGAGACCGATAATGGTCTCTGCGATCGTGCTTTTTCCACTGCCAGACTCGCCGATCAGAGCGAGCGTTTCGCCCCGGTTGATGTCGAACGACACGCCGTCGACTGCTTTGACATGGCCAGTCGTCCGCTGGAAAAGCCCCGACTTAATCGGGAAGTACTTTTCCAGGTTACGGACCTCGAGAAGTGACTCGCTCATTCGAGATCACCCACGGACTGTTCGACGGCCGCGTCTCCGGTGGCTGACGGGGCTGGTTCTGCCGGCTTGTCACGCATCTGTTCGCGCGTCTCGTCCAGCGTCGGTGGGTCATACGGAGCCGGCTCTACGTCGTCATAGAGGAAGCACGCGACTCCCTGCTCCTCTGCATCGTACTGGAGCTCTGGCCGCTCCGTCTCACACCGCTCGTGTGCGTACGGACACCGGCTTGCGAATCGACAGCCTTCCGGGGGGTCGATATATTCGGGAATCGACCCATCGATCCCGTCGGCCATCTCTTCGCCGGTCAACTTCGGAATCGAGGCAATCAGCCCCTGCGTGTACGGGTGCTGAGGATTCCGGAAGATCTCTTCAGTCGGTGCGGTCTCGACGATCCGACCGGCGTACATGATGTACACGCGGTCGCTAAGCTGTCGCGCCACCCCCAGGTTGTGGGTGATCATCAGTAACGACAGGTTGCGCTCATCGATCAGTTCGTTGAGTAGCTCCAACACCTGGTCGTGGATGGTCACGTCGAGGGCTGTTCCGATCTCGTCGGCGATGAGCAGATCTGGCTCGTTTAGCAGCGCCTGCGCGATCAGAACCCGCTGCGACATGCCGCCCGACAGTTGGGACGGATAGTTGTCCAGAATACGCTCTGCGTCCGGCATCTGGACCTCTTCAAGCAGGTCGATGACTCGCTGCCGGGCTGCCTCGCGGTCGCCATCAAGATGCTTCCGGCGGAAATACTCGAGGACACCGACGTCCTGATTCCCGCCGAATTGGGCAGTATCGGTGAGTTGTTCTCCCACCGTGAACACCGGATTGAGCGACGACATGGGATCTTGGAAGATCATCCCGATGTCGCGGCCCTTGATCCGGTCAACCTCCGACCGCGACGCATCGAGAAGATTCTGACCCCGGAACCTGATCTCCCCTGTCGGGATTCGGGCTGGTGGTTGCTGTAGCGTGCCGAGGATCGACCGCATGGTAACGGACTTGCCACAGCCAGTTTCACCGACGACCGCGACAACTTCACCCTCGTTGACGGTGAGGTCAATCCCGTCGATTACCTCTGCAGTGCCGTCGAACGAGTCGAAGTGCACTCGGAGGTCCTCGACATCGAGGATCGGCTCCGAATCATTCGCGCTTGTCATTGCTGTACCTCCACGTCGAACAGGTCACGGAGTCCGTCACCGATCATGTTGAATCCCATCACGACTACCAGAATCGCGAGTCCGGGGAAGATGCTCACCCACCAGCCGTCTGGGAGGTAAGTTGTCCCGTCGCTCACCATCGTCCCCAGCCCTGGCTGGGGCGGCTGCACGCCGACTCCGATGAACGACAGCCCCGCACCGATCAGGATGACGAACCCGGCGTCGAGGGTAACCTTCACCAGGATCGGGGAGAGGCAATTTGGCAGTATCTCACGGAACAGAATGTGCGGCGTAGATGCCCCCGCGAGTTCTGCGGCGGCGACATACTCTTCGTTCCGTTCGCTCGCGACGAGGTTCTGAACGAGGCGTGCGTACCACGTCCACCAGAGCGAGGCAATCGCCAGCATCGCGTTCGTAATCGTCGGCTCCAGAGCGGAGGTAATCGCGAGCGCCATCACGAGGGGTGGCAGTGCGAGGAACGCGTCCGTTGCCCGCATGATGACGGTCTCGGTAGTGCCTCCGTAGTACCCAGCCACGAGGCCAAAGAGGACTCCGGACGGAACACCGATCCCGAGAACCACTGCGACCATGATGAGCGAGAGTCTGTAGCCGAATAGAACACGACTGAAGACGTCGCGCCCACTCTGATCGGTCCCAAAGGGATGCTCAAGACTCGGTGGCTGCATTGAGTTCGCGAAGTCCGTAAACGCGCCCGCATGTTCTGGGTGAGGCGCAACGACGGGTGCGAAAGCAGCCATGAAGATGACGATCCCGACGATCGCGAGTCCGACTGCACTAATCGGTCGGCTTAGGAACCGTCTCGCAGCTCGGGCCAGCGACTCCCGGCGTGACGGCGGGAACCGCTTTTCTAACCAACTTAGGCTGTCCCCCTCGTGAGATTGGGTGTCTGACTGTGCCGTTTCACCGCTCATGTTGCTTCCTCCATCGAGATCCGAATCCGCGGATCAACACGACCTAGCAGCAGGTCGATCACCAGATTGGAAAGCACGAAGGCAAGTCCAATCGTCATCGTCACGCCGACGATCGCGTTGAAGTCGTTCGTCAAGACCGCATTGACGCCGTACGAGGCTATCCCAGGGAAGTTGAATACGAGTTCAATCAGGAACGCGTTCCCTAGAAGCGATGCGTAGAGCAGTCCGAGGATCGTCAGGGTGGGAATGAAGGCATTCTTGAGCGTGTACTTGTAGACGACCAACCAATCTGGAAGACCAAGGCCGCGTTCAGCCTCGATGTAGTCCTTCCGCTGGACGTCGATCATACTCGATCGGGTTATCCGCATGATCTGTCCGATTCCGGCCATCGAGAGAGCGAACGCTGGGAGGATGAGGTGCATCCAGGCGTCAACGTGCGCTGCCCAATGCCCGCTTAGCAGCGTATCGATGAGCATGAACCCTGTTTGGCGTGTCACCTCTTCTTCAAACCCGCGTGAGATGCGGCCCGTGATCGGGAACCATTGCAGGAGGTAACCAAACACGAGTTGCAGGATGATGCCGATGAAGAATCCCGGCACACTCACTCCAACGAAGGAGATGAGCCGTGAGGCGTTGTCGATGTATCCATCCTTGTTGTTTGCGGCGACAACTCCCAGGAAGATCCCGATGATAATCGTGAACACCATCGCGAGTGTGATCAACTCTAACGTTGCTGGGAGGTACCACAGGATGTCATTGGCGACGGGACTGCGAGTCTGCAGACTCATCCCCAAATCACCAACTAAGAGTCCTTGTATGTAATCGAGGTACTGAATCGGTAGAGGCTGATTCAGTCCTAGCTCTGCAGCAAACTCCTCGACTTGCTCTTCGGAGGCAGTTGGCCCCAGTGCCATCCGGGCTGGGTTTCCAGGCAGGACTCGCGACACCGTGAAAATGATGACCGAAAGGCCGGCCAAACTCACGATCATCCCGGTAAACCGGCGGATGAGGTATTGGTAGTACTTCATACCAATCTCCGTATCCGGAAGGCGAGCCTCCAGTCGTTCACGCAGGTGATGATCTGGTTGTAGGCTTCGCGACAGAGGTCCGAGATGGCGAATCCTCTCGCCGGGGTCGGCTGATCAGGACAGTGCCGATCAGACGTCGTACTCATTCTTGCGTGAGGTCACGGAACCAGTAGTCGAAGCTCATCGACGGACGGTACGTGTAGCCCTGCACCTCTTCGTTCATTGCGTGTTTCTTGGTGTCGACAAACACGAACACGTCCGTGTACTGCTCCGCGATCCGTTGTTGAGCCTCTCTGTACAGATCTGCCCGTGCCTCTGGATCGACGGTGGACCGCGACTCCTCAATTATCGAGTCCAACTCGTCATCCTCGAGATGCGACATGCTCATCCATGTCGATGCCGACTCCGAGTAGTACTCGTTGACAAGGTAGGCGTCGACCGACGGGTACACTGGCCCATAGAACACGTTGTTCGAATGTGATGTCTGCTCGGGATCAGTCGCCATGTCGGTCATCGTTCCCCACGTCTGGGGATTCAGCTCGACTTCAATCCCAACTTCGTTGAGATTCTGTTGGTAGAGGAGTGCAAGCTGTTCTTGGAGGTCTGTCTCACGCACGAAGGTGTGCTCAATCTGGATGTCACCCTCACTGTATCCAGCATTCTCGAGAATTTCACGTGCACGTTCCGGGTCGTACGTTGGTTGCGGAACATCCGAGTTATGTGCACCAAACACCGGTGCAACAGGTCCAACAGCTTTCTCTGAGCCCGGTGCGACTTCGGTTCGCGCGGTCTCGTAGTCGAACGCGTGCGCGATTGCCTTCCGAACCTCGACATCGTCCGTTGGTGCCCGCTGCGTGTTGAGTTTAAAGTGAAGCAGCGTGGCCGTCGGAGTACTGTTCACCCGGATATGATCCTCCTCAGCCAGGGTGCTGTACGTTTCTTCACTCTGGTACTGACTCGTCATGTGCAGCTCCTCGTTCCGCATGAGGGTTCGAACCGTCGAGTCAGTCTCAATGATGTCTACGTAGACCCGTTCGTAGGCATTCTCGGGAATATCGGCCCAGTAGTCCTCGAAGAGATTGAACGAGATCCCGGAGCCCCGTTCAAAGTCGTTCAGCGAGTAGGGACCGGAGCCTGCATCGTCGTTGTTGAGGTACTCCATTCCATAGTCGCCGTTATCACCGAAGTCTCCGTCTGCAGCATTTTCTTGTGCCAGCTGACTGTCGACAATAAACAGCAGCACCAAGACGTCCATGAACGGCGCATGGACCTCGGTAAGGGGAATCTCGATTTCGTACTCGCCGGTGACAGCAACATTATCGATATCGACGACAGAGAACTGCGATGCGTATCCCTCGTTTATCGCGAGTAGTCGTTCCAGCGAGTACTGTACGTCTTCTGCGGTGAGCTGGTTCCCGCTGTGGAACTGGATATCATCGCGGAGCGTGAAGGTGTACGTCTGATTATCGTCAGAGACTGACCAGTCTTCAGCGACGTGCGGCTCTATTTCCCCATCCTCGTTCGGGAACACCAGGGGATCGTACAGGTTGACCATCGCCATGACCTGCGTATAGTCGGTACCGCGAGCAGGGTCGATAGTCCCGAACCGCTGGACTGCGTTCATCGCGAGATCCCGCCGGTCCTCACTACCATCGTCACTACCTCCGTCACTACTGCCCCCACCGCCGTCATTTGACGTTCCGCCACCTGACGACTCTGGGTCTTCCGCACTACAGCCCGCTAGCCCGGCGACACCAGCGGTTCCAATCCCCTGCAGAACCCGGCGCCGTGTCTTCTCATTCTCGAACATCTCTGAAACAGTGCCATTTGGTTGGTCACTGTTTTGTGAGTGGTTTCCACGCATGTCATTCGGTAGCAACACATACTGTACAATAAAACTACCTATCCGGAACCTATATCGATTTGGCCAAACAATATGTGGTGTTTAAGGTTCCAATATGTGGTATACGCGAGGGAGAGATTCCTTACGAGTTTCACAAGTACCCAATATTATATCTCATTCAACACTCCACATAGTGAAATTTGGCTGGAATCACACGATGAATCAGCTGTTAGTAGTCTCTCGACTAGTCAAAACTGCTATAGCCGATCTGTCTTTCGGTAATCCAATCTGCTGCTCTGTTGAATCCGCAGGACGAGGCCGAATCGGCAGCCTAGCGTCCAGAAATTCTGTGCAAGAAACGCGTCTGTGATCAACATGTCAGATTGCCTTATTAAACTTGGCTGATTATAAGACCCCATCAAGTAGTGGAACACAGCCCACGGAATCCCCGTCGAGCCTTTTCTAGCGGCCAACACCACCAGAGTCCAGGGAATGAGGGTGCTTCACGGCTCGGACTACTGCACTAGGGACACCTCGAGAGACTCAGATCAGGGAGAACAGTGACGGCAAGAATTCCAGATCCGACCGAGATCGCCTCCGTTACCCCGCCGTCGGACAGCTTTTGAAATTATAGCACAATCTGAGTGGCCCGTCAAAGTACTTTCTACGACCTCAAATCTGCCCGACGAGACTCTACTGTGATTTAAACCGGTCAATTTACTTTGAATATCGCGGGTTTTGTCCAAAGAAAGAGGCAATATGCAGTGTGCGAAGGCCGCCGGCTCTCTCAGGCCGAGGGGCCGGCACAGGGAGAGTGGATTCAAGAACGTATCAAATGTGGCGCATAGGTTGACAGGGTACGTTTCGGTGGTGTCTGTTGCCCCCACAGGGGGTGGCGGGGCACATCACGTGCCCCCCGATAGACGATGGCTTCGGAACGACCCAGCGAAACACGAGCAGCGCATCAAGCAGCAACCACCCCCGACGGTGAGGCACCGTGGGCGGACCTCGATATGACGGTTCCGACCGACCGGGATCACGCGTCGGTCGTCGCCCTCGTGGAGTGTGCTCTCGTCGAGGTTACGCACGAGGCCGTGGGCGCCGTCTTCGTCTCCCGGCAGGTTGGACGGTCGACGCGGACGCAGTACGTCGCGGTCGAGGAAGTCGGCGAGCAGTTTCAGAAACGGCACTTCCACGACCGACTGGGCTGGCACGAGACCACCGTCCCTCGACGAACCGTTCGCAACGAACTCATCACCCAACTCACGCGGTCGACCTCGATGTCGAGGGAGCAGCCAGGTGAAGAAGCAGCCAGCAAGTCTGACACCTTCGTCGTGAAGCCAGTTCGAGAGCTCCGAACGCCGTAGCGGCTAGACTTAACCAACATTCTCGGCCGATACCGGCACAGTGTTGGTTAACGCTGGGGCTGGATACACTTTCGTCCTCACCCACCGCACTGTACCTCGAATGAGTGTATCCTGGCGGCCGGGTGATCCGAGGAAGTACTGAATCTGCACGTCTGGAGTCGTTTATTAGCGCTGCGAGGCGTGCAGCGCGTGATGTGCGGTGTGACTCACCATGTCTCGTCTGGATCTGCACAACGACACGAGTGCCGACTACGAACAGTTTGAGCGAACGCAACTTGCCAAGGACCGCGACACCGCTGGCGGCGACACGGCAGACATCGACGACGCGACGGCTCAACGCTTGGTTAGCGACCTCGCCGACGCGGATGTCGTCACGCCGGTACCGGAGAACCGCGCTCTGGTCCACGAACCGAGCGGCGCCACGTTCGACTCGGTGACGCAGCTGGCCGTCTTCCACCGTGGTTGGACGGCCGGCCGCGACGCCGACAGGGAGGGTGAGTGATGCAGCAAACGCTCATCGGCTGTGCGTTCTGCGACGCGCCGCCCGGTACCGAGACTGGCGAGGCGCACACCTGGGGGCAGGGCGAACGGGTCACCCACCCGATCTGCGTGGACTGCGCGATTCAGACAGAGCCGGATCCCGACGAGCGCGATCACGTCGCCTGTGATGGCTGTGGGCTGGTCGTCGATACGCTCGCAGCGCTGACGCAGTTCCGCGTGGAACTTGGGCATCTGGAAGGCTCGTTGCAGCTGTGCGCCCGCTGTAGTCCAGGCGGGCTCGCGACGTACTGGACGCACGATCTCGAAGAGCATCTCGTCGCGGACTGATCCGGGGAGCGGTTGTCGACACGAGTGGTACAGCGACGGCGGCAGTAGTGTCGCAGCTAGTTGTAGTTGACCACCCTGTAACCTCTGTCGCACTGTTTGTGTTACTGCCCCGTCGCTCCACTATCGGGCTAGCAGCCAGCTGATTCTTCGAAGAGTTGAACGCATAGACCGACGGCAGAGACTGGCGGGGCGGTCCCGTCAGGGCACCGATGTGCAAGATCTGTGCAAACACCGAAACCGTTATGGATCTATGTGCAAAACTTGCACACAGAATGAGCGCAAGCGACGATCCCCGACGGGTACACTTTCAGTCGCCGGAGTATCTCGTCGACCGCTTGGACGCGATCGCGGAGCTCTTCGATACGGATCGGACCGATTTGCTCGTTGAGGCGATGCGTGAGTACATCGAGGAAACAGCCGAGAGTGAGACGTTCCAGGAACTCGTCGCGACGAAGTACTACGACGGGCAGCTTGAGTTCGAGACGGTCAGGCAGTTAGTCGGCGCTGAGACCGCCCAGCGACTCCGCCTCCTCAAGGCGGACCTCGAGGGCGAACCGTTCGATATCGCTGCTCCCGACGATATCGACGTCTACGATGGCGACGCGACTGCGGTCGAGACCGGTGCCGACGACGATCGATGAGCCGTCAGCAGCTGCGAACGGTCGTCGCCGACACCAGTGCGCTGGTCAGTCTCGCCGTTCCCCGAGCCGACGCGGCCGTCAACACCGAGATTCCGGACCCGTTTCAGTACCTCCTCACCTCGTGTGAGGTGTTCGTGCCGCCAGAAGTGGTCGCGGAGCTCCACGACATCGCGCAGTATCAGGACCTCCACGCTGCGGCTGCGAACAACGTCCTCGCCGCCCGCGGCCACTACACGGTCGAGGATCCCTACGACCGCGACGAGACGCCCGAGTCGCGGCCGACGTTCGGTCTCGATGAGGGAGAAACGGACGGCATCGTCCTCGCGAACGCGCTTACCGTCGACGGGTTTCTGACCGACGAGTTCGGTGGGACGAACTTCCCCCTGATTCACGCCGTGTTGGAAGGGCCGCGGATCGTCCCAACCCCGCGGCTCATCGTCGACTATGCTCGGAACGGGCATCTGAGCCACGAGACAGCTCGAATCCTGATCACGACGATCAGCCCGCACCGGAGCTGGCAGAATAGCCCCTACGTCACGCAATTACTCCAACGCTTGAACTCGTAACGTACCTCCAAGTGGTGATGTCGAACACCCAGCGACGGTACTGGTGGGATTGAGACCGGCCCAGAGCTGCTCAATCGAGGGCGGCGGCCGCCTGCTCGACGAGTGGCTCCATATCGGCATCCGTGACTGACTCGTCCAGGTGGAGTCGTTGTCGAGGGCGACCGACCTCGATCTGTACCTTCGTTGTCCGCACGAGGTCAGCCTCTACAAGATCTTGCTTCGCCCGAGTGAGACTCGCTTTACTACGAATCTGGTGGTAGTCTGCCCACTTGCCAAGATCGTAGTGGAGCGCCTCCGAACGTGCCCCCGCGAGTATCGCCACCACAGCAACTGTGAGCGGGCCACCGATTTCCTGATTTGCCTCGATACCGGCCGCAAACGCCTCCGCGGCCGCGTCGTCACACTCTGCAGCCAGGGTCTCCAGTACACGTTCCCGTCCCGGATACGGAAGCACGTACGCGCTCGTGTCGAGATCTTCCCAGTAGGTCGTGTGAACGGCGCTTGCGAGCTCTTCGTCTTCGGCCACCGTACTGGCAACGCGGTCGTCCAGTGGGAGCGGATTGTCTACTCGCGTTTCGGTAACGAACACAGAAGTCGGGAGGTCCGCGGTCGCTTCGTGCAGCGAGAGTCGATCGGCTGCGATCAGTTCGCCAGCGAGCCATCCGATCCCGAAATCTCGTTTGAGATCCCGAAGAACTGACTTTGGTGCTACGACTCGCAGAGTCAGATCAGTCGCAACGTCAGTATCGTACACCGTCGAAATTACGTCTCGAAGAAGCTCATACTGCCGACAGACCGTTAGTAATCTGTCCGTCCCTCGAGCAGCCTCTAGGGTGCCTTCGAACGTGAGCGTGGCGTGCGATGAATCTCCAGTGACCATATGATGCGTATTCACAGCGCCTTTTTTGTAGTGTCGATCGCCAGTAAAATGGTCAGAGAATTTTCTGTAACTTTTATGCACTTGACGCATGAGACAATTCGCATGCCCGACCGACACCTTACTCGTCGGAAATTTGGAGCGCTGTTAGGATTTGTAGTCCCCTCAATTTCTGGGTGTTTATCCAATGTTCCTGGGTCGAATCCCACACCTACACCCGAGCCAACGGAAGAGGGGGACTACCCCAACAATGTGCTGCTTGATGATCGCGTGATGCATCGAAACGAGACAATAACGATCCCGGCTGGGGAGTATGAACCGTACCGAGTTGACGCGTCTGGCGGAGCTCACTGGTTGCTCTATGATTTCATCGTGAAGAGCGGCGGCCCGATCGACGTGTTCCTCTTCGACGAAGACGCCTATTCCGGCTACACACAGGGCGAAAATGTCGAGTTTTACAGCGTCTACAGTCACGTTGAGGCTGCGTCTGAAGAAACAGAGTTCCCACTTGAGGACGCCGAGCGCGTCCTTGTGTTCGACAATACACCATGGCGTACCGAACCGCAAGGCGAGGTAACGGTTGAGTTAGAGATCGAACTTGCGACTTCCGAAGAGAGCTGACGTAAGTGGTACGACCACGAGTGTCTGTGCAGCTCGTTTAGATCCCCAGTAGGCCGCCAGCCGAGTGTTCACGACCGCACTCGGGACAGGACGCTCCGTCCATCAACTCCGCTCCGAAGGAACCGATGCGGTAGCCAGCATAAAGTCCGATCGGGACAGTAAAGATCCACGCCACGAACCCGACGCCCGCGGTCGCAACGCCGACGACGCTCCCAATTGCGAAGCCTATCCCCGCGAAGATGATCGCCATCCCCGCGATCCACAGCAGTTTCCGATTGGGTGGATCGGGCGTAGCCACCGTACCGCACTCCTCGCATTGCACTTGTAGGTCGTAGACTGACACCATGCAGTTATTACAGCCAAAATATAAATAATTAAAACTTTCTTTTCCGGGCATTGGAAACGAACGTGCCTACGCTACACTCCGTAAACTCTCCTTCAAACTGGCCGTGACACTCCGGACAGAGTGTTACCAGATTTTCCAGCGCGTTCATCTCCTGCGGTGTGCCGTCAAACTGCGATCGCGGACGAATATGGTGAACAGCCGGCTCCCGGCCGATCGTATCCTCTGCATCACCACAGACACGGCAGGCGTAGCCGTCTCGTTCCAGACATCTCTTGCGTTGTTTCGACCAGTTAACACCATATTCAGTCGCGGAGTACGGTGAGTCTAGCCCTGCCGACTTGTAGACACCCCGGACGAGTGTCTTCCACAGCAGCCCCATATGCCGCCGATTGGAGGCCGGTTGGGTAGTAATTTCACCTTTCAACGCCAGTCTTCAAGCGGCTCACTTATCGAATATATGTATTTAAGCACAGGTCAAAATCCATCCGGTGGTCGGCAGAACGCTCGCGCGCTGCGATGGTGACTCACTCTTCCAACGATGTTCAGAGCCACAGCGGCACGAGAGATTCACCGTCCTATGGAACGCGGAGTAAAACAAGTGCGACGACATCCTCCCATCGCGTAGATGCCAACGATCCGGCACAGTATATTTCTCACTCTAGCGATCGGAATCTCGAAGGCACGCACAGAGCGTTGTCAGATGCGAGAGTCGAGATACTCATCTATGGTGGGTACGCACCGGCACGCCCCGCGCGCCGCGTGCCGCCCTCCGCGTCGCTCGCGACCGACCATTCCGGGCGTGCGGGCGCTCTCCGCACCGCCCGCGCCCGTTCCGGGCTAAAGTGGATGTGCCCTCGGCGCCAGCGCTTCACCCGTTCGGGTCCAAGGGACCTCGGCAAAGCCGACCGCGACGGACGTGGTTGCGTCGCGGCGAACGGGGAATGCGCTGGCCGCTCGCTCCGGGCGGGTCGGCGCGCGGTGCTGGTTGGGACTCTCCTCTGAGGCGCGCGCCGCTCGCGCCCCGATGAGGCGCGAGGCGAAGGCGCGAGCGGCGCGCGCAGCTGGTTCCGTCGGTGAGTCGGAGAAAATCCCGCGATGAAGCGCGGGAGGTGGCGCGTCGTGAGCGCCTTCAGGTGCTAGAACACCAATGAGTAGTAAACGCGTTATCGGTCAAGAAGTTTCGGTCGATGAACAGGGTTTGGAAGCAGCGGAGGAAGACGACGATGCGGAGCCGTTGCGGCCGACGGTGGACATGCAGGTGCGCGCGAAGGTGGACGCGAACCATCCGGATGCGGGCGTTCACGGACTGACGCTGGAAGCCGAGGAGAAGGCGCTGGCACGCGAGCTCGAGAAGGAGCGGACGCGCGAGCGGTGGGACCGGCGGCAGTCGTCGGACCGGGAAGCCCGGGCACGGCGCCAAGCGGCGGCCGAGAGTCGGGCACGGCAAGAGGCGTTCGCGGAACGGCGCGCGAGCGTGGACGAATGGGCCGGGCCGGAGCAGCCGGATCCCCGGGAGACGCTGAGCCGGGACGAGCTGGCAGCCGTGAACGAGCAGGCGCGGACGATCGCGGACGTGAAAGGCGGCTGGACGGCGGCGGCCGTGAGCCGGCAGCTGGCGCGGCGAGTCGCGGACGGGGCGGACATCCCAACGGCCGTGATGCGGACGAGCGAGGCGCTCGATCGTGATCCCGGGCGGCTCACCCCGATCGACGCGGTCGCGGACGTCGGTCGCGGCGAGGTGTCCATCGAAGGGCGCGTCGTGGAGTTGTGGGAGCCGACCAGCGCGGCCATCCAACAGGTCGGACTCCTGGAGGACGAGACGGGGCGCATCAAGGTCACCAGCTGGGTCAAAAGCGACCAACCCCGAATCGAGGAAGGCGAGCGCGTGCGGCTGTACGACGCAGCGACGAGCTGGTACCAGGGGCGCGTCTCGGTGGCACTGACGGGGCGGTCGCGGGTCACCTTCCCCGAACGCGACGACTGGCTGACCCCGTAGGCCATCGCAGCCCCCTTTTTGCCGTGTGGATCCGCAGGCGGCTGATCGGCGTCGGTGCGGACCCGGAAGACGGAGAGAATGCACCATCCAGCCCACACCCACCGCCCCACCCTCCGCTCCGTGCTCGCTCCGTTCGTCGCTGCGCGCGCAGCCACGACCTCGGGGACGAAAGGGACAGAAACCCTGACGATGAGACAGAGAGTCACCCCACACAGCAAGCAACGTGACCCCAGCCAAGGCGTACTCCAGGGAGGGTCGCCGACAAGGTGGGACCACCGTCAGTTACAGATCCGACAGCAACAACACCCAGCATGTTGTTCGAGATTTCTGACACTGCCGGCACCTTCATGCAGAATAACCGGCAACGACCCAGCCATGACGCAGGAGTTCGAGGTACTCACCGAGGGGCCACAAACAGGGGTCAAGCTCGGGAACCTCGGCCCGGACGAGCGCCAACGCGTCCGAAAGATCGACGTGTCGCGGTCGCCAGGTGGGCCGCCATCAACACCAACTGGGGCGTTCACGACTATCTACTACGTCGCCGGTGAGGAGCGTGCGGCCGCGGCCGAATTCGTCGCCAAGAACCGTGACGCACTCGAGGCAGTCAACCTGACTGGCTGTGGATCGAACGTCGTCTCGACGAGCGTACCACGCGAGATCTACGACTGGATCCTCCACGAGCTCGGCGAGCGTCGACTTACGAAGTACGAGACGGTCGTGGTGGAGTACCGACCGACTGTAGACGCAACGTGGTGTATCGGCCGACGGCGGTTCGAAACGGGGTATAGCCAGCGCTATAGTCAGAGAGGAAGCGGCTCGGCTCGCGTCACGGGCTCGCTCGAGAGCCTCTTCGACTCGCTCTGTCCTGTCGACACGGACTACGTCATCGCGGAGCGTACCCTCCGCGATCATGATGACGTAGTGGGCGATGTCCGAGAGGTTCTCGATGCGCTTCGCCAGATACCGCAACTGCCGGTCACACCGGTGACGGACAATGGCGAGCTTGCCGTTCGCGTTCAACCGTCGGCGAATCTGTAGAAGGTAACTCCCTCAACAACCGAGATAGTCAGACGCCAGCCACCGCTTCCAAACCACAGGTCGCACCGTTGTACGGAGGGATTGTCACGCCCCGAGGGCTGCGGGCGCGCGACTGCGGGCCTGCACCGATCCCATGGCGACAGACTCTCCCGACCGCGAGCGACAGCAAACGGTTGCGACGGCCGATCCGTGCATCGAGAACGATCACGAGCTCCTCCGCGTCAGGGAGCAGGTCCCCGGCCGCGAACCAACGGCCTACGACATCGAGCTGACCGAGGGGCCACCATACTCGTACACGACGACGTACTGGCGGTGCCGACGATGTGGCCAGGAGCGGAACCATCGTGACGAGTTCCGGGAACCATGCACGGTTGAGCGGCGGCCACATCCCGTAACGGATGGCGGCTACTCGATCGAAGCGCCACGGACGCGTCGTGCTCTGTCGGAGGCGATGGAGGTTCGGTTCGGCGAGCAGGGCGCTCGCTACATCGTCGAGAGCGCGACCGGCAGCACCTACGAGGTCGATCTCGCGGCCGAGCAATGTACGTGCCCGGATGCACGCCACCGCGATCCCCAAGGTGGCTGCAAACACCTCCGACGCGTCGACATCGAGGTTCGAACGGGGACCGTGCCGGCACCGGACGGGCGGTTCCTCCGCTAACCCGTGGGGGTTTGTCGGCCCCTGAGAGGGTGCGGGGCGATCCCACGCGGGTCGCCGCGAATACCCAATGCAGACGAGAACCATCTACGACCGAACGTTCGACGAAGAAGCACAGGAGCCCGAACAAGCGGACTGTCCGGATTGCGGCGGCCGCGTTACGACGACGGGACACGAAACCGTGTGCGACGACTGCAGGCTTGTGCTCGATGCGTCGCCGATCGACCACGGCCCGGACTGGCGAAACTTCGAGGACGGAACGGAGAACAAGTCCCGAACCGGCGCCCCGGTCACGCAGACGCGACACGACCGCGGGCTCTCGACCGAGATCGGTAGCAGACGGGACGCGAACGGCAACACCCTCTCCGGACGGAAGCAACGGCAGATGTCCCGGCTCCGGATGCGGCACAGTCGGGCACAGTTCAGTTCAAAGTGCGAGCGAAACCTCGCGACCGCCTGTACGGAGATCGCCCGCCTCGTGAGCGCGCTCGACCTTACACAGGGGCTTCGTGAACGCGCAAGCACCCTTTTCCGGAAGGCACAGAAGGCAGACCTCCTCAAGGGTCGTTCGATCGAAGCGCTTGCAGCTGGCAGTGTGTATGGGGCGTGTCGGACCGACGGCCTCCTCCGCACCATCGAGGAAGTCGCGGACGTGGCCCGCTGTGACCGCGGGAAGGTCCTCCTTGGCTATCGCGTCCTCAACACGGAACTCGGAATTGCGAGTCGCCCCATCTCGCCGGGCGACATCCTGCCGCGGCTGTTCACAGAACTCGACGTATCACCGGCGATCCGCTCGCGGGCAGCCGACCTCGCACAGTGCGCCCGTGAGGAAGGGTTGATCAGCGGGCGATCCCCATCCGGTGTCGCGGCCGGGTGCCTCTATCTCGCGAGCGAAGAGCACGGTGGCGGACTGATCCAGGAAGAGATCGCGGCGGTGGCCGACGTGACGCCTGTGACGCTTCGTGAGCGGTACCAAGAATTGCAGAAACAGTCCGGTTAATCGCTGTGTGGATGTCACCTAACCGAATCCCGTTGGCCAACTTTTCAAGTGAAGAGCCCCGGCGTTCACGGCGGGTGTGACACCACCGCGCCGACAGCGACATCGTCCACGACTTCCTCTCGCTCGCGGACCTCCTCGAGGAGCCACAGCTCGCCCAGCTGTACGCGTACCTCGCTCGGAAGGGGGAGGCGGCCGTCCAAGACGTAATGAACGACCTCAAACTCGCTCAGGGGACGGCTTACAGCTACGTCAACCGGCTCGTTGACGCCGGTGTCGTCGACATCACCGACGACGAGCAGCCACGCCAGTACGTCGCCCGGGAGATCGACCTGACTGTAACGACGACCGCGGGCGACCGCGAGTACACGATCACGCCGGTGCTCATCGACGCCGTTGGGTGGCTCGAACCGGAGCGCCACTAGAACCACTACCAGACTTCCGCAGGAGATCATTTTAGCTCGTGTGTACCGAGACTCCCCTAACTGAGTCCAGACTAGTTTTGAGGTCGTCAGGCAAGCTCGGAATGTCGGCAAGATCCACTTCGGTAAAGTCAATCTCGATTCCGTAACGATCGATTTTGATTCGGGTGAGGTCGCATATTGAACTCAGATCGACTGCCAGAAGATACCTCGTAGTCTCCTGTATTCGGATATCAATATCAAGATTCCGTGGGCCGGTTTGCGTTCTCACCTCCGGATCGTGTGTTTGCCAGCCGTTTCGAAGTGGTTTCTCGGAGAGGGAGATCGGATTGTGCTTTGAGCCAGTGCTATCAACGACATCAACCTCCTGTTTGTCCCCAATAGCCAGCCAGACACTATCTTGGAGACTACGAGTACGGAGAGTAAGGGCTACGAAGAGCCCATCAAAATCCATTTTGTTTGGAGAAACATCACTCTCGGAGGAGAAATTAACGCGTGCAATTCCGAGTAATTCTGCGATGACATCATCACCAATTCCCCGGGGCAATTCAGCTGTTTCACGAGTGCTCTTCCCCGATTTTGTATCTGTCTCTCGTGGGGTGGAACTCGATGGTTGAAGGCCCCCAGTCGTAGTTTCCACCAGATCCATCGCGTCGTTCTCCTCTACCAGCTGTGCAAGCTGCTCTCCATCGATGCATTTCACATTCAGCTCTGAGGCGATTGCACTCGCCTCCGATGTGAATGCACTCGTGGTTACGACAAGGACCTGATCAACGTTCTCCTCTTGCTGTCGAAGAGAACTATACTCTCTAATCTGTGGGCTCCCAACTCGGTTGTCAGACTGGTATCGCTTAGCCTGAATCAGGGTTTTTTGCTGATACGGATGAAACCGCTTAGCGATGACATCAATTCCACGATCGCTCGACCTAGTGGTAACTTCTGTCTCCCAACCAAGTCGTTCCCAGAGATCACCGATGAAGTGCTCAAATTCGTCCGGGTCTATATTCTGTAGATGTTGGATGATTTCAGCACTGGATAGTGACATCTACGCACACGAAGTACCGCGTGGCTCTTATTAATGGAGGATACTACTGACTGTCCGGTTTTGGAACTAGCCTATCGAGAGTATACCTGTGATACCAAGTTTGGAATAGATGGACCGAAGGCAAGAAAGAATCCATTCAGTAGATGAGGCCACTCATTCGAGAGGTTTCAATTTTCGATCAGTAAGTGGAGAGGTCACATACCGGTCAGCAAAAAGCCCAGTAGTTTGAACAACAACGAACGGTAAAGGGTTCGACCATACGAGGGATAATGACATTCACCAAAAGACCGGCACCGACACCAACCACAAGAAGGATTAGCAGCGCACGTTTCTTACTCTGGAACATCTGTCCGCTTCGAAACGGAGATCTCGCTTGTACTGTAGGCAACATGGGCAATCATCCCCGCGCCAAGTCCTTTCAACGCCATTACCACCAGCTGCCGCAACTGTGTAATTCCCATCAAGCGGCGCTGGGAGATGCTCAGAGCACGAACATCGGCGAACGCCAGAGAGAAGCTGACGCAGAGTGACATGGCGGAGACTGGGGGCGGCATGCCAACGACGATCCAGACGCACCACGAGACGCTAGAGAAGCAGGTAGCCTGACAACGTCCCTGCACGGCCACGATCGTCAGATGGTTTTCTCAGAAAACTATTTGTTTCTAGCTCGCGTAGCACTCAGTATGACCGAGACGTGGGATGATGTCAACGAGCAGGTCAAAGCGGACTGGAAAGCGGAGACCACACCGTTCGAGCGGGTGTACGAAGTCGTTGAACAGACCCACGACGGGCAATCGGCAGCCGAGATCGGCGATCGGGCCCTCGTAAGCGAGCCGACGGCACGTCGGCACTGCAAGACGCTGGTGAACACAGGGTTCGCCGAGACGGAACAGGACGGCCAAACGACGCTGTACAAGCGCAACAGCGACCGTATCTTGATGTCCCGGATCCGCGAACTGCGTGAGGAGGTCACTCGACCGGAGTTGCTCGACAGTATCAAAGACATGAAGGACGAGATCCGACACTACGAGGACCGCTACGACGTGGTGTCACCGGAGGAACTTGCCCAGCAACTCGACGCCGACGAGACGGAGGGCTGGGACGATCTCACGGCATGGCGCACGACGCGGCAGAATCTCGCCGTCGCGCAAGCCGCACTCGCCTACGATGAGGCCAGCCACCAGCTCGTCGTATGAACGACGACGACCGCGCCGGCGAGTACGGGCCGATCTATTCGTATATCTCGCTTCTATACCGGAAGCAGCGGAGCCCCGGTACGTTGTCGACCGGGGTCAGAACAGGCCGGGGACCAGAACGTACGTCAGTAGCATCCCGAACAGGCCGGCGAATACGGCGAACAGCGCCATTGGGATGATCGCTTTCCGCAGGAGGTCGCCTTCACGCCCAGTGATTCCAACGACACCACAGATAGCGGCCACATTCAACACCGAGACCATGTTTCCGAGGCCGCCGCCGACGTTCTGCAGGCTGACGGCGATCACCCGGGAGACGCCGACCGTCTCGGCGGCGTTGTACTGGAGTACGCTGAAGAGGATGTTCGAGGACGTGTTGCTCCCCGTCATAAACGAGCCGATAGCGCCGATCCACGGCGAGATGAGCGGGAGTAGACCGCCGGCGCCCATCGCGAGCGCGCGGCTGAGGGCCTCCATCATGCCGAGGAGATCGGCGGTGTTCGTCTGCGACTGAATCATTATCTGCGTCATCGAGACGGCGATAATGAGCGTGAGGGCGGCCGGAGCGATCTGCTGGATCGACCGTCGCCACGCTGCCCCCATCTGTGTGGTGTCCATCTTGTGAAGGAAGCCAGTGAGAATCGCGATGGGGATGAACGGCATCGTTCCGGGAAGATAGAGGTACTGAAGGGTGTATCCAAGTTCAGTACCGAGGATCGAATCGAGACCGACGGAGAAACTCTGGATCCAGTCAAGGACAGCGACGCCGGCGACGGTGAGGTCCGGCCACCGCGTGACGAGCAGTGCGAGCGCAACGAGCAGATACGGTGTCCACGCCAACAGCACGGACATCTCCTGTTTGGGTTGATCACGGGACACCTCGTCAAGATCGAGGCCGCCGAGCCACGTGTCGCTCCATGTCGATTCCTCGGGGAAATCCCACTGGTCATCAGGGATGAGGATATCGTTGTTTGCGAGCAGGAGACCGATGCCGAGCACCACGAACCCCGCGGCGATATCGGGGAGTGCAGGCCCGACGAACCACGCGATTACCAGCTGTGTGCCACCAGTGACGACGCCGAGTACGAGCGCGAACGGCGCGATGGGGAGAGTACTACGCATGGCGGCTCCAATGCTGCGTTCACCGTCACCGCTCCCGAACCAGTACGTCAGGAAGAACACGCCGAGCAGTCCCCAGAACACGTACGTCAGTCCCGTGATGACGCCAGTCCACGCAGAGACCATCGAGAGGAACTCGGATACACTCACCGACCCGGACAGCGCTGGGTTGATGACGGCACCGGTGCCGCCGATGACAGGCGTGCCGGCGGCACCGAACGGCGGGTTCGGGGCGTTGAAGTAGAGCCCGAACACCGCAGCGGCCAATGGGGGGAATCCGAGGCCGATGAACAGTGGTGCGGCGAGTGCTCCCGGTGTCCCGAACCCGGCTGCACCTTCGATGATGGTCATGAATCCGAGACCGATGAGCAGCACCTGGATGCGCCGGTCTCCTTCGATCTGCCCGAAGTACCACCTGATCGTAGCAATAGCGCCACTGCCCTCCAAGTAGTTCATCAGGAGGATCGCACCGAAGACGATGAGGATGATGTCGACGGCCTGCAGCGCGCCGTAGACGGCCGACGCTACCAACCAGGTGGGCTCCATGCTCCAGTACGTGAGTCCGATTCCGGCCGCGAGCAGCCACCCGACACCCATTGCGCGAGCGGCGGACCACCGGAACCCAGCGAGCAGTACGAACGCGACGCCGATCGGGACGACGCCGACGAGAGCTAGTGTGAGAACATCAGGCATGGTTGGATCTCTCCACTATTGGTCCATCGAACAACCAGCCATATGTGATTTACTTTCTATATGAGATATACCTGCAGATACGGCCGGCGGATATTCATAACGAAAGAGAGGAGATGTTTAGGCCGGAGAGGAAACATCCATTAACTGTTGGTTCAATATTGGGGAACATGTCAGCTGAGGCAATTGCGACCTTCGAGTCGTCGCTCGACGAGATCGGCGTCGAACTCGTGCGAACCACGGCCGACGAGTTCGCGTCGACGCTTTCACCCCTGCTCGACGCACCTACGGTCGGCACCTCACTCCCCTTCGAGACCGTCTCGCTGCCGGACAGCGTCGATACCGATCCGTCGATCGCGGACCTCGAGGCCGCGGCGACCGGCGTCACTGCTGCCGGCTACGGTATCGCCGACTACGGCTCGGTGATCATCCAGGGCGGTACCGACGGCGAGGAGCCGGTGAGTCTCTATGCGGACGAACACGTCGCCGTCGTCGCCGCCAGCGACGTGCTGCCGGACATGGACGCGACGTTCGACCAGCTCGCCGAGGATATCCGGAACGGCGTCGGACAGTCCATCATCGCGACGGGGCCGAGCGCAACCGCGGACATGGGCTCGCTCGTGACGGGCGCTCACGGCCCGATGGATGTGACGGTCGTACTCCTGGAGGACAAGTAGATGAGCGCCGACACCCGCCGGCAGAAGGCCGAGCGCATCCGCCATCTCCTCGACACCGAGGGCGACGCCGTTCACGAGAACACCCAGGTCTTCAACGAGGGCCGGTACGAGTCCACCGCGAATCTCGATGACTACGACGAGTTGAAAAACGAGGCTCGTGCCATCAAGGAAGACGCTATCGAACGCCTCCCTGAACTGGTCGACCAAGTCACCGAGGCCGTCGAAGCCAACGGCGGCAGCGTCTACGTCGCCGACGACGCCGCCGACGCGAACCGATACATCGAGGAGGTCGTCGACGGCCGCGACGTGGTGAAGTCGAAGTCGATGACGAGCGAGGAGATCGAGGTCAACGAGTCGCTCGAGGCACGCGACGGGGACGTCTGGGAGACCGACCTCGCAGAGTTCGTCCTCCAAGTCGCCGACGAGGCTCCCTCACACATCGTCGCCCCGGCGATCCACAAGTCCCGCGAGGAGATCGCAGCCCTGTTCAACGAGGTGTTCGATCCCGAAGAGCCCTTGGAGACTGCCGAGGAGCTGACGCGATTCGCTCGCGAGTACCTCGGCGAGAAGATCTTGGACGCCGAGGTCGGGATGACGGGCGCGAACTTCGTCACCGCGGACACCGGCACGCTCGCGCTGGTCACGAGTGAGGGGAATGCCCGCAAGTGCGTGCAGGCGACGGACACCCACGTCGCAGTCGCGGGTGTCGAGAAACTCGTCCCGAGTGTCGAGGATCTCCAACCGTTCGTCGAACTGATCGGGCGATCCGGGACCGGCCAGGACATTACCTCCTACATCTCGCTGTTCACCCCGCCTAGTGACTCCCCCACCTTCGGCGGGAACGAACTCGAATCCGGCGACGACCGCGAGTTCCACCTCGTGCTCATCGACAACGGGCGGATGGAGATGCGCGAGGACGATCAGCTCCGCGAGACGCTGTACTGCATCCGGTGTTCGGCGTGTGCGAACTCCTGTGCGAACTTCCAGCACGTCGGCGGCCACGCCTTCGGTGGCGAGACGTACTCCGGCGGCATCGCCACCGGCTGGGAGGCCGGCGTCCACGGCGAGGACAGTGCCGCCGAGTTCAACGACCTCTGTACGGGTTGTAGTCGGTGTGTGAACCAGTGTCCGGTGAACATCGACATCCCGTGGATCAACACGGTCGTCCGAGACCGCATCAATCGCGGGGAGGACGGCGACTTCGACTTCCTCGTGGAGGGGCTCACCCCGGACGAGGAGCCCGGTGGGGTCGACCTCCAGAAACGGCTGTTCGGGAACTTCGACACCCTGGCGAAACTCGGGTCGGCGTTCGCACCGCTCTCGAACTGGGCCGCACGGACCGGTCCCGCGCGCTCGCTGCTGGAGCGAACTCTCGGCGTCGACAGCCGCCGTGAACTCCCGGAGTTCGAACGTGAATCACTCGTGGAGTGGTTCGAGAAGCGGGGGCCACACGTCGGTCGCGACGAGGCACGCCGACAGGTCGCACTCTACCCCGACGCGTACACGAACTACGTGCGCACGGAGCGCGGGAAGGCGGCCGTCCGCGTCCTCGAAGCGCTCGACATCCGCGTCGACGTTCCGCCCGCAGGCGAGAGCGGGCGCGCCCCGCTCTCACAGGGGATGGTGTCGACGGCCCAGTCCAACGCCGATGCCGTCTACGACGCGCTCGCGCCCGCCATCGCGGCAGGTCACGATGTCGTCGTCATCGAGCCGTCAGATCTTGCGATGTTCCACCGCGAGTACGAACGGCTCCTTCCGGAAGACGACTACGCCGCGCTGCACGAGCAGAGCTACGAACTCATGGAGTACGTCTACGGCCTGCTGGAGAACGGGGGGGATATCGATGTACTCCCTGGCGGCGACGACGAGCGGATCGCCTACCACAGCCACTGCCAGCAGCGGACGCTCGATCTCGAACCGTACACGGTGGCGGTGCTCGAAGACTGCGGGTTCGACGTGACGACCTCGGACGTGGAGTGTTGCGGGATGGCTGGAAGCTTCGGCTACAAGTCCGAGTACTACGAGCTCAGCGTGGACGTCGGCGAGACGCTCGTCGATGAATTCACAACAGAAGACACCGCGGACCGTACTGTCGTCGCCAGCGGGACGTCGTGTCTCGAGCAACTCGACGCACTCCTCACGCGCCGGCCCGCACATCCGGTACGGCTACTCGATACACAGTAGTCCGGCCCGGATGTGGGGTCGCATAGGGTTGTTCCGCCGGCAGTAGTCTTCCCTTCCAGAGCTGTTCGGTCGGGGGAGAGCGGGATAATTAGTGTGCTGTCACACTGAATCGGTTCGCGCGGGAGACGTCATTTCTGGCAGGAGTAGGAACTGGAGCGACGCTGAGAGCAGATGTCGGGGAAGCAAGCGAACATTCCTGCATGGACCTGCCGGGAACTCAACGGATGTGCGTTCTGCGACGCCCCGCCAGGTACCGAGGCTGGCGAGGCCCACACCGGGGGCCAGGACGAGCGGGTCACCTACCCGATCTGCGTCGACTGCGCGATTCAGACGGAGCCGGACCCGATAAGCGCGATCACAACGACTGTGACGGCTGTGGACTGGTCGTCCACACGCTCGGGGCTCTCACCCGGTTCCGGGTCGAACTGGGACATTTGGAAGGCCCATTGCAACTGTGCGCTCGCTGTAGTCCCGGCGGGCTCGCAACATACTGGACGCGCGACCTCGGGGCGCACGTCGTCACAGACTGACGCACCGAGCAGTCGTCGACACGGGTGACACGGCGGTAGATCCACTATCTTCAACTGGTGAGGGCTCCTCAGGATGCCTATGGATTGCCCCGCATGCGGCTCTCCAGTCACCCTCGAGGTCGGACCGGACCGGCCGCTTTCGACATCGCTGTCCGACGCCGTCCTCGCAGCGGAAGAGAACGAGCAGATCGAGGTGATCCGAGACTGTTGGGACTGCGGCTGGCACGAAACGCGGGCGCTTCGCGTCGCATCGATCGACACGACCGCCAGCGACGAGACTGCCGTCGAGCGAGCCGCACTCATCGACGAGATCACCGATGAGCTCGCGGAGATCGATCAGGTCGCAACGCTCGAGGAGCTCCTTACAGAGGCCCGCCGGCAACGAAGAGCCGACCCAGTGACGAGTGATACGGACGGCAATGCCACTGAGTGACTGGATATGTCTGATACAGAGCCCCGCTATGACGTTCGTGAGCAAACCGGGGATCCTGACCACGCATCGGTCGACGATGTGATCGACCTCGTGGTCCACCGGGCGCAGAACCCGCGAACGGAGCACGCGGATACCCATTTCGACAGGACGATGGCGACCGTTATCGATACCTACGGGACCGATCCCGTCCGCACAGTCATCCACCGTATCCTCGTCGACAACGAACCGTTCCGAACCGCCACGAACGGTCTTGAGATGCGTAATGTCGACGGCGTTCGGATTGGGACGGTAGCCAGCTGGTTCCTCGAGGAGCTGAACGCACAGGACGACGGCTGAGACTGGCGGGACGGTCCCATCAGGGCTCCGATGTGTAAGCTCTGTGCAAACGTCGAAACGGTTATCACTCTATGTGCAGAACGTGCACATAGAATGAGCGCAAGTGATGATCCGCGACGGGTCCATTTCCAGTCGCCAGAGTATCTCGTCGACCGGCTGGATGCGATCGCGGAGCTCTTCGACAAGGATCGGACGGATCTGCTTGTCGAGGCGATTCGGGAGTACATCGAAGACACGGCCGACAGCGAGACATTCCAGGAACTTGTCGCCACGAAGTACTACGACGACCAGCTTGAGTTCGAGACGGTCAAGCAGTTGGTCGGCGCCGAGACTGCCCAGCGCCTCCGGCTTCTCAAAGCGGATCTCGAGGATGAACCACTCGATCTCGCTGCTCCCGACGACGTGGACGTCTACGATGGCGACGCGACGGCGGTCGAGACCGCAGCCGACGACGAGCAATGAGCGGCCGGCGACTGCGAACGGTCGTCGCCGACACTAGCGCGCTCGTCAGTCTCGCCGTACCTCGTTCGGATGCAACTGTCGGTACCGATGCCCCCGACCCGTTTCAGTATCTGCTCACGTCGTGTGACGTGTTCGTGCCGTCGGAAGTCGTTTCAGAGCTCCGTGACGTCACGCAGTATCAAGATATCCACGGGGCAGCCGCGAGTAACGTCCTCGCAGCCCGCAGCTACTGCACGGTCACGGACCCGTACGAGCGCGAGGATACACCAGACTCGCGGCCGACGTTCGGGATCGACGACGGCGAAACCGACGGTATCGTCCTCGCGAACGCGCTCGACGTCGATGGGTTTCTCACCGACGAGTTCGGCGGAACGAACTTCCCGCTCATCCACGCCGTGCTGCAAGGGCCACGGATCGTCCCGACACCACGGCTCATCGTCGACTACGCTCGGAACGGACATCTGAGCCCCAAAGAGGCTCGGACGCTAATCACGACGATTAGCCCGCATCGGAGCTGGGAGAACAGTCCGTACGTCACACAATTGCTCCGCCGTCTCGAAGAGTAACCGGTCTCCGAGTAGCGATGCCGAACACCCAGCGCCGGCGACGACACCCGAAAGCCCTCGGCTGCTCGGCATCCCGCGACCACCGCTGCGCTCCTCGTCCCTGCGGTGCTTGCGGGGTCGGGGGACGACCGAGGCGGCCTCGCCCTTTCTGAGTCCGCCAGGACGGTGAATGGCCGGCCGAGCGGCGCGGCCGGGTGAACAGGTGTGTACGTCACGGCCCGCCCCGCTCGCCGCTGCCGCCCTCCGCGTCGCTCGCGACCGACCATTCCGGGCTGCCTGCCTGCGGTAGCGGGCGGGCTGCCGGGCTAAAGTGAATGTGCCCTCGGCGCCAGCGGGAAAGCGCGGGGGGTTGCGCGGCGTGGCTGCTCACCCCCCACGCTTTCTCCGCTGGCCGCTCGCTCCGGGCGGGTCGGCGCGCGGTGCTGGTTGGGGTCGCCGCACTTGGGCGCGCTCTCGCTCGCGCCCGGCAGGGCGCTCGCGAAGGCGCGAGCGAGAGCGCGCAGTCGGTGCTATCGGACGTCGACATCGTCGGAAAACCGCGATGCTAGGACATCGCGGTGGCGGCGCGTGAGCGCCTTCGGAGCACTGAGACTCCAATGTCTAGTAACAACTCGAGTCGCAAGGTCGTTACGGTGGATGAACAGGCATTCGAACGAACCGAAGACGCCGGCGTCGACGAGGACGGCTTCGAGGTCGTCGACGACGAGCCGGAGTTCCGGGCGACGGTTCAGCAGGAAAAGCAGGCGAAGGTGGATTCCAACCACCCGGACGGCATCGTCCAGGACTTCTCGCACCTGCCCCTCGCACAGGAAGAGAAGATTCGTGCCCGGGAGGCCGAACTGGACCATATCAGCGCCCAGGCGGAACTCGGCACCCAGGAGGGCCGGGCGAAGCGAACGCGGGAGGTCGTCACCGAACGGCGGCAGCGCATTCGGAAGGAACGCACCCCTGAGCGGACGGATCCGCGCGAACGCCTCTCCCGGATGGAGCTGGCGAAGGTGAACCAGGAAGCAGACCGGATGGCACAGCGGCTTCGCACCGGTCATAGTCGGGCGGCCGTTTCGCGGGCACTCGCAAAGCGGGTCGCCAAGGGGCAAGACATCACCAAAGCAGTGTTCGACACGATGGACGCACTCAAGGCGGCCCCCGGGGCCATCTGCCCGATCGAGGACGTCCCGGACGTGCAGACCGACGAGGTGAGCATCGAAGGAGAAGTCGTCCAGCTCTGGGATGCTTCCAGCCCGAAGATCGCTCAAGTGGGCTTGGTCGCGGACGATACCGGGAAAATCAAGTTCACCTCGTGGAAGGCCAGCGAGCCCGCCTTCGTCCAGGAAGGTGACACCGTGCGAATGCGGGCGGTCAAGAAGAACTGGTACGAGGGACGGTGCTCACTCGCCGTGACCTACGACAGTATGATCGTCTTCCCAGAGCGCGACCGCCGTTGGTGGGAAGAATAGGAGGGTTGAGTAACCTCTTTTTTGATGTGTGCCGGACCGGCCCAAGCCCCGCCGCCCCGCCCACCGCTCCGTGCTCACTCCCTTCGGTCGTTGCGCGCGCAGCCACGACCTAGTTATTGAATTTTGTACAAGAGAATCAGTTTAGCAGGAAGTCCACGATAATACCTATCTCGAATAACTCACTATTGTCAGAAAGAATGCAACTCCACCACAAGCTAATACGAAACCGCCGAGTCCTGAGAATGCTTCAGAGAGAAATTCTGAGACAGCTGTTGTTGTAAACGCCGCTACGATCGTAACCATAGAGAAGAATACAAACCCCGGCCAGAATGGTAACAGTCGCCCGTCTCGACGATGAACCCCTATCGAACTGCGTCTCCCTCCGAATATCTCATTAATCCCATATCCGATGAGTACCCCAATCATAGCCGAAATTCCAACCGTCGTGATCGTTGTCACTGCTCATCACCTCCGTTCAGGTCTCGACGAATTTTCGCATACTTTGGATCATTAGAGAGGGTCAGTTGGTGAGTATCGCCGTCAGCTAAGAGTGATTTCATCGGGCAACCCGGTTTACAGCTACTAATGCCCTCCTCCATCGACCATGTGCCGGGCATAAACCGCCGAATCCCGCGCTGGCCGCCGGCGACACCGAGTACGTAATCCTGTAGCCGGAGCGTTACCATCCCAGCGACGATGAGATTTACTGAATTTGTACTAGGCTCCCGATCCTCGCCAGTGGTCTCATCAGCACCCTCTGCGCCTTCATCCAACCCATAGTCCCCGGGCCCCGTCGCGTCGGGATTGTTCATTTCGTCATTAGCAGCCGTCTCACGCCAGTGACGGGCACAGTTCTGGCATGGTTGCCCTGGACCTGCGATAGTTGCCTGTGCATAGGCGTTCTCGTCTAGTACCCCACCTGTGTTGTGAAGGTGCGATCCGCCGCTAATTACCGGCACAAGGTGAGCGTGAGCCATTTCGTCAAGAACTCGGGTGGGCCACTCACCTTCGGCAGCATGAATAACAACATCGCAATCAAGCAGCCGGTCAATAGCGCCGTACTGTGGTCGGGCTTCAACAACGCTTGCTTCGTAGACGTCCACGGAAAATCCGGGTGCAGTCCCACCAAGTTGGGCGAGGCGCTCGGCTATATCGACCTTGGGACGTCGCGCATCTGCGTCTGCCCGACTCGCACCCTGGGCACGATTAAGATTCGCTGGCTCAACTCTGTCGAAATCAATGACGACGAGTTCACCGATACCCATCCGAGCCAGGTGCTCAGCGAGAATTGAGCCACCCCCACCAGCGCCGACAAGACCAACACGAAGTGAATTCAGCTGTCGCTGTCCATCCTCACCCCACAGTTCGATGGTGCTATCTTGTGTATCCGGTGAGATAGCTGCTGCCGCACCTGCAGCGCCATCGGTTTTCTTAGACGTCGGGTATTCACGCAGTGATTTGCCCACGACACGAACACAATCCGCGTCGAAAGTACGGGCTGATGACGGTGAATAAGCTGCCTTCCCGACGTCATCAGCCGTATCTGGAGTATCGAACTCGTAGCCGATGACTCGCCACTGACGTGAGGTGTCTTTCACGATAGCAATTCCGAGCGGTGCCTCATCTCCAAGACGATTGGCGTCTTCAAAGAGGTCTTTCTCAGCTGTGTTCAGATCACCTACAGACGGGTTTGGAAAAGCCGTCTCGTCCCCTGTCAGATTCGGATGGGTGTGAATATATAAAAGTCCAGCTGCGTCGCCAACTTCCCGGGCGCGAGCGACTGCCTCGTACCGGTAGTCAGCATCGAATTGAACACTCCCACCGTAATTGATGTCGCCATCAGCCGGATCGAGGATGTCGTGTACTAGAAAAGACACCCGGTTTTGGCCGCTACTGCGTGTGATGACACAGATAACGCCTCGTTCCCATTCGTGCTCGGTTCGAGCATCTTCAAAGAGGATACGCTCAAGTTCGGTCTGCTGCTCTTCAGTTAAAGCCAAATGGAACTCGTCCGCAGATTGTAGCGAATAGTTACGGTCCGTAAGCCGGTCTGGACGGTTGGTGGACATCGTTACTGCCCCTCCACTGGCGTACGCAGCACTTGCTTCATCCACGGAACTGCGGCCTGCATCTGGTCGGGACTCCCCTGCTCGTTGATATCCATATAGTCCCACCGTCGACTCCAATACAGAACCTGATCGACATCGAGAGTACGACAAAGTGGTTCCGCGTGATCTCGATCGGTCTGTGTGTTAGTCGGGAGCTGACCATCGATGCGTAGAACTGGATCAGTGGCGAATCCGTACTTTTGACCCGCCGGGAACGTGTCGGGTACTCGGATGAACACCTCGGCCCTATCGTGGTTGTAGTTGGCAAATCGACCAACGTTGACAATGCCCAAGCTAATGAATACAAAGTTACCCCCGCCTGGGTCATCGTCATCGGTGACCGTCACCAACTTCGGAGTTACTTCTGGGTGGGCCTGAAGCGCCTCAAATCCGTTCTGGAACCGATCTGAACGGTCGCGTAGAAGCTCATCGTGCTGGGAATAGGTCCGACTGGTAGGAACCGTGTCGGCGCTCCCAGTAGCAGAGTCGTCCGTCGCCATATCTTATACGTAGTTCCGTCCGTCGCCCTTCGTATCGAAGTGCTTGCGGTGTTGTTCGTCAAGGGTGACCGTGTCGCCGGGTGCGAACACTGCTTCTTCCGGGCCGCCTTCGCCGCGTAGCGCCACGAGGTCGTACGCGTCAGCATCATCGGGGAAGACGACCGCGATCAAATCGCGGGCTTCCACGGTCGAATCCTCGAATTTGGCCTTCGTCCCGTCAACGAAGACCACGTACTGCTTGTTGTTTCGGGGAGCGTTACCGTCGTCGTTCCGGCTTTCGCCGGGGTTGGAATCCTCACTCATGTAGGTGGGACGCCACACGGAGGAGCGGAGCAACGCTTAACACCCGGCCAGACAGATATTAGTCTAGTCCGGGTGACCCCAGCACCTCGGGGAGCCTAATCCCCGGTGGCTTCGCTGGCTGGTCATCGGGGCGATGCATCGACCTGCGCCGTGCGCCAACACCATCGCAGGTCGAGCGCGTCTTTCGTGGCGGCATGTACCAAGTCGGGAGGACCGACAGGTTACTGGCCAATCGTTACTGGCGGATAATAAAACTAGGGGTCAGATACCGCGGTCGTGATCTGAAATTCGTCGCTCTTTTGCCAAACCTTTTTATAGAGGTTGCACGAAACCGTGTGATATGGTGTGGTCCAATGTCTGAAAAAGACCGTCGTGATGATGAGGATGGAGAAATATCGGCGTTGGAGCTTGGTTCGGAATTGCAGGACCCACTTGAGGATTTATCGGACGATGACCCAACCATAGAGGGATTCGGCGATGATGAAAGTGACACGTTAGCACAGGACAAAGTTCGGCGTGCAGTCCGAAAATTTGGCGAGGACGGGATCACGGTGAGCGAGATTATGGAGGTTACTGGGCTCGCGCGCAATACTGTTGATAAACATCTGACTCGGTTGCGACAGCTCCGTGAAGTGTACCGGCAAAAGCGTGACAAGCAGACCTACTTCTACTATCCAAACGGAAAACCCCTACATTCGTTTGGGAAAAAACGGATTGAGGACGGGGACACTATTTTGGATATTCAGCTGGCAAAAGGGAAGAATGACGACTTGTACTTCCACTTGACAGAGAAGCGCTTCTCGTTGATGGAAGGCGAAACCACAGAAGGAGCGGTCATCTTTCCGATGTCGTCACTTGATGAAGTCTTCCAAAAGATGCAAGAATTTGCTGAGGAGGCTGAAGAATAATGCAAGATGTTAAATTCATTCAAAAGAACGAACAAGGCCTCGATGAGGTCCGGATCAGTGAAGTCACAGGGATTGAAGCACCGTTCTACACCCCAGAAGTAAGCGGTCCAGAGGGGCTGCAATCATTACTTTTCGCACATGACGCTCTGGAGTCCCACAGTCCAGTGATGGTAGCGGGACACAGGTGGCAAGACATCCGATCAAAGCCACGCTTCAAACAGGTTCGAGAGGACATTCGAGAACTAGTAACCGAGCACCCGTTCTTCTATTACGAACCTGTTGAACTATTCCGTTATACTCGCCCTCAGAATTTGGTTACTTACGCGTTCCGCGGCGATCAAGCTCGTTCACGCGATTTCTACAGTGAACTACGGGATGGCAACTACAAAGACGCGATTGAGAAACTGCCCCGCTTTTTCCAGCCGTTCATAGAAGCTCAAATGAAAGCCTTGCTGAAGAGCAAGGACCTCGCTGTCCCGATGAAATATCAGTCCCAAAATAGTGGCAAAGTCCACGAAGCCTGGCGGGACAAGCGAGCGGATTCAGGGTTTACAGAGTACTTCGAGACGCTCGCTCAGGACGCAGGGAACGCACCTAATACTGCCCTCATTCCACCTGTACCCCCAGTGATGAAATCGACCGGGAAAGACGTCATCAGCCGCACACTGGGACTTAATAGCTATATGAGACAGCTGGCTGAAACAAAATGGAATGAACCCTCAAGTGGGTCAGTAACGGCATATCTCCACTTCTACATCGATCAGGGGGTTTTCGAGCCAAGTGATAATGGCAACGCCCAGCGGATCAAACAAGCCATTAAATCAGAAATACAGAGCGCATCCTACGCCGGCGTGGCCCTCACCATCTCAAATCTAGATCGGGTATGGGACAAAGGGAATGAAAAAGCACTCGAGAGCTTCGTTACGGAAGTCGTCAATCTGGCACGTCAAGAGCATCTTCCGGTCATTCTCCCGCGGTCGGGATATTACGGAATGTATCTAACTGATCACGGTGTTCAGACATTCTCCAGCCTGATGAATGGCAATCTTGAATATAATCGCCGAGGCGGAGGCATTGACGAGCGTTCAAAGTACGGCACTATTCCAATATATGGTGCTGCACGGGAAGTTAATGCAGAAGAGTTAGACCAAGTGCTGGCACGTAACGGGGGCGAACTTCATGATATCCCGGGTATCCCGAGCTCGCCGCCAACTTATAATCACTCTGCTGGGTCATACAAAGCAAAGTACGGAAAAGCAATCCAGTTCCGAACTAGATTCGGGAAAGCCCGGCGGATGGTCCATATTAAAGAAGCTCAAGAACTACGCGATGGGCTCCGACGGGGGACAGCGCGACCCGCTCAGCGTTACTTTGAGCGTTCAGATCACCCGGATCTCAGTTAGACATCTGAGTCTACGGCAGTCTCATCGGATTTCGTTTTTTTATCCCCCAGTGATAGGTGAGGGGCTCCCGGTGACAGCGAGTTCCTGAATACGGTGAGAACGATGGCAACGAGAGACATCTACGAAACCGGCTTCGACGAAGACGTCCAAACGGAGTCAAGCGCAAACCGATGTCCCGAGTGCGACGGACACGTCACTACCAACGTGAAGGAAACGGTCTGCGAGGACTGTGGGCTCGTTATCGATGAACAACGTATCGATCACGGGCCAGAGTGGCGATCGTACGATGAGGACAAACGCGAGCGAACAGGCGCACCCCTGACTGCGGCCCGTCACGATCGAGGCCTCTCGACCGAGATCGGCCACGGAACTGATGCGCACGGGAACGAACTCTCAGGGCAGAAACGTCGGCGGCTGGCCCGGATGCGACGTGAGCAGACCCGTGGTCGCTGGCGGTCCAAAGCGGAACGGAATCTCGCACACGGGTTGGGCGAGGTGCGCCGGCTGGCGAGTGCGCTCGAACTCTCCGAGTCGATTCGTGACCAGGCGTGCCAGCTCTTCCGGAGGGCTCAGAGCGAGGATCTGCTTCGTGGCAGATCCATCGAAGCCATCGGTGCAGCGAGTATCTACGGTACCGGCCGATGTAACCAACACCCGCTTCTCCTCGAGGATGTCGTCGACGCCGCCCGAGTCGAGTCCACTCGTGTGACCAACGCCTACCGAACACTGAATCGCGAATTAGAGCTCCCGGCACCACCAATGCGCCCGACGTCGTTCGTTCCGCGGCTGATCTCGGAGTTGGGGTTAGACCACGACATTCGCCGCCGCGCGAACGAACTCGCAGAACACGCCGAAGGGACAGCCCTCACGAACGGCTGTCAGCCATCGGGCGTCGCGGCCGCCTGTGTCTATCTGGCCGCCCAAGAACAGGGCGCGTTGATTACCCAATCCACCGTCGCGTCGGCAGCAGAAGTGTCAGTCGTGACGCTCCGAAGCCGGCGGGACGAACTCCAAGCGATCTGAGACGCCTCCAGTAGAGGAGCACCTACATACAGGCAGAGAGTCTACCAAGGAGTATGGATCTGGAAGAGACTGTCGAGTATCTGTCGACAGAGCTCGATATCGAGGGGAGTGAGCACGTTCGCGAGGTTGGTCGAGCGGTCGCCGAGCTCCGAGACTGACTCCGTCTCAGGCGATCAGATTTATTTCGTCGTCGCCGAATCCGTTCCCGCGTTTTCTCACCCTTGAGTTTAAATACCAAACCGGGGGAAACGCGGACCGAATCGATGACTGACCACAACTCAGACCGAGACGCGTTCCAACCTGTCGGGGAAGGCGCTCTGGTGCCGGACCCAGCACTGGATCAGCCAGCGGACGGCCAGCCAACCCGCCAGCGTGAAGCCGCGCATTCGGGTGGGTATCCGGATGGAACAACCGACACAGACCGAGCCTGTGTCTCCTGTGGCGCATCGATCCCGGCGTCGCAACGAAAATGCCGGTTCTGTCTCGAACACGAACTCGACGCCGCCTCAGCGTCGGATGCTGCGAGTTCCGAGCAATCACTCCGTGGCGTGATCCACTTCCTCGTCGAATCCGGGACGTTCTATGGTGCTGTCGCGAAAGGGACAGCTGCAGCGACACTTCTCACGTCAGGTCACGACGAGCCCATTGACGACTGTACGCTCATCTACGATCTCGACGACGAGCCCGCACCCCAGTTAACCGAGCGCTGGCCTACGCTCCCCGCTGCTACTGAGGTGACCACAGCGGCTGGCGACGCGTTACTAACAGCGGCCCGTGAGCGGAAAGCGTGGAACGAGAGGAGCGATCGTTCTCAGACGGAGATTCCACGCGTCTATGACGAGCGTGGCCAGGGAATTCGTGATGAGTCGTCCCTCGAGCACACGCTCGACGACAGCGATCAGCTGTGGATCGTCCCAGCAATCGCTGTTGAAACAGTACCCCACGAAACGGAATCCAGCAGTGCCGGAGCCGAAATTCCGACCGTGACAGCCCTCGAGTGCCAGCACTGTACGAGAGAAACAGAACATCGGTTCAGGACACGCGAGTCGCTCCCTGACGAGACTTGGACGGGCCAACCAATCTGGGAGTGCCAGGTGTGTGGCACAGGTCGCTACGGGCCTGCTCCCAAATAGGGCAGGAGGAATCTCGTAGATTAACCAACAGTCTCCGATAGAGATGACTTCTGTTGGTTAATACGGTGAGTACCCTCAAGTCCGACGTCAGTCACGGCGGGCGTTCATTCGGCAGGGTTCGCAGCGGCTTGCCTCCACAAATTGGGCGGGAACAGGGGTAGTGGGTGACGCAACGTGACATCGCCGAGTCCGGAAACGTCACGCCGACCACGACACGGACGCATCACCAAACGCTCGATGAACTCGCTGTCTAGACGGGCCAGGTAGGGAGCGAGGGCGCTCCATTCTTCCAGTGAATCGCATCTAGCGCGGGCGGGAACTGCTGTAGTCGGTCATCGAGGATGGCGAGCGGATGGGCATCGAGAAACGTCGCCTCATGCCGATCAACCGGCGTGTCTTCGTGATTGAGCTGGATATGACAGGGCCCAAGGTTCGGATGGTCGGCGTCTTGGTGGAATCCGAGCATCAGATTTCGGTCCGGTTCGATCCAGTTTATGCGGTAGTATTCGTGGTCGACGCCGGCGGGGTACCAGAAACGAATCTCCAGTCGTGCTGTCGCCGCGTCGTAAGAGTCACTCAGGAACGTCGTCGGATCGACATCCGCGATGACGTACCGGGGTCGGCGTCGAGACGGGCGATAGCGGACCTCTTCACACCCTGGCTGGTTCGTCAATCGGTCGTGAACGTCGCGGAGGAGGGTCCGCTGTGTATAGCGGTCGCGACCGGCAAGAAAGATCATTCTGTGAGAGAGGAGGATTAGCTCGTGGCGCGGTCAGCCACGTCAGTCATCTGCTCGCGGGCGGCTTCGACGTCGGAGTAGAGTTCCAGTGCGTGCTTGATGAGGCGGCGATCCTCCTCGTTCTCACGCCAGAACGCGATGACGTCGCGGCGCTCACGGAGCTCCGCACTTGCGAGGTCGCCGTCGGCGAGCGACTGTTCGAGCTCCTCCCACGTCTCGACGTCGTAGGTCGCCTGCCACTCCTCGATCTCCTCGGTAATCGCGGCCAATTCGCTCCGCAGCTCCTCGCGGGTGTTTTCCTCGATGAGCGTGCGGATCTCCTCGAAGAGCAGTCGCGTGTAGTCCGGCTGGTAGCGCGTGGTCTCGCCGGCCTCGACGCGACGCAACTGGCCCTGGTCGACGAGATCCTGAAGTTCCTCGTTGGTCGTGCTCCAGGCGGCGTCGGCCTGCTCGCTGATCCAGTTAACTGAGCGGGGTTCGCGAAGTGACTCGGCGACCGCCCGAATACGGTCGCGGGCGCTCATCGACTCAGTCCACGATTGGACCCCATCTCGCGAGGATTCGGTCATGGTTGGCACCTCTTGGGACAGTGTTCGCGCCGTACTCTCATATATGTTTGTACTGCCTCACATAATCAAGAGCGAGATGCGAGCGAAGGCGTCCGGACGTTGAAATGCGATACCGACAGAAGGTATGAGCCAACCGATGTACGACCGATATTCTGACTTTGCGGAACTACGGCCGACCGGCGAGGCATCCCACATCCCGGACACGATGCTGGACGACCGGTGTGAGAGTGACCTCCTGGCGGCAACGCGTCGCGACGAACACTGGTGGCGACGCTGATGCGCCGACGACAGTCTCGTAAGGAGTCTTTCTGCGCCGGCGAGTGGTGAGGCACTTCCGATGAATCAGCAAGTCGAACAAGGCTACCGGATGCATTGTGTGCTCAGCAATCTCAGCCGGCTCGACGTCGACCAGTTGGACGACACGGATCGAGAGCGAGTCGAGACTGCAAGAGACCTCCTGGAAGAAGTGAGTCTACTCACGCGACCAGAGGACGGGAGCGGACCAGACGCCCCAACAGACGACTGATCGTCATCGCCGTCGAGGCCAGGGGCACTTCCAGTGTCGGTTTATCGCCCCCCAAGAGGGGTGCGGGGCTTCCCGCGAGTCCAGACATGGCGACACTACAAGCTGCGACGACGTCAACCGGCGCGATCGTATCGGATCCGCAGGCAGTCCGCGAACTCTGTGAGAACTACTGCTTCGGGACGCTCGACTGGGAGGTGACCGAAGACGGAGAGCTCACCATCTGGGGGTACGACGACTTCGAGGTGTACGAGGCGCGGGAGAACGGCCTCCCGGACTACGAAGGCGGGATCGTGACCCACGAATTCCTGCGAGAACTCGCCGACCACCTCGAAGCTGACGAGGAACTCGATATCCAGACAGCGGGGTTCACGAAGTGCCGCTTCCCCGTGCTGGCAAAGCGGTACGTCGTTCGCGATGGCGAAGTCCTCCACGCGGACCTCAGTTCCCCCGACCCGATCGACGAGTAGCGTTGTTCGTCCCCCGGGAGGGGTGCGGGGCGATCCAGTCGCGGTCGCCCCGTGAGGTGATTGCTCGATGGGCCACCGCGCACTCGTTGCGTACGAACGCACAGACGAACAGTACACGCTCCACTACAGCCATTGGGGCGCAGCGAACCTGAAGCTCAAGCGCCGAATCTCGGCTGAGTCGCCGTTCGGTGGCGACGACACCGACTCCAAGTGGGCGAAACAGCTGCTGGCGGAACTGGCCGATGGCCTCGAGGCAGATGCGGTCGACGGCTACCTCACCGGCGAGGATCGACCGTCGACGGTCGTCGAACCGAAGCCCCGCGCCACCGGGCTCACCCTCGACGAGATCGTTGCTGACCACCTCGACTATCTCCACCACGAGGCGTTCTTCGTGGTGTCGACGACGTTCGAGGTGACCGCCTATCGGACGCTGTGGTTCGGCCTCCAGTACGACTCAGAGACGGTCGAGGAGGGAGAAACAGTCGGGAACGGCGCGCTCGCGACAGTGCGTTGGTACGACGGCGAGCCGGTCGGCGACGGCCACCTCCAGGGACAGTTCGCGGCCCTCAAAGACGTCGTCGGCGATATGCTCGACAAGGGCGTCTTCACGCCGTCGACGGCGAGACAGTACCTGAAACGGAAGCTGGCCGAGCGAGTCGGAGACCGACAGGAGCTGCTCATCCCGACCGGAGAATCACCCTTAGAGACAGCGAGTTTCGGCAAGCCGTAACACCAATCCCTTAGTGGGTTTCGAGGGACGTCTAAGTATGTCAAATCAGTCTGAAGATGACGTTCGTGTTTGGCTTGTCGAACGGACGTACTCTGATGACGAGCAGAACCTGATCATCCTCACCTACGCAACACCCGATGGAGAACAGTACTATCGGAAGGAACGCGCACTCACATCCTTCACCGACGTCCGAGACACGACAGCAGCAGTCGATGCTGAACCCGGCAATCTTGGCATGGTCGATGACCCCGACCTCCAAGAGCAATACGCGGCCGAAGCACAGCGAATGCAGGAAGTCCACGACCCTGACGACGTAATCTGAGGTCTACTGGTCGACAACGCTACAGGCCATGGGTTATGTCGTAGCAGGCCTTAGACTGGGTATGCGCGAACTCGTCTTCGCTCTCGAATACGAGCCCGGCTGTAACAGGGTGGCGGACGCCCTCGCCGACCACCCCGACGCTCGCGTTCGCTCGCTCTCGCTGCACGCCACTGCCGAGCGTCTCTGGCGGGTCGACCATGCCACCGGTACGCCTGAGGCGCTCAACGCCATCGAGGACGCCTTTCTCAACGGCGACTACTACGCTGACTGTCTCGCCACCGAGGACTGCAACGCCACACAGACCACCCGCATCCTCGACCGCACGGACGACGCGCTCATCCTCTACTCAGATTGGGAGCGCACTCCGACCTGCGCCTCAGTCCCCCACATCGCTCGCGACCACCTCGGCGACGGCGTACTGTTCGAGACTCGTCACGAGGGCCGCCACTACACGTGGCGACTCATCCACTCCGGTGAGGGCGACGTGGCGGCGTTCTTCGACGCTCTCAAAGTCGCCGTCGGGGAGTGCGCCCAGATGGAGATGCTCCGCACAGCGGACACAACATCAGCTATGGGAAGCGACGGAACACCGAGTGGATTGCCTCCAGCCCAAGAGGCTGCTCTCCAGGCCGCCGTCGAACACGGCTACTACGAATCACCCCGCGAGGTCGATGTCGGCGAGCTCGCCGAGCATCTCGACGTGCCACGGTCAACACTCACCTACCGACTCCGTCGGGCGGAAGAACATTTGGCGAAGCAACATGTCGCCGGCGAGCGGGTAGCGGAAGAACGCCTGGCATCCCACTGAGGACCGTAGTTGGAATATTCCAACAAAGACATATCGAACTCCCGCTCCTACCGTGACGTGATGACAGAGAATCCGGACGCAGCAGGAGGAACGAACGGAGGCGGGCAGCGACGTGAGCTGACCGCCCGCCTCGTTGTCCCCGAGATGGACTGTCCCTCTTGCGCCCAAAAGGTGGACAAGAGCCTCCAGCGTGTCGACGGCATTACTGACGCCACGCTCCAGACGACCACCGGCACGGCCAACGTCACGTACGATCCTGATCGGACTAGCGAAGCCGACGTAATCAAGGCGATTGAAGGTGCCGGCTACGAGGTCGTCGGGGGCTCGGACACCGAGGGCGATGATGAGGACAACCAGGTGACCGATGGCGTCGACATCGCGCCACCATCGGAGGTCTGGACGAGTCTTCGCGCGAAGAAGACGTGGCTCGGCGCGGCGTTCGTCACGCTCGGCCTCCTCTTCGAGTTCCTCCTCACCGGACAGAACGTCACGGTGGCGAGCGTCCTCGAGTACCCGCTCCACATCGCAGATGTCCTGTTCCTCGGCGCCGTCGCGGCTAGTGGCATCCCAGTCGTCCGTAGCGGGTACTACTCTGCGAAGAACCGAAGCCTGGACATCGACCTGCTGATGGGAACGGCGATCATCGCGGCGACCGGTATCGGCTACTTCGTCGAGGCCGCCACGCTGGCCGTCCTGTTCAGCATCGCCGAGCTGCTCGAGGACTACGCGATGGACAGGGCACGGGACTCCCTGCGCGAGTTGATGGAGCTGTCGCCCGATGAGGCGACCGTCCTTCGCGATGGTGAGGAAGTGACCGTTCCCGCCGAGGAGGTCGACGTCGGTGAGACCGTCGTCGTCCGCCCCGGCGACAAGATTCCGCTCGACGGGACGGTCATCGAAGGCGAGAGTGCAGTCGACCAGTCGCCGATCACGGGCGAGAGCGTCCCCGTCGACAAGACCGCCGGCGACGAGGTCTACGCCGGCGCGATCAACGAGGAGGGGTACCTTGAGGTAGAGGTCACCTCGACCGCTGGCGATTCGACACTCTCGCGCATCATCGAGATGGTACAGGGCGCACAGGCGAAGAAGACCGAGTCTGAGCAGTTCGTCGACCGCTTCTCCGGCTACTACACACCCCTCGTCGTCGTGCTGGCAATCCTGACCGCCGCTATCCCGCCGCTGGTTATCGCCGACCCCATCTCAGTTGACCTAGCCGGATATGGGTTCAGCTTCGCGGGCGACTGGCAGACGTGGTTCATCCGTGGGCTCACCCTGCTGGTAATCGCCTGCCCGTGTGCGTTCGTCATCTCCACACCCGTCTCGGTGGTGTCGGGCATCACTAGCGCCGCGAAGAACGGCGTCCTGATCAAGGGCGGAAACTACCTGGAAGCGATGGGCGAGGTCGACGCCGTCGCCGTCGACAAGACCGGGACGCTCACCAAGGGCGAACTCGCCGTCACCGACGTCGTTCCAGTCGGTGACACCACGGAGGACGATCTGCTCCGTCGCGCCGCCGGACTGGAGCGTCGCAGTGAGCATCCCATCGCTGCGGCGATTCTCACCCGCGCTGAGGAGACGGGCGTGGGTAACCTGCCCGACCCGACGGGTTTCGAGAGCCTCACCGGGAAGGGCATCCGCGGCGAGATCGACGGCGAGACGTACTATGCGGGCAAACCCGCGCTCTTCGAGGAACTGGGCTTCGACCTCGCTCGGGCACGCCGCGAGACGGACGGCGGCGTTATGGCGGAAGAGGCGGCCGAGGTCGACGACGGGGCGTTCGCCGAGGACGCGCTCGCCGCACTGGAGCGGGAGGGCAAGACGGTCGTCATCGTCGGAACGGAATCGGAGTTGCTGGGTGCCATCGCCATCGCCGACGAGGTGCGCCCGGCCTCGAAGCGGGCCGTCGAACGCCTGCACGAGCTGGGCGTCGAGCGCGTGGTGATGCTCACCGGCGACAACGAGGGCACCGCCCGCGCCATCGCCGAGCAGGTCGACGTCGACGAATACCGTGCCGAACTCCTGCCCGACGAGAAGGTCGATGCAGTCGAGGAACTGCAGGCGGAGTATGGGGAGGTCGCAATGGTCGGTGACGGGATCAACGACGCGCCGGCGCTCGCCACGGCAGAGGTCGGCATCGCGATGGGCGCGGCCGGCACCGACACCGCGCTCGAGACTGCGGACATCGCGCTGATGGGCGACGATGTCGGGAAGCTCCCGTACCTGTACGACCTGTCGCGTACGGCCAACGGCGTGATCCGGCAGAACATCTGGGCGAGCCTCGGCGTAAAGCTCCTGCTGGCGCTGGGCGTGCCGCTGGGTCTGGTCAGCGTTGCGTTGGCGGTCGTTGTCGGTGATATGGGGATGAGCCTCGGTGTCACCGGGAACGCGATGCGGTTGTCGCGAATCGCGCCTGAACGCATGGACGGTAAGACTGGCCAAGAAATGGGTGTATGAACCCATGAAGACTAGCGAGAAAGACAGTGCCACCTTATGCAGAACTGTGTCACTCGTCGAACACGAGAGCAACGAGCTCTCTGAACCCCTTCGGGCAGGTCCAACGAACACGTCGAACTGCTCGAATCCCGTCTCCCGAGAACGGGAACAAGAATAAGGTTACTCCGTTTGAAATCTTCCACAATAATGAACCCTTTCAATGCGATCCGCGAGTTCGAAGCCGATGGAACGACCTACAAAATGGCCGACCTCACCGTCCTCGAAGAGGAAGGCCTCTGTGAACTTGACAAACTCCCGGTCAGTATCCGTGTTATGCTTGAATCCGTCCTCCGTAACGCCGACGGGGAGGACATTACCGAGGACGACATCCGGGCCCTCGCTGGCTGGCAACCGGACGTTCCCGACGCCGACATCCCGTTCCAGCCGTCCCGGGTTATCCTCCAGGACCTCACCGGCGTCCCCGCCGTTGTAGACCTCGCGGCACTCCGATCGGCCGTCGAACGCAAGGACCGCGACCCAACCCTCGTCGAACCCGAAGTCCCCATCGACCTGGTCATCGACCACAGCGTCCAAGTGGACTACTTCGGCAACGAGGACGCCTACGAGAAGAACGTCGAACTCGAATACGAGCGCAACAGCGAACGGTACCGGGCGCTGAAGTGGGCGCAAAACGCCTTCGACGACTTCAGTGTCGTGCCGCCAGGGACGGGTATCGTCCACCAGGTGAATCTGGAGTATCTCGGGCAAGTCGTCCACGAACGCGAGCAGAACGGCGAGAACTGGCTGTTCCCAGACACCCTCGTCGGGACCGACAGCCACACGCCGATGATTGGTGGCATCGGCGTCGTCGGCTGGGGCGTCGGCGGTATTGAAGCCGAAGCCGCGATGCTCGGCCAGCCCATCACGATGAACCTCCCCGAGGTTGTCGGCGTGAAACTCACAGGTGAACTCCCCGAGGGTGCGACGGCGACTGACCTCGTACTGCACGTCACCGAACTGCTGCGGGATGTCGGTGTTGTCGATCGATTCGTTGAGTTCTATGGGCCCGCCGTGGAGACGCTGACTGTTCCTGATCGGGCGACAATCGCGAATATGGCGCCCGAGCAGGGCTCGACCATCAGCATGTTCCCCGTCGACGAGGCCACCTTGGACTACCTCGAACTGACGGGCCGCGACGAGGACCACATCGAGCTCGTCCGAAAGTATCTGGACGCCCAGGGGCTGTTCGGTGAGCAGAACCCCGAGTACACCGAGACGGTCGAACTGGACCTCTCGACCGTGACGCCGAGTCTCGCCGGCCCCAAGAAACCCCAGTCCCGCGTCGAGATGGGTGACATGCGAACCCACTTCCGGGAATTACTCCACGGCGAGTTCGAGGACGAACTCGACGACGCTGACGAGGAGGCGCTGGCCCGGTGGCTCGGTGAGAGCGACCAATCGATGGGGCAGACCGACGGCGGCAAGGCGGTCGTGGACACCGGTCGAGACCGCCCCGACCTCGACCCTCTCACGAAGCGCGCCTCCGTGAATATCGACGGCAACGACGTCGAAATCGGGCACGGGAGCGTCGTCGTTAGCGCCATCACCAGCTGTACCAACACGTCGAATCCCTCCGTGATGCTGGCAGCCGGGCTCCTGGCGAAAAACGCCGTCGAGCGTGGCCTCGACGTCCCGGACTACGTTAAGACAAGCCTCGCGCCCGGCAGCCGCGTCGTCACCCAGTACCTCGAAGCATCGGGGCTGTTGCCATACCTCGAAGACCTGGGTTACAACGTCGTGGGCTACGGCTGTACGACCTGCATCGGGAACGCAGGGCCGCTCCCGGAGCCGATCGAGACCGCTATCGACGAACACGACCTCTGGACGACGAGCGTACTCTCCGGGAATCGGAACTTCGAGGCGCGCATCCATCCAAAAGTGCGCGCGAACTACCTCGCCAGCCCGCCGCTGGTGGTGGCGTACGGGCTCGCTGGGCGGATGGACATCGATCTGGAGCAGGACCCGCTGGGGTACGACGAGGACGGCAACCCGGTCTATCTGGCGGACCTCTGGCCAGACAGCGACGAGATCCACGAAGCCGTCCACGACTTCGTCGACCCGTCGATGTTCGAGGAGAAGTACGCCGAAGTGTTCGAAGGCGACGAGCGATGGGACGCGCTGGAGGCCCCGACGGGCGAGGTCTACGAGTGGGACGAGGACTCGACATACATCCGGGAGCCGCCGTTCTTCAAAGATTTCCCGCTGGAGAAACCCAGCGTCTCTAACGTCGAGGATGCACGGTGTCTGCTAACGCTGGGTGACACGGTTACGACTGACCACATCAGTCCTGCCGGGCCGTTCGGGACGGATCAGCCGGCCGGCCAGTGGCTGATGGACCACGGTGTCGAGCCCCACGAGTTCAACACGTACGGTGCCCGCCGGGGTAACCACGAGGTGATGATGCGAGGCACGTTCGCCAACGTCCGCATCGAGAATCAGATGCTCGACGACGTCGAGGGCGGGTACACCATCCACCATCCGACTGGTGAGCAGACGACCGTGTTCGAGGCCAGCCAGCGGTACCGCGAGGAGGGAACTCCACTCGTCGTGATGGCGGGCGAGGAGTTCGGGACTGGGTCGAGCCGTGACTGGGCGGCGAAGGGGACCGACCTTCTCGGTGTTCGTGCGACCATCGCGGAAAGCTACGAGCGCATCTATCGGGACAATCTCGTCGGAATGGGTGTGTTGCCGTTGCAGTTCCAGGACGGTGACTCCTGGGAGGCGCTTGGATTGGACGGGTCAGAGGTCTACACGATCTACGGGTTGGACGACGAGTTGGAGCCGATGGCCGAGTTGACGGTGACTGCGGAGCGGTCGGACGGGTCGTCGGTTGAGTTCCCGGTGACGGCCCAGGTGGGCACACCTGCCGGGGTGCGATACATCGAACACGGCGGCATCCTACACTACGTCCTTCGACAGCTGCTAACCGAATCGTGACGCTTTCAAAGTGTCTCCTCGACCAGTAAGATCGCGAATTTCCGATTCCGTCGCTCGGAATTAGCGTAGCCCTCTGAAACGGCACATCGTGTTTTGTGCGTGAATACATCTCAAGAGTGTTTCCAGTTCAATCAACGGTAAAATGACCATCGTAGCTTTCACACCCGATACCGTAGCGATCACCGTCGAGTGGGCGAACAATATCCTGTGATCGAGTGAGGCCAGAGTTGTTTATTCCGCGCCGGCGATGGGTGCCGGCGCAGCTGGAGCGAGCAACGATTCCCGGTGCGTCGGCGTTTCGAGGTGTTCGAGATGCATATGGTGATTTACGCACTGGTAGAGGCATCGACGCACGACGACGCGCTGGCCACCGGAAAGTCGGTGTTCGACCGCTTGGTCGGCGCGGACCCACACGCCGGCGCCGTCTTCGAACGAAGTCACCGTAACTCTCAGAGCCAGACGGCGTCGCCAACATTCAAATACGAAACCGGGGATACCCGGGAGCGCATCGATGGGCGATAACGATCTCAAAGCCGTCGAGGACGACCGTGAGGGACTTCAGAGTCTGTTGGTCGAACAAGCACAGGCAGGCGTTCCAGAGCAAGTCCTCGTCGGGCTTCTCCGAGAACAGGCCGCCGAGATCGAACGGTTCGGCTACATTCCGCGCCGATGAGAGCGACCCGACCAGCAGGAAATAAGCAAGCGATGAAACGGATCAATACTTTCGAGGTGCGTCCCCGCTCGGAGTCGGATGAGGCCCTCCTACAAGACGTCATGGACGCGACGGCGAGCTTCTGGAACGAGCTGACCTATGCCCGCCGCCAGCGGTTCTTCGATGACGAGAACATCTGGGAGGCTAATGAGTTTCGCGGACAGTACAAAGGCCAACTCGGCGCTGCCGGCGTCCAGACGGTGACACGAAAGAACAACGCCGCCTGGAAGTCGTTTTTCGCGCTATTGGAAAGCGGTGAAGACGCGTCCCCACCGGGCTACTGGGGGAATCAAGAGGACGGGCGAGATCTCCGGCTGTTCGTTCGGAACGATTCGTACGAGATCGAGTGGGGCGACTACTCCCGGGTCGAAATTCCGGTCGGCCAGGATCTCAAAGAGAAGTATGGATTGGGGTACTACGAACGGCTCCGGCTGGAGGTGCGTGGCGATCCGAAGTGGTCCGGCGAACAGGGGCGACTGGAAATTCAATACGACGAGGTTGAAGGCACCTATCGAGCATATCAACCAGTCTCAGTCGACGACTCGGAACTGGATTCACCACTGGCTTCGGAAGAAGCCGCCCTCGATTTAGGTGCCAACAATCTCGTTGCCTGTACGACCACGACAGGGGAACAGTACCTCTACGACGGTGAGGAGCTGTTCGAGCAGTTCCGATCGACGACCGAAGAGATCGCGCGCCTGTCGTCCAAGCTGCCGCCAGAGCGGGACACGAGCCAGCGAATCCGCCGGCTCTACCGCAAACGCTCCCGCCGGCGGACCCATGCCCAGAAGGCCCTCATCCGTGACCTCGTTGAACGATTGCACGACGAGGGGATCGCAACGGTGCACATCGGCGACCTCACCGGCGTCATCGAAATCCAACCATCCCCTGAAATCAACGAGAAGCTGGAGAACTTTTGGGCGTTCAAGCAGTTCGTCGATCAGCTGCGGTCCGTCTGTGAGGAGTATGGGATCGAGGTAGTGGAGAAGAGTGAGGCATGGACGAGCCAGACGTGTCCGGAGTGCGGGGAGCAAGCCGAGACAGTTCGGCATCGAGAGACCCTGACCTGCCCCTGCGGGTTCGAGGGACACGCCGATCTCACAGCCGCAAAGACGTTCCTCCGGCGGAACACCGAGCAGCAAGTCAGGCCGATGGCGCGGCCCGTGCGGTTCCAGTGGGACAATCACGAGTGGCGTTCGACCACAGACGCCCCTGAGCTCGGGACAAATCCCAACGAACAGCGCACAAACCCGTAAGTCACTCCCGTGGAACTCTGCTTCCAGCGTGGGGGATCCTCGATTCGAGGTGGACGTCAATACGTTACGTTTGACGAAGAGGAGAGAAGTGACCCAATTCAGGAATATCGGCTCTATTGGACTGAGCGGTTACGGAGATTTATTTTCGAGTGTCAGATACTGAGATAGCTACTCAGTGTACTTGCGTACTGAACGATTCAGGGATGATGATTCCAGCCAAGAATGGCTGAACCGTCCGAATACTATACGAATAGAACAAAACCGATTACTAACTCCAGTAATAGACATCACTATGACCGATCAGGAACTAAATCTTGCTGCTGTGTTAGTGGGTATACAATTGACGCTTGTCGCAATCTATCTGGCGGTCGTCGGTAGCCCGGGAGGTGTCCTATCTGGGGTCAGCATCATCTTAGCGGTCATAGGGACGATTGTTTCCGCAGCGAACCTGTACTGACAGACGCTTCGTCTGTATTGCTCAATTCAGGGGATAGAATTGGCAGTATTACCTATACTTTGGTTTGTAAAACCCCGTAGGCTCATCACGATAGTCATCCGTTATTTATACTTCAAGAGCAAGGGCTTTAGATATGGTTTCAGCTGACCGACGGGCGTTCGTTCAAAACCTCTCAATCACAGCAATATGCTTACTTGGAGGTTGTCTTGGACGTACTCGTCAGTCAGGACCGGACCGCCCTATTGAATCACAATCAGTCCGGACAATGGACCCAGTCCGAACTAATGGGGATACGGTTCGTGTTTCCCAATCAGAAGCCACGGCGCAGGACCCCGTAGACATACTCAAGTCTGCTGTTTCAAATAAATCGGATTGTATCGTTGGCGAAATACCGGCTAAGCCATATAACTCGGGATTGCTGATAACGACAAAGACGACCGTCAGGTCACTGGACAACACGAATGTTGCCTTTCCCTCACCGGCATATGAACACCTGAAAGAGATTGCTCCCAGCTCCATAGTCGTAACTTCGGCAGGTGAGGGCAATACTACCCCGGACGAGAATCCGGTGTACATCAAGGCTGTGTTAGAAGAAGGTGACAGCGAGGAGGTTATACCAAGCATGACGGACACCTGTTGAGTCCGCACTCTGTACTGAACGAATCCACCCCAGCGGTACGGAATGTGACACCTATTGCCTGAGGTACCCTGAATCATCGTCCTCTCTGGAATCTGTCTATTCGCGCCAGCGAGAGAATGGCGCGCGTCGGTGACCGTACCGACGAGCGTTAGAGTGATTCAGATGCATATGGTCATCTACGCGCTCGTAGAGGCATCGACAGAAAACGAAGCACTGGCTGCGGGGAAAACGGTGTTCAATCGGTTAGTCGGCTCTGAGCCGCATTCCTGCGCAGTATTCGACTATTTTGTGACCTTCGACGAGGAGGACACGTCCGTTGCGGGGAAGGCGCGATGGGGAGAGTTGCCGACCGCAGCCCCTGTCGACTCTGACGACGGCGAAGACCTGCTCGAGCGTGGCTGGGAGGCAACGAAGGAAGAGTTCGAGCGCAATCTCGACCGGGTGAAAGAGGCCATCGACGAGCTCTCCGACGAGGAGATCATGCGCGACGAGGACCTCGCCCGGCACGCCTTCCACAAGGTCGGTGCGTACGACGGCCCGACGATCTTCCTGTACACCGAACACGGAACCGGCATTCGTCACCGTGGACAGCTGGATCGACTCCTCGAGGAGAGTGAGGAGCTCTGGATCGTACCCGCTGACGTCCACTTCTGAATAATGCCCAGGATCACCAACTGGCGACGCGAGAGCCGCTCGCCGACGCTTGTGTATCGGAACACCGAGACCGGTGCGCGAGCCGTCCTGCATCGAGCCCCGGATTCCTACCGGTACAAGTGGCGCGGAGCAATCCTCGTCGACGGCTACCCGGTGTGGTCGCGGGGGTACGAGACGAAGGACGCGACGTCGTTCCGTGACGAACTCCGGGAGCGGCCGGCACCGGACCTCAGCTGCCCGGAGTGTCCGAACAACGACGTTCGCGTCGGCGAGAAGGCAGCAGACGGGGCGAAAATCCAGCGATGGTACGACTGCCCCGACTGTGGGTACGAAGCCCCCTCACGCATCGTCTACGGTGCCGAACGGTGAGTGAGTGAGCGGTGGGCGCTGTTTTTCGGCCGGGCACGAGGTGTTGGCCCGGTACGACCGGGTGAGTCAACCAATGAGTCTCGAAGTACTTGACCGACACAGCGAGGCACTGTTCGAGTTCCTCTGGTGTCCCGTCTGCGGGCAGGAGGTCTTCACTCACATCCCGTTCGAGGGCGTGTTCTGCAAGAACTGCAACACCCAGGTCGAACTCCAGGAATCCCGAGAGACGCGCGGCTACGAGGAGGCCGTGCTCGCCTGCTTCGATTCAACCACGACCTGGAACCTCCACGTCGACGAAAAACTGCGCCGCGACCTGCCTGATGGGTCGGCGCGCGTGAAGATCTTCGGCGCACCGGGCGCCTACGAGGTCGACTGGTGGAGTCCGGAGCCAGGTGAGGATTGGGAACCTGTCGAGCGCGGCGAATTCGACGACGTCGAGGAACCAAACGAGGTGGCGCATCTCGCATAGCGAAGTTCGAATATCGCCAACTCGTGATGTTGTTTCTGCGCCGGTGAGGGGTGCCGGCGAGCCAGTTCGGGTCCTGAATTTCATATACCAAGATGGGTGAACCCGTCCGCGATTGGCGACGCCGCCAGTGAGAACATGAGTCCGAGTCGTATTCCTGCTGAGAAACTCATTGAGGAACTACAATCCATAGCGGATCAACTCGGTCGGCCGCCCTCACTCCGTGAAATAGACGAATTGAGCTCCTATTCGAGATCAACATATCAAGACCGGTTCGGGAGCTGGAACGACGCAGTAGAGGAAGCAGGGCTGGAACCGAGGCACAGTAGCACAGCGAATATCGAAGACCGAGAGTTACTGGAGGAACTTGACCGACTAGCCGAAAACCTGGATCGGACACCGCGCCAGCGAGATATGGAACAGCACGGGAAGTACAGCGTAACGACGTATCAGAATCGATTCGGCAGCTGGAACGACGCTCTGCGGAAAGCGGATCATCAGCCTACAAAGCAGTGGAAAGTAGACCGTGACGACCTCCTTGCCGAGTTACGGCGTCTCGGAAGCCGACTTGGTTCGTCGCCGACCGCTGCCGAAATGGATGAGGAAGGGACGTTCAGTAGCTGGGTGTACCTATCGGAGTTCGGTAGCTGGAACGAGGCGCTGGAGGCCGCGGGATATGGCCCAAACCAGCCGGATGCGCTGTCCCGATCCGAACTTCAGACGGAACTCGAACGCCTGATTGATGAATTGGATCGAACCCCTCGCAAGCGGGATATGATCGAGCATGGGGAATACAGCCCCGAACCCTACAGGCGGAGATTTGGGTCGTGGAATGCTGCGCTTCAATCGGTTGGAGCCTCGCTAAACCAACCGAATCCCGTCACCGAGGAGGAAGCCTGTAAGGAGCTACGGACCCTCTACAAGCGATTGGGGCGCCCACCAACGACAACAGACGTTCGGAAACATGGGTCCTGTACGCCTGTTCCAATCCTTCGAATCTTCTCATCGTGGGAAGCAGCACTCCGAGCGACTGATCAACAAGTACTGGAGGAGTACCTCCTGCGAAAGACCCTCCGCCCCACGCAACGGTTCGGCGAGAATTGGCACAGCAAGCGCGAAGAGGTCATCCACCGGGACAATGAACAGTGCGTTTGGTGTGGGATGGCTCGCGAACGGCATCAGGACGAATACGGGATGGATCTCCACGTCCATCATCGAATCCCGCGGTCAGAGTTCGCCGAAGCTTCCGATCAAGAACTCGAAGACGCCGACGTACAGCAGAATTTACTGACGGTCTGCGCGGGTTGTCACAGACAACTCGAACAGCTCCCGATTCAACCACTTCCACCGCCCGAGTGAACGGAGCGAGTTGTTTTTGCGCCGGTGAGGGGTGCCGGCGCACACGTGCCGGCGATGATCGATGTCGACACGGAGTCAACTCAGATTCGTCGAACGAGTGGACCAGGACGGCAAACCAACCGATAACGACCGCGTCGCGCAAGTGTACCGACATTCGGACGGCTACCCGGAGAGTGTGCTTCGCGATCTTGCGCAGTTGAAGGAACTTCTCGACTCGACCCGCGCCGAGCGAGGACCGGGGTACACGGCAGCGTCGTTCATGTTCCTCGACAAGCTCTCGACAATCGACCTGTATCTGGATGGTGATCCAGAACGAACAATCGACGCAGCGCAGCCAGCGGATCTCCTCGAGCCGGACAATATGGAGCACCTCGACCAGCCGATGTTCCTGCTCGGACACGGTGTCGAGAATCCGGCCGACGGGATTCACGGCGACGAAGAGTACCTCTACGTCGTCGAACTTCCGACCCGAAACCCGTTCGACGACCCCTCCGAGTGGACCGTCAAGGTGAGCGGTCACTCCGCCTTCCCGCGCTGGGATGGTCCGACCGAGGAAGCCTTCGAGCGGGCCAGCTGGCAGTTCCACGGCCCGCTTGAGCACGCGCTCGAAGAGATCGTCGCCGAGCCGGCGTGAACGCTCAGCCCGCTCAGATGATGCCGCCGATGACGAGTAGTCCGACGACGACCAGCAGCGTCGCGACAACGCTTCCCCCGGCCAGCCACTTGTTCTCCATCGCCTTCTCGTGAAGCGGCATCGCGGCGTACTCCTCGCGGAACGCTTCGAGATTCTCCTCGTCGTAGAAGTACTTCGTCTTCAGCGCGAACCGTTCCGTCACCGCACACCCCGTACAGACCGGCTCGCCTTCCAGCCGCTCCGTTTTGGTGTGGCTGGAGCAGGCGATGGCCCCGCAGTTCGGACAGTAGGTGTACGTCTCGGTTACGCCACTCGTGTCACAGTGGACGCACTGATGGATGCCGTCCTCGGCGGTCACTCTCGACGGGCCTGCCGCGTAGTACTCGTAGGGGTAGGTGTACTCCTGGACGTCGGTGGTGTGCCGAACCTCGGGGAGGTACACCGGCTCAATCGACTGGACGGAGATGTCCGAGCGGTTCGGCTCGCAGGTCTTGTTGTACGTGACGTTGTTGTCGCCGGTGTAGGTGACCGTCGTCGTGTGGTGCTGCTGGAGGCGCTCGACGGCCCAGTCCTTGTACTCCGTTTGGGTCTGCCCGAACCGTCGCTCCTCGACGTCGTCGAACACCGCTGCGAAATGCTCGGCGTCGAGATCGACCGTTGCGTGGAGGTTCTCGGTGACCAGCGTCGCGACATCCTCGTCGACGACCTGCGGCTGCCCGCGTTCAGCGTGTGCGACGAATCGGGTCCGGTCGTTGATCCGGTGGATGACGCCTACCGACGTCTCGAAGACGGCGTTCGTGTCCGCGGTGACCGCGACCACCGGGCGGAACGTCACCGATGAGTGTGGTTCTGGGAGATCGGCGGCTTCGATGTTCTCTATGTCGCGGAACGCCTCCGTGACGGCCGCGTTGACGTCGGCGGCCGGGTCGTACGGGCGGAGTGTCTCGTCGCAGAGTATCTCGATGCGCCCGTTGTAGAGGTCGAGGCCAATCTCGTCGGCGATCTCCCGGAGGTCCTCGCCGTCGAGCAGCTCGATTGGATGGGGGTCGTCGTTCTGCTGGAGGCGGTCGGCGTACTCCTGAGCAGGGTTCGTGAACCGGCCGGTCGTGACGACCATTCCGCGTTTGGGGCCGTCGAAGTCGAACGTCGCGATCGCCGAGTGGAGCTTCTGGACGACCGGCCGTCCGACCGTCCCCGTGTGCTTGCACTCGACGATGATCACACGCCGCGTGCCGTCGACGACCTCCTCCATGATGACGTCGCGACCCTCGTCAGCCGTTCGGTCGGCCTGGCGGACGTTCTCGTAGCCGAGGTTGCGGAACACGTCCTCCATCACGTCCTCGAACTCGAACCCCGAGAGATCGTCCAGTACAGCCATCCTCAATTATGTGGATAGTGTGAGGGGAATAACCATCTCTTTTGCGATGGGATAAACCGACATAGCGAACGAGGATTCACCGCCGATAATAAGCCCAAAGAGCCCACTGTTGACAAACATTAATATTTACAATTCAGACGAGTATAACCTGTTATAGAGACGTTCCACGGATGTTGGAAATCCACCGCACCCACCGAGCGCGAATCCGCAACCACTCACAGGTGGCAGAGCCACTCGACCGGCACGGGTGGAGTGCCAGCAAACTCTGGAACGTCGCCAACTACTACTCCCGCCAACAATGGGAAGACACCGGGGAGATCCCTGGTCACGAGGAACTCAAAAGCGAGCTGAAGGATCACGACAAGTACCGGGGGCTGCACAGTCAGTCCAGTCAGCGGGTTCTGGAGGAACTCGCTGAAGCCTTCAACTCGTGGTACTCCTCAGACGATGACCGGGACAACCCGCCCGGATACCGCAAACGCAACTACTACGACGACCAAGGCCGCTGCGTCCACGAAAAACACCCGCGCAGCACGGTTACGTGGAAGCAGAAGGGCATCCGACACGACCCGAAACACAATCGCGTCCGCCTCAGCAAAGGCGCGAATCACAAAGACCACCCACGGGACCGCGATTACATCCTCGTCGAATACGAGACGCGACCCGGCATCTCGGTCGAGAACCTGCAACAGGTTCGTGCCGTCTACGACAACGCGAAGGAACGCTGGGAACTCCACCTCGTCTGCAAAGACGATATTGAGACGCCAGACGCACCCGGAGAGGAGACCGCTGGCATCGACCTCGGTATCTCGAATTTCGCCGCTGTCGCCTACAGTATGGAAGAGGCCGACCTATACCCGGGTAATCAGTTGAAACAGGATGGCTACTACTTCCCGAAGGAGATTGCCAAGTGTGACGACAGTGGTGGCGAGCGGGCGACACGGCTGCACCGGAAGTGGTCTGAGCGCCGCCGGCATTTCTTCCACGCCCTCGCCAAGCACATCGTCCAGCGGTGTGTGGAGAAGGGCGTTGGCCGAGTCAACGTCGGAGATTTGAGTAGCGTGCGTGAGGATGAGAACGGTCAGGCGAAGAACTGGGGACAGCACGGCAACTTTGACCTGCACGGGTGGGCGTTCGACCGCTTCACCTCGATTCTCGAATATAAGGCGAAGGCCGAGGGGATCGAGGTCGTGGAAGTGGACGAGGGTGGGACATCGAAGACGTGTTCTGTGTGCGGGAAAGAAGACGATGGGCAGCGTGTTGAGCGCGGCTTGTACGTCTGTGAGGAGTGTGACGCAGCGTTCAACGCAGACGTAAATGGGGCGGAGAACATCCGTCTCGACATCAACGACAGCGCAAGTAACTCCGAGTCCACCTCTGGGGATAGGAGTACCGGCTGGTTGGCCCAGCCCGGAGTCTACCTGTACGACCTCTCCTGCGGATTCGAACCGCAGGCCGAGGTGGTGGACTCTAAACCTTAATATCCCAACGCTCGGGAATCCCATCTCTTCAGGGGTGGGAGGAGGTCAAGTGGACAGTACGTTGCCGAACGCTACGCCGTCCTGTTTGTGGAACCCCTCAGAGGGGTGCGGGGGTCACCGAACCGCCCGCGAGCAACGAATGAACGGGAATGTACCTGTAGCAAGTTCGGAATCGGTTCCAGTCGCATCGGCCGCTCAGTCTCACCAAGCCACAGTCGAATACGTCGGCTTCCGCGTCGACGGCCAAGCCGTCGTGCTGAACCTCTCGGAGCATCGGCGACTCTCCCTCGAGCGCAGTCTGGACCTCGTCAACCACAGTTCGCGTATCCAACCGAAGCTACTTACGTGATACAAGCGTATCACAGCATATGAGCACTGACAGCGACGCCGGGGGCGACGGTGAAATGGAGAAAATCAACGTCCGAGTGCCACAGTCGCTGCTGGCACAGGTCGACGACGTCTGGGAGGAACGTGGCTACGCGAACAAATCCGAGTTCATCCGCGACGCGCTCCGGGACGCTGTCAACCCGCCAACGCAGCTGTCTGAGGAAGCGCTGGAACATCTGTCCGAGAGCCGCAAGCAGCGGGAGCAGGGTGAGACGGTGTCGCAGGACGACGTGAAGGATCGGCTGGGCATCGATGACTGAGGTTGAGTGGACACCGAAAGCACTTGATTTGCTGGAGGCACTCGAATCGGAAGCCCAAGAGCGGTTGGTGAAGAAACTCGACGAGGCGAAAGACTGGACCTCTCATCGTCTCGAAAAGCTCACCGGGTATCCATACTACAAGCTTCGTGCTGGCGACTACCGTGCGATCATCACGTGGGATCGGGACGAGGATGTCCTAATTGTCGAAGCGGTCGGGCATCGCCGGAATATCTACGACCGTCACCTCCCACCGTAATCCGCTCTGCCTACGGACCCGCTCGGGTCGGTGACGGACCCGGTCTGATATTCAAGTACGATTCCGGTTGGTAGTGTTTATTGCCCCCGAGAGGGGTGCGGGGGAAATCACTCCCCGTCACCGAGCCATGACCGATGCAGAGTACCCTTGGCGAGACGAATCGCTCCGTTGTGGCCCCTACTGGAAGCAGGAGTTTGGGATGGGGTCGAGAGTTTATAACCCATTACGGAGGAACCGCGGAGGGAGGTGACCGAGCTTTGACCGACCATATCTGTGACTACTGTGGCGAGTCGTTTGCGACCTCCCATGAGTTGGGTGGCCACGTGACTGCTGTCCATCGTCGCGACCAGATCGTAACGGACGCGGACATAATTCTCGACGACATTCAGCGTGTCGCATACAAATTAGGAAAACCGCCGACGGCAAAGGAGATGAGCGAGCACGGAGAATACTCCCAGCGCGTCTGCCAGAACAAATTCGGGAGTTGGAACGAGGCGCTTCGTGAAGCTGGCTACGCTCCGAATCGGAAATTCCGACTTACCGATCAGGATCTGTTGGATGAGATTGACCGCCTTGCGGAGCAGCTCGGTCGCCCGCCATCGAGCGGGGAGATGGATCGGATTGGAGAGTATCACAGATGGACGTATGACCACCGATTTGGGGGGTGGAAAGAGGCACTCAACGAAGCTGGCTTCTCACAACCACAGTCCTATCAAGAACGTTCAGAGATTCCGTACGGGCCAAATTGGCCGGAGCAACGGCGGCAAGCATTGGAACGTGATGACTTCCAGTGCCAGACGCCGTGGTGTGAGATGACTCAAGCGGATCATCAAGAGCAGGTTGGGAAGGACATCTCTGTCCACCACTTGGTTCCGCGGAAGTTCTTTGTCGGCCCCGACGGGCAGTTTGACCACGAACAGGCGAATCGAGTCTCAAATCTCGTGACGGTCTGTTCGAAGCATCATCTCATCTGGGAAGCCGTCGCCCCGCAGCGATTGGATACAATTGTCGACGCCACACAACCACCAGAGCGAGGTGGGCCGGGCGGTGTTGTTCTCGCCCTACGAGGAGATGAGGGGTAACCCCCTCGTGATTCAAATGCGAAAGACGGACGAGTCTATCCCGACGCCCAATACAGACGGTCTCACGAACAGAGAACGGCTCCGGTGGCACCTCACTAGTGCCCTCGCAAGCGCCGAGTCGGCGGAAACGAAAACCCACCTCCGAGGAGCCCTTGCTACGTATCGGAATCTTCCGCCGTCACCACTCGTCGAGTGTCCGCTCTGTGGGAAAGTCGGGCTTCCAGAGCGAATCCAAACTCACGAGTGTCGACAGTCGTAGCGTCGTTTTTTGCGCCTCGATGGGTGGAGGCGCAGATCAGAACGCTTCGCGCCTTCGGAGGATGCTATGAAAGACCCAGAGGAAGCTACGGTCTTCGCAGGCCTCGATGGGCGAACCGAGACTGAACTACCCGAATGGTACGCCGAGCAACACGGCGGTCCCGAACCAATCAGCTTCAGTGAGGCGGTTCGAAACCTACCGCAGGCAGTGGATACAGCAGTCGCGTATCGCAACCCGTACAGCGACGAATGGGTCGAAACGGAGCGATTCAACGCAATTGTCGAGCCGTCGCGGTTACAAGCAGAGGCAGATGGTGACGCTGAGGAAGAGTCGTTATTCCATATCCCGACTGACTCATACTCGATCATCAACCCGGTCGACGTCTACGGACCACTGGAGGAGGTCCTCCGCGAGGAGACCATCGACGGGACGCCGCTGGGCGAGGTGATGTTCGGCGAGATTCGGCGCTACCGGGGCGGCGGCGAAGTCCACATGGACATCATGTTCGATGGCCTCGAGGTGCGCCTTCCCGGTCGATCGGACCCGATTACGATGGGCGTCACGTCGGGCTACGACTTCTTCGGCGAGCACGCCGTCTACGTGGAGGGGTTCGCCCAGGATGGCTACTGCTCGAACACGATGCGCTCGCTCACCGACAAGGAGGTTATCAAGCACGTCGGCGACGTGCGGAACTTCCGCACCTGGTGGGAGGAACTCCTCGCACAGGTCGAACTCGTCGCCGACGACCTCTTCGAGTTCATCCGAGACGCCCAGGATATCGATCTCGATTTCTCGGAGCTCCCGTTCACCGTCACGGAGTTCTACACCCTGCTGGGCTTCCCGGACTACCTGGCCGAGCGTGCCGCCGGCGATGCAGAAGCCAATGCGGCGACCCCCTTCGAGATCGATATGTGGACGCTGCATTCCGGCGCGACGTACGCCCTCACTCACTTCTTCCAGGGGAAAGAAGGGGCATCCCTCGATCAGTACGTTCGGATCGCCAACGACATCCTGTTCAACCCGGAAGGCACGATCGAGCGTGTTGAGGTGGCGTACGAGCAGCAGTTAGATACGGACGGTGACGACGGGTCGCAGGCCTCACTGGAGGGTGAACGAGCGCTGGCGAGCATCGAGCGCGTCAGCGACGACCTGCAGGAGAAAGTCGAGCAGTTCGAAGAACGCGAGGACGCGCTGCGCGAGCGATTCCAAGAGGCGATGAGCTGATTGTCAGAGCGGCGTTCACTGAGAGGATTCAAAATCAAATTAAATGAGAGGCTCCGGTTCCTCGTTATATTCGACTACTAAATCGACATCCTCAGGACCGAGTTCATCACGTTCCGCTTCCAGCGTATCAAGCGCGTCTTTAACAGGAAAGAAATCCGGCTTCTCGAGTGCATCTTCCGTCGCCCAGGCGTATCGAATCGTTTGCTCGGAATCGATAAGGAACACGGCACGCTGCGGGACGCGCTCGTGGTTCTCCCATTCGTCATAACAGACATCATACAATTCGGCAACCCGCCCGGAGCTGTCACTTAGTAACGGGAAATTGAGGCCGTATTCCTCGGCGAATGCTCGGTGGGCGTAGACGCTGTCGCCAGAAATTGCCCAGACATCGAGAGCCGGCGTCAGCTGAAACCACTCTGCATCGCGAATCGCACACAGTTCGTTTGTACAAACAGGACTGAAATCAAACGGGAAGAATACCAGCAACGCAGCCCGATCATCCGCAGTTGTCTCATCCAAGCTGTACTCGGTTTGGTCTCCGTCACGGAGGCCCGGAAGAGTAAATGACGGTGCAGACGCTCCCTCGTTTATCATGCGCCAAAGTAGCACACGAAGAAAAGATAGTCTTGGGGTCAACACTCCGATCTGAATTGTTGACCTTCAGATGCGGGATGAAATCCACTAGAACCCGTACGTCAGGAGTTCGCCGTCGCCCACTCGAGAAGGGGTTCTAATCTCGAACGAATCTCATCCCCCTCGTCAGTTAGCGCGTACTCGACGCGTGGCGGAATTTCGTTGTACTGCGTCCGTGAGACGAACCCTGCCTCCTCGAACTCGTCGAGGCGTTTCGAGATCGTGGACGTGCTCGCCGTCGGGAGATGCGCCTCAATCTCCGCGAACCGCAGTGAGTCGTGTGCGCCGATGATGCTGACGAGCTGCATCGCGTATTTCCGGCTCAACGTGTCGATAACTCCTGTGAGCGGACAGTAGCACGTCCCGTCGACATCGCACGCGGGCGCCGATGAAGTAGTATCTGCCATAGCTTCGTGGCCACCGACCTACTCTATAGCTTCGGACTCTGGAGTATAAGAACTTCCCGTCGTAAAGTAATCGCATAAATGACCCACACGTCCGACTATGATCTCGTGATTCTCGGTGGTGGTGCCGCAGCCTTCGCCGCGATCAATGAAGCGAGCCGGCGGGACCTCTCGACGGCGATGGTGAACACAGGCTTGCCAATCGGCGGGACCTGCGTGAACGTCGGCTGTGTCCCGAGCAAGCATCTGCTCGCCGTCGCTGAGAGCGGTGCCACAGCGACGGAGAATCCCTTCGACGCCGTTCGATACCCCGAGGAACCGACTGTCGACTGGGCCGACGCACTCGATGGCACCGACCAACTCGTCGAACGGTTCCGGCAGGAGAACTACATCGATGTCGCCGAGCACTTCGAGACCGACATCTACGGGGGGTACGGCCAGCTGGTGGACGACACGACTATCAATGTCGTCGACGGCGCCGACGAGGGCGCGCGCATTACTGGGAAGAAGGCGCTCGTCGCGACTGGAAGTTCACCGTGGGCACCGCCCATTGTCGGTCTAGACGACGTCGACTACTACACCAGCGAGACCATCCTCGAAGAGCGCGACCTCCCCGAAAGTATCGTGATGCTCGGTGGCGGGTACATCGCGCTCGAATGGGGCCAGATTCTCCACCGCGTGGGTGTCGACGTGACCCTCCTTCAGCGCTCCGAGCGCGTGCTGTCGGGGATGGAAGGGCAACTTGGTCGCGAGATGCAGCGCGCGTTCGAGGAGGAAGGAATTAACGTAATCACCGGCAACAGCTTCCAACGCATCCGTACGCCAGCAAGCGACGGCGGTACCGAAACGATCCAGTCAGGAGTGGTCATCGAAACAACCGTCGACGGCACCGAACGGACAGTCACCGGCGACGCCCTGTTCGTCGCGACCGGCGTTCAGCCGAACAGCGAGGGCATTGGCCTCGATACGGCAGGTGTCAAAACGAATTCCGACAGAACCATTCGCGTCGACGAGCACTTCCAAACGACGAACCCCGACATCTACGCTGCGGGCGACGTGATCGGCGAACCCGAACTGGAGACGGTCGCCGCCAAGGAGGGCAACCACGCCGTCAAGAACGCCTTCGGCGACGAGGACCTCAGCATCGACTACGATGCGGTCCCCGCAGTCGTCTTCACCAGTCCCGAGGCCGCAGCCGTTGGCACGACCGAACTCGAATACATGGACGAGCACGGCACCTGTTCGTGTCGGACCGTCCAGATGGAGGACGTCCCGCGGGGGAAGGCGGTCAAGAACACTGATGGACTCGTCCAGGTCGTCAAGCACCACGAGACCAACGAGATCGTCGGCGTCCACATGGTCGGCCCCCGTGCCGCCGACATGATCATGGAAGCTACACTGGCAGTGACGTTTGGATTGACCGTCGACGACATTATCGATACCGTCCACCCGTTCCCGACGTTCAGCGAAGCGTTCAAACAGGCTTGTCAGTCGTTCCGACGGGACACGTCGACGATGAGCTGCTGTATCGAGTGAGGTCAGTCGTCGGTCGAGAACACATCCTCGAGCGTGCCGCTCTCGCCCAGTTCGATGAGGGCACGGTTCAAAAGTTCGCGAACGATGAACTCCTCGTAGTGCTGGGTATCGCAGTATTCACAGGGTTTCATCTCGCGGGCGACCGCCTCGATCTCAGTACCGTGGTCCGCGTACAACGCCTCGATGAGGGATGTCAGCTCCTCGGACGCGGTGGACTGCGCGCCTGCGAGGGTTTCATCGGCACCCTCCGGGAGCTCGTACGAGAAGACTCGCGTGTTCGACTTGTAGTACTTCCGCGTCCCCCCACCAGCTTCCTCGAGACGGGCGATCTCAACCATCCCCGCGTCCTTCAGGACGTTCACGTGGTGGCGGACCGTTGTTTCCGCCTTCTCCTCGCCGCGACGATGCAGTTCGTCGTGAATCTCCTCGATCGTCATTTCATCGGTCGCCAGCATATCGAGGATCTTCGCCCGGACATCGTTCTCCAGCGCCTTCGCTTTTTCTGGGTCTGTCGTCACGACTTCGCGGATCGGCACATCAGATTCGAGGAGCGCCATTCTTGTGAGGAGGTAGGCGAACAACGACAGTAAGAGTAACGCCACTCTCCCGACATCGGTATTATGGCTCCGATACCGCTATAATCATTGTCGTAATGGTTTTCCGCGTCGCGCGATAACCACCACTCACGATGGGAACGACACACGAACAATTCAACGTCGGGGGAATGTCCTGCTCGTTCTGTGCCGAGAGCATCGAGAAGGCCTACGCCCGGACCGACGGCGTCGAGGACGTCGACGTGAGTCTTGCCCACGAGGAGGTACTCGTCCAGTACGACGACAACCTCTTGAGCGAAGTCGAAGTGAAGGACACACTCCGGGACCTCGGATATACCATCCGCGACCCGGATAAAGCGAAGCGTTACGAACAACAGCAGGCCGAACTCGCCGACGGGAAGCGTCGCCTCCTCCTCGCAGGCGGCGCATCTATCGTTGTCGCTGCCCTGATGGGATGGATGATTCTCGTAATGGGACGCTTCGAGTCGGCATCGCTCGCGATGGATCTGGTGACTCTGGGGCTGGCGCTTGGGACGATGTTCGGCCCCGGACGGTATATCAAACAGAAGGCGTTCCAGAGCCTGCGCCGGGGGATCTTCAACCAGCACGTCCTCCTGGAAGCGGGCGCGTTCGCAGGGCTCCTTGGTGGACTGCTTGGCCTGTTCGTGTTCCCTGGCTTCCCGACCGTCCACTTCTTCGCCGTCTCCGTGTTCATCACCACCTATCACATCCTTTCGGAGTACACCAGCCTCATCGTCCGCACGCGGGCTTCCCAAGCTGTCCAAGGCCTTCTCGACCTCCAGCCCGACACGGCACGCCGCGTCAGTGATGACGGTGATGTCGAAGAGGTCCCTGTCGACGATCTCGACGTCGATGATCGCGTCCGGGTCAAGCCCGGCGAGAACATCCCCGTCGACGGGGAGGTCGTCGAGGGTAAATCCACAGTCGACGAGTCGGTTGCCACCGGTGAGTCCATCCCCGAGGAGAAGGCCGAAGGCGACGAGGTGATCGGCGGCAGCGTCAACGAGACCGGGACGCTGCTCATCGAGGTAACTGCAACCGGCGAGGACGCGTTCCTGAACCAAGTGGCCCGCGAGATTGAGGAGGCGCGGGCGATGAAACCCGGCATCATCCAGCTCGCCGACCGCGTCCTCAAGTACTTTGTCCCAGGCGTCTTGACGATTGCCGCGCTCTCGTTCCTCTTCTGGGTGGTCGCACCGCTCGCGTGGGGAGCAGACCCCAACGTCCAGCGCGGCGCGTTCGCAGCGCTGGCTGTCCTCGTGCTCGGCTATCCGTGTGCGCTCGGGATGGCGACACCGCTCGCCCTAATTCGGGGTGGCGGGAAGGCGGCGAACCACGGCATCCTGATGCGCTCCGGTGACGCCTTCCAGATATTCCCCGACGTCGACCACATCGTGTTGGACAAGACCGGCACCATCACCGTCGGCGAACCCGCCGTCAGTGAGGTCGTCGCGTTCGGTGCCGACGAGGTGGATGTACTCACGACTGCGGCCAGTGCAGAGGCGTTCTCCGAGCATCCTCTCGCTGATGCGATCCTCGAGTTCGCCGACGAGCAAGATGTCGAGTACGCTGACCCCGATGATTTCGACTCCGTGACCGGCAAGGGCGTCCGGGCAACCGTGGCCAGCGACGACGTGCTGATCGGGAAACCGGGATGGCTTAGCGACGAGGGGATCGACCTGTCGAAGGAGGGCGACGACATTGAGCGACTTCAGGGCCGCGGCCTCACCGTTGCCGGAGTTGTTCGTGATGGTGACCTCATCGGCCTGATCGGCATCGGCGACGAAATCAAAGCAGACGCCGCCGAGACCAGCCGGCGGATTCGCGACGCCGGCATCACGCCCGTGATGATCACCGGGGACAACGAGCGCACCGCCAACGTGGTCGCCGACGAGGTCGGCATCGACCGCGTTATGGCAGACGTCTTACCCGACGAGAAACGCGAAGAGATCGGTCGCCTACAGGAAGCCGGCCACCGCGTAGCCATGGTCGGCGACGGCATCAACGACGCTCCCGCACTCACGCAGGCCGATATCGGGATCGCCATCGGCGCCGGGACCGACATCGCCATCGAATCGGCGGACATCGTCCTGATGGGCGACCGGCTTGGTGGCGTGATGGACGCCTACGAGATCGGGAACGAGAGCTACCGGAAGACCCGTCAGAACCTCGCGACGGCCTTCGCGTTCAACGGGCTCGGTGTCGCCGCCGCGACCACGGGGCTCGTTCACCCAGTGTTCGCGATGCTCGCGATGGTGCTGTCCGTCTCGGCCGTCCTCGCCAACAGCTTCGCTGGTCAACTCCTCTCCGGCGAGGGTGTCAACACCGAGTTCGCCCTCGACGACCGCACCGACGGCGAGCGTGGAGACGGCCGATTGACAGCCGATTAAGCCTTTATGTCGTAGCCAGCCTGTTCGATTGCCGCGTTCACGTCGTCGTCTGAGACTCCATCCTCGAGGACGACGTCGACCGTGTTAGCGTCGTGGTCGGCCTCGACCCGATTCACACCATCGAGGTTTCGCAGGGCGGTCTCCACGTTCTGTTCGCACCCGTTGCAGGACATCCCGGTGACGGAGATCGTCTTTCGCTCCATACGGGCCTGTAAACACTCGCGGGGAATGACCATTACGGTAACCGTTGTATCAGTTTCACCCCTTTTAGAGGGGAGGGGAGGGGGCGTTATCGTCCGGAGAGTTGTTTGTGTCGGCCCCAAAGGGGTGGAGGCTCTTCGAGATGGGGACCACTGACGACAAAGAGAGTAACGAATTCCCTCCAGAGAAGCGTCTGGAAGCGCCGAACACACGCCTGATCAAGGCAGGGATCGCGACGATTCCCGATATGGAGACCCTACAAGAGTGTGTTGCCTACGAGAACACCCACCAGAATCGAACTCAGATCCTGCGCCGGCTCAAGTGGAAGGCCGAAGAGCTGCGTGAGGGCGAAGAGTAAGCTCTGTTCTTAACCAACATACTCCACGTAAGTTTCCCTATTGTTGGTTAACTGCCTGAGTCTCGGTTTTTCGGGCCCCTGAATGGGTACGGGGCAGCCAGTATCGATGACGGATCACAGACACCAGAACGGACATTCAAATACCGAGCCAGAACCAAACTGAGTGACTCAGTCCCCCAGAAATCATGGGCAAGAAGCTGTACTCAGACGATGAACTGGTCAATCGGCTCCAGAAGTTCGCTGAGGAACTCGGTCGTCCTCCGTCGCAGAGTGAGATGGACGATTCAGGACCTCATGCTTCGAAGACGTACGGAGACCGATTCGGGTCGTGGAATAACGCACTCGAGGCTGCCGGACTTCAAACAGGAACGAACGACCCAAACGGACGACCACTGACTCCCGAAGAGGATCTTCTCGCAGATCTCAAATCGGTTGCTGACATTGTAGGGGGAACTCCGTCAGAGCGAGAATACAGTAATCACGGAAAGTATTCGGTGAAGACATACTGTAAGCGATTTGGAGGGTGGAATTCAACACTACAGGCGGCCGGTTTTGAACCGAACGTCGAAATGAACCTCTCCGAGGAGGCACTCATTACTGCCTTACAGGCGTTCGCTGAGAAACTGGGTCGACCGCCCACGGCAGATGAGATGGACCGGAGTGGCCCCTACACCTCGGATTCGTACAAGCGAGCGTTTGGAACCTGGAATCGTGCTCTTCGACACGCTGGGTTGGAAGTCCACTCCGTGTGGAATGTGAGCGAAGAGGATCTGATATCGGAACTCGACAGTCTCGCCGAAGAGCTAGGCCATGTCCCTCGGAAGGATGAGATGCGGAACCAAGGGAAATGGAGTGCAGCAGTCTATCAGGAGCGATTCGGTTCGTGGAATGAAGCTCTCCGAGCTGCCGGCTTCGAGCCAAATGAGCGGTGGCGAATTCCACGAGAGGAGTTATTAGCCGAACTGCGGACTGTTGCGAATGAGCTGGGCCACCCACCGACAACGACGGAGATGAGCGAACAAGGGAAGTTCTCCCTCGTTCCGTATCAGCGTGAGTTCGGAACGTGGCGAACGGCCCTTCAAGCGGCCGACCCGGACTATCTAGAAAACTACCGGCAGTCTGATACTGAGACAGTTCCGTTTGGCTCGGACTGGCCACAGATTCGTGAGGAGATCATAGTCCGTGACAACGAGTCCTGTCTACGCTGCGGTATGGGCCGCGAAGCTCACCGCGAGAGGTTTGGACGTGATCTTCCGGTTCACCATCGGGTTCCTCGACGCCGGTTCTACGACGACCCAGACCAGTCGGTCGACGATGCAGATGTGCCGAGTAACCTGCTGACTCTCTGTATCCCATGCCATCGCCGCCTCGAACGGCTGCCAGTCCAACCAGTAGTTGACTAACAAGCGAAGTCCCACGTTCAGCACAAAGGTATCTGCCGGCGAGCAGAGCGTCTACCTTCCGCCAGCGTGACTTCGCGACCTGTTTTTCGTGCCCCCAGAGAGGGCGAGGGCTCCTTCGAAAGCTCTCAGAGGTGACTTCCAGTGAGTCAACAACAGAGTCCCGACAACGTCTCGGTCGACGATATTCCCGTCGATATCGACAACACGCAATCAGCGGAGGTCGATCCCGCCGACATCCCTGACGAAATCGAATCCATCACCCGTGGGCTCACCGGTGAGCAGCCGCCGACGAATCCGCTGGTCGTGCTGAAAGCGGCCCGGTGGTGGTACATTCACGGCAAGGGCGGCACGGATCCCGCCTTCCAGTGGGCCATCGAGTGGGCGCGTCATCTTGCGACCGACACGCCCAGTGACGTCGAGCGGTTCGACGAGTTCCTCGAGTACCTCGTCACGGTCGGCTTCGCGGACGAACGCCACGAGCTCCGCTGACCGACAGAGCGGTTTTTTAAACGCCCCTGAGGGGTGCGGCGCGGTCTGAGCAGACGCAGTTGCCGTGAACTTGATTCGGTGAACCCAATGGCTACGACCAGTGATTCGTCGGTCTCCTTCGACCAGACCGACACGCGATCCGACGAGATGAACAGTACGATCGAACAGTGGATCGACGACCTCGTCGCCGGCGTCGACGACGCGCAGGCCAGCGCGGAGTTCCAGGAGTGGCTTGACGTCCAGAGTCGATTCCACGACTACTCCTACCGGAACACGCTCCTCATCAAGCGGCAGTGTCCCGAGGCAACCCGCGTGGCTGGCTACCGGACGTGGCAGGAGGAGTTCGACCGCCACGTCAAGGAGGGTGAGTCGGCCATCTGGATCTGGGCGCCGATCATCACCAAGCAGTGCCCGGAATGCGAGAACTCGCCGAGCTACCACGAGGACAGCGACTGTGAGTACGACGAGACGCCGCCCGAGGAGTGGTCCGAGGGCCTGGTGGGGTTCAAGCCCGCGCCGGTGTTCGACGTCTCCCAGACCGAAGGTGAGCCGCTTCCCGACCTGGACACGGAAGCGACTGGGGACGCCGGCGACCTCGTCGAACAGTTGACTGGCGCCGCTGACGACCTCGGCGTGACGGTGCGGATCGTTCCAGCTGAGGAGTGGACCCACGGCGAGGCGAAGGGCATCTGCGAGCAGCTGAGTCTCGTCGACGTTCAGCCGCTCGTCGAGGTGCGTGATCGGGAGAACGAGGCCGACCTCGCGCGAACGCTGATTCACGAGTACGCTCACGCCCTGCTCCACTTCGACGTCGACGACGACACCGAACGGGCGAAACGCGAGGTCGAGGCCGAAGCCGTCGCCTACGTCGTCGGGCGTTACTGTGGGTTGGACACCAGCGGGTCGGCGTTCTACCTCGCTGCGTGGGAGTCGGATAACCCCGAGGCCGTTCGCGAGCGGCTCGGACGGATCAGTTCCACAGCAGAAGATCTCATCGACTTGCTCGAAAGCGAATCTTCGTCCCAATCCAGTTAACCAACAGAGTGATGGATTCCTTCCGCTCTGTTGGTTAAGTTTTTCAGCGCCCGCGGAGGGGCGGAGGCGCGTTCTGACCTCCGTCGAATGATGACTGAACCCTATCTCACGACGGTCCTCGAGGAAGCCGAGCACGTCGCCGAGCAGCACGACCAGGTCGCTCGAACGACAGACAACCAAGCCCACGAGTACCTCCGATACGCCGCCCTCCGAGTGCTCGAAGACGAGGCGGATCACCTCCCAGCAGACTGGACGCCGATCGATGGCGTGACCGTCGGCTACGGGAGAGACGAGGCGATGTTCGACAGCTGGGGCTCTAGCGAAGACAGGTGGGAGACCGTCCCGCCGCAAGAAGCGTGTACACGCTTCCGGGTGTTCTTCCCGGACGACCACCAGACGGTTCCCCGTGACATCGTCGACGTGATGGCCGCGCTCGGTTCCTGGCGCGTCTGGACTGGGTGCGCAGCCGCGTGCGGCTCCTACGACCATCGCGAGCGCCGCGAGGTCCACCTTTCGACAGCGAGAGAGTCCCGCCGTTCGTGGCGGGCGTGAATCGCGTAAGCTCCGATGGGAACCACTGCGTCAATGCTGATCTTGATTCTCCAACGAGATGATTAGGTTCTACTTTCAACGTGGTTGGCTGACGTTCAAGTTCCAAACGAACATATCTGGAAATGGCTGATGAAGCGCACCAACACGTTCGCCGTGCGTCCCCTCTCCGATACGGGAGAGCAGCTGCTACGGAACCTGTTGGACGCTTCCGCCGCTCTCTGGAACGAAGTCAACTATCAACGCCTCATGCGCTACAACGACGAAGACGGCTTTGAGGACGAAGACGTGTGGGACACCGACACCGGCAGTCTCGAAGGCAAGTACAAAGGTGTGCTTGGCGCGTCCACCGCCCAGCAGGTGATACGCAAAAACAGCGAAGCGTGGCGCGGGTTCTTCGATACAAAGAAGGCGTACCACGACAGGTCGAGCACATCCGTTACCGAACATCCGGAACCGCCGGGCTTCCGTGGTAACAAAGACGATGGGCGTGTCCTCAAAGGCGTCATTCGCAACGACGCATACACTGTTGAGTGGGACGAGCGATCCCGCCTTGAGATACTTGTTGGGAGCGAGTTGAAAGACCGATACGATCACACCGGGCGTCTCCGACTCGAAATCGCTGGCGACCCGAATTGGCCCGACTACGAGAAACAAGGACGATTGGACCTGTGGTATGACGAGACTGACAGCATCTTCCGAGCTTCCCAACCCGTGACTGTTACAGATGCACGGGAGACTCCACTGGCCGACGAGAAGGCCGCTCTGGATATTGGTGCGAACAATCTCGTCGCCTGTACCACCACAACCGGCGACCAATACCTGTACGAAGGTCGGGACCAGTTCAACCGCTTCCGTGAGACAACGCGAGAAATCGCCCGGTTACAGTCCAAGCTACAGGACGGCCAATACAGTAGCGAGCGTATCCGACGGCTGTATCGGAAGCGAACCCGCCGCCGCGACCATGCACAGGAAGCGTTGTGTCGTGACCTAATCGAACGGCTGTATGAGGACGGCGTAGACACGGTGTTTATCGGTGGACTGACCGACGTGCTGGACACGCATTGGTCGGTCGAAACCAATGCCAAGACACACAACTTCTGGGCGTTCAAGCAGTTTACTGAGCGGCTAGCATGTACCGCTGAGGAATACGGTATCTCGGTCGAAGTACGGTCGGAAGCGTGGACAAGCCAGAAGTGCCCGCAGTGCGGTTCAACAGACCGAACGAAACGACATCAGGACACACTAACGTGTCCGTGTGGATTCGAGGGGCACGCCGACCTCACAGCGTCAGAGACGTTCTTGAAGCGGCACACAGAGAAGGCAGTCAGGTCGATGGCACGGCCCGTGCGGTTCAAGTGGGACGACCACAACTGGTCGGGGACACCACACCCTCACGAAAGTCCCAAAGAACAGCGCACAAACCCGAGTACCGTCCACCGTGACGGGAATGTTGCCTCCGGCGAGTCCTAGACCGGCTGAGACTCCCACGGAGGAAACCCCGGCATTCACGCCGGGGAGGATGTCATCTGTGGCCGGAAGGCCATCCGGTGGAGAAAGTGCTCCACGAGCGGCTCAGTGGCCCTACGGAAGCCGTCGCGCCGGACGGGGGTCGAACGGGCGACGTTCGCGACCGACTGGTCGTCGACGAGAACGCAGAGTCACAGGACGATCTCGAGCCCCGCACGAAGCGTGCCATCGCCGAAGCGATGGACGTCTCACTCCTCTCGAAAGGTGGCCGCTACGAGGTGCAGTCCGCGTCCGGCAACAGGTACGAAGTCGACGTCATCGACGAATCGTGTACCTGTCCCGACTGGCAGCAGCGCTCACCCGAAGGCGGCTGTAAGCATCTGCGTCACGTCGATCACGAGATCAAACAGGGTCGTGTTCCACGTCCGGATGGTCGGCTCCCAGCTGAGCTAGCGAAGTAACCACCCCGAACCAGTGGTTACAACAGGAGACAGTTGTAGACGGGCGTTCCCGCGTTATAGACTGAACCGCTCGCCGTCCTCGGGAACGTGTACATCCTCTGTCTCTGCCCGCAGTTCCTCGCGCGACAGCAAGCAATGGTTGATCGCTTCCATATGGACGACCACGATCTCGGCGTCAGTGGCTTCGCGGACAGCGTCGACGTCCTCGACGCCCATCGTGATGGATTCACCCTGATCGAACTGCGCTTCACCGCCATTGAGAACGACCAGATTAGGTTCGTACTGGTCAAGTGTCTCTTCGACCGGCTCGTACCAGATCGTGTCCCCGGCGACATACACTGTCTCGTCGGCCTCGAAGACGAAGCCCGAGACCGGGCCCATTCCCTCGGCGAGTTCGCCGTGCCCGTGCTGGCCCGGCGTCCGGTGGATAGTGATGCCCTCGAAGGAGGTCTCGTCGTCGACAGGCCGAACGTCAGTGAAGCCCTCGTCAGTGAAGGCGTCGGCCTCCTCGGGTTGACAGAACAGCGGAACGCCGGCATCGAGTTCCTTTCTGGCCGCCTCGTCCCAGTGATCGGGGTGACGGTGCGTGACTACCACTGCGTCGTAGGTGAGATCAACGTCAGGCAGCGGAACAAGCGGATTCCGGTCCTGATTCGCCGTGGTGAGGAACTCTGGAACTGCCGGGTTGTCTGTCACCGTCGGCATCTCACCCTGCGGCGTGAACATCGGGTCCACGAGGAACGTCGTGTCACCGACGTCCAGGAGGATAGTCGCGTTGCGAATCAGCTGAACACTCGCACCAGTCGTTGCCATACTCGGGCCTACGAGAGACATCGGGGTGGGATTTACTTCGACATATTCCAACCGTCGAGGAGTTCGACGTGCTGTCTACTGGATGAACTCGATGTCCTCGGGATCGAGATCTACGTCGAGGTCGACGTCGAGCGAATCGGAGGCGAACTGTTGTGCCAACCACGCCTCCGCTCGGTTGAGACGGTACTGGAACGTCGACCGTGACACACTGACGTCTTCGGCGATTTCCGCTACCGATTGCTGCCGTGGCTCTTCGTAGTACCCACGTTCGATTGCTGCTTCAAGCGCAGACTTCTGTTCGGGCGTGAGGGTTTGCTGGACGCGACCGTCTTCGAGCAAGCACGGCGGCGTGCCAAGTCGTTCAACAGTAAGCAACAACCCCTCTCGCAGATTCGCTCGGACATCCTCGTGAATCGCTGATACTGTCCCGTCGATAAGCATCCGCCACCGGTATTGGTCGCCACGCCGCTCCGTGCGCATTATCAACCCCTCGCCGATGTGCTTCGCCGCGACCAAGGGAATCGACCGTGAACCATCACCTTCCCGGCGAAGCCAGTGAATCTTCCGTGATTCCGCATTCGACGAGAGGATCGTGTATTCGTATTCAGTCACGGGTGCCCCACACATTCCGGTTGTGCCCGGAGAATCAGCGACGCGTTCCAGTGCGTCGTCGAACTCGTCGAGGACAGCAGCGGGGCCGACGACCTTCTCAATACCCCACACCGCCTCGTTGGTCGCACTGATCTCCATCGACCGGGCATACAGATCCGGATTGTCGATGAAAAGATCCATCACCCCGTCAGCCCCCTTCTCGTATTCAACTGTGAAGACGAATTCCCGCATGATACCGACCGTTCGGGCTTGCTGGATAAAACCTGCTTGACGGCTCTGCTGAAATCCAATGTGTTCAACATTATTGCCGCTTTGACAACCGTTAGACAGGTGCGATGTACCACGATACTTTACAATATAGAGTTATTCAGGATGGCTCTGTTTGATACAGAGGGTATATACTTCTCTCTGAGAATGTTCTCACATGGAGTTGCCCCCTTTTGAACTGGAACGGTGGCTTGACGAATACGAACCGGACGCCGACCTGATGCTCGCCGAAAGTGGCGTTCGGAGTCTCCCTGTCGACCGTTTCGACCTCGACGTCGGTGAACTCGGCTACGTGATTCCTACGGATGGATCTCCAGAGTTCAGAGCAGACATTGCTGAGCGGTACGACCGTGATCCCGAAGAGGTCGTTCTTACGTGCGGCACACAGGAGGCGGATTACCTCACCTTCATGGGGCTTCTCAGCGACGGGGATCACAGCGTCGTCGTCTCACCGACCTATCAGTCACTTGCGAGCGTCCCTGCCGCTATCGGTGACGTGACTGAAGTCCGAACCGAACCTCCGAAATGGAACCTCTCCGTCGATGCTGTCGCGGACGCGATGCGCCTGGATACTCAGTTAGTCGTCCTCACCAACCCGAGCAACCCGACGGGGAAGTACCTCGGGCCGGAGACGATGCAAGCGTTGTACGACCTCGTCGAGGAGAACGATGCGTACCTCCTCGTCGATGAGGTGTACCGGATGCTTGCCGACGATCCGCACGCCCCGGCTGCGTCACTCGGGCCACGAGCGATTTCGACCGCTGGCGTCTCGAAGTCGTACGGCCTCGCGGGCGCACGTCTTGGGTGGGTCGTCGCGGACAGAGAACTCGCGGACACGGTACGGAAATGGAAGGACTATACGACGATTTCACCGCCGCTGCTCGGTCAGCACATCGCTCAGCAGGCACTCGGTGAGCAAGAAGCCGACATTCTCGAAGCAAACCGTACTCACGCGAAGTCGAATCGGGACCTCGTCGCCGAGTTCGTTGAGCGCCACGATCTCGACTGGTTTGAGCCGACGGGCGTAAACGGCTTTCCGACCATTCCCGACGGGTTCGAGACTGGGAAGGAGTTTTGTCGGTCAGTGTTTAAAGCCGAGAGCGTCGTTCTTGCGCCCGGTGATGTCTTTGGATATCCGAACCGGTTCCGAATTGGGTTCGGTCTCCACACTGATGAACTCGAAGAAGGGCTTGAACGGGTCGGTCGCCATATCAAAAGCCGTAATTGACGATAGTTACCCCCAGTTCGTGAGTAACGAGACTTTATCTGCGTGTCTCCTCGTTTTTGACCTCTGTACGTACGTGCTTGATGTACCCGCGACTCATTAGATGATGACAGCCGCCATCAGTTGCAGTTCGAGGTAACGATGTTGGGAGTTATTTACTCGACGGGACGGACTGTGTCGCCATCTCGACGGACCCGGTCGAATGATGAGAGATACGCGAGCCGGTCGTAAACCTCGTCGGTATCCAGCTCCAGTTCGTCGGCCAGTTCGTCGATGGTCATCGGCTCGTCGAGTGCCTGGAGGACTTCGAGCCCCCGGTAGTACCTATTCGTGAGCTCCTGGACGCGGGCCTCGATAGGCGTGGTCACTCCGTACCGCTCCTCGAGTTCGACCAGGGCCTCGTTCGCGAACGTAGCAAACTGATCGTCCCCCAGGCGTTCGATCTGGGCTTCGAGTTCATCTCGGACGACGTCGTAATCGAGGCCGGCCTGCACGAGCATATTCATGTCCTCGATGTCGTCGTCGCGGCCTGCGATCGCCTTGAACAGGAAGATATCCTCGTTGGTAAGCTGCTGCACCCTACTTTGCTCGGTCTGACGACCTCGCTTCGTTGTGGGTGGGGCTTTCGCGTGGACTCCCACTCTGGCCGGAATCTCCGGCAGGAGGTTCATACCCTCCGTTCGCGTTCAACATCCCGCGATTCAGGCGCACGCCTACGGGTGCGCCTCCGCCGCCTCCAGTTTGGTTACGACGGAGATACCGCAAGCCGATGTTCTTCGCAGCGTTGTAGTCGGCGTGGTTTTCGTAGCCACACTTCAGGCACAAAAAGTCCTCACCGTCACGGTTGTCCGGGTGGGTGAACCCACACTCAGAGCAACGGCGAGACGTATTCTCCGGATCAACCTGTACCACGTCGATACCGTGCAATTCGACTTTGTATTCGACGTACTCGTACAATCGTTCGAACGCCCACTTGTGCCCCCACGACGCTTCTGGCAGTCGGTCACGGATACCGGTCAACTCCTCGAATGCGATGACTGCGACTCCGTTCTCGGCGGCTTCATCTATGATTCCGTCGGCAATCCGGTGGAGCATCATGTTGAACCGGCCTGTCTCCTTCCGTCCGACCGACTGGATGTTTCGGTGGGCGTAGCGCGAACCACATTGCTGGAGCGAGGCCCGCCGCTTCTCGTACTCCTGGCGCCAATGGTCGAACTCGCTACCGCTCCAGAAGGTGCCTGTTGAAGTGACAGCAAGTTGGTTCACACCGAGGTCAACGCCGAGGACTGTACTGTGCTCGGTTGTTGCCTGTTCTGGCGTGTCAGACTCCACCTCCGCCTTTGTGCGTAGATGAAGGAACCACTCGCCGTCCCTGAGGTGCAATTCTGCGCCCGTCACCTCGTAATCGTCGTTGTCGAGATACCGACTGTGGGGTGTATCACGATTGTCGTCGGGAAGGACGTACTCGATCTCGATGCGCCCGTCAACGGTTGCCAGCGACACGTACTGGTCGTGGAAGGTCGCACACCGCTTGTCGTAGACGACCGTTGGCTTCGAGAGGTGTGGCTTGCTCGCGTACTCGCCCTGTTTCCAGCGGGCGACGACGCTCTGTACGGCGTCGGCGGCCTTGTTGCGAGCGTTCTGGACGAGGTTGGCGTGCAACCGCGTTTGCTCGCGCACGTCGTCGTAGGTTTCTTCCTGCAGCTGGGCCTTGCTCGTGATCTTGTATTCGCCCTGCCAGGCGTGGTCTACGACGTAGTTGGCAGCCCATAGAAATTCGTCTACAGTCTCGCGAAGAAGCGCGGCCTCGTCGATGTCCACGTCGAGTTTAACCGGGACGGTACGCCGCACTTCCATACGTCAGATGTGTGCCTAATGGTTTATCAACATTGGGAGAATATTGAGAACAGTCTGTGGTCTATGTCGAGGGTTTTCAGCGTCTTCTTCCGATTCGTTCGCTTCGCTCACTCCCTGAGACCAGGATCTCCGTCTCGAAGCTACTGACCAGCCGAACCGTCGGTCGATTTTACAGTAGATCCACCTCGTAGTCAGCCGCCAGCTCCTGAAACTCGTCCCACTCCGGGAGTCGCTCGTCGTCGACCTCGCCGTGCGTCTCGAGGTAGCGCAGCAAGGCGTCGATATCGTCTTCGAGGCCATACTTCGCCGCCTGCTCTCGGAGGTCCGCCTCGTCGACGTCGACGTGGCTGAGCAGGAGGAGACAGTACGAACGGTGGCGACTGCCGTCGTCGATTAACAGCGTGTGACAGCAGAGTGCCGCCGGCGAGACTGCGTCGAGCTCCTCGGAGTAGACGTAGTAGCGGTGGCCGGTGAGCAGAAACTGGAGGTCGAAGGCTGCAAATCGAGCGAGGCCGGTTTCGTGGAACGCCGCCACGTCGATCTCCGTCTCGGTCTGGGCGAGGAATTCGTCGTAGTCTTCCCAGAGAATCGTGCCCTTCGGGGCGACGGCTTCGAGGCGTTGACGATGCAGATGGTGTGCGAGTTCACGGGCGAACTCGTGGAGGCGGTCGAAGTCGGCGTTGAACTCGTAATAGCCGTCGACGGTCCCGACGAGCCCACGGTCGCGAAACCGCTTGAGGACGCGGTTGACCGTGTTGCGGTAGTTGTCGCTCCGGTCGGCGATCTCGGAGACCGTTCGCGGCTGGTTGAAGTAGTACAGCACCTCGAGTGCCTTGCCGGTCAGCAGCTCGGGGAACTCGATGTGGGAGTGCTGACGAACGAGGTCCTGATAGAGCTCGACGGCGCGAGCATCCGACGGGATGACTCGTTTTCGGCGGCCGTCGCGTTCCGTGTAGACGAGCCCCTTCTCGACGAGGTCGCCGACGGCACGAGAGAGGTAGCTCTCGCTGTGGTCGAGCTTCGTCGCGAGCTCGGAGATCGTGTCGCCGCGGTCGACCGTGGCGAGGACCTCGAGTTCGATGCGCCGGAGCACGGTGTAACATAGTACGAAACTTGTTTATAAATAAGCTTCGAGATTTGTTACAGCTCGTCGAAGCGGAGCGGTCACAAACGGGTCTAGTCTCGGCACCGCTCGTGGTGTTTTTGCGCGCCCGCGGAGGGGCGGAGGCGCAGACAGGCCTCCAGAGAACCATGAGTACTGAAAGTTGCACAACGGTTCAGTCCGGTGGACAGCGAGCAGCCGGCCGCGAAGGCTGGCGAGGCATTAGTACCGACCGCGGCCGCGGGATCAGCCGTGCTGGACACAGTCACCGTGAGACCAGCCACCCGGGAGTGATCGCCTGATGAAGAACCTGTCCCGTGACGCGGAGAAGCGTCTCTCTCGCGAAGTCTCCGCGGCCGTCGCGAGCTTTGACTCGGTTCTGCTCAGCAACGTCATTCACGACCGATTCACCGCGGATGACCAGCTCGTTCACCTGGCGGAAGCGAGCGCCCGGCTGCAGTACGCGGTCGACACGCGACGTCGGGAGCTTGCGGACGACGAGACGGCGGAACAACTCGACGAACAACGCAGCGTGCTCAGTCACGCCATCGAGCAACGTGCTCGCGAGCGGCTCGCGGAGCTGTGTGAACTCGTCGTGGCGGATGCGCCCACATGGGACAACCACTGGGACACGATGCAGATCGAGACAGCCGTCGCGGAGGCTCGAACCTGGCTCCGAACAAACACCAACGCGGCCGAGCGTGCAGATGTTCAGTATGGGGCAGCGTTGGAGACCAAGAACCTGTCCACCGGCAAGCACGCAGCGGGCCGCGGGCACGGTGGAAGCAAGGAGAACCGACAGTGAGCCGACTCAGGTACGACCTCGAGCGGTACATGGGTCGCGAAGAATGTCCCATCTGTGGTGCCGTTAGCGGGGAACACGAGGCCGGGTGTCCGGAAGATCACGTCGAGGTCCACGTTGTCGAGAGAGAGCCCCAAGATGACGAGTAGGACCGGCCCGCGGTCGGCGCCGGTCGCGGACGGCCGCGATCCCCGGAGTCGTCCGCGGGACCCGGTGCGGAGCGTTCTCACAATCATCTTAACCAACACAGCTATGCTTATGGACGGCATTGTTGGTTAACACAGGTCGAGCGCCGATGGCCGATAACTACCCAACACCTCCCGAGGATCTCCCCACCGATGTCGTCGAGACGCTCGACGGCTGCTCGCCAGCGGTACTCCGGCAGGTCGCAGCGTACGCCGAAGAACTTGCGGAGTCCCGCGAGCAGGGAGACCGTACCGAAGAGGAACCCGACGAAGACGCGGTCGACGAGGAGGTGGATGACCTCCCGGAAGACGTCCCATCGAGAGCAACCCTCACGGTCAAAGAGATCAACGATAACCGCTACAACTACTGGCAATGGAGGGAAGGAGACCAGGTGAAGTCGAAGTACAAAGGGCCTGTCAATCCAAGCGAGTGAAGAGAGACCAGCAAGGGGACAGGATCAATCGCTGATGACCTCCAGCCGGGAACGATTCCACGGTTCCGCGAGACACGAAGCCGGTCCCACCACAAACAACGACTTCAGGAGTCGGTCCTCCCAACGTCGGCGACCGTCAGCACGGGTCTTGCAACATCGTAGACAACCTGCGTATCGTAGTTCCTTCTACTCCGTGTAGCGACCGACACGCGGCCGTCACCCGGACAGCGTGCTTTGGCTGCTGAATGACTCGATGTCGGAGACGATATCGTCAAACCGGTCAACCCGATCAAACCCTTCGAGCAACGATTCCAGGTTCACACGGAGCTCGGTTACGTAGTACTCACCACCCTCGCGGCCGCCGGTTTTCTTGTGTGCCATCGCCAGGTTGTACGTGTCGAGGTTGGTGAGCTTGTCACGAATACTGCGAGCCGTCAACTGGTCGATATCGACTGCATTCGTGACGCGTTTGTACTCGGAGTAAATCTCCTTCGTCTGGGCAGGCGTCGCGTTTCGCGACTCGAGAATCGCGAGAGCCAGCAGGAGTGCCTGGTCATTGATCGTCAGATCTTGGAGTTTGTTGACGATATTGATGTCCTCGAGTTCGTCGCGTGCCTCCTCAAGATGCTCCTTCGTGACAGTTTCAGACCCTTCGACACATGCGATGTCACCTGCCTCATGCAAAAGACGAATCGCCTGCCGTGCGGAACCAGTGTCCTTCGCGGTCCACGCGGCCGCGAGCTGGAGGACAGATTCGTTGACGGTTCCGGGCTTGAACGCAACTGAGACACGCTGATCGAGGATGGAGCGCAGCTCAGTCGCGTCATAGGGATCGAAGTGGACCTCGTTCTCGTACAGACTGTCCCGCGTCTTCGCGGAGAGTTGCTCGGAGAACTGGAGGTCATTGGAGATCCCGATGACGGAGACGTGAGCGTCCGTAATATAACCGTTTGAACGGGGGCGTGGGAGCTGGTACAGCAGATCGTCATCCGCACCGAGGTTGTCGATCTCGTCGAGGAAGAAGACGACGTACCCCCCGATCTCATCGAGCCGTCGGAAGAGCCGGTCGTTCAAATCGGTCAGAGACAAGCCTTTCGGCCGCTCGTCGGTTTCTGGTTCCAACTCGACGAGCAACTTTCCCACCGCCTGACATGCGGTCGAGACATCCTTCAGAGACACCTCATACGTCGTGAGTGCGATGTTCTGTTGTTGGCAGTAGTCGTGAAGCTCCTGAAGGACAACCCGAGCGGTGACGGTTTTCCCTTGTCCCGTTTTCCCCGAGATGAGAACGTTCTTCGGCTCGATCCCCGACCGGATGGTCGTTCGAAATCCTTTGGCGATCGCCTCAAGTTCCGACTCTCGTTCGGGGAGCCGTTCCGGAACCCATTCCTCCATGAGAGCCCGCTCGTTTGCAAAAATCCACCCCTTCTGGAACTTCCTGAACTGGGAGAGTTATTTATACCCCACCCACCCCTCATTTCCGCAACTCACGAGTATAGACGGGAGGGGGGTGAGTAGAAACCCGAACGCGGTCGATCTATCCATATCCCCGGGGTTCCTCAACTTGACATGATCGCATTAATAAATAATTTACGAAAGCGGTTAGTTGTTGTTAGCGCAGCAACCGCATGCCTTCTTGTGTTTTCAGTATGTCGAGAGATCGTTTGCTGCTGAATCTCTCATGTCTTTATACCGTCCGTGTATCAGTAGTAGCTGATAGGCTTTCAGCTCGTATGGAGTTGCGGAAACGAGGGGTGTGTCTCCCCCGTCTATTCCTTGTTTCATTCCTATAGGCGGAGTAGGTCGAGTACCTAGGGCTTGTCCCCAGAGGAGTTCACGAGACAATCATGTTGTCTTCCAGCTCCGAACTCGTCGATAATCTATTCTCTCGAACTTCTCAGATCTAGCTACCTCTGTGGCAGATGAAGTTGCGGAAACGAGGGGTGACCCCTCGACTTGCGATCTAAATGAGGTGTGCTACCGAGTCGGAGTTGCGGAAACGAGGTGTGTCACTCGTGCGTATTTGTGGCATGAGGCATGCCACCGCCTCCGAGTTGCGGAAATGAGGGGTGTGTCCGTGTTTTAGTTGCTTATCGATACAGTTCATTCCAAGTACAAGGGCCCGGTTAACCCGAGTGAGTAACGGTTCCAAACCCATGGACTGGGGAAACCCTCAACGCAGTCACAAGCGAGCGATCGACTAACTACGCCGACTTGCAGGCTTCCACGACCAGTTCCGGTTCGTCAACCAGCTGGTTCACCGTATGCGCCCCCTTGGCCTTTCCACGGCCCTTGCGCTCCTGCTCGATCAACGAGAGGAAGGCTAACTCCGACAGGAGGTCGCGGACGCGCCGGATTTTGAGCGGATCCGCACCCTCGCGTTCACAGAGTACCTGATACGTTCCGAAGATGGTCTTCGTAGGGATGGCCGGATTATCCCCGGTCGCTTGCTGGACCTCTAAGGCCAGTGCTTGGAGGAGATACTTCGAGTGTTCGGGCTGTTTCGCGATCAGCTCGGAAAGGCGAGCTTGTTCCTCGCGATCGTGGGCTTCGTCCACATACTCGACCCGGACGGTGTCGTCGTCTTCTTCGTCCGCGATCTCACCAGCGTAGCGAAGGATGTCGATCGCCTTCCGGGCGTCACCGTGTTCGCGGGCGGCTAACGCGGCCGCTTTCGGGATCACTTCATCGCCGAGAACGCCATCACGGAACGCGTCCGCCCGCGAGGAGAGGATATTCCGAAGCTGATTCGCGTCGTACGGGGGGAAGACGCATTCACGCTCTGAGAGGCTCGACTTGACACGTTCATCGAGGGTTTCCTTGTACCGGATCTTGTTACTGATCCCGATAATGCCCAAGGTACTGTCTTGAACCTTCTCCGCTTCAGTAGCCCGAGAAAGCTGCATCAGGACACTATCGTCCTCAAGCTTATCGATCTCGTCGAGGATGATGATGGCGACATCGTACTCTGAATCGAGGATTTCCCAGAGGCGGTGGTAGTAGTCCGACGTACTGAGACCGGAGGGCGGAACGGAGATGGTCGTCTCGGGCGTATTCAGGGACTCCCCGATAGCCTGCACTGCCTGTGTTTCGGTCGAGTCCTGGAAGCAGTCGACGTAGGCGATTCCGACCGAGATGCCGTTATCCGCGGCCGCCTCCGCGAGGTCACGCGTGATGTACTTCGAACAGAGACTCTTGCCGGTCCCCGTCTTGCCGTACACTAAGACGTTGTTCGGCGTGCGTCCGTGCTCCGCGTCTTTGATCGCGTTCGCGAGTTCCTGGAGCTGGGTGTCGCGTCCGATAATCCGGTCACCGGTCGGCAGATGGCTCACTCGGAGAAGTTCCTTGTCGGCAAAAATGAGATCGGGACCGCCGAAGAAGGAGCCCGATTTGCTCATACAGCGTCGTGTAGCGCATGCGTTATGAATCTTTGCCACCGGAATGCCGCTGTAAACACACCGGAGTGCCGAAGTGAACTCGAAAAGCAGCCTTATACAGCACTATAACCACGTCTGTGAAGAGCTTCTAAAAAACAGTGCCCCCACGTTGCCGCTGTAAACGAGGTATGAGATGAGTCCCCCACCCCTCGTTGCCGCTGTAAACCGAGATCGGGAGAGACGGGAAACGGAGGTTCTTCGAAACGATCCTTAACGCATACGACATCCAACCACGGAATTTAGAGGTTATAGAACGAGGCACTCTAACCCGGTATTTCGGCTAGTACACGCCGAACAAGTACGGCGTTCCTGTATGCCGAATTGCAGTGAGGTAGGATACAACGCAATATGACTTAAGGTTACTGGTACCAATGGTTCTGAGAAGCATTCATCTAACTCATTATTCGAGGTAAACGGCTTCTTGCGCTTGTTGGTGGGAGATTTACAGCGGCAACGAGGGGTCCTCTTTCATTCTACGAGCTGGTACACGCTTGATCTGAGTTTACAGCGGCAACGAGGGGTGGGGGGCTCTCACCGACTTTCTGCTTCTCCGTGCAGAAAATGTGTTCTGATCAATCCCGTATCCGCTTCTTGAGACCTTCTGTTCACAGGTCACAGCACAATTCCGTTTAGGATCTGGGAACGCCTCATCTGTTTACAGCGGCAACGAGGGGTGATCGAGTCTCGATCGCCACCGCCGGTCACCATTGCGAGTTCTTCTTACAGCGGCAATGAGGGGTGGGACAGTAACGACCGCGAGGTGACCTCGCTGATAGCTCGTCTAGTCGACTCGCAACTCCTGAAGTAGACCACCATGCATGTGTTTAGACGGGTCTAAGACGATATACCGTCTTCACACACCAATCTCGGGAACAACCTATATATCCGTCTTTGCTCGTCATTGCGATCTACTTCTCGCCAAGCCGCGCAAAGGCTGTGACCGTCATCTTCCGTGTCTCGGCGAGCTCCCGGCGAACGTCTGTCCGTTCCCACCCCAGCGGCAACAGCACGCTCTCGACCGCTCTGACCAGCAGCGTTTCGTAGTACGAGGCGTCGTAGGTCTCGATCTCCTCGTGGGCGAGGGCCACCCGGTCTCGAGAGGATTTCTCGTCGTCGGCGACTACGTACTCGATATCCTGGCCCGGGTGGACTGCCAGTTCCTGCTCGCGGGCTCGCTTCAAGGCGGCCACGTTCTGAGTATTCTGTGAGTAGCCCTCCAGGGGCTTCGAGACACGGTTCCGCTCGACGAGCCGCTCCACTGCTACGTTGCCCGCCTGCAGTTCGTCGATAGCTCGTTCGAGCCGTCCGAGTACCGCGTCCGGTGACCGGGTGGCATCGAGCCGATCGAGACAGTCCCACTGGACGTCCTCGATGAACGGCGGAGTCGAACGCTGTCGGGCTTCGATGCCTCTGATCTTGAACTCGTCCTCGCCAGCCACTTTGCCGAAATACTTCGTCAGCGCGCCAGCGTCGCTCTTGCGCTGCGGGACGAACGCCACCCAGTCGTAGTGGGCTTCGTGTTCGAGCCGAATCTCGACGCGTTCCGTGATCTCCGTCGCGAGCATCTCGAGGTCCTCGCGGTCCTCGTCGTCGATGTCGGGGTCTGGGGTCACCCAGATGGAGTCGACGATGCCGTGGACGACGCGCCAGCCGCCAGCTTCCAGCCGCTGTTTCGCCGTCAGCAGAATCTCGCGAGCGAACGCGTTGATTGCTTCGTGGCACTCGATGCGGCCAAACTTCGCGTTACTGAACCCCTGATAGCCGAAGCAGGCGACGAGTATCCACTTCAGTGCTCCCGACCGCCCCTCGAGTTCTGCCAGTCGGTCCTCGTTGGGGTCGTCCCGATCCTTCTCGCGACGGATGGCCGCCTTGATCTCGTCGCGCGCGTCGATGATCGGCTGCAGCACGTCGACGAGGTAGCCCCGGTCGTCGCAGATCGAGTACCCGAGGCCGGGGACGTCGTCGCGGTCGCTGTGGCAGTCACACCGGATGACGTCCGGCGAGACGTTCCGGGTACAGATGATGTTCGGGTACAACGAGGAGAAGTCGAGTTCGTGGACATTCTCGTGGAGGCCGACCTCGGGTGCGAAGATGAAGCCGCCACGGTCGGCGTCGTGGAGCGTCCCCATCGGCTTGTAGAACTCGTGACGCCAGGAGTTCCACGGGACGAGGACACCGCGGTCGTGGGCCTCGCAGATCTGGATCGCCGTGAGCACGTTCCCGATCGACGCCCACGCGAGCTCCTGGACGGGCTTTTTCGAGCGCGACACGAGGTCGAGGACGCCGTCGAGGTTCGTCTCCCCGTAGAAGAACGTGTTCGACTCGTCGATGATTGCTCGGCCGGGGACATTGTACCGCGCCGGCGAGTGACCGACGCGGCCGTAGCTCGAGTACGTCGACCGGCTCGCGAGCTGCTGGTAATCGACGTCCGGCCACCGACTCAGCGAGAAGTCGTCGATGCCGGTAGCCGTCGCCATCTCGTACAGCGTCGGGACGATCTCGCTGGTCGAGCAGACCAGGACATCCGGATCGTGCGCTTCGAGTGCCCCTTGGACGGCGGTCAGGATATCCGTCGGCGAACCGGTGACGGTGTCGCCGGCGACGGACAGTTTCTCGTAGATGTCGTTGCTCGTTTCGGTCACCGGGACGCTGAGCCGGAGCGTCGACAGCTCGCTCGCCGGCGTCGGATCGGCGCCGGTCTCCAGACAATACCGGAATTCTCGCGAGAAGTCGACGTTGAAACAAGCGAGATCCCCGACTGGATAGGCTGACAGCTGGCGCGCTTGCCGGGCGAGTGGAGTGACGCGGTCGATGTGGTCGATGTCGACCGCGAGGACTGGTTCCTCGTCTCGTCGAAAGCTCGGCCGTCGCGCAACCGTCTCGGTCGCGACGACGTCCGGGTGCTGGTCGTACACCGACTGGAGTGTTGTGAGGTCGAGGTCGGACGCTGGGTCGCGAGGGGCGACGTAGAAACGCGGGGTGTATTTGTCTCGTTCTGTTACGACGGCACCGTCGGTGGTCGCCTCCCACTTTAGGACGCGGCCGTCGTCCAGGATGTCGATTGTGAACGGCATCTAGGTCTCTATGACGTTCGAATCGCCGATAAGCGATGGCGTGTCGTTTTCGAATTTCAACGTATGATCCCAAGACCCTCTCTAAGGGCATTTCCTGGTTGTTACTTTGTACTTCCTCACTTCCGGAACGGTTTCCGGGATTCGCTCAACTGGAGTCTGCCGGCATACTCTCTAAGGGAACATAGATGTCCTCCAAAGAACTATGTTCCCCCGACTCGTTCGTTTTCACATGACCGACCGAAACCCGCCAGCGGAGTTTGCAGACATCAACGAAGCGGTCGGTGAGGAGTGGGAGGCTGAAACAACGCCCTACGAACGCATTCGACATGTCGTCGCGCATATGTACAGCCCCGTCTCAGCTGATGCCGTAGCTGATGATGCACGGACTGCTCCAAAGACCGCTCGAAAGCACCTGAACACACTCGCTGACGAAGGATTCGTCGAGACGGAACCTGGCGAACAGGGCGGCACGCTCTATCGTCGCTCACCTGAATCACTCGTCGTCGAACAGGCTGCCGACATCCTTGACCACGTCTCGACCGACGAACTCGTGACGCGAATCCAGGAGATGCGCGAGCAGCTCACCGAGTACCGGTCCGAATTCGGTGTCGACTCGCCAGAAGAATTAGCGGTCGAGCAGACGAACCAGGCTCTTACTGAGACTGGATCCCCACAGGAAGAGATCGACCCAGAGACAATTCGTGAGTGGAAGACGCTCCGGCGGAATCTCGCGTTTGCGAACGCTGCCCTCTCGATTGGGAACGCCGAGCAGTTCGTCGACACCGATCGTCGCCCGACTGATGACAGCGTCCCTGCCTGAGTAATGCAGGATACTCCTGACCGAGCGGAACCTCATACTCTCCGGGGAGCTACGGATCGCCCAGCGCTACTGACGATTCGTGACGTCGTCGAGAGGATGGAGCCGCTTGCGACAGCTGAGCTTGACGACTACCTCCATCCATCCGTCCTCAAAGTTGTGTTTGACGACGGGTTGTGTGGGGCCAACGAAGCTCGAATCGACATCCAATGGACGACACGAGATGATTACAAGTTCCACTACACGGACACGGAAGGAGTGAATCTACGCTGGGGAAAGCATCCACACGCAGGAGACTACATTCACGTCCCCGGATTAGAACACTACCATCCACTGCCGAATGCGAGTTCTGACCCAGACGAAGTCGAAGCATCCTGTATCACACAGTCTCCCGAAGAATTGGTCACTCGTGCGGTCCTCAAACTTTGGCGGGTCGCCTACCACACCGACTCGTATGAGCCACTTAATGCCGGTCGTAACCCGCCGTAGAAACTAATCCGCATGTCTTCCTCCACGTACCCTCACTAAGCAACGAGCCCATCAGGCGATTGTTCTCAACTCCGTCACTCTGAATCTCTAGTATCAGGTTCGACGGACGATTGCTGCTGTTCAACCACAGTTTCTGAAAGCCGTTGCTCAAGCTCTGCTAGGCGTTCCTCATGGTCGTCGAGGCGGGCCTCCTGTTCGAGATCGATGCTGAGCAGCGCCGGCAGCAGCGGGTTCTGGTAAATCGTACTTATTGCCGAGTTCCGAGTCCACTGTCTGCGGGTCGGAGAGGAGATTGAGATAGAGGCGCTTCTGGACCCACGAACTGGCCTTGTTTCGGGGATGATTGTGTTTCCGTTCGTAGAACGATCCGGTGAGGCCGATATTGTGCGGTCAGCCGTTGCTGGCCGTCGAGAACCAGCTTCACCGGTGAGGGGAGTGGATCTTCAGAATTGTGTGGAGGGTTTCGATGGGTTGGGGTCGTGAGTGATTGGGGGAAGTTCGGTTCGTCGACGTAGTGGGTGACGAAGCGATATTTGGGCTGAGCCTGTGCTTCCTCGGCTGAGAGGTTCCACTGAAGAAGAGCACCGATCGGATAGTCCCGTAACAGGGAATCAAACAGATCGACTATATCACTCGTTTCCCAGACGAATTCGCGCTGAATCGCTGGTAAGAGATAAGAATAATTTATATTTTCTACCACTTCAGCGATCCGCTTGGTTTCCATATTCCGTCTTGTGGTAAGCAGGTTTTATATATCTACATAGTGCTGGTCACCTATCATTTATAACGTAACAGAGCGATTTTCGGATAGAAATGAGCTTGAATATTCCTCTTCCTGCGGGTCTCGGGGATTACTCTTGGCTCGAAACTCTTGCTCAACGTGAGGAGATTGAACAAACGATTCCTCTCTATATCGAAGCTGATGACGGGATTGAGGTCGTCGCTGTTTCCCTTCTCTATGAAGATGATCTTAGGATGATCTACCGGGCACCTAATGGCTGGCAATTGCTCACAGAATACGAGCTGTCCGAGGAGCCGATTATTCACGTAGACGACCTCCTTGATGCAGTTGTTGCATTTGTGGGGCAAGACGCGAGGATAGTCCGAAAACTCGCTCAGGAACTCGGTGAGAAGTTAGAGGAGCATTGGAAGATGGGGTTTGTCCCGTACAGTCAATCGGGGAAAGGAGACAAATTCGAGGAACTTAGACAGGACTGCGAATGTTCGGGGATTGACGACCCGTCAATCGGGCGTGTTCCGGGAATGTCCGAAATCGAGGAATCAGCAGAATTTCGCTGCCATAACTGTATGAGCCTATACGGTATCGAGTATCAGGGTCGTAGAGTTAATCTCGACGAGGTGTTCAGTGCTGAGTGGCTCTTCACGGATTCGACTCCGGATGACATCGTGGAGATCGGTGCCGAAGATTCATTTCTCGTGTATTCTGATGGTCGACCAATAGACAAAACAGAACGAGTCATCGGCGCGATGACTAGCTATGGTGGTGACACGAGTTCTTCTTTTGCCCGACATATCCCTGAGAACCACCAGGGATTGCTCTATATTCGAGATGACGACGCGGCTGGATACGTCACTTGGGAAGAGCTGGATGGAATACAGGTTCTTCGACAGCTGTATGTCCGCGATCATTACCGGCGCCAAGGGATTGCTGAGGAATTGATTCAGACTTGGTGCCAGGAGTACTGCGAGGATGGTGTCTACTACATCGACGAACCGAACGACAAGAGCCGATCTCTGTTTTCAAAACTGGGGCATATTGACGGTGATGGTGAGTACGAAGCGATTGAACTCTACCCGATTCGCGGAGTTGGAAACAGTCTCGAGGGTAGCCAGACTCTCCCTCAATAGTTCATCCACGCTCTCATCAACTCAATCAGCCAGGTCTCGAATTCCCTCTACCACACTCTTTCCTTGCCAACCCACGATCTGATCTGCGTGGTCTTCAACGAAATTGGGCATCTGCTCGTTTCCGCGCGGTGTAACACCCAGAATAGGCTTACTCTCGATTTCAGCTAAAATAGTTTCTTTCTTGATCCATTTGCTGTGTGCTACGTACATTCCCCCGAGTATTATTACGACCGTAGCTGGCTTGATCTGGTCTTCCCGGAGCGCCTGTTCCAGCTCCTCTTCGGTGTCAGCATCGATCTCATCCACCTTCGGTACTGAGTAGTTCCGGAAACTGAAATTCGGGTAGTCGCGAAGTAGTTCTACCATCCGATTGTACTCGTCGCTGTACTCCCAAGAGTGCGAGATGAACAGTCGGTATTCGCTCCGACGGTTGCTTGAAGATCTGCTGTTGAAGCTCATAACTATATGCGAATTGTTGACGGCTTACCCGTTTAGTACTATGGTCCTCTCTGATGCGGAATCCAAATCTGCCGATATTCCAGGGGGGAAGAACTTATACTATTTAAAAACGGATTGTTCATACGGTTATGAGCCAAGACACCTCCTCCCCATTGAAAACCACCTGGGAGGCTGCGTTTGATGATATTCGTGGCAGTCCAAACCCCGAATCAGCTGTTCGATTCGTTCTGAAGTCAGCTGTTAACGATCTACCTACCGGATTCTATCGCGATGATGGAGACCGCCTACTGCCGACCTACAAAGGGAACGATCTCGGAAAGGAGTTCACCGTTCGAGAACTCGGCCCCGTTTATACAGTAACGCAATCTGGGGATAACAGTCTCCCTGAGCTCAGTTCCTCTCAACCATCGCTCTTCGAGCCGAATGACCAACAGTCGGGCCTTGTCCTGACAGACAATTCCCTGAGCCGCAGTTCTACCGACACTCAGAACCAGCAGGGTCTCTCGTCTGGACAAAAAATCGCTGGCGGTGCTTTGCTCCTATATGCTGCCTACAAAGGGCTGGAAGCCTTTGCCTCTGCAGGCTCGTCGACTCAAGAGTCCTCTTCCTCCTCAGGCGGAAATACTGGGCAATCACTCCCTCGCTTAGCACGCGCTGCAACTCGACTTGAGGACAAGCAGTACAACGTTTTTGTCTCCCACTCGTGGGAGTACGACGAACACTACGAGCGTATCGTTGATTTCCTTGATGAGGTTCCGTCGCTCAAGTGGCAGAATCATAGTGTCCCTTCAACTGACCCCCTGCCCGTGGATACCGAGTCTGCCCTTCGTTCTGAACTCTGGAACCAGATGAAAACGGCGTCGGTTGTCGTCGTAAGTAGTGGAATGTACGGTGCTCACAGCACTTGGATCCCGGAGGAGCTGGAACTCGCCGATGAACTGGACAAGCCGGTGATCGCAATCATTCCAGAGGGACAATCGAAGGTCCCCGAGAAAATCCAAGAAGTCGCAGATACTCAGGTAGGATGGCGAAAGGCCTCGCTTGTCGACGCACTCGCTGAATATGCCTGATTCAACCGACGAAGCGGCGGTTGATCTCTCAGAGGATGGCGCCGATACTGACGATGGAGACACGCCCGAAACAGAACCTGAACACTCTGAAGAGGTCACTGGAGGGGACCCTGCTGAGCCATCTGAGGAGGAAGATGTTACAACTGGACCGCTGGCTAATCTAAGTGAGGACGAGAAGAATCGACTGATGGAGCAGTACATACATTACGGGGAGGTTGCGATCGAGACAGCCAATCAGCGAGTCCAGATGAACCGCTTTTTCGGTCTGATTTTAACCTCGATACTGGCCGGTCTCTTTGCTCTCGCCCGCGGCAATCTCACAACCACTAACGCTGCGATCGTTCTCTTCGCATCAGGATTCGGCAGTCTGATTTGCTACTTCTGGTATCAGAGTCTTCAATCATACCGCCGGCTGAACAAAGCTCGATACGCCATCCTGAATGAGATCGAGTCGGTCCTGCCTGTTCGTATGTATCTCGATGAATGGCGATATTTGAAGCGAGAGAAGCCTGACCCGGAAATCGTTGATCCCCGTCCAGCTGAAGATGCTGACCACCGCTCACATACGATTGTGGAACAGTGGTTCGTCCGCCTATTGGCTGCTGGATACATATCTGTCGGAGGGTATGCCGGAGGATTCATTTTTACTCCCCAAGTGAAGAGGTTCATCCCATCACTGCCGGACCCATCGGTGGTTGGTTTTGGTGTTGGTGGCGTCCTCTTGCTCGGCTTAGCTATCCTCTTTAGGATTCAAACCCGCTGAGAATACTATGAGACGCTTCGAAACCGGTTATTCGGTCCGAATCGATATCCCGGACGAGACAGATCCAGATCACGAGCGCCTCCATGGACGTCGAGGAACAGTCGTTGAGATCATCTCAGACGATGCGGGGGCTGTGACTGATGATCAACGAGAGGGCTATCTTTTTCGGGTTAAAATCGCTAATGGTGACACCGTTGACGTCCGCTGGCGGGATCTTCGGCCAGTTTGATTGGCTATTGTCTGGTGCTATTTCTGTAGGGAGGTCACTAAACACTAAGTTCGCGTACTGAATACATCTCGGCATTACGATGCTCTCACTTCCTCCGCTTGTCGATAACGCTAACAGAACACTAGAAGACGCTTACAAGCGGATTATTCCTCAGATCGAGGAAGGCCGTATCGCAACTGGCTACTTTTATCTCTCAGGATTTAACCTCTACCGGGAAGACCTTGAAAACCTGGCTGACCCCGATGAGCTCGGCCACGCTCCGCTTCGGATTTTGATGGGCCGTCAGACGAATAGGGGGACTGCTGACGAAATCGGTGAGGGACAGAATCTCAAAGAGGAACTCAAAAGAGAGGTGAGAGAAAGCATCTCGGAGCTGAATAACGCTCAGATCGGCCGACTGGACCGGCTACGAGACTTTATCGCCGAAGGCGAGGTGAGCGTCCGTGTGCGAAATCCTGAAAACGGTTACTTCCACGCAAAGGGTGCATCATTTCGAGCACCACTCGAAGACGACGAAGATTGGGAACACGACGGGGATGAAGACACCCGCCCATGCGCTACCGTTGTCGGCTCCTCGAACTTCACCAAGAGCGGCCACCAGAACAACATCGAACTGAACCTCACGAGTCAGGATCGACACAAGGCCGAAGCGTTCGAGGAGTGGTACGACAACCAGTGGGCCAACGCCGAGGAGTTCAGTGAGGAGATCATCCGAATCATCGAGAACAGCGAGGAGTACCAGGACTGGAAGGAACAGCAGGAGGACGAGTCCGACCAGGAGACGTCATCCGAGGAGCTGGGCACGTATCTCCAACCGTTCGAACTCTACAAGCTGCTCGCCTACGACGAACTGAGTGGGAACGTCAACATCCGTGACAGCCCACTGTACTACTTCCAGAAGCTCGGGTACGAGAGTGCAAAGGAGAAGCTCTCCCAGTTCAACGGGTGCATCGTCTCCGACTCGGTCGGCCTGGGAAAATCATTTATTGGCGGTGAACTCCTCCACGACTACCGCCAACGTGGCGACCACTGTCTCCTCATTGTCCCGGCCAACCTGACTGATCAGTGGGAAGACCTACTCCAGAACGACACTGACGAAGACGGCAATCCGTACTTCGGGTTAGAGGTGGACGGCACGCACCTTGACGTGATGAGTATCAGCAAGTTCCAGAATCTTTCCTACGGCGAGGTGCAGGACCTCAAAGACGAGTTCGATGTCCTGCTTATCGACGAGGCTCACCGGTTCCGGAACTACGGGAAGTGGCGACCGAATCCGGACCACGATAATGACTACAAGGGGACGCGACGACACGCGAATCTCAGGCAGCTCCGCGGAAAGACGATGATTATGCTGACCGCGACCCCGATCAATAACAGCGCTACCGACCTAAAGAACCTCATCAGCTTGTTCACCAGCCCGGAGGAACTTCGGAACAAGGCGTCACTCGACTTTGATGCGTTCGACGAATATATTGAACTCTCGGAGACGCGAAAACGCATCGCATCCGGGAAAGAGGAGGTCGGCGACGACGAACAGCAAGAAATCACCGAGCAGCTACAGCGACACTCCTCTGAGATTTCGAATATCTTGAACGAAGTGATGGTTCTCCGGACGCGCAAGCACGTCAAAGATCAGATTCAGGACAGCGAAGACTTCGAGATGAGCTTCAAGCCGCCGAAACTCAACAAGCAACAGTATTCCCTGCCGGCGGCCTACCAGCCAATATATCGGATGCTTCCCGACGTGATGGACGCCCTCCACCTTCCCCACATCACAGTCAAAAATCCGAAAGCGGGGAGCACTCTGAAAGCTCTCTACAAGCTGAACCTCCTCAAACGGCTCGAGTCCTCAACGTACGCGTTCGTCCAGTCGATCGAGACGCTGCATCAGAGCGAACGCCAGCTTCTCGGCCTTCTTGGTGAACTCCCCGAGGACGAAGACATCGATATGCTCCGAACTGTTCGGGAGGGAGATGACTCTGAACTCGGTGACTTTGTCGAAGGAGCCGACGCTGCTGAAGATCTCGAACAAACACTCGAAGAATTCGGGTTCGATACCACCGCTATTCAATCGGAAGAAGGAGCTGATACCGAGGGAGATGAACTGGCAGACGCCACCATCGGCGAGGTGAAGACGTACATCAGGGAGGACCTCACCCTTCTCTCGTACTTCCTCTCGCAGTTCATCGGTGATGTCGCCCGTGATGCGGGTGATGTGAGCGATTATGCGGTTTCCACGCGGCAATGGCTCGCCGACCACGACGCTGGTGTCCTCCCCGATATTCCTGAAGAAGAGATGAATCCGATTCTCTACCCGAATAGTGACCTGAGCGAAGTCGACCCTGCCACACGCGACTTTTACGAGGCCGTCTTTTCACTCCGCGAGTTCCGCGACCCGAAGATCGACCGACTTGCAGATGTCCTCACTAACCACGATCAGAAGGTGCTCATCTTCACGCAGTATCGGGCAACTGCAGACTACGTCTATCGAACCCTCTGTGACAACGAGGATTCCCCACTCACAGAGGCGAACAGTGCCGTCGTCAAGGGTGGTGACGAGAATAAGCAGGACGTCATTCAACGCTTTGCACCCGAGGCGTCAGGCTACCAGCAAACGCTCGCCGAGTCGGGGGACTCAGAGCTACAGTACGTAGTGGCCACTGACACGCTGAGTGAAGGGGTTAATCTTCAGGATGTTCATGTTGTGGTCAATTACGACCTGCCGTGGAACCCGATGCGGATTGTCCAGCGTGTCGGGCGAGTCGACCGGATCGGGAGTACCGCCGAGAAACACGTCCACAACTTCTACCCGGACGGCGACATTGAGGCGGCGATTAAGCTCTTGAAACGCCTGCAGGCAAAGATCAACGATATCGCGCTCATCGTCGGAAAGGAGAACAATATCCTCGATCCGAACGAAGACCAGATTCTCGAAAAGACAGGTGTAGACACGGAGAAGACAATCGGGGAATTACAGGTGGACGAGATTGAGGACTCTCTCCAGAAGTCCCGTGAAATTGACGACGTGAATGAACTCGACGACACGAGCAAGAATCCGCTCCTCCGCAACGCTGGGAGTAATGAACACGCTGCGTTCGAGCGGTACCTTCTGAAGCGAGAACTGAACGAGGATTACGACCTGACTGCGGAAGACTTCGAGTACGCTGAGGACTTCTTCGATGACCCGCCCGAAGAACGGGAATTCCTCTACACGAATGTAACTGACCACGATGCCGGTCCCCGTCCGGGCGTGTTCGCCCTTGCCCACCTCTGGTTTGACGATGATGACCACGAGTCCCCGCTTGGTCGCGTTCGTCGTGCTTTCTACTACAAACCCTTCGCCGACGAGGTCAAAGAGCGGCCAGTGAGCACGCTCAATATTGACCCTTCAATTGACGGCGAACCGATTACTGGAAATCCAGATACAGTGTTATCGAATCGCGGTGAGATTCAAGCAGTGCTTGACGAGCGTCTGGAGGTGATTCGAGAAGGCCAAGTTGAGGGTGCTTTCAAACAGGGGGAGGCCTTCTCGAAGGAACAGGAGACGATCCTCGATTTCATCAGTCACTACGTTCAGCCGAATCACGGCAATGAGCCGGCTCCTGTCGAAGAGTTCGAAACGATAGGAGAATGGGCTACCGACATCGAAGAGCGGCTGCAGGAGGTAAAGCTGGCGAACACGGATGAAGACCGAATCCTACGAGAGATCTTTCGCCAGAACGAGCAGTACGACTCTTTCCCAGAGTGGCCGACCGGGGAGTTCCTCAGTCAGCTTGAGGAGTTCTTGGAAGAGAACGTCGAAGCCTCTACTGAATACCAGACGAAACTGATGGGAGAGAGTGATGTACAAGCGAAGCTCGTATGCTGGGGGGTTGTCGGACAGTGATTAGGGAGCTACGGTAGGGGCCCCTTCTGATCCAGCAAATCATATTTCTCCAAGACCAGATCGAAGTACATCTCGTCCATCAGCTTTGGATTCTCAACGCGATGGAAGTCGTCGAGAATAAACTTCACGTCACGACGTTCTAGGCCATACGCGTGGAATGCGGCTGCGTCAATTTCAGCCTGTAATTCTCTGCGTTCTTGATCTTCTACCGATGCCTCGATTCCGCCGAGTCGCTGACGCATTTCTTTGAATTCTTTCCCGTAACAGTTCAATCGGGCAGCTCGTTCAGCGATATAATGGAACCAGTCATCTCCGTCGATGAGACGTGGTAGCTGGGATTCCAATAGCTCGCGCTTGACGATGTGCGTCTCGACTTTGGTCCGCATCAGGAAATCGAACGCAATGCTGTTCAGGAGTCCCGTTGCCACGAAGAGTTCTTGATCCGTGAATCGCCGGACGTAGGGTGACCGAAGTGGGGACTCTGTGAGGTGTTCCTCTTTCGGCTCAATAGCGAACGGCTTGAACGTGTTAATGGTGTGGAGACAGATAACGTCCTTCGGAAGTACCGTAGCTATTATCGTCCGCTCGTCCCGGGATCGAGAAACGTCTCGAATGCCGATTCGGTATTCAGTGCAATCGAGCAGGACATCATCTTCCTCAAGTCCGTGACTACGGTGTTCTTCGAGTAGTTCATCTACGAATTGAACTTGAGACTTACTCGTCTCTGAACCTCCAAAGGCGTCGTAGATTGCCCGTTTGAGATTACCCCTGTTGAATTTCTTCTCTCGAACACGGTACTGAGCACTATTCGGTGGATCGTACATCCCCCGACTCCAGTACTGCGGTCCATCTAACGCATCTGTGTGGGTATTATCGTACTGAAACTGGTGGATATTTTTGCCGCCATAGATGGGATAGTCGGCCTCCTCCGGCGATGTCAGGAGCCTATCCTTATCAGTCGATTCAACGAACTCCTTAGTGAGCATATCAACTGTCCAAGCCTCCTCTAAATCTTCACCCAAGGAAGGCTGCTCAACTACCTTCTCCAAGACGCTTACTTCGATCTGCGAGGTGATGGATGGGAAGATTCCCCCTTCTGGAGAATAACTGACGAGTACGTCGCGCGGAATGTTGACTGCCTCATCTTCGATCCTGTAGACTATATCCATGTCACGTTGGTTGAATATCCCCCGAAGAGCTGATGTCTTCCCCCCATATTCGAACGTCAGAATCGCGAACCGGTATCTATCGTCGATGGCCTCAAAGATACCCTTGTTCTCGAACCCGATGAGATTCTCCACGTCCGTATGGTCCAGCAGATGCATTCGGAGGTCTTTCCCCATTACTCCCCCGAAGATAGTACCGGGGAGGAGCAGACTTACCCTCACGCCGTCTCTGGAGAGTCTGAAGACCCGCTCAAGAAAAAGAGCTGAAAGTTCGTTCTTTGTCGGCATCGTTCGACCCCCCACCACCGGAGATTGTAGCTTATAGACATCTCCCTGCGTGAAGAAGTCTGCCTGAGTTTCCATCGACTCCTTGTAGTCCTCCCATTCCCACGCAACTTCTGGGTTTGAGAGGAGGTCTTCCATCACACCGTCCTTTTCCTCCGACGGATAGGTACGGAACCGCTCATCGTAGCGGATGAAGAAGTCGTCGCGATTCGCGTAGAGCATGTCCCACGGTGGATTCCCGATGAACACGTCGAATCCACCTTTCTCGAAGACGTCGGCGAACTCCAACGGCCAGTGGAAGGGGGACCACTCCCGAATTTCCCCGATCGTTATGTCGTCAAAGCCAGCGTCTTGGAATTCTCGCCGTAGGATTTCGTCAAATTTGTCCCGGTGTTCCTCAATTCTATCTTCTGCTTCTTTCCGCCATTCTTGAGCTTCAACACTGGTCTCCGCTTTCTTGTGCTTCTTGATGGCCTCTTTCACGTCCTCAAAACGAGTTTTCACCTCCCAAGAATCGAGATCGCTGTCTCCGTCTTCGTTACTCTCGATGTCGGTATCGAGTTGGCCGATTAGGCTGTTCCCCTGCCGTACGTTGAAATCGATATTGGGGAGCGGCTCCACCTCACTCGGTTCATCCTCGATATCAGCGACCATCGACAACCAGAGCCTGAGCTTGCAGATCTCAACAGCACCTTCGTCGATATCGACTCCGTACAAATTGTTGAGGATGGCCGTTCGCTTTGCGTACAATGATGAGGAGCCTTTTCCAGACTCGATTACCTCTATCTCTTCTCGCGTTCTGGATTCTAGCTCCCAGCCTTGCCCCTCAGCTTCGAGCCGCTGGAAATACTCAATGCATTGCAT
>NZ_JBNLIA010000008.1:0-119513 GCF_050122995.1 Haloparvum alkalitolerans
CCAGCGCGCTACCGCACGCTGGAGGCTAGCGAGACGCGGGTTGTCTCGCCAAGCGGAGAGCGAGGAGCGCAGCGAGGGTCCCGCGAGGAACGAGCGGGACGACGGCAGTCGCAGCCCGGCAGCCCGCTACTGCAGGCAGCCCGGACCGTCTGCCGGAACCCGGCGCGGTCGAGCCGGCTGGGGCTTTCTAGACGTTACTGTCTAGAGCAGCAGGCTCAACAGCAGTTACAGAAGCACAGCCTGACAGAAAAACAAAACTTTCTCGGTGCTCCGATCAGTATCGGTCGTGTCGTCGCTGCAGGTCCCGGGAGCATCGGTCGGATCGACGGCCGCTCCGCTGTTCACGAGGCGGCGACCCATCACGGTAGCGAGAGGCGCCCCTCGATGCCGCCCTCGCCGCAAACGGAACCAACTAAGCGGCTCGCGCACGAGGTGCCGGTATGAATCGTCTTCTCCGACGCCCGGGTCCGGACCCTGGGGGTCGCCGAACTGCACGCGCTCGGAGCGCTCCGCTCCGGTCGCATCTCCGCTCTCTACGGGGGGCTTTCCACGCGTGACCGACGAGGAACTCGCCAAGGACCTCGGTCCGCTCGCGGCCCTCACTATCGGCATCGGGACGATGATCGGCGCCGGTATCTTCGTGCTGCCCGGAACCGCGGTCGCGCGGGCCGGCCCGCTCGCGGCCGCCACCTTCGTCATCGGCGGCGTCATCGCGCTGTTCACCGCGCTGTCGGCCTCGGAACTCGGCACCGCGATGCCGAAGTCCGGCGGCGCGTACTTCTACGTCAACCGGGCGCTCGGACCGCTGTTCGGGTCGATAACCGGCTGGGCCAACTGGCTCGGGCTGGCGTTCGCCTCCGCGTTCTACATGTACGGGTTCGGCGAGTACGTCAACACGCTCGTCGGGCTCGGCCCCGTCTCGCTCGGTCCGGTCTCCCTGGAGGCCGCGCAGGTGATCGGCCTGTTCGGCGCGCTGCTTTTCATCGGGGTCAACTACTTCGGCGCCAAGGAGACCGGCGGGCTCCAGAACGCCATCGTCCTCCTCCTGCTGGCGATCCTCGGCCTGTTCACCGTCGTCGGACTGTTCAACGCGGACCTCGACTCGCTGCGGCCGATCGCACCCCCGGGGGCGACCGCCGAGGTCCTCCCCGTCACCGCGGTCGTCTTCGTCTCGTACCTGGGGTTCGTCCAGATCACCTCGGTCGCCGAGGAGATCCAGGACCCCGGGCGGAACCTCCCGCGTGCGGTCATCGGCTCCGTCGTCATCGTCACCGTCGTCTACGCGCTGTTCCTCCTGGTCCTGCTCGCGGCGGTCCCCAACGAGCTGGTGGCGAACAACGACACCGCGGTCGTCGAGGCCGCGCGGCTGCTGTTCGGTCAGTACGAGCTCCTCGGGTACTCGCTCGGGGCCGTCGGGGCCTCGCTGCTGCTGATCGGGGGGCTGTTGGCGACCGCCTCCTCCGCGAACGCCTCGATCCTCTCCTCCTCGCGGATCAACTTCGCGATGGGCCGTGACAAGATCGTCACGCCGAAACTCAACGAGATCCATCCCCGCTTCGGGACCCCGTACAAGTCCATCGCGCTGACCGGCGGCCTGATCATCCTGTTCCTGCTCGCGGGCGGGCTCGAACTGCTCGCGACCGCGGGGTCGGTGCTTCACCTCATCGTCTACGGCCTGCTCAACATCGCGCTCATCGTGATGCGCGAGGCGGAGCCGGAGGGGTACGACCCCGACTTCGAGGTGCCGCTGTATCCGATCGTCCCGCTGATCGGGACGATCTCCTCGTTCGCGCTGATCGCCTACATCGAGCCGCTGGTCATCTTGCTGTCCGCGGGGCTCGTCGCGTTCGCCGCGCTGTGGTACCTGCTGTACGCGCGCCGGAGCGTCGAACACGCCGGCGTGCTGGCCGACTGGGTGCTCGACCGCTCCGAGGAGCTTCCCGACGCCGCCGTCTCCGCGGCCACCAGCGTCCAGCCGGACGCGACCGGCTACCGCGTGATGGTGCCGCTGTCGAACCCCAAGACGGAGGAGCACCTCATCTCGCTTGCGGCCGCGATCGCCAACCAGAACGACGGCACCGTGGTCGCGGTGAACATCGCCAACGTCCCGGACCAGACGTCGCTCGAGGCGGCCCGCGAGCGCGGCGCCCACGACGCGGCCCACGACCTGCTCGAGAGCGCGAAAGCCGACGCCGAGACGTTCGGCGTGGACGTGGAGACGCACGTCGTGCTCTCACACCGCACCTTCGAGGAGGTGTTCGACGCCGCCCGCCGGTTCGGCGCGGACATGACAGTGATGGGCTGGGGGCCGGACGCCCACGGTTCGCCCGGCCGCGCGGAGTCGGCCATCGACGAGCTGGCGCACTCGCTGCCGTGCGACTTCCTCGTGTTCAAGGACCGCGGCTTCGACCCCTCGCGGATCCTGGTGCCGACCGCGGGCGGTCCGGACTCCGACCTCTCGGCGGCCGTCGCCCGCATGCTTCGCGCGGAGTTCGGCTCCGAGGTGACCCTGCTGCACGTCGCGGACGACCGCGACGCCGGCGAGCGGTTCCTCACGGAGTGGGCCGCCGACCACGGGCTCGCCGACGCCGCGACGCGCGTCGAGTCCGGCGACGTGGAACGGCGCATCGAGGAGGCCGCGGCCGAGGCCACGATGCTCGTCATCGGTGCGACCGAGAAGGGCCTGCTCTCGCGGCTGGTCCGCGGCTCGCTCGTGTTGAGCGTGCTCGACGACGTGGAGTGCTCCGTGCTGCTGGCCGAGAAGCGCCACGACCGCGGCCTCCGAGACCGGCTGTTCGGCTCCGGCGCCCGATCGAAGGCGACCGACTGGGACGGCGACGACCCGGCCGATGCGGACGAGGCGAGCGATACCGCGCCGGGAGACGACCACGCGGACGCCGACTGATCCCCGCGCGGCGCGCGAACCCCCGTACTTTTCACGGATAGCGGGGAACCCGAGTCCATGAACGCCGAGGACGCCGGCGGGGGCGACGAGGAACGGCTCCCGGGGGAACCGGTGGCTGTCGACCCGCTCGCGGACGCGGGCGGTCTCGCGAGCGGGCTCCCCTCGGTCGCGTCGGTCGAGGTCAGGTGTCCGGCGGACGCCGAGCCACCCGAACGCATCTCCTCGATCCTCGTCGCGGTCGGCAGCGGCCCGCACGCGGTCGCGACCGTCGACCTCGCACGGGCGCTGGCCGAGGAGACGGACGCGTGGCTCGAACTGTTCCACGTCGCGGCCGACGGCGTCGACGGCGAGGCGCTGCTCGACGACGCGGCCGGGCGGCTGGGCGAGTTCGAGCGCGTCGACCGCTGGCTGGTCGACGAGGGGACGCCGGCGTCCGCCATCGTCGAGCAGTCGTCCTACTACGACGCGGTCGTGCTCGGGTCCTCCACGCGGGGTCGGGTCGAGCGGTTCGTTCTCGGTTCGACGACCGCCACGGTGGCCGACCGCGCCGACTGTCCGGTGGTCGTCGTCTCGGGAGACGGCGCGGGGACGCTGTAGCCGCGTCGGCGGGCCGTCATGACCGGCGGGTCGTCACGACGCTACTCCGGGTATCCGTCGACGATCTCGACGCCGGAGGAGGCGCCGATCCGCTCGGCGCCCGCCTCCAGCATCGCCATCGCCGCCTCGTAGGAGCCGACGCCGCCGGAGGCCTTGACGGGGAGGTACTCGCTCATCAGCTCCACGTCCGCGACCGCGGCGCCGCCGTCCGCGAAGCCGGTCGAGGTCTTGACCATGTCGGCGTCGGCCTCGACGGCGGCCTCGCAGGCGCGGTGCTTCTCCTCGTCGGTCAACAGGGCGGTCTCGATGATCACCTTCACCGGAACCGGGACCGCGGCGACGACCTCCGCGAGGTCGGCGGCGACGGCGTCGTCCTCGCCGGCCTTCAACCGACCGACGTTGATCACGAGGTCGATCTCGTCGGCGCCGTCGTCCCACGCGTTGACCGCCTCGTCGTGTTTCGACTCGGTGCTGTGTTGGCCGTGTGGAAACCCCACCACGGTCGCGAGCGTCACGTCGTCGTAGGCCGGATCCGCGGCGGCCTCCGCGACGTAACAGGGCGGGATGCAGGCGTTCATCCCGTGGGCGGCGGCCTCGTCGAGGACGGTGCACACGTCGCCCCAGGTCGTCTCGGGGCCGAGGACGGTGTGGTCGATGCTGGCGGCGAACTCCGCGCGGTTCATACCCGGCAGTCGCGGGCCCGCCTCAAAAGCGGTGCGGGGCCGGCGCGTCGACGCCCCGCGGTCGGCCGCGCTCGTACCGGTCCGGTCACGGCGGGTTTCGCGCCGGCCCGGCTACGGCGGGTTCCGCGCCGGCCCGGTTGCGGCGGGTCCGCGTCGGCCGCTTTTTACCCCGTCCCGTTCAACTGACGCCCATGACCCGATTCGACGCCGCCGAGGAGGCGGAGCGGCGAAAGCTCTACGCGGAGGCCGTGACCGCACACAGAAAGCGGTCCAGTCCGGTGACGACGATCGACGTCGACCCCGACAGCGACACCACGGAGACCGACGGGGAGTTTCCCCCGTGGATACAGGTGGCGGGCACGGAAGTCGTGATGGACTGCACCGACGCCGAACTGGAGCGGTTGAAGGATCTGCTGGGGGAGTACCCGGAGTTCCGCATCGAGGAACTGGAGAGCCCGGAGGAGGCGGAGGGGACGAACGCGGTGGTCTCGGCGCGATCGGACGCGAACCGGATCGCGGACTTCGCGGAGCGCGCGTTCCGCGAGGTGTACGAACTGGAGTCGGACTACCGCGCGTGGGTCACCGCGGTCTGAGCCGGCTCTTTTTTGAACGCGGCGTCGGACCGCCGCTCCTCCGACCGCGGGGTCAGACCGCCGACCGCGTCCGCGCGCGAGAGAGCATCGCGGCCGCGACCGCGACCGCGGCCACGGCGACTCCGACGACGCCCCAGTCGCCGACGACGCGCCCCGCACCGAGCGCGTTCAGCAGCGTGAACGCGAGGAAAACCGGCAGCAGCGTCCCGATCAGGTAGCGCCACGGCACCGCCAGCGCCGCGGCGATCGGTCCCGCGCCCGCGCGCAACTCCGCGACCGCCTCGTCGCCGAGCGTCCATCCGGCGAACAGCAGGAACGCGAGGAGCCCGAGCGCGAGCAGGTTGTCGACCACCGGCCCGGCGACGAACTCGAACAGCGCGGGGCGAAGCGCGTTCGCCGTGCCCGTGACGGCGATCAGCGCGCCGGTGCCGGCGACCGCGCGCTTCCGCGGGACCTCGAACTCGTCGACGAGGAACGCGACCGGGATCTCGAGGATGCTGATCGACGAGGAGAGTGCCGCCAGAAGCACCACGCCGAAGAACGCGGCGGCGACGAGTGTGCCGAACGGGAGCGCGGTGAACGCGCCCGCGAGGCTCACGAACAGGGCGCCGGGGCCGCCCGTGCCGGGGTCGACCTCCAGCGCGAACAGGAGCGGGAAGACGACCAGCCCCGCCAGCACGCCGACGGCGGTGTTGAGCGCGGCGATGGTCGTCGCGTCGACCGCGAGCGACCGGTCCTCCCCGACGTAGGAGGCGTAGACGAGCATCGTCCCCGCCCCGACCGAGAGCGTGAACAGCGCCTGCCCCGCGGCCGGCAGCAGGAGGTCGAGCGCGTTCGTGCGGAGCGTCCCGAGGTCGAACCCGAGCAGGAACGCGAACCCGGCGGCGGCGCCCTCCTGCGTGCCGGCCCACGCCGCCAGTGCGACCAGCAGGACGACGATCGCGGGCATCATCACCTTCGTCGCGACCTCGATGCCGCGCCGGACGCCCGCGGCGACGACGACGCCCGTGATCGCGAGGAACGCGAGGTGGAACGCGACCGCGGACGGACCGTAGGAGATCGCCGCGAAGTGCGCGCCCGGTTCGGCCGCGTACGGTGCCGCGCCCGCCAGCCCCGCGAGGCTCTCGAGGAAGTACCGGAGGATCCACCCGCCCACGACGCTGTAAAAGGAGAGCAGCACCGTCGCGGCGAGCACCGCGATCCCGCCCGCGGCGCCCCACGCCCGCGACCCGGAGAGGTCCCGGAGCGCGCCCACGGGGTTCCGGTTCGCGCGCCGTCCGATCACGAACTCCGCGAGGAGGCCGGGGACGCCGACGAGGAGCACGACGCCGAGATACACCGCCAGAAACGCGCTCCCGCCGTTCTCGGCGGTCATCCAGGGGAACCGCCAGACGTTTCCGAGCCCCACGGCGCTGCCCACCGCCGCGAGGATGAAGCCGACTCGCGTCGCCCACGTTTCGCGTGTCATTACCCGTCACAGCGGATCCGCACTCAAAAGCGTAACTACCTGACGATCCCTCAACTCCGCGGCACCTACGTTTTTGAGTCGGTTTGCGGCCGATATGTTCTCGAATCTATCGCCGATCGCGGCGAGACGGTGTTGGATCGTCGTTTATGTCAGTCAGATTTCTGTATCGGTCGACCAGCGCCCGTTGCGGTCGGATCTCGACTACCCCCGACACCGTGTGGTCGCTAGTCGGGGGTACCCGTCGCCCTTTCTGATTCGGAAAATTATTTTCCAGATTCGGGGGATTTGCAGGGGTGAATGCGTAACCATTAACCTCGGCAGTCCCCACTCTACACACACGAGGCACGAGACTACACATGGCAACTCTCGAAATCAACGATCTCCACGCACGAGTGGCTGAGGAGGACGGCGAACGGATCCTGCGCGGTGTTGACCTTCGGGTCGAATCCGGCGAGATCCACGCGCTGATGGGCCCGAACGGCTCGGGCAAGTCGACGACCGCGAAGGTCATCGCGGGCCATCCGGCCTACGAGGTGACCGACGGCGAGATCCTCCTCCACCTCGACGAGGCGGACGTGGCCGACATCGACGAGGACATCGACGAGGAGGACTACACCTGGAACCTCCTCGAGCTGGAGCCCAACGAGCGCGCCGCGCTCGGCATCTTCCTCGGCTTCCAGTACCCCGCGGAGATCGAGGGCGTCACGATGACGAACTTCCTCCGGCAGGCGATCAACGCCAAACACGAGGAGCGCGAGGAGCTCTTCGAGGACGAGGAGCCGGAGGCCGACGCCGACGAGGACGAGGACGCCGGCTACGACTCCTCACCAATGGAGGGCCCCACGGACGAGGGCGAGATCGGCGTCGCGGAGTTCCAGCAGCTGCTCTCCGAGAAGATGGAGCTGCTCGACATGGACGAGAAGTTCATGCAGCGGTACCTCAACGCCGGCTTCTCCGGCGGCGAGAAGAAGCAGAACGAGGTGCTGCAGGCCGCGATGTTAGAGCCGGCCGTCGCCGTGCTCGACGAGATCGACTCCGGGCTGGACATCGACCGCCTGCAGGACGTGGCGAAGGGGATCAACGCGCTCCGCGACGAGCAGGGCACGGGCGTCCTCCAGATCACCCACTACCAGCGCATCCTGGACTACGTCGAGCCCGACCACGTCCACATCATGCTGGACGGCGAGGTCGTCAAGAGCGGCGACGCCGAGCTCGCTGAGCAGCTCGAGGACAAGGGCTACGACTGGGTCCGCGAGGAAGTCTACGAGGCGGCGTAACTACTCGTGATTACACACCAGTATAATGTCCACGCGAACGTAATCAACACACAATGAGTTCCGAAGACCACATCAAAGAGACCGACACCGAGGCTCGCTTCGAGTTCAAGAAGGAGCAGAAGTCGGCGTTCCAGACGGAGAAGGGCCTCACCGAGGAGACCATTCGGCTCATCTCCGAGGACAAGGACGAGCCGGAGTGGATGCTCGAGCGGCGCCTCCGCGCGCTCGAACAGTTCAAGGCGATGCCGATGCCGACCGACTGGCCCGGCCAGCCGGACCTCTCCGAGGTCGACATCGACGAGATCATTCCGTACATCCGCCCCGACATCGAGACGCGCGGCGGCGCGGACAACTGGGAGGACCTCCCCGAGGAGATCCAGGACACCTTCGACAAGCTCGGCATCCCCGAGGCCGAGAAGAAGGCGCTCTCCGGCGTCGGCGCGCAGTACGAGTCGGAGATCGTCTACCAGAACATGCAGGAGCAGTGGGAGGAGAAGGGCGTCATCTTCTGTGACATGGACAAGGCGGTCCAGGAGCACGAGGAGATCGTCAAGGAGCACTTCATGACGAAGTGCGTCCCCCCGAGCGACAACAAGTTCGCGGCGCTCCACGGCGCCATCTGGTCCGGCGGCTCGTTCGTGTACGTCCCCGAGGACGTCACGGTCAACATGCCGGTCCAGGCGTACTTCCGGATGAACTCCGAGGGGATGGGCCAGTTCGAGCACACGCTCATCATCGCCGAGGAGGGCTCCGAGATGCACTACATCGAGGGCTGCTCGGCGCCGAAGTACTCGGCGTTCAACCTCCACTCCGGCGGCGTCGAGGTGTTCGTCGGCGAGGACGCGCACGTCCAGTACTCGACCGTGCAGAACTGGTCGAAGAACACGTACAACCTCAACACGAAGCGCGCCATCGTCGAGGAGAACGGCCGCATGGAGTGGATCTCGGGCTCGATGGGCTCGAAGGCCACCATGCTGTACCCCTCCACGATCCTGAAGGGCCGCGGCGCCTCCGACAACCACATCACCATCGCCATGGCCGGCGAGGGACAGGACATCGACACCGGCGCGAAGGTGTACCACAACGCGCCCGAGACGAAGTCGACCATCGAGTCGAAGTCCATCGCGAAGGACGGCGGCCGCACCAACTACCGCGGCCTCGTCCACATCGCGGACGGCGCCGAGGACTCCTCGACCGCCGTCGAGTGTGACGCGCTGATGTTCGACAACGAGTCGACCTCCGACACCATGCCGTACATGGAGATCAACGAGTCGAAGGTCGACGTCGCCCACGAGGCGACCGTCGGGAAGATCGGCGACGAGGACATCTTCTACCTCCAGTCGCGCGGACTGGACGACGACGACGCCAAGCAGATGATCGTCTCCGGGTTCATCGAGCCGATCACGGAGGAGCTGCCCATCGAGTACGCCGTCGAGCTGAACCGGCTCGTCGAGCTGGAGATGGAGGGGAGCCTGGGATAATGTCCGTGCAGGTACCCGCCAGCATCTCGGCCGAGACGGTCGAGCGCATCGCCGAGGAGCGGGACGAGCCCGAGTGGCTCCTGGAGACGCGCCTCGCGGCGCTGTCGGCGCTCGACGATCTGGACCTCCCGGACGTCATCCAGACGCCGGGCAACCGCTGGACCGACCTGGAGTCGCTCGACTTCGAGTCGCTGGTCGACCCGCTCAACCAGGCGGACACGACCGAGCGCTCCGAGGACACCGACGCGGTCGTCCTCCCGTTCACGGAGGCGCTCGAGGAGTACGGCGACCTGATCGAGGCGAACTTCGGCTCCGTACTGGACCCGCAGGAGAACTACCTCACGGCGCTGTCGGTCGCGCTGTTCACGACCGGCACGTTCGTCTACGTCCCGGAGGGCGTCGACGCCGAGGACGTGACCGTCCGCGCGGAGATGAACTCCCGCTCGCTGTTCAGCCAGACGCTCGTCGTCACCGAGGAGTCGTCCTCGGTCACGATCCTCGAGGGGATCGAGACGGGCGACGCCGTCGAGGGCGAGCGCTACTTCTCGAACCTCGTGGAGGTCGCGGCCGGCGAGAACTCCCACGTGCAGTTCGGGTCGCTCCAGAACCTCGACGAGGAGACGTACACGTACGCGCTCAAGCGCGGCGACGCCGACACCTACGCCACCGTCAACTGGATCGAGGGCAACCTCGGCTCCCGGCTGACGCGGTCGGACATCGAGACCGACCTCAACGGCGACGGCTCCGAGAGCCAGATCGTCGGCGCGTTCTTCGGCCACGAGGACCAGCACTTCGACATCAACGCCCGCGTCTGGCACCAGGCCGAGAACACGACCGCGGACCTCGTGACGCGCGGCGTCCTCGACGACGAGGCGCGCTCCGTCTACGAGGGCGTCCAGGACGTGGGGGAGGACGCGTGGAACACCTCCTCCTACCAGCGCGAGAACACGCTGATGCTCTCGGACGACGCCGAGGCGGACGCGTCGCCGAAGCTCATCATCCACAACCACGACACCGAGGCCTCCCACTCGGCCACGGTGGGGCAGGTCGACGCGGAGGACCTCTTCTACATGGAGAGCCGCTCCATCGACCCGATCACCGCGCGCAACATGCTCGTGGAGGGCTTCTTCGTCCCCGTCCTCGAGGAGATCGCGGTCGACGAGTTCCGCGAGGACCTCGAAGCGCTCGTCGCCGAGCGCCTGCGCTGAACGTCCCCGCCCGCCGTTCGCTCTCGACTTTTTAACGCCGCCCCACCGCCGAGGGAACCCCTTAAGTCGGCGTCGCCCCGACGCACGTGTATGCGACCGGGAGCAACGACCCGAGGTGACCGCCGCCGATGAGCGTCGGCAGCCGGATCACCTCCGACGACCAGCTCGCGCGCCTCCTCCAGATCGGCATCGTGCTGGAGGAGGTCGTCGAGGCGCGGGCGTATCACCACTATCGGAGCCTCGACGAGGAGCTGGACGCCGAGATCGAGGAGCTGCTCGAGGAGGCGGCCACCGAGTCCGCCGAGCACCGCGAGCGGCTGGAGGACCTCATCGCCGACCTCGACGTCGAGAGCGTCCCCTTCGAAGAGATCGAGACGCTCGTCGAGGCCCGGTACGGCCGCACGCAGCCCGACGACTTCGACGGCGTCCTCTACGACCAGCTCTGTAACGAGGAGACGGCCTACAAGTTCTACGACGACCTCATCGAGGCGGTCGAGGACACCGAGGCGGAGCTGTCCGTCGACCGCGAGGCGGTCCTCGACGTGCTCCGGGCGATCCGCGCCGACGAGGCCGCGGGCGTCGAGGAGGTCGCGCGGATCATGGAGGACCGGTAACATGATGTCGACGGGCGGGGAATCGGCTATCGACCGGCGGGCGACGACGGGAGGCGACACGTGAACACCGCAGACCAGTACCTCAAGGCGATCTACCTCATCCAGAAACAGGCGGACGGCCCGGCCTCGACCGGCGCGATAGCGGACGCGGTCGACGTGAGTCCGGCGAGCGCCAACGAGATGATCGGCAAACTCGAGGAGCGGGGGCTCGCCGACCACGAGAAGTACAAGGGGGTGACGCTCACCGACGACGGCATCGTCCGCGCCCGCGACGCGCTCCAGACCTACTGCATCATCGAGCGCTTCCTCGCGAACGTCCTCGGCGTCGAGGAGTTCCGCGAGGAGGCGGGCGAGCTGGAGGCCGTCATCGACGACACCGTTGCCGACCGCCTCGACACGATCATCGACCGCGAGCCCGAGTGTCCCGACTGCTTCGACGCGGAGGCCGACGCCTGTGCGTGTCTGGAGGCGGCCTTTGAGGGGACGGCGTCGGACTGACCGAAACCGCAACCGTTTGGTAGGACCGCCGTTTAGAAATTGATGCCCAGTCTCGTGGTGTAGTGGCCAATCATATGGGCCTTTGGAGCCCATGACGGCGGTTCGAATCCGCCCGAGACTACTTATATTTCGTACATAAATTCCGACCGCGAAGTCGCGCTTACCCTTCGCCTACCCCTCGCCCACCATCCGGTCCTCCTCGGCCCACTCACGCTCGCGGAGCTCGTACTTCTGGACCTTGCCGGTCGCGGTCGTGGGGAGGGACTCGACGAACTCCACCTCGCCCGGCGTCTTGTAGTTCGCCACGCGCTCCTTCACGAACGCGCGGAGGTCCTCGGCGGAGACGCCGGGGTCGTTCGAGTCGCCGGAGTCGGGGACGACGAACGCTTTTGGGGTCTCGCCCCACTTGTCGCTCGGCGCGGGGATGACGGCGACGTCCGCGACCGCGGGGTGTTCGAAGACGGCGTCCTCCAGCTCGATGGAGGAGATGTTCTCGCCGCCGGAGATGATGATGTCCTTCTTGCGGTCCTGGATCGAGATGAAGCCGTCCTCGTCGACGACCGCCAGGTCGCCCATGTGGTAGTAGTCCTCCGCGCGCTCCGAGAACGCCTCTTCGGTGGCCTCGGGCTTGTTCCAGTAGCGGTCCATCACCTGGTTGCCGCGGACGACGACCTCGCCGACCGTGGAGCCGTCGGGGGGCACGTCGTCGCCGTCCTCGTCGACGACCCGGATCTCGGTGCCGAGGTAGCCGATCCCCTGCGTCTTCTTCACCGCGAAGCGGTCCTCGGAGTCGTCGGCGAAGTGGCGGCGAGCGTCCGAGGTTGTGATCAGGGGGCCGGTCTCGGTGGCGCCGTAGACGTGTTTGAGGTACCAGCCGAACTCCTCCTCGATGGTGCGGATCGTCGCCTCGGGCGGGGCCGCGCCCGCGGTCGCGACGCGCACGTCGTTGGCGCCGGTCGTCGCCCCGCCGTGTTCGTCGTGGTACTCGCCCAGCGAGTTGAGGACGGTCGGCGCGGCACAGAAGTAGGAGACGTCCTCCTCGCGAATCCGGTCGAACACCTCGCCGGCGTCGACGCCCCGGGCGCAGACGTGTCGGGCGCCCGCCCCCGTGATCGCGTAGATGTGGCCCCAGCCGTTGACGTGGAACATCGGGAGCGTCCACAGGTAGACGTCGTCGTCGGCGATCTCCTGGTGGACGCTGATCAGGTACGCGTGGAGCGTCTCCGCGCGGTGGGTCCGACAGACGCCCTTCGGGTCGCCGGTGGTACCGGAGGTGTAGTTGATCGTGATCACCTCGTCTTCGTGCATCTCCGGGCGCTCGGCGGCGTCGGGGTCCGCCTCGGCCAGCACCGCCTCGGCGTCCTCCCACTCCCCCTCGACCGCGTCCGGGTCGTCCGTAATGAACGTCTCCACAGGCACCTCCTCGCGGACCGCCTGCACCTTCCCCGCGTACTCGTGGTCCGCGTACACGGCCGTGACGCCCGCGTCAGCGAGGATGTACGCGTAGTCGTCGGGGGTCAGCCGGTAGTTCAGGGGGGTGTGGACCGCGCCGGTCTCCATGATCCCGTAGGCGGCTTCGAGGTGGTAATGCGTGTTCGGGTCCAACACCGCGACGCGGTCGCCTTTCTCGACGCCGCGCGCCTGGAGCGCGGCCGCGAACCTGTCGGCGCGCTCGGCCAGTTCCTCGTAGGTGTACCGCGTCCCGTCCGTCGCCAGCACCGCCTCCTCGTCCGCGTAGTGGCGCCGCGCCCGGTCGAGGAAGTCGGTCACGAGCAGTGGCTTGTGCATCGTCCGTCCGTATCCTTCATGATTAATAGCGATTGTGCTCGGCGCAAGGGCGGCGTCCGCGGGCCGTGGCGTGGCCGCGGGAGAGCCGCCGTCCCCGCCGGTCTCGCGGACGGCGTCGGAAAACCCTAAGCCCGTGGCCCCCTCGGCTTTCACCATGCAACCCCTCTCCGTGCTGGGGCCGGATGCCGCGACGCTCGTCGACGCGCTCGCGGCGCGACTCGAGGGCCGGATCGCCGTCGTCGAGCACGCGGCCGTCGAGGCGGACGGACGGTCGTCGAGCGCGACGAGGGCCTCGCTCGCCCCCGACGGGACGTGGACCGCGACCGGCACCGAGTCGGACTTCACCGACGTGCTCGACCGATTCGCGCCGGACCACGACTACCTGCTCGCGACCGGTTTCTCGCGGCTCCGCGTGCCGACGGTCCTGATCGGCGACGACCGCGACCCCACGGGCGTGCCCGGTGACGTGGTGGCGACGCCGGACGCGGTCGCCGACGTCGACCTGGAGGCGCTCATCGCGACGCTCGAGGATGCCGAACCGTGGATCACGCTGGAGGCGCTCGTCGAGCGCGCGACCGCCCATCCGGACGCGGAGTTCTCGGGCGCGGTCGCCACGTTCACGGGGCGCGTACGGGGGAGAGAGGACCCCGACGACGACCGGACGACGCACCTCGCCTTCGAGAAGTACGAGGGCGTCGCCGCCGAGCGCATGGCCGCCATCGCGGCCGACCTCGAGGACCGCGACGGCGTCTTTCGCGTGCTGATGCACCACCGGACCGGCGTCATCGAAGACGGGGAAGACATCGTCTTCGTCGTCGTGCTCGCGGGCCACCGCGAGGAGGCGTTCCGCGCGGTCGAGGACGGGATCGACCGCCTGAAGGACACCGTCCCCATCTTCAAAAAGGAGACCACGGAGGCGGAACAGTTCTGGGTCCACCGGCAGGAGTGACCCTCGACCGCCGCCGCGCGCCCGGTCTCCCAGGCGATCATGGGGAGAAAATTTCCGGAAATGGTGGGTCTTCTCGGAGAATTTGGCCGCCAATCCGCGGAGGTTCTCGATACGTTCTAACCGTCTCAAAAAGACGCATGAATGTTCTTGAGGGTTCTAAAAGAGTCGTGAAAGGTCCCTTCACCTCGTTTTACGTCGGCGGAACGATAAAAGCGACCGAACGTCCCCTAACGTTGCTCCGTTTATAACACCCTGCGGGGGTAAGCGTGGGGTACGTCATGAGCGCAACCGCCAATCCCTCCACGGACGCAGGCACGACCGAGACCGCGAGCAAGGAGGAGCGGCTCAAGGAGTACCTGCTCGAGCGGGCGCAGGACGGCGAGATGTACTTCAAGGGGAAGTTCATCTCCGAGGACGTCGACCTCTCTCCGAAGGAGATCGGCGCCCTGATGGTGAAGCTCCGCGACTCCGCGACGGAGCTCACCGTCGAGAAGTGGTCCTACACCGGCGCGACCACCTGGCGCGTCGAGCCCGCGTAGCGAGCGCGCTCGGTCCTCGGTCCCCGGCAGCGCCCTCCCCGCCCTTCCGGACTTTCTCGCCTCGACCGCACCGCCCCTCCGAAAGCGTCGATCAGTGACGCGTTCTCGACCGTTCGCGCCCGGAGCGCCGCCGGCGCGGGGTTTATTGGCGGCCGAACCCAGGCTTCGGTGATGGCAGACAGCCAGGAGGGCGCGCCGGCGTCAGGGGCGGTTCCCCTGCCGGAGTCGCTCCGTACGTTCTTCCGGGTGGACGACGTGCGGCACGACGGCGACCGGATCCGGTACGTTGGGGAGTCGCTGCTCCCGGAGCGCGCGCTCCTCCGCGAAGTGGCGCCCGCGTTTCACGAGGCGGGCTACGAGGTGGACTTCCGGTCGACTGCGGAGGCCGACGTGCTGGTCGCCCACCCGCACGGCAGCGGCCGCGAGGGGATCCCGTGGCTCAACGCCGTCATGCTGCTCGCGACGGTCGCGAGCACGCTGTTCGTCGGCGCCTACGGCTGGTACTACGTCCCGCTGTCGACGCTGACCGAGGACCCCCTCACGCTGCTCCGCGCGTGGCCGTTCACGGCCGCAGTGCTGGGCGTCCTCCTCACCCACGAGCTGGGCCACTACGCGGCCGGTCGCTACCACGGCGTGGACGTGTCGCTTCCCTACGTGATCCCCTTCGTCTTCCCCTTCGGGACGCTGGGGGCGGTGATCCGGATGCGGGGGCGGATGCCGTCCCGGAAGGCGCTGTTCGACATCGGCGTGGCCGGTCCCGTGGCTGGCCTCGTCGCGACGGTCCTCGTCACCGCGATCGGCCTCTCGCTCGACCCGATAGCGGTTCCCGACCACGTGCTCCGCGAGTCCTCACGGATGATCGTGTTCAACAACCCGCCGTTGCTGTCGTGGATCGCGGCCGTGCTCGGTCGAGACGCCGGCGCGTCGGTCCATCCGGTCGTGATCGGCGGGTGGGTCGGGATGTTCTTCACCCTCCTGAACCTCCTTCCGGTCGGACAGCTCGACGGCGGCCACATGACCCGGGCCATGCTCGGCGAGCGGCAGGAGACGCTGGCCTCGCTCGTCCCCGGCGCACTGTTCGCCATCGCGGGCTACCTCTACTGGGTGCTCGACAAGGGACTGCAGGAATCGGTCGGCCTGTGGGCCTTCTGGGGCCTCTTTGCGCTGTTCATCGCGTTCAACGGCCCCGCGACCCCCGTCGACGAGTCGGAGCTCGGTTGGCCGCGGCTGGCGGTCGGAATCGCCACCTTCGCGGTCGGCGCGACCTGCTTCCTCCTCGTCCCCGTCGAAGTGGTCGGATAAATACGTGAAGACGGCCGAACGGCGCGGTACGGCCCGAAAAGCCGTTTACGACAGCTTCTCGATGTTGTCGACGACCGCCTCGGCGAACTCGGAGGTGGCGAGCTTCTCGCCGCCCTCGATCTGGCGGTGGAGGTCGTAGGTGACCTTGCCGGAGGAGATGGTCTCCTCGACGGCGTCGCGGACCAGGTCCGCGGCGTCGGACCAGCCGAGGTAGTCGAGCATCTCGCGGCCGGAGAGGATCATCGCGGTCGGGTTGACCTTGTCCTCGCCGGCGTACTTGGGCGCGGAGCCGTGGACGGGCTCGGCGAGCGCGCGGCCGTGACCGTAGTTGACGCCGGGCGCGATGCCGAGGCCGCCGATCTGGGCGCCGGCGGCGTCGGACATGTAGTCGCCGTTGAGGTTCATCGTCGCGATGACGGAGTAGTCGCTCGTCCGCGTCAGGAGCTGCTGGAGCATGTTGTCGGCGATGCGGTCCTTGACGACCACGCTGTCGTCGGGCTGCTCGCCGTCGTACTCGTCCCACAGCTCGTCTTCGGTGATGAGCTCGTCGCCGTACTCCTCCTCGGCCAGCTCGTAGCCCCAGTCGCGGAACTGCGCCTCGGTGAACTTCATGATGTTGCCCTTGTGGACGAGCGTCACCGAGTCGCGGTCGTTCGCGAGCGCGTAGTCGTACGCCTCGCGGATGAGCCGCTTGGAGGCGTACTCGGAGATGGGCTTGACGCCGATGCCGACGGGGCCGTCGTGGATGACGTCGGCCACGTCCATCTCGTCTTCGAGGAAGTCGCGGACCTGCTCGACGTCGTCGGTGCCGGCCTCCCACTCGATGCCGGCGTAGACGTCCTCCGTGTTCTCACGGAAGGTGATCATGTCCATCTCCTCGGGGTTCTTCACCGGGGACGGGACGCCGTCGAGGTGGTAGGTCGGGCGGACGTTCGCGTACAGGTCGAGCGTCTGGCGGAGCGCGACGTTGAGCGAACGGAAGCCGGAGCCGACCGGCGTCGTCATCGGGCCCTTGATCGCGACGCGGAACTCGCGGATGGCGTCGACGGTGTCGTCGGGGAGGTTCTCGTCGTACTTCTCGCGGGCGCTCTCGCCGCCGTACACGCGCATCCACGCGATGGAGCGGCCGGTCGCCTCCGCGGCGGCGTCGAGCACCTTCTGGGCGGCGGGACCGACGTCGGTCCCGATACCGTCACCGTGGAGGATCGGGATGATCGGGTTCGCCGGCACGTCCAGCTCGCCCGTCTCCTCGTCGGCGAGCGTGATCGCCTCGCCCTCTTCGGGCACGTCGACCTTGTCGTAGCTCATGAACGTTCGTGGCTTCTTGGAGCGCCCTAAAGTGCCTGCCGCTTTCGCTCCCGACCGCGAAGACTGCCGCAAACGGACGCGTGCGTCGAGTTCCTCACTCGCCTCGCCGCGCTTCCAACAGCCGGAAGCCCGCGGTCGCGTAGCCCGCCAGCGCGATCACCATGTACGTCCCGCGGTCGAAGACGTAGCCGATCCGCTCGGTGTCCTCGTCCGCGTCCGGGCCCATGTCCGCGTAGGTCCAGTAGTGCTGCTCGCCCGTCGACCCCCGGCTATGGTCGCTCCCGACCGCGGTCCCGCCGTCGGCGGTGCGCTCGAACTCGATGAACGTCTGCTCGAACCCGCGCTGGTCGGAGACGAGCAGGTGTCCCGAGAGGTCGATGAACTCGTCGTGGACGGGCCACAGCAGGTTCGCGCCGTTGAAGAAGGCGTCCAGCAGCACCGCGGCGACGATCCAGCCGCCGAAGAGACTCACCCACGCGAGCCGCCAGCCTCCCGCCCCCCACCGGGCCAGGATCCGGGAGTCGGTCCCGCGCCGTACGTCGACCCACGCCGCGACGAGCAGCGCGGACGGCACCAGCAGGTTGTGGAGCACGGCGCGGTGGCCGCCGTCGATCAGCCACAGCCCGATGAACGTGTCCAGGTCCGGGACGACCGCGGCGCCGACCACGACCGCCAGCGCGCGAGCGTCGAAGTCGTCCGTCAGCAGCGCCGCCGCGAGCAGCGCCGCGAACCCGGCGTGGATCAGCGTCGAAGGCATATTCGATGGTAGTCGTTCACAGGGATAGCGCTTCCGCGGGCCGGGCGGTCCGCGTTCCCTTTGTTCCCGAGCCGACCGAGCCGACGTGGGGTTCAGACGGTGATCTCGAACCGGGTCCCGTTCAGCGCGTCGGCGTCCGCGACCTCGATCCGCCAGCCGTGCGCGTCGACGATCCCCGAAACGCTCACCATGCCCATCCCCGTTCCGTCCGCCTTCGTCGTGAACCCGGCCTCGAACACCGCGTCGCGGTTCTCGGGTCGGATCCCCGGACCGTCGTCCTCGACGTAGAACCCGCCGTCGGTGCGCCCGACGCGGACGGTCACGGCCCCCTCGGAGTGTTCGACCGCGTTCGAGAAGAGGTTCTGGAGGAGCCGCCGCGTCGCGTCCGGATCGGCGGTGATGTCGAACTGGTCTACCACCCGGAGATCGGACCCGTCCGCGGCGTCGACGCGCGCCCACGCGTCCTCCGCGAGTCGCCCCAGACCCACTCGCCGAGTCTCGCTCACGACCTCCCGGCTCCGGAGCGTGTCGGCCAGGTCCTCGCGGAGGTCGTCGAGCCGTTCGATCGAGTCGCGGGCCCGCTTCACGTGTTCGACCTCCCCGGTCTCGACCGCCAGTTCGAGCCATCCGCGAACCGTTTCGACCGGTGTTCGCAGGTCGTGTGAGACGATGCTCGCCAGTTCGTCGAACCGTTCGTTCTGTCGTTCGAGCCGACGTTCGCGCTCCTTTCGGTCCGTGATCTCCTCCTGAAAGCCGACGTAGTTCGTCACCGTGCCGTCCTCGTCACGGAGCGGCGCGATCGAGACGCGGTTCCAGAAGCGGTCGCCGTTCTTCCGGTAGTTCCGAAGTTCGACGGATACCGGCTCGTCTTCGTCGATCGCTTCCCGCATCCGGGTGACGGGTTCCTCCCGCGTCTCCGGCCCCTGCAGGAACCGGCAGTTCCGACCCCGGATCTCCGCCTCGTCGTACCCGGTGATCTCTTCGAAGCGATCGTTGACGTAGCGGATCGGCTGTCCCTCGTCGGCGTTCCCCGTTATCACGATCCCGACCGGTGCCTCTCCTATCGCCTGATCACGGAGCTCCAGTTCCCGACGCACCTTACAGGCGTGGATCGCGTGGGCGATGTCGGCGGCGAGCTCCGCGAGGAGGGCCTGCTCCGCCTCGTCGAACAGCTGCTCGCGACCGGCGTAGACGACGAGGACCCCGAACACGGTCCCGTCGTACTCGAGCGGCACCGCGGCGACCGACCGAAAGCCGCGCTCGAGGGCCGCCTCGCGCCACGGATCGAAGAGGGGGTCGCTCTCGACGCGCTGCGAGGCGGCGACCCGGTTCTCCTGTACGGCGACCGCGGCGGGGCCGGGCTGGTCGGGGCCCTCTCCGGCCGGAACGGACACCTCCTCGAGGTAGCCGTCGGCCGTCCCCGCCTCGGCCCGCGGCGTGACGCGGTCGCTCTCCGGGTCGACTTCGCCGACCCATGCGAACCGGTACGGCTCCGCGTCGGCGACGATCCGGCAGACTGCCGTCTCGATCTCGTCGCGCGAGGACGCCTGGACGAGCGCTCGATTGATCCGCCCGCCGAGCCGTCGCAACCGTTCGAGGTTCTCGGCGCGAAGCGAGGACCGGCGCCGCTCGACCGCGTTCTGGACGCGGTTCGCCAGGATGGCGTACTGCTCCGTCCCGCCGCCCTTCTGGAGGTAATCCGTCGCCCCCGCCGAGATGGCCTCGCTAGCGACCTCCTCGCTCCCCTTCCCCGTGAAGAGAATGAACGGGAGGTTCGGATACCGGTCCCGGACCGTCTCGAGGAGTTCGATGCCGTTTCGCCCGGGCATGTCGTAGTCGCTCACGACGCAGTCCGGTCGCTTCTCGGACAACTGTTCGAGGGCTTCTTCCGCGTTTCTGGCGGAGGCGACGGTTATCCGGTCGCTCTCCCGTTCGAGATAGCTGGCGACCAGATCGCCGAAGTTCGGATCGTCCTCGACGTGGAGCACTCGGATTGGGTCTGGCATGCTGTCGGCAGTCCGCTGTTCTTTCGACTGTCGTCGTCTCCCTCACATAAATTACGGTATGGTTCGCTCACCGGAGGCGGGAGCGATCGCTCGATGGCGACGGTACCCCCCGACCGCATCCTCGACCGCTTCCCCGACCGCTTCCCCGACCGCTTCCCCGAGGCTTAACCCCGTCCCCCGAATCCTCCCGCGTATGCGAGTCATCGTTCACGGCGGCGCGGGCGGCAGTCCGGACGAGCCGGAGCCCAGGCAGGCAGTTCTCGACGAGGCGGCGGCGACCGGGACCGAGGCCGCGAGCCCGCTCGACGCGGTGGAGGCGGCGGTCCGGGTGTTGGAGACGAACCCGCGGTTCAACGCGGGCGTCGGCGGCGCGGTCCAGTCGGACGGCGTCGTGCGAACGGACGCCGGCCTGATGACCTCGGACCGCGCGGTCGGCGCGGTCTGCTCGATGCCGGGCGTCGAGCACGCCGTCTCCGCGGCGCGCGTCGTCCTCGAGGAGACGCCGCACGTGTTCGTCTCCGGGGAGCACGCGGTCGACCTCGCGGCGGAGTTCGGCGTCGAGACCGGCGTGGACCTGCTGACCGCCGAGAAGCGCGAGCGGTTCGCCGAGGAGAACCCGCCGGGGGGCGGCCCGCGCGAGCACCTCGACTGGCTGCACGAGCGGTTCGGGTCCGAGAGCGATCAGGCCGGCGGAAGCGGCGGGGACGGAGCGGGCGCCGCCGACCGCGCCAGCGGGGGGCGCGACGAGCGCGAGGCGCCCGACCACGACACCGTCGGCGCGGTCGCGTTCAACGGCGAGACGTTCGCGGCCGCCACCTCGACGGGCGGGCGCTCGTTCGCGCTCGCGGGCCGGGTGGGGGACGTGCCGCAGGTCGGCTCCGGGTTCTTCTGTTCGCCCGCGGGCGGCGCCAGCGCGACCGGCGCGGGTGAGGACATCGCGCGCGTCACGCTCTCGCGGCGCGCGGTGCGGTATCTGGAGGACGGGCTGAGCGCCCAGCGGGCCGCCGACCGCGCGCTTGCCGAGTTCGGCGAGATGACCGGTTCCGGCGCCGGGATCATCGTCGCGGACGACGCGGGCGCCGGGAGCGCGTTCAACACCGACGGAATGCAGACGAGCGTCGCGGCCGACTTCTGAACGCGAGCGTCGGTCCCGCGCCGCGGTCCGGAGCGCGTGAAGTCGGTCACGGCTCCGTGGCCGCGTCGTCCGGGTCGTTGGCGTCGCCCGCGTCCGAGGACGGCGGCGCGTTCGACGACCGCGAGAACGCCTCGTGCTCGCGGGCGTCGGCGAGCCGCTGGTGGCCGTCGGCGACCGCTTCGACCGCCGCGAGCAGCCGGTAGGCGATGTAGCCGAGTGCGACCAGCGCGACGAACAGTACGCCGGCGAGGATGCGGGCCGTGACGAGGACGCTGTACACCAACACGATGACCGTGAGGGCCGCGAGCGCAGTCCCGAGCGGCGTGCGGAGGGCTTTCGAGAGGGTGAGCGGAGCATACCCCATGTCGCCAGGGATCCGCTGGTACCGACTTAAGCGATGCGGCGGTGCCGAGCGGGGGAGCGGTCAGTCTGCTGGGTCGGCGTCTCGCTCGGCGCGAACGCCCACAGCGAGTCCCGCGACGGCACCGACAGCCACCGCGACTATCGCCACGGTCGCGGTTGACAGGAAGGGCCGCGCCGCGGAGACGGCGTACCGGACCGCGAACAGCGCGAACGCGGCGTAGCTCACCGCGGCGACGCCGGCCAGCACGCCCCGAACCGGGGGTGACGCTACGCGGGAGAGCCGGCGGTGGACGAGTCCGGCCGCTACGGCCCCCGCGACGACGCCCGCAGGGAGTCCGAGAAACAGTGAGAACTCGACGGCCGACGCCGCGAGTTCCGTCACGACGACGGTGGCGACGAGGAACGCGGTCAGGCCGACGCCGAGAACGGTGGCGGTACGCGAGAGGGACATGCGCGTCGCCTCTCCGCCGAGCAGATTAGGGTTTTCGGCGATAGCGGCGGTTTCAGAGCGTACCGCTCTTCGCCGAGATGTCGTCGAGCGACCTCATTAGTGGGGTTTTCTGTCAACTCCCGCGGTGCTGTGCACACGTTTCTGTAGCTGCGGTCGCGGTGCGGATACGGTCGCGGTGCGGATACGGTCGCGGTGCGGATGCGGTCGCGGTGTTGTGGTGGTAGCGGTGCTGTCGCGGTCGCGGTTTCTGTCGAGGTTGTGGAACCGCGGCGGCGCGAGGGCGCGAAGCGCCCGCAGCGCCGACCGCGGCCACTTTTTGATCGACATTTTTCAAGGACGGGTGAGCGCGGCGCCTGCGCCGCGCGAACCCGACGCCGAAAAAGGTCGGAGCTTAGTCGTCCGCGGGCGCGCCGGTGCCGCCCGTGGAGACGCCGGTGCCGGGGCCGACGCCGATGTCGAGGTCGGCCAGTTTCTCGTCGGGGACGACGCCGTCGACCCAGCCGCGGTGGTCGTAGTACTCCGCCTTCATCTCGTCGAGCTCGCAGAGTTCGCCCTCGCTGGCGCCCTGTCCCGGGATCGCGTCCGGGTGCCCGTCGAGGAAGCGGTTGGGGAGCGTGTCGTCGTCGCCGTCGAAGCCGGCGAGGTTGTTGTAGTAGCGCTCGAGGTTGTAGACGCGCTCGCCCGCCTCGAACAGCTCGTCCTCAGTCACGTCGCGGCCGGTCATGCCGTTGTACTGGAGGACGTACTCCTCGATCCCCTCGGCGAAGGCGTTGAACTTGCAGATGTCGAAGGAGTCCGACACCGCGTGCAGGTCCTGGAAGGTGGCGGTGAGCTCGCCCTTCCCCTCCCACTCGTAGGGGTCGACCTTCTCGGGGACGCCGAGGATCTCGGCCGCGGGCGTGTACGCTCGCAGGTGGCACGCGCCGCGGTTCGAGGTGGCGTACGCGATGCCCATGCCCTTCATGCAGCGCGGGTCGTAGGCCGGGATCGTCTGGCCCTTGACGGAGAGCTTGTTGTCGTGTGCGCCCACCTCGTCGGCGACGCGCTCGGCGCCCTCCGCCAGCAGCTCCGCGAGGTCGCCGTCGCGGTGCGCGATGTCCTCGATGAGGTCGACCATCTCCGTCGAGTCGCCCCAGTCGAGGGTGCCGTAGTCGTCGAGTTTGCCTTCCTCGGACATCTCCATGGCCATCGCCATCATGTTGCCGACCTCGATGGTGTCGACGCCGACGTCGTTACACCGGTCGATCATGAGGGCGATGTCGTCCCGTTCGGAGTGGCCGGAGTTCGGGCCGAGCGCGAACGCGGACTCGTACTCGTACGACTCCATCCGGACGTTCATGTCCGTCCCCTTGTGGTTCACCTGCACCTCGACCTCCTTCTTGCAGGCGACCGGGCAGGAGTGGCAGGTCGGCTCGTCGACGAGGATGTTCTCGCGGACGTTCTCGCCGGAGACCTCCTCGGCGTCGACGGAACCGCCCTCGGCGTCGGCGAAGGCGCGCGTCGACGTGTACGTTGCGTTCTTCGTCGGGAGCCCGTCCATCTCCTCGGTGATGTTCATCAGGACGTTGGTCCCGTACTGCGAGAGGCCGCCCTCGTTCGGGGCGGTGACGTCGGACTCGCGGATGACCTGCATCGCCTGCTGGTACCCCTCCTGGAACGTGTCGGGGTCGGCCGGCTTCGGCATCCTGGTCCCGCCCTTGACGACGACCGCCTTCACGTTCTTGTCGCCCATCACGCAGCCCGTGCCGCCGCGGCCCGAGGCGCGGTCGTCCTCGTTGACGACGCAGGCGTAGCGGACGCCGTTCTCCCCGCCCGGACCGATGGCCATGACGGAGACGTTCTTGCCGACCTCGCCGTCGACCTCGTCGTCCAGCGCGTCGACGGTGTCGTGGACGCCGTAGCCCCAGATGTGGGAGGCGTCGCGGAGTTCGACCTCGCCGTCCTCGACGACCGCGTAGACGGGATCCTCGCTTTTCCCGTCCAGCAGGATGCCGTCGAGGCCGGCCCACTTCAGCCGGGCGCCGGACCAGCCGCCGTGGTGCGAGTCGGTGACGGTGCCCGTCAGCGGGGACTTCGTCACCAGGGCGATCCGGCCGCTCATCACGGTCTGGGTCCCGGTGAGCGGCCCGGTCATCAGCGCCAGCCGGTTCTCGGGCGAGTCGGGGTCGACGTCGGCCCCCTTCTCGAAGAGGTACCTGACCCCCAGTCCGCGGGCGCCGATGTACTTCTCGGCGTACTCGTCGCTGATCCCCCGGTAGGTCACCTCCCCGTCGGTGAGGTCGATCTGTGCCACGCGGTCGCGGAATCCGCCGTAGTCGGTCATGTAATGGTCGTTCATTATGTTAGTGCCGTACCCAGTTAGGCGTTCTCGCGAGGGCGTAATTGGTTCCAGTTACTTCGGGACCGGCGCCGTTTTGCCGTCCGTCGTCGAAGGGAACGGACGGTGCAGGTACCGACAGACGGGGCGGGAACGAGCGACACCCCCGAGGCGCCGCGTGCGGGCGTGCGCCCGGCGGTCGCCGTCGCCGCGGCGGTGCTTTTGGCGTCGGTGGTGCCGGTGCCCGGCGAAGCGCCGGCCGACCCCGGGATCGTCGGCCTCACGGACCCGTTCCACCTGCTCGGCTACGCGGCGCTCGCGGCCGCGCTGGTTCGTCCGGTCCGCGTCGCTCTCCGTGAACGGATCGGGTTTCCATCGGCGGACGCGCTCCCGAGATCGGTGGTAGCCGCGCTGCTGGCGGCGCTGGCGGCGACGGCGTTCGGTCTCGGCGTCGAGGTGGTGCAGGCGCCGCTCCCGTGGCGGTCGTTCGCGGTGGCGGACGCGCTCGTGAACGCGTCGGGGGCGCTGATCGGTGCCGGGCTCGCGGCCGCGTGGTTGTCCCGGAGCGGAGCCCGGAGCGGTGACGAGAACGGAGCGTGAGTTCCGCCGCCGGGCGGCCCGGCTGGACCGCGGACGAAGCGGCTTTACGCCGCGACCGCCTCGGTTCCGGTAATGAGCAAGCCGAGCCCGGAGGCCTTCGAGCAGGGCCGCGGGATGGACGCCCACAACGAGGTGATGCGCGACATCCGCGCGGAGAAGTCGGAGACGTACGACCCCCACGAGCCGACCCGCGTCTGGGTCGACGAGGACAACACGCCCGACGGCGTCAAGCAGTCGCTCACGATCATCCTCAACACCGGCGGCTGTCGGTGGGCCCGCGCCGGCGGCTGCACGATGTGCGGCTACGTCGCGGAGTCCGTCGAGGGCGGCAGCGTCGCACACGAGGCGCTGATGGACCAGATTCAGGTCTGTCTCGACCACGAGGCGGAGAACGCGGACGAGCCGGCCGACCTGATCAAGATCTACACGTCCGGCTCCTTCCTCGACGAGCGCGAGGTGCCCGCCGAGACTCGGCGAGCCATCGCCGAGACGTTCGCGGACCGCGAGCGAATCGTCGTCGAGTCGCTGCCGGACTTCGTCGAGGCCGACCGCGTCTCGGACTTCACCGAGGTCGGGCTGGAGACGGACGTGGCGGTCGGGCTGGAGACCGCGACCGACCGCGTGCGCCGCGACTGCGTGAACAAGTACTTCGAGTTCGCGGACTTCGAGGAGGCTTGCGCTGAAGCGCGGTCGGTCGGCGCGGGCGTGAAGGCGTACCTCCTGCTCAAGCCGCCGTTCCTCGCGGAGCCGGAGGCGGCCACGGACATGATCGACTCCATCGAGCGCTGTGCCGGCGTCGAGGGGTGTCACACCGTCTCGATGAACCCCTGCAACGTCCAGCGCTACACGATGGTCGACGAGCTGTTCTTCGAGGGCGGCTACCGCCCGCCGTGGCTCTGGACCGTCGCGCACGTGCTGGAGGCGACCGCGGACGTCGACGCCATCGTCGTCTCGGACCCCGTCGGTCACGGCTCCGAGCGCGGCGCCCACAACTGCGGCGAGTGCGACGACCGCGTCCAGACCGCAATCAAGGACTTCGACCTCCGGCAGGACCCCTCGGTGTTCGATCAGGTCTCCTGCGAGTGCGAGGCGACGTGGGAGTACGTGATGGACGCCGAGACGAGCTACAACATGCCGCTGGTTCGATAAGTCCGCCATCACGCACCGCCGCGGAGAGGGTTCTTCTGAACCGGGACAGAAATGCCCCCTTTTGAACCGGGACAGAAATGCGTCCGCGGTCCTCGTTCGGCGGCCGATTCGCGTCGCGTCCCGCCACAGGCAATCCCGGCCACCGTCGCCGGCCCTTTTTGTCCCGGCCGCCGAGGTACGGGTATGGTTCGCGTCACCGCCGGCGCCCGACTCCACTTCGGGTTCGGGAACCTCAGCCTCTCGCACGAGCGCCTCTACGGCGCGCTCGGGGTTGCGCTCGTGGAGCCGCGCGTGGTCGTGGACGCTGAGCGCTCGGGCGAGCCGTCGGCCACGCTCGGCCTCGACGGCGCGGCGCGGGACCCGGACGCACTCGCGGCGGACCTCGACGCGTACGTCGAGCGCGCCTGCGAGCTGCTGGAGGTGCCGGGCGCGGCGGTGACGCTCCGCGAGACGCTGCCGCGCCACGCCGGCCTGGGGAGCGGGACGCAACTCGCCCTGGCGGTCCTCGCGGGCGTCGCGCGGGCCCACGACCGGGCGCCGGCCGTCCGCGAGCGAGCGCCGGAACTCGGCCGCGGGGGGCGGTCGGGCGTGGGGGTCGCGGCGTTCGAGCGCGGCGGGTTCGTCCTCGACGCCGGCCACCCCACCGCCCGATTCACGACGGACAGACCCGACGTCGGGAGCTGGGAGGTGCCGCCGGTCGCCGCGCGGCACCCGGTCCCGGACGACTGGCGCTTTCTGGTTCTCACGCCCGACGCGCCGCCGGGTCGGAACGGCGACGAGGAGGACGCCAGCATGCGCGCGGCCGTCGAGCGCGCGGAGCCGGGAATCGCCGACCGCGTGGCGGGCGTGGTGACGCGGCGCGTGCTCCCGGCGATCGCGGAGGGACGCGCGGAGGCGTTCGGCGGGGCGGTCGCGGAGGTCGGCCGACTCAACGGCGCGTGGTACGCCGACGAGCAGGGCGGGGTCTACCGCCCGCCCGTGGGGGACCTCGTGGCGACGCTCGACGACGACCCCGCGGTGTTCGGCGCCGGACAGTCGTCGTGGGGACCGGCGGTGTTCGGCGTCACCGACGCCTCGCGGGCGGACGCGGCCGCGGCGGCGGGCGAGGCGGCGCTCGACGCGGCCGGCGTCGACGGGACCGTGCGGATCGTCCGCGGACGGAATCGCGGCGCACGGACCGACGCGGAGTGACGGCGGTCGGCGCGTCCCGTCGGCGAGGGTGGCGGCCGGGCGGTGCATGTGAGTGCCGTAACGGCTAAACCGCCGGCGAGAGGCGTGCACCCATGGCGAGTATTCCGTTCGGCGTCGCCCGGCTCGACTCCATCCTGGGCGGCGGCGCGCCGCCGGGCAACGTCGTGTTGCTGTCGGGGGAATCCGGTGCGGGTGCACGGGAGTTCCTCTACACCAGCGCCGCGATGAACGCGCTCGCGCTCGGCGACCAGGAGCTGTTCGACCTCTACTACGGGGACCTCGAGCCGGACTCGGCCGTCCCCCCGGAGGTCCACTACGTCTCGTTCACCTCGGACAAGGCCGCGATCCGGCGCGAGATGGAGTACACGATGGACGAGGAGATCGTCGACGCCGCCATCGACCGGATCTCCTTCGCCGACCTCTCGGGCGCGTACTTCCAGCTCAGCCCGATCCCGCGGGACTGGTACATGGGCGAGACGACGACCCTCCAGGAGCTCGGCAACCGGTCCGGGCGCGAGGACGTCCTGACCGCACTCGGCGACTACCTGAGCGCCAACGCGGCCGGGAACCTGGTCGTCATCGACTCGATCACCGACCTCGTCTCCTCCGTCTCCGACGAGATCGAGTGGAGCGACATCGCGATGCTGTTGAAGGGACTCAAGAAGGCGGCGTTCCACTGGGAGGGCCTCATCCTGCTTCTGGTCAACGAGGACGCGCTCTCGGCCGAGAAGACGGGCGCGCTGATGGACGCCGTGGGGGGAACGTTCCGCTTCACGTGGGAGACCGGCGGGTCCCAGCGCGCGCGGACGATGGTCGTCCGCGAGTTCCGCGGCGTCCTCTCGCGGCTGGAGGAGGAGAACATCGTCCGCTTCGAGACGGACATCCACGAGGGGGGACTCGACATCAGCGACGTACGGAAGATCCGCTGATGGACCCCCCGGAAGCTTACTTACGTCTGCGTGGTAAACGGGACACAGAGATGGTGGGTGCGCGACGATGACGCTGCCCGAGGAGCTCTCCGGGGGCAATGAGGACCCGACGGAGATGGACCGCGAGGAACTCCTCGCGCAGGCGGTCGTCCGGCTTGCCGACGAGAACGACATCGACGTGCCGGACGCGGAGACCGTCGAGCAGCTTCGGGCGCGCGTCGACGAGCTCACCGACGGCGACGCCGGGGAGCTCCGGTCGGACGTCGAGACGCTGGAGGGCGACCTCGAGTCGCTCGAAGCCGAGGTCGACGACCTCAGGACGACCCTCGAGGGGGACGTACAGGACGTCCGCGAGCGCGTCGTCGAGGTGCTCCGAAAGGTGCAGTCGAAGGCGGCCGAGGACCACTCCCACCCACCGCTTGCGAGCTCGTTGGACTCGCTCCGCGACGACCTGGCCGCCCTGGAGAGTCGGATCGACCGCGTCGAATCGCGGGTCGACGGCCAGCTCGACGAGGTCGAGGGGACCGTCGCGGAGTACGAGGAGACGCTCGACGGAGTCGAGGAGAAGCTGAACCGTCTCGCCGGCGCGGTGGTTCGGCTCCAGCGGCGAACCGGGAAGCTCGACACGGAGCGTGCACAGCGCGAGGCCGCCGCGGAGCTGGCCGCGGTCGCGAACCGCCACGGGGTGACGGACGCCGACTGCGACAACTGCGGGAACACCGTCCACGTCGGCCTGCTGGCGGCGCCGCGGTGTCCGCACTGCGAGAGCACGTTCGAGTCGGTCGAACCGAAGTCCGGCTTCTTCGGAACCGCGCGGTTGATAGTCGGCGACCGCCCGGCGCTGGAAGGCGAGTCGGAGCCGTCGACCGAGGCCGACGACATCCTCGAGGGCGGCACATGACCGACGGTGAGGGGCCGTGGGACGACGACCGCGACGACCGCGACGACCTGTGGAGCGACGACGACCCGCGGAGCGACGACGGCGATCATGACGAGGACGAGGAGGTCGGCTGGACCGCGCCCGACGACGCGGACGGGGACGGCGACCTGACCGAGCTGGACCCGGAGGAGGTCGAAGTCGACGTCGATCCCGGACTCGACGCGGGCGGCGCCCCCGAGAGCCCGTTTGCCGAGGTGGACGCGGACGTCGAGTCCGAAGACCCCTTCGCGGACCTGGACGCGGGCGCCGGCGCGGAGGGGTCAGAGACCGACCCCTTCGAGCAGATGGAGGTCGGCGACCTGGACGAGGACGTGTGGGAGGCGCTCTCCGAGGAGGAGGAGGCGCCGGTCGGTCCGGCGCCGGCCGCGGAGGCCGGCGTCGGTGCGACTCCGGTCGACGAGGACGAGGAAGGGGGCGACCGCGCGGACCACATCGTCGACAAGCGGCAGTACTGCCAGAGCTGTCCGTACTTCACCGATCCGCCGGCCGTCGCCTGCGAGCACGAGGGGACGGCGATCGTCGAGGTGACAGACGAGGACCACTTCCGGGTGCGCGGCTGCCCCATGATCGCGGAGGAGGGGCCGCAGTTCGACCGCGGCTGACCGCGTCCGCGGTCGCCGGCGCGCCGCCGTCACCGCCCAGACGCGGGACATAAGGGCGCCACTCCCCTACGACGACCATGCAGTTTTGCGACGAATGCGGCTCGATGATGGTGTCGGTCGACGGCGAGATGGTCTGTCAGAACGACGACTGCGGCGCCACGTCCGAGCAGGAGGAGGGCCTCGCCGAGCAGTTCACCTCCACCGAGGCGCAGAGCGACGACGACGTGATCGAGACCGAGGAGGGCGCCAACTTCGAGGGGAAGCCGACCGCGACCGACGTGGTCTGCGAGGAGTGCGGCCACGGCGAGGCGTGGTACACGATCAAACAGACCGGCTCCGCCGACGAGCCCCCGACGCGATTCTTCAAGTGCAAGGAGTGCGGCCGGCGGTGGCGGGGGTATAGCTAAGGCTTACCTTAGCCTGCGTATTTCGACAGATACGGGTTATAGGCCGTGGTGAGATTAACCGCCGAGTAGTCTACTTAAAATAAGATTCGGTCAAGTTAGTTATTTACACCCAGATTAATCAAGAACACACACCATAATTGTCTTTGAGTGGGATGTGGTGGGGACCTCAGAGACGACATAACAAATTTACGCTGATGCATCAATTAGAACAGTATGTTTGCAGAATTTCTATCGATGATAATTCTTGTCGCGTTTTGGATATTCGGAGTTTATTATATTTATCTCTCTAATAAAGGGACAGTATGGGAACCACTCGACAAAGCAGTGGTTGTATCCGGTAAAGTTGTCTATTATATCTTATTATCCGCACTTATTCTTGTCATGTCTCCGATAACAGTCATATTATTGCCATTCTTGTACGCACTATCAATAAGTTGGGACGATATAAACTGGTACGGTTAAATATTTTTGAAATATTTGTCATATCTCACAAGCGCAAGAGAGATTAAGCGCGCCCGGCTCCGCCAATCAGGGATCGCCCGCGCTCCCCAACCGCGGCGACAGAAAACGCCCCACGGCCTTTGCGACCTGCCCGCTTTTGCCGACGAAGAAGTGGTCGGCGTCGATCTCCGCGACCGACAGCCCGAGTTCGCGCGCGCGCTCGACGACCGGCTTCCAGTCCGCGGTCGTGTCGCGCGTCGCGTAGACGACGCGCGTGGGGGTGCCGGCGTCCGCGAGCGCGTCGAGCGCCGCGACGGCGTCCGTGTCAGGGTTGAGCCGGGCCGCGGGCGCGAGCGCGGCGACCGCGCGGAGGTCGGGGTTGCTCGCGGCCGTCACGAGCGCGACGCAGCCGCCGAAGGAGAACCCGAACAGGCCGACGCGGTCGTACCGCTCGCGGGCCCACGCCACGGCGTTGTCCGCGTCCGTCGTCTCGCCGTACCCCTCGTCCCAGTCGCCGTAGTCGAAGCGTAGGCAGTCGATCCCGCGCTCCGTCAGGAAGTCGCTCACCGCGCGCAGGCGCTCGTCGCCGCGGTGGCCGCGGTGCTGGGGATGGGGCGGGCAGGCGACGACGCAGGCGTCGGCGTCGGACTTGGCAGCGGACTCGTCGTCGACCGAGTCGAAATCGGCGACGTCCAGACTCGCGCGCACGTCGCGGCCGCCGGGGATCAGGACGGTCTCGCTCATGGGTGGTGGTGCAGAAATGCCGCGGCGGCGTCAGGGGACCTGCGTCACGCGGTCGACGCCGTCGAGGGCCTCGAGCTCCGCGACGACCGCGTCCTGATCGACGTCCGCCTCGTAGTAGAAGACGAGGTCGAAGGTGCCCTGCCGGAGGAGCTGCTGGCACTCCCAGACGAACGCCTCGTCGTCGAGCGTGCGCCCCTGGAACTGGTTCGAGGAGAAGTCGGGGTCGTCGTTGCCGGCCTCGATGTACGCCTCGCCCTTGCCCGAAAGCTCCGCGAGCACGTCGTTGATCGCGACCGTCAGCTCGTGCATCTCCAGATCCTCGTCGCCGCCGAGGTCGGTGTGGACCACGCAGCCGACGAGCTCGATCTCGCCCGGTTCGATCAGCGCGAGCGTCCGCTGGTAGAGGTCCTCGTCGAGGGTCTCGCTCATTGGCCGCTCTTCGCGCGGCCGGGATAAACGGATGGCGGTTCGCGGCCGTCGCGGTGCCACCGCTCCTCGAGGCCGTGGGGCTCCTCGTCGCGTCCCGCAGGCTTGACGTACGCCAGCCGCCAACGTCGGGTATGGACATCGCGCCGTTCGGCCTCGAGCGCTGGTTCGCGGAGTACGAACACGAGGCCGACATCATGCTGGCGGAAAGCGGGATCCGGTCGCTCGACGCCTCGCGGTTCGACCTGAACCCGGGCGAGCTGGGCTACGTCATCCCGACCAACGGCGACCCCGACTTCCGCGCGGCGGTGGCCGAGCGGTACGACCGGAGCGTCGACGAGGTGCTTTTCACCTGCGGCACGCAGGAGGCGAACTTCCTCGCGTTCCTCTCCATCCTCGGGTCGGGCCCGAGCGCGGGGAGCGGAGCGAAGGGCGCCGGCGACCACGCGGTCGTCGTCACGCCGACCTATCAGGCGCTCCATGCCGTCCCCGAGGCGTTCGGCGAGGTGACCGGCGTCGAGCTCTCAGAGGCGGACGACTGGCGGCTCGACCCCGACGCGGTCGCGGACGCCGTCCGCGAGGACACCGCCGTCGTCGTCGTGAACAACCCGAACAACCCGACCGGGCGCTACCACTCAGAGGAGACGATGCGCGCCGTGTACGACGTCGCCGCCGAGAACGACGCCTACCTGCTCTGTGACGAGGTGTACCGCCTCCTCGCGGAGGACCCGCTGCCGCCCGTGGCGTCCTTCGGCGAGCACGGCATCTCCACGGCCAGCCTGACGAAGGCGTACGGGCTCGCGGGTCTGCGCTTCGGCTGGCTCGCCGGCCCGCAGGAGGTCGTCGACGCCGCGTGGGGCTGGAAGGACTACACGACCATCTCCCCGGGGATCATCGACCAGCACGTCGCGAAGCAGGCGCTCGGCCGGCGCGAGGACCGCATCCTCGAGGAGAACCGCGACCTCGCGCGCGAGCACCGCCGCACCGTCGCCGAGTGGGTCGAGGCCCGCGGGCTGGAGTGGCACGACCCGGTCGGCGTCAACGGGTTCGTGACGGTCCCCGACGCCTTCGACGACGCGGAACACTTCTGTCGCACGGTCGTCGAGGAGGCCAGCGTCGTGCTCGCGCCCGGGCACCTGTTCGGCTACCCGAACCGCTTCCGGATCGGGTTCGGGCTCCCGACCGAGGAACTGGAGGAGGGTCTCTCGCGCGTCCGCGAGGTCATCAGGGACCACGGGGGTGCCTGAGATGGGCTTCTTCGGCGAACTCGCCGAGGACGTGAAGGGGTTCGTGACGGATCCGACGGACGAGCAGAAGGCGATCGCGGCCGCGGTGCTGACGATAATCGTCGTCGACCGCTGGGCGTGGTACAACGACATCCCGTTCGTCGTGCAGTCGGTCGGCGCGGTGATGGCCGGGTTCGCGGTGTTCTTCCTCGTCAGCTACCTGCTGACCGGCCAGTTCGTCCCGCCGGACGAGGAGGGCCCCGAGGAGTTCGAGGACGAGTTCCACCCCTGATAGGGGAGAAAAACGGCCGCGACGGCGCGCGTCTGGTCCCCTTTCTGCGGCCGGCTTCTCACCTTTCCGTCGATACCGAACCGAGCGATCAGCGCCGGCCGAGCAGCGCCGCGGCCAGCAGCGCGAGGAGCGCGACGACCGGCCCGAACCCTGGCACCGAAACGCCGCTCTCCGACCCGGACTCCGCGGCGCCGGTCGAGTCGCCATCACCGGTCTCCGCGGGCGCCGACGTCGTCTTCGCTTCCTCCCCCCCGCCGCCGAACGACTCGAACGCCGGCTCCTCGACGTACGCCGGGTCCGCGTCGGGGCCGCCGCCGGAGACGTTCACGTCCGCGTAGGCGTCCGCGACCGGCTGCGGGTACTGACTCGTCAGCAGGACCTCGCTCCGCGAGGCGTCGATCCGCGCCGTCGCCGGGTCGGCCTCATCCCGGACGCGGAAGGTAACCGTCGCGAAGTGGGCGACGCCGGTCGTGGCCTGCTCGCGTGGGTTCCGGAGCGACTGGTCGACGCTCACGACCCCGGACTCCGCGTTTCGGACGCTCTCGGCGTAGTCGGGCGAGTCGGCCGCGTCCGCGGACGCCTCGGCGAACCAGTCCCCGGGCTCGACGCGCTCGACCGCGAGGTGGCTCGTCGGGTAGTCGAGCCACAGGTCCACCGCCGCCACCTCGGCGTCGCCGTAGGCGCCGTGGCTCTCCAGTCCCACCCTGACGGAGACCGTGTCGCCCGGCTCCGCGGTCGTCGTCTCCGGCTCCACGGAGAACACGGCGACGTTGTCGCCCGCCGCGGCCGGGCCGACCGCCGCGCCGAGGCCGACGCCCGCGAACAGCAGACACGCGAGTGTGGCGGCCGCGAGCGGGCGAACGCTCGGGCGGCGGACCTCGGGACCGCCCGCCCCGTCGTCCCCGCCAGCGCCGGCGCGGGTCACTCCGGTACCTCCAACTCGACCTCGACCGGCGGCATCTCGCGAAACGCGGTCTGGTAGCCGGCGTGTCTGGCCGCCTGCGGCGGCGTGTCGACCGTCAGCGTCACCGCGTCTCCCGTCCGGGCGTCCGACAGCGCGGCGCCGTAGTGGTACCCGAGTTCGTGGTCCAGCGTCGCGGTGAGGGAGCCGGACGAGACCGCCTCGCCCGCCCGGCGCTGCTCGTACGAGAGCGCCGTCATCGGGAGCGAACTCCGGTTGTAGGGCGTGCGCGGCGAGACGGCGAGGTACCGCTCGTCGCCGTCGACGAACCGGGATCCCGCCGCGACCAGGGTCGTCGCCAGCACCGCGTCGCCCGTCACGGGACGGCCCTGCAGGGTTCCGGGCAGGGCGTCCGCGGGCGGGAGCTCCCCGGCGTCCGGGGCGCGCTCGTAGGTGCCGTATCTGTGCCCCGCCTCGCCTCCCGCCCAGCGCTCGACGCCGTTGGGGTGCGGCTCCTCCGCCGTGTCGGAGTTCTCCTCGGTCCCCTGCGACCCCATCAGGGCCATCGCGTTCGCCAGCGCGCCGCGGCGGCCGCGGTCGTCCTCCGCGACGTAGACGATGCCCTCGACCACCTCGCTCCGGAACTCGTCGTCAAAGGTGAACGTGAACGTCCCCGTGCCGCTCTCGTCGAAGCGGCCGGCGTAGTCGCCGGTGAGGCGTGCGTCGACCGCTCCGACCCGGACCGCGACCTCGTAGGTGCCGTCCTCCCCGAGCGGCACGTTGTCGCCGGCGTGCAGGCCCATCTCCTGTGAGACCATCGGCCACGGAACGTGCGTCGACCCGGACTCGCCCTCGCGACCGACCGTCAGTTCGAGGCCGGTCTCGGCGGGGATCACCGCGCCCGTCTCGGGGTCGCGGACGGTCACCATCAGGTGGACGTCCTCGGCGCCCGAGGGCTCGGTCCGTTCGACGGTCTCGCCCGTCACGGTCCAGAAGGCGTGCGGATACGTCACCATCGGCACCACCTCGTAGGGGCCGGCCCGGATCGGGTCGAGGTGTCGCATCGCCTCGAAGTGGGTCGGAACGTACACCGCGGCCGGCGGGTCCTCGACGCGCGCGAGCGTCGGGCCGCCCCCGGCGCCCGTCCCGGTGTCCTCCGTCGCCGTTTCGGCCGGGCTCGAGACGCCCGGGTCCGCTTCCGACCCGTCGCCCGCACACCCCGCGAGCGCGCCGGCGAGGCCGGCCGCGCCCGCGGAGAGCGCGCAGCGGCGGGTGAGCCGGGTGGCGATCCCCGTCTGTCGGTCAGGCGACTGCGCGTCGTCGGTCGGTTCGTGCGGAATGTCATCGTCGGTCATGTGGTCGTGTGGGGCGGGGATTCGTGAGGGTCGAGGCAGGCGGCGTTCGTGAGAGTCGCGTTCGTCACTCCGGGGTCGGCGTCGGCAGGGCGCGGTGGCGCCGCGGCGGGAGCAGGTAGTTCCCGCGCCGGCGCACGAAGACGTACTGCAGGATGCCGTTGTTCACGCGGCTCCCGACCGCGGTCTCGTCGGCGATGTCCGCGCCGGTCATCGCCGCCCGCACGCGGACGAACTCCTCGATCCGGCGCTGGTTCGTCAGGAAGTGGACGCCCGCGTGGTCGCCGTCGGTTGTGTCGAAGTCGCGGCGCAACAGGAGCGGCGCGCCGTCCTCGCGGGCGCGGGCGGCCTTCTGCGCGTGGCCGACGACGCCCGACTCGCGGGCGTACGCCACCGCATCCTCCGGCAGGTCAGCGACCGCGGGGTCCGCGCCGAGCTTCTCGCCCCAGTCGCCGACGCGCTCCTCCGCGGCGTGGACCGGGCTGAACAGCTTCGCGACGCGCTGGGCGTGGCTCTCCTGTCGCCACCACGCGTTGAGCTGGAGTCGGAGCGCGGCGACGTGCTGGGTGGTCGCGCCCGAGAACGGGCCCTCGGCGATCGTCACGCGGTCCTCCGTCGCCTGCGACGCGCGGAAGCCGTTCCGGAACCCCATCATCAGCGGCGCGCCCTCCGGGATCGGCGCGTCCTCGGGGAGCCCCGAGACCCCGCGGTGCTCCCGCGGGAGGCCGGCTCCGACGAACCCGGTTCGGCGGTCGACGGGGTCGAGCACGCCGGAGAGGTCCGGAACCGACTCCGCGCGCTCGCCCGACCGCACGGTCGTCGCCTCCCCGAACAGCGCCTCGTCCGCGGACAGAAGCGCCGCGGGCGCGTCGCTGGCGAGGTGGGCCAGGAGTGGCGCCTCGTCGAACGCCGGGTCCTCCATGTCGGTCAGGGCCGTCGGCGCGGGCAGGTCGACGGACGCGGGGAGCGACGCGTCGAACCGGTCGAAGTACGCCGACGCGTAGCCGACCGTGAACAGGAGCCCCTCGTTCGACCACGCGAACGCGCGTTCGAGCGCCGAGAGCGCTTCTCGAAGCGTTTCGCGGGCCGCTTCGCGCTCCTTGTCGTCCGTCGGGTCGACCGCGAGGCCGGCGTACCGGAGGACGTGGTGTCGCGGCGGGCGAACGTTCCCGTCCTCGTCGGTCGGGAGCGCGTCGTTCCACGCGTGCTGCCGGTCGGGCAACGCCGCGGGGTCGCCGGTCGGTACGTCCGCGAGGTCGCTCGCGCCCCCGTCGGTCCCGTCCGCCTCGGCGCCGCCGTCCGCACCGGAACCGGCCCGCGGCGCCTCCAGACACGCCGACAGCCCGGCCGCGCCGCCGAGCGCGACGGCCGCCTTCAGGAACTCGCGGCGCGGCGTCTCCGAGGGGTCGGGGAGGCCGTCTGTCGGGTCCGGGAGGGTCATTCGCGTGTGGGGTGTGGGGTCGCGGATAAATGAGAGCGTCGGGCGTTCCCGCCCGCACGAAGGACGGTCGCCGAGACAGGGCCGACGCGCCGTTCCGCCGACTCGGGGCGGTCGGCGTGCGCCGTTACTCCGACTCGTCGGCCGCGTCGTCGTCCGCGAGCCGGTCGTAGAGGTACGCGCCGCCGGCGACGCCGGCCGCGCCCGCACCGACGCCGAAGCCGGGCGCGGAGTCGCCCGTCTCGCCGCCGGCGTCCGTCTCCTGATCGCTACCGCCGTCCGCCGTGTCGGCCTCGGTGGCCGGCTCGTCGGTGGTTCCCTCCGTCGCCTCGTCGCCGGTCTGTGCCGCCGCGTCGGCGTCGATCCGGCCCTTCAGCTTGAACGCGTCGTAGCCCGAGGAGTTCGGCAGGTCGACCGTCTCGCCGTCGGACTCGTAGCCGTAGTGCTCGTCGTTCGGCTCGAACTCGCCGAAGACGCGGACGACCGGCTCCTCGGCCGAGGTGGCCAGGTCCGCGAGCGCGTCCGCCGCGAAGGTCACCTCGACGGCGTCGTCGGTCTCCGAGACGCCCTCGGCCTGCACGACCGCCCCGGTGCGCGAGACCGCGCGGTAGGTGTCCTCGACGACGCCCTCGGAGGCCTCGGGGTTGGGCAGCGTGACCGTCGTCGTGTCGCCGTCGACGGAGACCTCCGCGTCGCCCAGGTCCTCGTCGACGCGGATCATGCGGTGCTCGCGCTCGGGCGCGACCGTGTCGCGCTCCTCCAGCTTGTCGATGGTGTACGGGCCCTGGAACTGCCCGGACTGGAGGACGAGCTCCCCGTCGCCGATGACGGAGTTGCCCGCGACGTAGTCGTTGGTCGCGACGAGGTACGTCTCGTCCTCGTCGTAGGGCTCGCCGCCGACGAACAGGTTGTCGATCTCCCCCTCGTCGTCGTGGCCGGTCCACTCGTAGGAGACGCCCGACACCTGGATGGCGGGCTGGGCGCCGTACTGGCTCGGGAGCGGGCGCACTTCTCCCTCGAGGTACTCGTACAGCTGTGCGCCCGAGAGCTCGTACACCTCGATCTCGTTGGGGAACGGGAGGATGTCCATCACGTCGAGGCCGGTGATGGGGCCGGGGCCGTACGTGCTCCCCGACCGGATCCCGCCGCCGTTCTGGGTCGCCACGTCGATCTCGCGGTCGAGGTCGCCGACCTCGCGCGCGAGGTCGGTCATCAGGTTCCCCCAGCCGGTCTCGATGGCGTAGTTGTCGAAGGTGGCGTTCAGCTCCACCTCGGACTCGACGATCGGCTCGCCGAGCCGGTCCTCTAGCTGACCGAGGTATTCCTCGGAGAGCGAGGCGAGCTCCTGGTCCGGCTCGACCGACTGCACGTCGACCGGCGTGTAGTTCTCTGTCTCCTCCGGGGGGCTCTCGTCGTCGCCCAGCGCCTCGGAGTTGTAGAAGTCGAGGCGCTCCCAGTCGGACAGGTCCCCGGACTCCATGTCGAACGTGAGCCGGCCGAGGTGGTCGAACTCGTCGCCGAACTCGGCGATGACCGTATCGTTGACCACCTTCGGCCCCGCGAACGTGATCCCGGAGTGGGAGCCCACGATGGCGTCGAGTCCGTCGACCGCCTCCGCGACGCGCTCCTGCTGGCCGCTGGAGATGTGCGCCGCACAGACGACGAAGTCCGCGCCCATGTTCTCCTTGAGCGCGGTCGTCGCCTCCTGGGCCGCCTCCACGTTGTCGATGACCTCGTACTCCTCCGGGTAGTCGGTGATCGAGTAGAAACCGTTGACGACGAGTCCGAAGACGCCCAGCGTGACGGAGCCGGGGTTGATCGTCAGCCAGCGGTCGGTGCCGGGGATGGCGTCGCCGTCCGGCGTCCGGAGGTTCGCGACCGTCCACGGGAACTCGCTGTCCGAGAACCGCTGCTCGGCCACGTCGATGCCGAAGTCGAACTCGTGGTTGCCCGCGCCGACCGCGTCCGGTTCCATGTAGTTGAGCGCCTCGATCATGTGTGCGCCCTCGTACTCCAGTCCCAGCAGCGACGGCGCGAGGTCGTCGCCGTTCCCGATGAAGGCGCTGTTGCCGTACTCCTCGCGGAGCCGAGCCGCCTCGACGTAGTAGCGCGCGAGGGTCTTCTCGGCGTCCGAGGCGTCCTCGAACCGACCGTGGAAGTGCGTGTCGTGAACGATGGTCAGCGTGTCGCCGTCCTGTGCGGCCGCGGCGCCCGGTGCCCCGCCGAGCGCCCCGACCGACAGACCACCCGCGGCCGCCGCGAGCAGGGTCCGTCGGCGCGTCTCGATACGGTCGTCCGCGGGTGTCTCACCCATGGCAATTCGTGTTCAAGGCTCTTTCTTGTATCTTTCCCTCGACGAATCGATGACATTTATCCACATATGGAGGATCGTGGACCCGAACGGAACCACGGGGAGTCGGGGGCGAGAGACACCCGTCGCTCGGCAGTTCGTGCAGAGTTTTTGCGAGGGAAGAACGCCCCGAGAGCGCCCTTCCGCATCACGGGGGGTGGACCCCGGCGATGCGAGGGATGCGATTTGAACGCATGGACCTCTACAGGAGCGGATCTTGAGTCCGCCGCCGTTTCCAGACTTGGCTACCCTCGCACGCGAGTTCCGGTACAGGAGCGTGCGTGTTTAACTCGTCGGTTCGTGGCCGCTCCGTCTCCGAGTCGGACGGTCCGCGGCCGGGGTGACGGGGCGCGGCCGAGTCGCCAACCGACCAGGGGCAACCGTTAGGCGCCCGCGGACCAAACACGGCCCATGGACGACCACACCCGTGATCCGGGCGTCGCCCCGCCGCTCGGCGACCCCTCCGGGTGGCGCGCGGACGACCGCGTCTGGGAGCACGCGACCCTCCGGCGCGCGACCGAGCACGGCGTCCGCCTGTTCAACGCCGGCGAGTACCACGCCGCCCACGACTGCTTCGAGGACGAGTGGTACAACTACGGGGCCGGGCGCGTCGAGTCCGCCTACCTCCACGGGATGGTGCAGGTCGCCGCGGGCGCGTACAAGCGCGCGGACTTCGCGGACGACGACGGCATGCGGAGCCTCTTTACGACCGCGCTGGAGTACCTCCGGGGCGTCCCGGCGGACTTCTACGGCGTCGACGTGGGAGACGTCCGCGCGACCCTGGACGCCGCGCTCGCGGACCCGGCGGCGATCGACGGGTGGCGCATCGAACTCGACGGCGCGCGCCCGGACGCGTACCCGGCCGACCGCGAGTACGCGGAGCGACTCGAACACGGACCGTGAGGCGTCCCCCGGCGCCGGCGGAGGCGCCCGCGGGAGCCGCCGGATCCGAACCCCACTTATCCGCCGGGGTGTTGGGATCCACCATGGAAGTGTTCGAGGTGGGGGAGGGCACCCCGGAGATCGCGGTCGTGGGCGGGATCCACGGCGACGAGCCCTGCGGCGTCCGAGCTGTCGAGCGACTGCTGGCCGACGACGAGGACGTCGAGCGGCCGGTGAAACTGATCATCGCTAACGAGGAGGCGCTGGCGACGGGCGAGCGGTACGTCGACACGGACCTCAACCGCGCGTTTCCCGGGGACCCGGACGGGAACGCCCACGAGGAGCGGCTGGCTCACCGCCTGCAACAGGAGCTGACCGGCTGTACGACGCTGGCGATCCACTCCACGCAGTCGTACGCGGAGCCGTTCGCCGTGATCGACTCGATGGACGAGGTGACCCGCGGCGTCTGTCCCCACCTGCCGGTCGACATCGTCATCCAGACCGACCGGTTCACCGAGGGGCGCCTCATCGAGCACCCGCACACCATCGAGGTGGAGGCGGGCGAGCAGGGGACCGACTCGGCCGCGGACAACGCCTACTGGCTCGCGCGGGCGTTCCTCGCGGCGACGGGCGCGCTCCCGGCGCCGGCCACCGATAGCGTCGTCGACGCCGGCGGCCGGGACGAGATCGACGTCTATCGGCTGTTGGAGCGGATCCCGAAGCCCCCGGCGGCGGACTACGAGGTGTTCGCGCGCAACTTCGAGCGCGTGCGGGCAGGCGAGGCGTTCGCCGCCGCGGACGGCGAGCGGCTCGTCGCCGACGAGGACTTCTACCCGGTGCTGCTGTCGGCGCACGGCTACGAGAACCAGTTCGGCTACGTCGCGGACTACGCCGGGTCGTTCGCCTGACGCGGTCGTCCCGAGCCCCTCAGCGGCACGCGGCGCGTTCTTCCGCTACTCCCGCGTCAGCTCCAGCACCGTGAGCGTCTCGAACGGGAACGACTCCTCGACGGCTTTCTCGTGTTCGAACCCCGCCGCCTCCGCGAGCGCCAGCACCTCCTCGTACCCGGTCAGCGAGCTCACGAGCAGCAGGACGCGTCCGTCCGGCCGGAGGACGCGCCCCACGTCCGCGAGGAACGGCTCGATCAGCTCACGGCCGGTCTCACCGCCCGACAGCGCCGCCTCCATCCAGTCGGACCACTCGTTGTCGGGCTCGGTCGGCAGGTACGGCGGGTTGAACAGGACCGTCTCGAAGCTGCCGTCGGCGAACGGCGAGAGCAGGTCCGCGCGGACGACCGACAGCCCGCGGTCGCGCGCCTCGCGGCAGGCGTGCGGGTTGAGGTCGCTGGCGACCACCTCGCAGTCGGTCCCCGTCGCGACGCGCTCCGCGACCCACCCCGAGCCGGTCCCGACCTCCAGGGTTCGGCCCGCGGCGCGCTCCAGCGCCGCCTCCGCGAGCAGGCCCGAGTCCTCGGCGGGCTGGTAGACCGCCGTCTCGGCACCGCGGCGCTCGGCGAGGTCGGTCATCGGTCGCCGCCCCCGTCCGAGGCCTCTTCACCCCGACCCCGGTCGTCGGCGTCGTCGAGGCGGACCCCGACGCCGCCCTCGCGGGCGGAGTGCGTGCGCTGCGGGAACGGGATGGTGATCCCCTCCTCGGCGAACGCCTCGTGGACCGCGGCGATGACGCCCGTGCGCGTGCGCCACCGCTTCCGGGAACTGGGGTTGTCGATCCAGTAGCGCACGCCGAGCACGACCGCCGAGTCGGCGAACCGCTTGCCGACCACCTGCGGCGACGGCATCTGCAGGACGTTGTCGACGCCCTCGACCGCCTCGACGGCGACCTCTGCGGCGCGCTCCGGGTCGTCCTCGTAGTCGACGCCGACTTCGACCTCGATGCGGAGCCGGTCCTCCTTCGTGCGGTCGAGCACCGGGTTTCCGCCGATCACGTCGTTGGGGATGGTGACGTGCTCCCCGTCGAACGTCCGGATCCGCGTGTTGACGATGGTGATGTCGGTGACGACGCCCTCGTACTCGCCGACCTCGACCCAGTCGCCGATCTCGAACGGCCGCGAGAACATCAGGACGATGCCGGCAAGCACCGCGCCGAGCGTCTGGCGGGCGGCCATCCCGACCACGATGCCGAGGAAGCCGGCCCCCACGAGGAGGCTGCCGAGGTTCTCGGTGAACAGTCCGACCACCACGAGGAACGCGACCGCGTAGATCGTCAGCTGCGTGAGCCGGTAGATCACCTCCTGCTGATGGTCCGAGACCGAGTCGCCCGCGCTCACGATCTCGCGGATCACCTGGCCGACGAAGTCCGTCAGCGCGTAGGCGCCGCCGAGGATGACGATCGCGAGGACGATCTCCGGGACCTGGCCCGCCAGGTCGAGGTTGCCGTACGCGTCGTAGAGGGCGCCGCTCAGCTCCCAGACGCCGAGCATCCCGAGGACGCCCAGCGCGGTGGTCCCCGCAATGGCCGTCGACAACACCAGCCGCTGGACCGCCCCGAGGTCGCCGCCACGGCGCTCGCGGTATCGCCGGACGATGAACCGCACGGCGAGGATCGAGATCACGATGGCGACGGTGACGGCGAGACGCGTCGTCGTGTTCAGCGACAGTTGCGCGAGGTCCGTCACGGTGATCACTCCGGCTGGCCGTGCTCGCGCGCCAGCTCCGCGAGCGCCGCGAAGCCGGCGGGCGCGAGGTCACCCGGCCGCTTGCGGAGCAGGTCCTCGTCTGCCGCCTCGACGACCGCCTCGGGTGCGCCCAGCCCGGAGATGTGGGCGGTGTTCCGGATCGCGTTCCGGACCGTCTTGCGGCGCTGCGTGAACAGCGCCTTCACGAACCCGAGGAAGAACGCCTCGTCGGCGACCTCGTAGTCGGGGTCCCGGGGCGTACACCGCACCACCGCGCTCTGGACCGCCGGCGGCGGCGAGAACGCCTCGCGCGGAACGTGCTCCGCGATCTCCACGTCGGCGTAGTGCTGGGCGGAGACCGAGAGCCGACCGTACTCGCTCGTCCCCGGCTCCGCGACCATCCGCTCGGCGAACTCCTGCTGGAACATCAGGACCATGGGTCGCTTTTCGGGGAACAGGCGGAAGGCGATCTCCGAGGACGCGCCGTACGGCAGATTTGCGACACAGGCGGTGAACTCGGGCAGCGCCACGTCCAGGGCGTCGCCGGTCACCACCTCCAGCCGGCCGGCCGCGACCGCGTCCGCGAACTCCTCGCGGAGGAAGCCGGCGTAGTCGGCGTTGCGCTCCACGACCGTGAGAGTCCCGTGACCGTCGGACTGCCCCCGGTCGCCCGCGTCGTCCCCGACCCCCTCGCCGCCGCCGACCAGAGCGAGCAGGCGGTCGGTCAGCGCGCCCGCACCGCCGCCGATCTCCAGCACGCGGCTCGTGTCGGTCCCGTCGGGGAGGTAGCCCGGGATACGGTCGAGCACGCGGTCGTCGACGAGGAAGTGCTGATCCTGATCGGGATCCACGGCGAGGCCCGCACGGCGGATCAGCGCGTCGGGATCGCGGTCGCCCGTCGGCCGGCCGTCCCCGTCCGCGTCGGGCGACGCCGGTGTCGATGGGTCGGTCATTGCCCGCGGCTACGCGACGATTCCGGGTAAAGCCCCCGTTTTCGGGTGCTGGCTCCTCGACGAGGGGGCCGCGGCTCCGCGGACGGCACTACCCCTCGTAGCCGACGAACCGCTGGTACTTCAGGTCCTCCTCGCGGAGCTCCTCGACGATGCGGTCGACGATCACCTCCCGGGGGCTATGCAGTCCGGAGATGCGCTCTTCGACGTCCGCGAAGCTCTCGAAGGGGCCGCGCTTGCGCTCGTCGAGGATGTCGTTCCTGAGCTTCTCGCCGATGCCCGGCAGCAGGTTGAGCTGGTGGAGTCGGAGGCTGATCGGTCCCGCCTCGTTGTAGAAGTCGACGAAGCGGCGCTCGTTCGCCTCGACGATCGCCTCGACGGCGTACTCCAGTTCCGCGTCCGCGTTGTGCGTCAGGTCACCGAGGTCGACCTCCCGGAAGCGGTCGATCACGTCGGCCGCCTCCGGTCCGATCCGGATCCGGTCACCCACCGAGAGCTCCTCGGCGGACGACAGCGTCAGCTCGTACAGCTGGAACTGGGGCTCGCCGAGCGCGTACGCGACCGGCGACTTCTGGGATGGCGGGCGGTCGTCGCCCGGACGACCCTGCGGAAGCACGTCGAGCAGGACGGCATACTCCCCGCTTTCGCCATCGGAAGCGGCGTCACTCGCGGCCGTGTCGGCCGCAGCGTCCCCGTCTGCGGTGTCCTCGTCCGCGACCGCGCCGGACGCCGAGTCTCCGTCGGACTCCGTGTCGGCGGCCTCGCCGCCGTCCGCGAGGAGGCGGCGGGTGGTCGCCGCGGTCGAGACGCTCCGGCCGGTCCCGGCGTCGTGAGAACTCATGCCCGTCACTACGAGGAGGTGATACTTAAGAAACCGCCCGCGGCGGTCGGCGTTCCGGACCGACCGCACGGACGGGACGCCCCGGTTCCTGCCGGGCGTGGGCCCCGGCGTTCAGGCGTACTTCGCGACGACGTCGAGGATGTCGTCCAGCTCGTCGCCGCTCAGCGAGTAGCGCTCCTGGGCGAACACCGAGCGGAGTTCCGTCCGGTCCTCGGGAAGCAGGTCCGCGATCTTGATCGCGGTCGTCTCGTCGACCTTCTCGAGCTCGACGAGCTCCTCGACGAGTTCGCGGGACTCCTCGCCGTCGAGGAGCGCGAACCGGTTCGCGTGCTCGATGGCGCGCGCGAGCTCGTAGCGGAGGTCGCGCTCCTCGTCGTCGGCGCGCTCGGCCTCGATCTCGGCGAGGATCTCCTTGGCTTCCGCCGTGGTGATCGTCTCCTCGTCGAGCTTCTCCTTGAAGATCGTCATCGCGTCAGTTCTCTTGGAGGCGCATGTGCGCCGCCGTGACGATGAGGGTCTTGTCCTTGCCGCCGTCGGTGATCTCCACCTTGTACGCGGAGCCCTGCTCGCCGATCACGGTCCCGGTTCGGCCGTCGAAGCGGGGGTGGAAGCGGCCCTTCGGCACGCTCGGGTCGATCTTCAGGTGGACGCTGTCGCCCTCGTCGTACTCCTGAATGGCACGCTGCGGCGGCGAAATGCCACGGTTCCGCGGTTTGTTCGCTAGCTTGTTTCGGGTCGCCTTCTGAGGCCCATTGGAACTCGGCATAGTCGTGACCCGAGGTTCCGTCGGGGCGCGTATAAATGGTGCGTTCCGCGACGGGATGCGTCACGGCCTCCCACGGCGCGTTCGCAGTCGAGATCGATGCTGAGTAGTGTAGACTGGTCCAGAACACTTGCATTTCTGAAACTCGCGGCGGTGCTGTGCGGTCACGGTGTGTTTGCGGTGCTGTCGGCGCGCGCCGCGGCGACCGCGGAGCGTGTCGCCGCGACTGCGGAGCGTGTCGCCGCGACCGCGCGAGGTCGCCGGCGCGCCACTGCACGCCGGCTGCTCGAAAATCTCCGATTCGGTGGAGGCGGCGGCACGGCCGCCTGTGGTGTCGTGCGGTTCGCGGCCGGCCCGCGGCCGGGGTTGGGGAGGTGCGAGGCCTGCGGGCGGTTGCGGGGCGGTTGCGGGGCGGTTGCGGGGCGGTTGCGGTGCGGTCGCGGTGCGGTCGCGGTGGGCGGGACTGAAAGGGGCAGCCTGCTCGGGCTTTCTCGGTGTTCCTGTCCCCGGCAGCAGCACCGACCGCAGTCACAAAAACACCACCTAGTGACAAAAAACAGATAAAAACACACCGCTCCACTAAGTTTCGGCGTGGTCACGAGGCGTTTCGAACTTCGGCTGGTTCCGAGTTCCCGATTCGGATGTGGAAAACCGCGAACGCCGTCTCCGGCGGATGTAGCGGCTGAAGCGCTCGGTTACACCGGAAACGTGGTGTGTGAAGAAGTCGCTATCGGAAACGTTCGAAGCGGATTGGCGCGTCGGTCGCGACGCGCGTCGGTCCGCTAGTGGTCCTCGTCCTCGTACACCCAGGCGGCGGTGTCGAGGCCGTAATCGACGAGTTCGTCGTCGTCGAACCAGAGGTCGATCTCACGGACGTTGGCGCCTTCTTCCTCGTGGTCCGAGGCGTGGATGACGTTGTGTCCGAGGTCGAGGCCGAGGTCGCCGCGGATGGTGCCGGGCGCGGACTCGGCGGGGTCGGTCTCGCCGACCATGCTTCGGACCTGGGCGGTCGCGTCGGCGCCCTCCCAGACCATCGCGAAGACGGGCCCGGAGGTGATGAACTCGACGAGGCCCTCGAAGAAGGGCTCCTCGGAGAGCTCCGCGTAGTGCTCGCGCGCGAGCTCCTCGTCGACCTGCATGAACTTGCCGCCGACGAGCTTCAGGCCGCGGTCCTCGAAGCGGGAGACGACCTCGCCGATGAGGCCGCGCTGGACGCCGTCCGGCTTGACCATCACGAAGGTCCGCTCGTCGTGGTGGCTCATTCGTTCTCGCCCTTGGCGGCGCGGCCGGCCTCGGTCCACTCGAGGTCGCGGGCCTCACGCCCCATGAAGTAGTTCTTCTCCGCCTTCGAGTCGACGAAGTGGAGAACGGTGCCGTCGACCTTGACGTACATCGTGCCCGTGCCGGGCTCGATCTCCTCGCCGGTGTAGTCGCACGTTCGTGTCTCTACCATGATCTACTGCCCTCCGATGGAGTCCGCGTCCCGCTGAGTCTCGCGGAGCTGGAGCACGTCGCCCAGCCGCACGGGACCCAGGACGTTTCGCGTGATGATCCGGCCCTGGTTCGAGCCTTCCTGGATGCGGCACTTGACCTGCATGGCCTCGCCGTGCATCCCGGTTTTGCCGACGACCTCGATGACCTCCGCGGCCGTCGAGTCGCCGGTGCCCTCTTCTGCGCTCATGGCGGGTTACCGGAGTTCCTCGACCTTCTCTGCGATGTCCTCGACGTCGTCGGACGCGTCGCCCGCGTCGACGACGGCGGCGGCGGCGGAGCCGACCTCCAGGCCGGCGGCCTGACCGACCTCGTCCTGCGTGTCGACGAAGACGACCGGGATGCCCTTCTCCTCGGCGAGTTCGGGGAGGTGCATCACGATCTCCTCGGGGGAGACGTCCTCGGCGACGAAGACGAGGTCCGCGTTGCCGCGCTCGACGGACTTCGTGGTCTCGTTGGTTCCTTTCTTGACGCTACCGGTGTCTCGGGCGACCTCGAGGGCCTCAAGGGCTCGTTCTGCGAGGTCGGCTGGGGTGTCGTAGTCTACGTAAACTGCCATGGTTGTTCACCTTTCCTCCCCGTGGGCTCGCGTGCTCGTGCCGTGGCCGATCCCTAACGACACTGCACATCATCAACCCCGAAGAGGCTGTACCCCGGAATACTGTGGGACACCATAAAAGCGCTTTCAATGCGATCCGGCCGTGGGACACCGGCTCATGCCCCGACGCGGCGGGGTTCGGGTCACGCGACTGACCGGTCGCGAGCGGTCGCGGCCGCGGTACGTCCCCCCGCGGGGCCTGCCCACTCCGAGTCCTTTTACCCGATGGGGAGCCACTCTCCGCCGAATGGCTCGGCTCCTCCACTACTCCGACATCGAGAACGTCTACGACACTCCGGAGCGGGCCGCCCGCCTCGCCGGCCGGATCCGCGAGCTCGACGGCCCGGACGCGGCGGTCGTCGCGACCGGCGACACGACCGCGCCGGGCGTCCTCTCGCTCGTCGCCAAGGGCCGGCAGGTGACGGACTTCTACGCGGCCACCGACACCCTGCTCGACACCTTCGGCAACCACGAGTTCGACTACGGCCCGGACGCGCTCCGCGACCTCGTGGCGGACGCCGGCCCGACCTTCGTCTCCGCGAACGTCCGCGACGAGAACGGGGACCCCTTCGGCCGCGAGGCGGGCGTGGTCCCGCACGCGGTCCGCGAGGTGGGCGGCGACCGCGTCGGCTTCGTCGGCCTCACCGACCCCGCGACCGACTCGCTGAACCCCCTCGCGGCGCCGCTGACGTTCGACGACCCGCTCCCGGCCGCCCGTGAGGCTGTCGCGGAGCTCCGCGCCGAGGGCGTCGACCACGTCGTCGTCCTCTCGCACCTCGGCTCCGCTGACGACGACCTCGCCCGCGAACTCGACGTGGACGCGGTTCTCGGCGGGCACGTCCACAGCCGCAGACACGAGTACGTCGACGGCGTCCTCCTCGTCCGACCGGGCGTCAACGGCCAGTGCGTGATCGAGGTCGACCTCGACGGTGCCGCCGACGCACCCGAGGACGGAGTCCCCCGAGATGCACCGGCCGCGACCTTCCACGAGCGCGACGGCGCGGCGCCGCACGGTGACCTCCGCGAGGCGCTGGAGCGGCGCATGGCCGCGGCGGACCTCGGCGAGGTCGTCGCGCACGTGGACGAGCCCATCGAACGCGCGGGCGAGGTCGTCCACGGCGGCGAGTGCCGGATCGGGAACTTCGTCGCGGACGCCTTCCGGTGGGCCCACGACGCGGACGTCGGCCTCTCGAACGCCGGCGGACTTCGGCAGGGAGATCCCTTCGCGGGCGCGGTGACGAAGGCGGACACGATCAGCCTGATCCCCTTCGAGGAGCCGGTCGTCGTGACCGAGCTGACGGGCGCCGAACTGCGCGCGGTCCTCCGCGAGATGGCCGCGCCGGACGTGGACTTCGGCGAGGACGACTGGTGGCACGGCCACGTCTCCGGCGCGCGCGTCGTCTGGGACGCCGAGGCGGCGGAACTGGTCGAGGCGACCGTCGACGGCGACCCGATCGCAGCGAACACCACCTACACGCTCGCGACCTCCGAGTACCTGCTCCACTCCGACCACGAGTTCCCGACGCTGGAGGAACGCCACCGCGCGGGCGAGGACGGCATCCAGCACGAGGTGCTGGCGGAGTACGCCCGCGAGCACGGCATCGACCCCGAGATCGAGGGCCGGATCCGGATCGTCGAGGGGGCGCGGTCGACCCCCGCCCCCGACGCCGCGGAGTGAGCCGGCCGGTGCCGAAAGGGGAGACTCTTTGAGGGCGCCGGTCGACTGCCCGGGCATGACGCTGGTCGTGGTTCCCGTTCGGTACCCCCTGTCGAGCCACTCGAAGGCGACCCTCAGCGAGGCGATCCGGATCGCGGACGAGCGCGACGCCGACCTCACGGTGCTGCACGTCGACCTCTATCAGGACAGCCACAACGTCACCCGGATGGCGCTCAAGCGGGCCGTCGAGCGGGAGTTCGGCTCGCTCGACCGCGCGCGCTACGTCGTCCGCAAGGGGTTCCTCGTGGAGGAGTCGATCCTCGACGAGGTCGCCGCGGAGGGCGCGGACGTGGTCGTCATCGGCTCGAAGCAGGCGGGGCGCTGGCGGCGGATGGTCCGGAAACTGCTCTCGGACCCGGACATCGACGCGTTCCTCCGCGAGAAGCTGGACGCGACCGTCATCTCCGTCGAGAACTGAGCGGGGCGAGAACCGGACCGAACGGAGCGCCGCGGCGGCCGACCGTGTGACGGTGGGACTGGGATTTGAACCCAGGAAGCCGTGAGGCTACCTGCTTTCAAGGCAGGCGCAATGGGCCACTCTGCCATCCCACCGCGACTGCGCGTTGGCCGGGCCCCGACTAATGAATGTCGGTCGGCGACCGACCGGCGGCCATCCGTCCGCCGCGACCGTCGCCCCTCACGGCAGCCGGAGACGGGTCGAGACATCGTTCCAGCGTCAGCCTGTCCGCTCCCGTCAGTGATCCCGACATCCCGGCGATATGCGTCGGCGTGCGCGAGGAACGCGCGCTACTGCACGCCGGTTGCTCGAAAAGCTCCGATTTTCGGTGGAGGCGGCGGCGCGGCCGCCTGCTGTGCGGTTGCCGTGCGGTTGCGGGGCGGTTGCGGGGCGGTACTGCCGCGATGCAGTGCGGCGCGGTGGGGATTTCTGGATGCTGCTGTCGAGAGCAGCGGAATCTGCAACAGAAACGGAACAGTCAGAAAACGCGTCGTCCGGAGAGCCGGCTGGGGCGTTCGAACTTGACGACGCCCGCGCGTTCGGACCGTCCCCCTCACCACTGCGTTTTGGACTCCCGAGACTCCCCTCGTGAAGCGCGATCAGTCCCGGATCAGCGTCGGGTCGCCGTCGTCGCCGTCGACCACGTCCAACCCGAGGTCGTGGACGAATCCGGCGACGTGTTTCGGGACGACGCGCTCGGCCGCGAACCGGGCGCGCAGCGTGGCGACCGCGTCGACCAGGTCCTCGCCGGTCGCGAGCGTCGGCGTCGCCTCCAGGAACTCGGTCTCGTTGCCCGCGTCCGCGGAGCGCTCCGCGAGCGTCGTCACCGCGGGCGTCGCGAACGCGTCCGCGAAGTCGATCGGGTCGGTGAAGCCCGCGTAGTAGCACCGGCCGCCGGTCGAGGGGCCGAGCACCGTCTCCGCGGTGCGGAGCTTCATCGCGGCCGCGTCGACGATCTGTCTGGTCAGGAGCGGCGCCGTCGGGCGGACGACCGCGACCGACCGAGCGCCCTCCTCGCGCAGCAGGTGCGTGACGGTGTTGCCCGCGCGCGCCGCGAACGTCGAGCCGACCTGCGGCTCGAACCGCACGTCGTCGAGCGACGCCAGCGTGTCCGCGGCGATGGCGCGCAGTTCGGCCTCCGGCGCGAGGTCGGCCCCGTCGCTCGCGGTGTCGTCACCGCCGCTCGCGTCGCCCGCCCCCTCCGACAGCTGGTCGGCGGTCGGGTGGTTCACGAGCAGGTCCCCCCCGGAGCGGTGGACCGCGAGCATGGTATCGCGCAGCACGGCCTCGTAGCAGTCGGCGGCCTCGGCGGCCGACAGCGGCGAGGTCTCCGCGAGGCGGGTCAGAACGTGCCCCTCCCGGGGCGGCTCGGCCAGCACGGCCACGACGGTCATGAACGCCGGTCGGAGCGGGCGACCCTTCAACCCGCCGCTTCGACGGACCGACCGCGCCGCTCGCCGTGCGAGCGCGGCCGCGTCGACCGCGACGGAATCACCGACTCTGCCGACCCTTCGTCTGTCTGTAGTCGCGGCTGAGCACGTTCTCCCGCATGTGCTCGACGAACGCCGCCACGTCGTCGTCCGTCAGCGTCTCCGGGTCGGCCATCGGGACGAGCTCGAACCCGCGGCCGCGGACCGTGGTGGCGTGTTCCGCAGCCGCGTCGAAGCTCTCCGGGCGGCGCGTGGTGTACTCGACCGCCAACTCCTCCAGCGCGCGCTGCCCCACCGGGACGATGATCTGCGGGTTGATCATCCGGATCTCCGCGTTCAGAAACGGCTCGCACGCGAGGACCTCGTCGTCGGCCGGCGCACGGTCGGGATGCCGACACCGCGTCAGGTAGGTGAAGAAGACGTTCTGGACGTCGGGCTCGACGCCGGCCGACGCGTCGGAGTCCGCGGCACCGTCGGCCCCCTCCGCGACATCGGCCGCCTCCGCGGCGCCGGACCCCTCCAGGCCCGGCCCGGACCGAACGAACCCGAGGTCCGCGAACGCGGACAGGACGCGCTCGCCGGCCGCGTCGCCGACGAAGGGGACGCCCGCCGCGTCCGCGCCCGCGGTGGGTGCCTCCCCGACCACCACGAACTCGCCGCCCACGTCGCCGTAGCCGTGAACGACGTTCTGACGCGTCTCACAGAGCGCCTCGCAGTTGCGGCAGTCGGCGTCCATCCCGAAGGGGTTCGCGAACTCGCGCTGGTGAGCGTCCACGCCCGTACTCCGCCGTCCGGAGCCAAAACCGCACCGGTCGTCGCAGTCCGGTTCCGGCCCGACCGCCGACGGCGTTCGACCCCTCCGCGAATCACGACGAGGCGAAAGTCCGGACTGGCGGCGCCCCGGAACAGGATTTATTAGCACATGTCGATAGCCCAAGGCATGTCCACCGATCCGGGTGATGGGGGAGCGATAGCGACGTTTACCGGGACGCCGGTCCTCGTCCGGTTGCTTGACCGGATCGGGATCCGGCGTCTCCTGCCGGAGCGATTCGCGTCGGAACCGATCAACGCGCTCACCGCGTACAGCGTGCTCGTCGTGTTGCTCGAGAACGGCGTGTTGCAGCTGTACAACCTCTGGGCGGGCTACGAGGTGGTGTACCTCACGAATCCGCTCAGGCTCCTCAACGCCGCGATGCTCGTCGGCGCGGCGATGGCGACGGGCGCGCTGTATCGGCGGTACGGCCGTGCCGTCGAGCGAAGCCACCTCGTCGAGCGCGCGTCGTCAACCGAGCGCTTCGCGCCGCTCGTCCCCGACCGACTCACCGCCGCCCTCGTCCTCGTCGGCGTCGCGTTCACGGTGTATAACGCCGTGGCGATCCTCACGCTCCCGGAGCTGTACGCCGTGGGCGGGCCCGAGCGCGTCCTTCGGTTCGCCGTGATCCTGCCGCTCGGTTACGTGCCGGTGTTCGCGACGTTCCTCGCGACGTACCTCTCGGTCGAGGTGCTGTTGCCGTGGCGACTGCTGCGCTCCGAGGTGGATCTGGACTTCCTCGATCCGGAGAAGCTCGGCGGAATGCGTCCGTTCGGGGAGCTCGTGAAGTTCGCGTACTACTACCTCATGCTCGGGCTCGTCGGCTACGCGGTCGCGCTCTACGGCCCCTTCCTCCTCAGCGGCGTGTTCGCGTACACCGCACTCGAACGGCCGGGGGCGGTCGCGAACCTCGGATTCACCGCGGTCTGGGCCGCGGCCGTGGTGACGATGGGGTGGGGCATCTACGCGCTCCACCGATACATGAACCGGGAGAAGCGCGAGCAGCTCCACCGGCTGGACCGCCGGGCCCGCGAGCATATCGACGACCCCTGGCGGATCGAGAACGTGGACGTCGCGGAGCCGCCCGCGGAGTACGAGCGATACCGCACGCAGGTGGAGTATATCACCTCCACGAAGGAGTACCCCGCGACGTTCACGATGTGGTCGCAGATCGCGGTCGGGATCGTGGCCCCGAAGGCGCTTCAGGTGGTGCTGTCCGTGGTCTGAGTTCGCGCCGACGGGTTCGGTCCGGGAACGCCGTCGGCTGGAGCTCCTGACGGCGTCCGGAACAGGTGGCGGGCCGAGAATCAGGCGTCGTACGGCGCTCGCGTCGAGCCGGTCCCGAACGGTCGGAGGATCGACCGCACCGGGAAGCGGCACACGCCGACGGTTCGGTCGTCGGTCAGGCCAGCGCGTAGCGGTCGTCGGTCCCCTCGACGAGTCCCTCCTTGCGGAGCGTCTTCAGGATGCTGTACAGCGAGATCTTCTTCATCCCCAGCGACTCGGCCATGTCCGCCACGCTGGCGCCGTCGTTCGTCGTCAGGTAGAGATAGACCAGCTTCGCACGCGGCGACTGGAGTTCGGGCGGGAGCGCCGGCGTCGTGGCGCCCGTCGCTGTCTCGGGTTCCATCATCATACTCGACCACTGTGGTTCGACGATAATAAACCCCCTATTCAACGAACGTCGAAAACGGGAGTATCGCCACGAGCGGCCGCCTGACGGGGGATACAGAACTAATCCGCGTTCGAGTTAGTCGCGGTTCGCGCCGCGATCGCCGCAATGCGGGCGAAAAGTTCGACCCGTGACGGACAGCCGCTCTCACGGCGCCCGGTCCTGCGCGGCCCGGAGCCCGCTCAGTACGAGCGGACCTTCGGCTCGTAGGTCTTGTCCTCGCCCTCGAGGATGACCGGCTTGTAGCCGAGCTCCGGCTCGCCGTCGTTCCACGTGATCAGCGTGTGCTTGAGCCAGTTCTCGTCGTCGCGGTGCTGGTTCTCCTTGCGCCAGTGGGCGCCGCGGAACTCGTTGCGCGCGAGCGCGCCCACGGTGAGCGCCTCCGCGATGTCGAGGATGTTCCGCGTCTCCATGGTGTGGATCAGGTCCGTGTTGAACGTCCGCGAGGGGTCCGAGACGCCGACCTCCTGGTAGCGTTCGCGGGCGTCGCGGATGTCCGCGAGCGCCTGCTTGAGTCCCTCCTCCTCGCGGAAGACGTTGACGTTGGCCGTCATCGTCTCCTGTACCTCCGAGCGGACCTCCGCGTGGTTGATCCCCTCCGAGTCGAGCAGCTCCTCGACGCGCTCGCGCTCGGCCTCGACCGCCGTGTCGAGCACCGCGTCCCCGTCCGCGGCCCCGCCATCCGCGGCCGCCGGTTCGGTGCCCTCGTCCGGGTCGACCGCGCCGACGGGCACCGGCGAGTCGATCTCCGCGGGCTCGTAGTCGTCGCTCTTGCCGGTCGTGATCTGCGGCTCGCCGAGGTCGTCGCCGGCCGCGTGTTGCCCGGCGCGCCGTCCGAAGACGATGAGCTCCGGCAGCGCGTTGCCGCCGAGGCGGTTGCCGCCGTGGACGGAGACGCAGGCGCACTCGCCGGCCGCGTAGAGCCCGTCGATGCACGTCTCGCCGTTCTCGTCGGTCTCGACGCCGCCCATCGCGTAGTGCTGGCCGGGCTTGACCGGCATCGGCTCTTCCAGCCCGTCGGCGCCCTCGAAGTCCTCCGCGAGGTGGAGGATGTTCTCCAGCCGGTCGAGGATGCGCTCCTCGCCGAGGTGGCGCATGTCGAGGTGGACGTACTCGTCCTCGATGCCGCGGCCCTCGTTGACCTCCGTCAGCTCGGCGCGGGAGACAACGTCGCGGGAGGCGAGCTCGCCGTCGTTGTTGGCGTAGCCGTGCTCGAACATGAACCGCTCGCCCTCGTCGTTGTAGAGGATGCCGCCCTCGCCGCGGACCCCCTCGGAGATGAGGACGCCCGTGGAGGGGAGCGTCGTCGGGTGGAACTGGATGAACTCCATGTCCTCCATGGGGACGCCCGCGCGGTAGGCCATCGCGACGCCGTCGCCGGTGTTGGCGACCGCGTTGGTGGTGTGGTCGAACACCTGCCCCAGCCCGCCGGTCGCGAGGATGACCCCGTCGTTCGCGCGGAAGCCCTCCACGGAGCCGGTCTTGATGTCGTAGGCGACGACGCCGTGACAGCTCCGGTCCGACGGGCGCTCCTCGTCGGTGACCGCGAGGTTCATCACGTGCCACTCGTCGTAGACGGTGACGCCGCGTTTGACTACCTGCTCGTACATCGTGTGGAGCAGTTGGTGGCCGGTCTCGGCGCCCGCGTACGTCGTCCGCGGGAACGAGAGACCGCCGAACGGTCGCTGGGAGACGCGGCCGTCCTCCTCGCGCGAGAAGGCCATCCCCCAGTGTTCGAGCTGGATCGTCTCCTTCGGGCTGTCCTTACAGAGGGTCTCGACCGCGGGGGCGTCCCCGAGGTAGTCGGACCCCTTCATGGTGTCGTAGGCGTGGTCCGTCCAGTCGTCCCCGTCCCGGAGCGCGGCGTTGATGCCGCCCTCCGCGGCCCCGGTGTGGGACCGGACCGGATGGAGCTTCGTGACGATGGCCACGTCGGCCCCCGCCTCCTGTGCGGCGATGGCCGCGCGGAGGCCGGCGCCGCCCGCGCCGACGACGATGACGTCGTGTTCGTGCATGTGTGATCGTGTGGTTACCAGAACTTGAGGTTGTTCTTGACGGCCTCCCGCTTGAGCTCCTGGATGTGCTCGGTGAGCGGGATGTCCTTCGGGCAGACGTTCGTGCAGGAGAACTGGGTCTGACAGCGCCAGACGCCGTGTTCCTGTTCGAGGATCTCCAGCCGCTTCTGTTTCATCTCCTCGCCCTCCCGTTCGTCCATCGCGAAGCGGTACGCCTTGTTGATCGCCGCCGGCCCGAGGTACTCGTTGTCTCCGGCCGCGATGTTACAGGAGGACATACACGCGCTACACCAGATACAGCGCGTGGACATCTTCACCTTCTCGCGGTTCTCCCGGCTCTGTCGCTGTTCCTCCAGTTCCTCGTCGGGAAGGTCGTCGGTCTGGAAGTACGGCTCGACCGCCTCCATCTGCTCGTAGAAGTGCTCCATGTCGACGACCAGGTCCTTCACGACGTCCGCGTGCGGCAGCGGCTCGATCCGGATCGGCGTCTCCATATCCAAGTCCGACAGCTGGGTCTTACAGCCCAGGCGCTGAGAACCGTCCACGAACAGGGCGTCGGAGCCGCAGATCGCCTGCCGGCAGGAGTGCCGGAAGGTGAGCGAGGAGTCGTAGGTGTCCCGCGCGTACATCAGCGCGTCGAGGACGGTCATCCCCTTCTCGTAGGGGACGTGAAAGTCGTCGAAGCGGGGCTCCTGTTTGCCCTCCACCTCGGGGTCGTACCGGAAGACCTTGAGGTGGACCGTGTTCTCGTCGGCCTCCGCGGCCGCCTCCGCCTCGGCGTCCGCCTGTGCGCGTTCGGCCGCGCGCTCCTGCTTCTCGGCGCGGCGGCGGTCGCCGGCGGAGGGCGCCTCGGCCGGCGCGTCCTCCGTGCTCGTTTCGCTCGTCTCGTCCGTGGTCTGTGGTGCGTCCGTACTCATGTCAGTAGATCCCGATTCCGGCCCACGCGTTCGCGGTGCGGATCCCCTGTGCGATCAGGAGGACGCTCGCGGCGATCAGCGTCCACTTGACCGCGGTGCGTTTGGTGCCCGACAGGCCCTGATTGATCAGCGCGTTGTAGACGCCGTTGACGCCGTGGAACGTCGCCGTGATCAGGAACAGCACCATCAGCGAGTAGTAGCTCCACGTCTCCATGCGGCCGGCGCTCATCAGGAACGACACCTCGTCCGCGTGGTGGACGAAGTGGAGCAGGAAGAAGTGGAACGCCAACACGCCGATCAGGAACGCGGCCGTGATCCGCTGGAGGAGCCACGAGGTCCCGCCCGGCGTGAACGAGGAGTAGCGTTCGGCCATCTCAGAAGGCCCCCGCGATGAACGTCGGCACTGACGCGACGGTGATCGCTCCCGTCAGGATCAGCGACGCGTAGAAGCTCTTGTCTTGCGATTCCAGCCCGATGCCGAGGTCCACGAGCAGGAGCCGCGTCCCGTTCAGGATGTGGAACACGGCCACCGCGAGCAGCCCGACCTCGAGGATCCGAACGAGGAGCAGGTCCTCCAGCGTGACGATCGTCTGCGTGTAGACGTCCTCGCCCGCCGTCAGCACTGCTTCCTCGGCCCCCGCCGCCGGGATCGCGGTACTCAACACGGCAATATGGGTGAACAGATAGCCCACAAGCACCCAGCCGGTGAACTTGTGGAAGATCCAGGCCCACATCCCCGCTGAGAACTCCCGCCACCGGCCGAAGTCCTCGATGAGGCCTCGATTGTACGACTGACTCATGCCGTATGCGGGTCGGTCCCGCGGTGGTTTAGTAGTTTCTAACACGGCGTGTGGCGCGCGGTCCGACCGGGTCGGCACCGTCGCCGCGCCGTCGCCTATGCGCCGCGGGCGTCCGCGGGCGCCTGTTCGGCCTCGACCACGCGGCGGGTCGGCTCGTCCAGCTCGACGAGGTGACAGAGGGGGTTGCCCGGATAGACGACGGGGTTCTCCAGCACGCCGACCAGCAGTCCCGTGAACGGCGCGGCCACCGGCTCGTTGTCGTCCTTGAACGGGTTGGTGATCGTGGCGATGCGGTCGCCCTCGCGGACCAGCGCGCCGGAGTCGTAGTGCATGTCCACGATGCCGCCCGCGTCCGCGCGGATCCACGTCTTCTCGTCCGAGCCGGCGATGATCGTGCGCCACCCCGGCCACCGGACCGACGACTGCTCCAGCAGGCCGTACTCCGCGAAGGCGGACTCGACGCCCGCGAGCGCCGCGTCGATCAGGCCGCGCTGGAACCGGTGGGCCTCGCCCATCTCGACGGTTATCGTGGGGATCCCGGCCGCGGTCGCCTCCCCGCGGAGCGTCCCCGAGGGGCCCTCGCTGTCGATCACGACGTTCGATCCGAACGCCATCCCGAGCCGGTGGACGTCCTCGTCGGCCATGTCCGCGCGGACGTGGAGCATGTTCGTCCGACCGCGCGTGGACGTGTGGAAGTCGATGCCGAGGTCGCACGGCTCGACGAAGTTCGTGAATATCTGGTGGGCCATCCGCTTGGAGCTCGTCGACCCCGCACGTCCCGGGAACGACCGGTTCAGGTCGCGGTCGTAGACGGGCAGGTAGCGCTGCTGGGCCAGGAAGCCCGGCACGTTGAGCACGGGGAGACAGACGATGGTCCCCGCCAGCTCCGAGAGGTCCCACTCGTGGGCCACCTCCCGGACGACCTCGATGCCGTTCAGCTCGTCCCCGTGGGCGGCCGCCGACAGAAACGCGGTCGGCCCGTCGCGCTCGCCGTTGATGATCGTCACGGGGATCCGGACGGGGTCGCCGAGGTACGTCTCGCTGATGCCGTATCGCAGGTTCTGGGTCTCACCCGGCGCGACCGCACCGCCGTTGTAGGTGAAGGACCCGTCGTCGCTCATGCTCGCTCGGAGCACGGCCGCGGGGATATATATGGCGACCGCGGGACCGCGGCGGTCGGCGCCAGCGACCCCGATCCGCCCGGCCGTGACTTTGAGGGAGCGACCGGCCCAAGCGTCGGTATGATCGACCTCACGGACCGAACGGTCGTCGTCACCGGCGGGGCGTCGGGCATCGGCCGCGCGACCTGTCTGCACGCCGCCGAGCGGGGCGCGGACGTGGTCGTGGCGGACGTGCGCGAGGAACCGCGGCTCGACGGGACCCCCACGCACGAGCGGGTTCCCGCGGAGACCGACCGCGACGCCGCGTTCGTGGAGTGCGACGTGACCGTCCCCGCGGACCTGGACCGGGCCGCCGCGGCCGCGGACCGGTTCGGCGGGCTGGACGGCTTCGTCAACAACGCCGGCATCTTCCGGCGCGAGGCGTACGCGGCGGTCGACGAGGCCGACTACGACGCGATGATGGACGTCAACGCCAAGGGGACCTTCTTCGGCGGCCAGGCGGCCGCCCGCCACATGGACGCGGGGGCGATCGTCAACGTCTCCAGCGTCGCCGCCGGCCACGGCAACGCCGACCACCCCGTCTACGACGGCGCGAAGGCCGCCGTCTCGAACTTCACGAAGTCGATGGCCGACGCCTTCGCCCCCGAGATCCGGGTCAACGCGGTCCGACCGGGCGTGATCGAGACCGCGATGACCACCGAGGACGTGCCCACCGTCGGCGCCGAGCGCGAGGAACGCTACGAGGGCGAGATCCCCGCGGAGCGGTTCGGCGACCCCGCGGACGTGGCGCGGGCGGTCTGTTACCTGCTGAGCGACGAGGCCGATTACGTGACCGGCACGGAGCTGGTCGTCGACGGCGGCCTCTCGGCGGTCTGAGCGGACGGAGTCCGACGGTTCGGCCGACCGGTCTCTCGGGGGCCGACCGGCGGTGCGGCCGCGGCCGATCGTTTCCGCGATCCGAGGGAATAACTGAGGAGTTTTTACCGTCCCGTCCGACGACCACGTATGACGACAGATCCGGTGCGGGTGGGTGTGCTGTCGCTGCACAACAGCAAGGAGACGAAGGCGATCCTCAACGCGGTCGAGGACCTCGGTCACGAGCCGGTGTGGCTCAGACAGGAGAACGCCGCGATTTCGGTCGAAGACGGCGAGGTGACGGTCGAGCCGGATGTCGACGTCGTCGCCAACCGGCTGCTGCTGTCGAACACCGAACAGCCAGCGGAACTGCTCGGGCTGGCCTCGACGTTCGAGCGCATTCTGCCGATGCTCAACGAGCCCGAGAGCGTGCTGGGGGCGGTTCACAAGTTCGCGACCGCGGCGACGCTCGCCGACTGGAACATCCGCGTTCCCGACGCCCTGCTCGCGCTCTCGAACGACCGGCTCAACGAGGACCGCGAGCGGTTCGGCGACGTGGGCGTCTACAAGACGGCCATCGGCACCCACGGCGGCGGCACGTGGAAGGTGGACCTCACCGAACGCGTTAACCCGAAGGTCGGCAACCGGCAGGCGTTCCTCCAGAGGCTGATCGAGCGCGACTCGGAGAAACACCGCGACCTCCGAGTGTACACGGTCGGCGACGAGATCGTCGGCGCCATGTACCGCTACGCGCCCGAGGGCGACTGGCGGACGAACGTCGCGCTCGGCGGCGCCGTCGAGGACGCGACCGACGACATGCCCGAGGAGGCGGCCGAGACCGCGCTCTACGCGGCCGAGGTGATGGAACTCGACTACGCCGGCGTCGACCTCGTGGAGGGGTACGACGGCTGGTACGTGCTGGAGGTGAACCCGACCGCGGGGTTCAAGGGGCTGTTCAAGGCAACGGGTCGGAGCCCGGCGCCGTACATCGCCAAACACGCCATCGAGCGAGTCGGCGGCGAGGTCGACGACGAGGACGTCGAGCGGATCGCCGGACAGCTCGACGACTCCCGTCCTGCCTCGGCGCCGGAGCCGAAGGCGACCCCGGACGAGCTCCCGATGATCGGCTACATCGAGGAGGTCGTCGTCACGGGGACCTCCGGCTCCACGCAGGCGCTGGCGAAGTCCGACACCGGCGCGACTCGGACCAGCATCGACACGAAGCTGGCGGCCGAGATCGGCGCCGGCCCGATCAAGAGCATGACGCGCGTGAAGTCCGGCAGCGTGAAGTCCGGCAAGGCGCGGCCGGTCGTCGACCTGGTCATCGGCATCGGCGGCAACCAGCACACCGTCACCGCGAGCGTCGAGGACCGGAGCCACATGGACTACCCGCTCCTCCTCGGCCGCGACATCCTCGAGAACTACCGCGTCGACGTGCGTCGCCGCGCCGACGCGGACGCACAGGAGGAGAAGGAAGTGAAGCGGTACATCGAGGAGTAGGTCCCGGCGTTCGACCGTTCGCGGAGCACCGCGCGAGCCTTTTTGTCCGATACCGCGCCACCCGTCCCGTGACCTGACGACGCGCTCCGCGGCGAACTCGGCGGGCGTCCGGCGCACCGCCGCGGAGTCTGACGGTCGCGGACTCCCGGATCCGCGGGCGACCGAAGCGCCGGCTGTTCGCCACGCCCGAACCGCTGTCGGGGCCTCCGGTCAGTTCTCGTAGGCCGCCCAGATGTACCGCGTCCCGTAGCTCCGGTAGGGGCGCCACCGGTCGCCGATCTCCCGCATCTCCGCCCGCGAGAGCTCCGCGCCGTCCGCGTACACCTGCTCGATCCCCTTCCGCACCGCCAGGTCGCCCAGCGGCAGCACGTCCTCGCGCCCGAGGACGAAGATCAGGAACATGTCCGCGGTCCACGCGCCCACGCCGCGGATCGCGGTCAACTCCTCGCGAACCTCGCCGTCCGAGAGCCCCGTCAACCGGTCGCGCGAGAGGCCGTCCTCGCCCTCGAACGCCGCGGCCGCCGATCGGAGATAGTCGACCTTCGTCCCGCTGAGCCCCGCCTCGCGGAGCGCGTCCTCGTCGGCCGACAGCACCGCGGCCGGCGTCACCTCGTCGTCCAGCAGGGCGAACGCGCGGTCCCGGATCGCGTCCGCGGAGGCCGTCGAGAGCTGTTGGTTGATGATCGAGACGAAGAGCCGCCGGAACGGGTCCGCCGCCGGTTCGACCGACAGCGGGCCGTGTCTGTCCACCAGCGGCGCCAGCGTCTCGTCGCTCCGCAGCGTCGCGGCCACGTCGGGGTCGAGCGCCTCCGCCGAGTCCGGATCGTCGGTCGTCACGGTCGGAATTCGGGGAGCGACGCTCAAACCCCTTTCGCGGCCGTCCGGCCACGAGAAGAAACTTCTTCATCGTTGTTCGTTTCAAAAAGGGAAACGTTGAACCGCGGCGCCGCCGACCGCCCGCACATGGAGATCGAAGACGTCGAGCGGGTCACCGTCCTCGGCGCCGGAAACATGGGCCACGGTATCGCCGAAGTCGCCGCGCTCGCGGGCTACGAGGTCGTGATGCGCGACATCAAGGAGGAGTTCGTGGAGAACGGCTACGAGCAGATCGAGTGGTCGCTCGACAAACTCGCCGAGAAGGACCAGATCTCGTCGGCCGACGCGGAGGCCGCGCTCGACCGCGTCACGCCGCTGGTCGACGTGGAGGAGGCGGTCGCGGACGCCGACGTGGTGATCGAGGCCGTCCCCGAGAAGATGGAGATCAAGAAGGACGTGTACGCGGAGATCGAACAGTACGCGCCCGACGAGGCGGTCTTCGCCACGAACACTTCCAGCCTCTCGATCACGGAGCTCTCTGAGGTCACCGACCGGCCCGCGCAGTTCTGCGGGATGCACTTCTTCAACCCGCCGGTCCGGATGCAGCTCGTCGAGGTCATCTCCGGCGCACACACCGACGACGCGGTGCTCGACCTGATCGAGGACCTCGCCGAGGAGATGGGCAAGACGCCCGTCAGGGTCCGGAAGGACAGCCCCGGCTTCATCGTCAACCGCATCCTGGTTCCGCTGATGAACGAGGCGGCGTGGATCGTCGAGTCCGGCGACGCCACCATCGAGCAGGTCGACTCCACGACCAAGTTCGAGATGGGCCTCCCGATGGGCTCGTTCGAGCTCGCGGACCAGGTCGGGATCGACGTCGGCTATCACGTCCTCGACTACATGCACTCGGAGTTGGGCGAGGCCTATCGCCCGTGTCCCCTGCTCGTCGAGAAGGTCGAGAAGGACGAGCTCGGCAAGAAGGCCGGCAAGGGGTTCTACGACTACGAGAACGGCGGCGTCGACATCCCGACGGACGCCGCGCGCGACGACGTGCGCGACCGCCTGCTCGCGGTCATGGCCAACGAGGTCGCGGGCCTGATCGCGAACGACGTGGCCGACGCCGAGGCGATCGACCGCGCGGTGATGCTCGGCGCCGGGTTCCCGGACGGGCCGGCGAAGCTGGCCGACAGCGCGGGGCTCGACGGGCTCGTCGACACCCTCGACGAGCTCCACGAGGCGACCGGCGAGGCGCGCTACGAGGCCGTCGACTACCTCCGCGAGGCCGCGGCCGCGGGCGGCTTCTACGGCGCGGACGACGCGGACGGGAACGGTCCCGACGGGGCGGACTACGACACGCTCGAGGTGAGCGTCGAGGACCGCGTCGGCCGGATCACGCTCGACCGCCCGCACCGGATGAACACGATAAGCGCCGAGCTGCTCGACGAGCTCGCGGACGCCATCGACGCGCTCGACGCGGACGACGACGTGCGGGCGATCCTGCTCACGGGCGCCGGCGACCGCGCGTTCTCCGCGGGCGCCGACGTACAGAGCATGGCGGCCGGCGGCGCCGACCCCATCTCCGCGGTCGAGCTCTCCCGGAAGGGCCAGGAGACGTTCGGCAAGCTGGAGGAGTCGGACAAGCCGGTCGTCGCGGGCATCGACGGCTACTGTCTCGGCGGCGGCATGGAGCTCGCGACCTGCGCGGACTTCCGGGTCGCCTCCGCGCGCTCCGAGCTCGGCCAGCCGGAGCACAACCTCGGCCTCCTGCCCGGCTGGGGCGGCACCCAGCGGCTCGCCCGCATCGTCGGCGAGGGGCGCGCCAAGGAGATCATCTTCACCGCCGACCGCTACGAGGCGGAGACGCTGGAGGAGTACGGCTTCCTCAACGAGGTCGTCGGGAACGAGGAGCTGGCGGACCGCGCGGTCGAACTCGCCGAGGACCTCGCCGCGGGCCCGCCGATCGCACAGAAGTACACCAAGCGCGCGATGCACGCCGGCCGGACCGACGCCGAGGCCGGCCTCCAGGTGGAGTCCCAGGCGTTCGGCCACCTGATGAACACGGACGACCTGATGGAGGGCGTCACGGCGTTCATGGGCGACGGCGAACCGGAGTTCGAGGGGAAGTAGTTCCGGTCCGCGGTTCGGCTTTTTTTACTCAGGGCGGTGGAGACGTCGACGATGGCGAAACGGTATCGGAGCGGTTGGTGGCTCGAGCTGAAGTATCACCGGGAGGGGTGGACACAGGCCGAAATTGCGGACGAGTGCGGCGTGTCCGCTCGGACGGTCCGAAAGTGGATGGAGAGGCGGGGGATAGAGACGAGGGATCTCGTCGGTGAGGACCACCCGCTGTACGGGACGAGTCGCGACGACGACGTGAGACGACGAATCGCGGAGACAATGGCGGGGCGAGAGTTCTCCGAGGATGAACGGAAACGACTCGCGGAGGGCCAGCGCGGGCGGACGCTCACACGTTCGACGCGCGAGAAGATCGGCGAGGCGCTCTCGGGTCGTCAGCTTCCCGAGTCGACGCGGCAGAAAATGAGCGAGTCGCGGTCGGGTCGCTCGAACCCGATGTGGCGAGGCGGAGGGACCCTCAGATACGGACCCGGCTGGACGCGGGCACGTCGCGAGGCCCGGTCGCGGACGTCCGCTTGCGCCAACTGCGGGCACGATGGGGACGAATACCGACTCGAGGTCCACCACATCGTTCCGGTCCGGCTTTTCGACCGATCGGACACCCATCAACTCAGCGATGCACACGTACAGGGCAATCTCGTCGTGCTCTGCAAACGGTGTCACGCTCGGGCCGAACACGGCGACCTCTCCTTCGAACCCTCTCTCGAAACCGACATCCCTGAGGGGTACGACGAGTTGAATTGACTGGATTTATATATCCATGCTCCCTCCGTCGAGACGCGAGAGGGTAATCGCTCGCTTGGTGTAGCCCGGCCAATCATATCGGCCTTTCGAGCCGATGACAGGGGTTCAAATCCCCTAGCGAGCACTTCTGTCGCCGCTGACCGGCGAGTTGCGGCGCCGTCCGTGCCACCGTTCCTGTCCTGTCGTCACCGCTCCCGTCCTGCGGTCCCCCCGACCGCGGCAGAACGATATTTATGCACTGCCTCGCTACCGGCTGGTGTGTCACGCGCCCGGTTCCTCCCTTCCGTCTCCGACACGTCCGCGAACTCCGCCACGCCCGCGAGAGCGCTGCTCGCGGCCGCGACCGCCATCGCGGCGGTCGCCACCGCCGGGAGCCTCTACTTCAGCGAGGTGCTGGGGCTGGTCCCCTGCGAGTTCTGCTGGTACCAGCGCATCCTGATGTACCCGCTGGTGGTCGTGCTCGGCGTGGCGGCCCTCGAGGGGCGGTCCGGGGTCTGGCGGACGGCGATCCCGCTGTCGACGCTCGGCATCGGGATCGCGGCGTACCACGCGTTCCTCCAGCTATCGCCCGGCGTCTCCTGCGGGGTCGGCGGCGCGTGCTCCGCGGTCCTCTGGGAAGGGTTCTTCGTGTTCACCATCCCCCGGCTCTCGCTGGTCGCGTTTCTGCTCATCAGCGCGGTGCTGGGGGCGGTATGGCGGCTGGACCGCGGCGAGGGGTGACTGCGGCGAACGACGGGCGTGGAGAGCGCCGCCGTCGGCCGCCGACGAGCGCGACGCTTTCAAGTCCCGGCCTCGAACGCGGGGTATGAGCTTCCCGGAGCCGCCCGGCGGCTGGCGCGTCTGGAACGAGGAGTCCGAGGGGCGCGTCATCCTCGCGTACCGGCCCGACGTGTTCACCGAGGACGCGTTCCCGGCCGCGTGTCTCCCGACCATTTATCTCACGAACGGCTCCAGAAAGCGACGCCCGGGCGCGGGCCAGTACGAGACCGACGAGTGGCACGTCGTCCTCTTCCTGGAACCCGAAATCGAGGCGCTCGCGGAGACGTACGACGACCGCGGGGACGCGGTCGCGGGCGCACTGGCGGCGGCGTCACGGTTCGACGAGGGGCAAGTGGACTACCGCGATGCCTATCAGGTGCCGCGAGAGGAGTACTTCGAGCGACTCGACGAGTTGACCGGTCGCGAGGAGTGAGCGTTCCGGCCGCCGGTTCCCGCCGCGGTCACTCCATGTACAGCGAGTAGAAGATCACCGCGAAGCCGACGGCGGTGAGCGCGCTGTCGATGGCCACGCCGACGCTCACTTCGACGCCGATGATCTGGTGGAGGATCCCGCCGACGAGCGCGCCGAAGGTGACGACGCCGAACCCTGCGCCGAGGGCCCGCAGCGAGGGGTCACCAGTCCGGCCGTACGCCCGGAGCGCGTAGTAGGTGATACTCCCACCCAGAAGCAGGATGGCGGTCTTCGCGACGATCAACAGCAGTGACTCGTACATCATCTCAGGTTTCCTCCCGGACCTGTGACCAGAGGTGCGCGAGCCGCTCGTCGGCGCCGCCCTCCGGACGTTCGAACTCGACGACCAGGTCCCTGTCGTCGGTCAGTCCGACGGTGACGGACTCGAACGCGACCGCGTACCGCGTCGTGTGTTGGCCGTCCCGCCGTATCTCGGTCGATTCGTTCAGCAGATCCGCGTCCGTCATCGCGTCCAGCTTCCGGTAGGTGGTCGACAGCGGGATGTCGCACTCCTCCGAGATCTGGCTCGCGGTCATCGGCTCCTCGAGCGCGGCGATGATGCGCTGTGCGGCGTCGTCGCTCAACACGTCCAGTACGTCGCTCGGCGGCGGCGGCTCCTCTCGACGCGACGGGTCCCGCACCATACCCGCGATTTCCTGTCGAGAGGCATAAATCATCTGCGTTACGTCCGTCGGATCGGGGATGAGGCTGGGGGCGAGTTCGGGACGCTCGGACATAAGGCCGTTCCCGATTCTCGGCCCCGGGGAGCCGGTTTTTTGCTTATCAGTCCCGAACTCGAACGTGTTCGTGTATGACTCAGTACGACCGACGAACGGTGCTGCGTGCCGCGGGCGCGACCGCACTCGGCGTGTCACTGGCCGGCTGTTCCGGCGGGGGCGGCGGAGGAGGGACCGAGGACGGCTCCGGTGGCGGAGGCGGGGGCGACGACGGCCCCGAGCCGGTCGACGAGGAGCCGAGCTACGACGGCTGGTTCGACGACGTCGGCAACTACGAGTCGACGCTCGACTACACCGACGCGGACGAGGTGACGGTCGCGGTCGGGGCCGGCAACGGCCTCCAGTTCGAACCGCCGGCGATCCAGGTGGCTGCCGGGACGACGGTCGTCTGGGAGTGGACCGGCGAGGGTGGCGAGCACAACGTCGCCGCTGAGGACGACTCCTTCGAGTCCGATCTGAGCAGCGAGGAGGGCTACACCTTCGAGCAGACGTTCGAGGAGTCGGGCGTCCACAAGTACGCCTGCACGCCCCACCGCGCGTCGGGGATGAAGGGCGCCGTCGTCGTCGAGTAGGCCGGCGCGGACGCCGACCTCCCCTCCCGGTCGCCCCGTGGCCTTCCGGGGCGAAACGCCTATTCTGTCGGCCGCGGAACGCCGGATATGGTCTCCCGCGAGAACCGCGTGATCGCCGCCTGCATCGTGCTGGCCGTGCTCCTTCTGTTCGCGCTGAACGCCGTGACCGACCCGCCGTCGTGGGCGACTCTCGCCGTTCTCCTCGGCGTGGGCGTCCTCGTTCCGACGCTCGTCAACGAGTACCTCGGCCGCCGCGAGGCGTGACGGCTCGCGGTCCGTGACGCCGCCGGCGGCGCCGGCCTCGGCCGCCCGCGAGGTCGCCTACAGCTCCAGGTCCGAGAGGCGCGCGCGGGCGTCGGCCAGCGCGCCCTCGTCGTTCTCCCGGAGATACGTCCCGACCTCGTTGGCGGCGCGGACGAGTTCCTCCGCGTCCCGGGGCTCCACGTCGCCCTGCAGCGACTCGACGCGCTTGACGCGCTCGCGGAGCGACCCGAGCGCCTCGCGCGCCTCGGCGTCCGGATACTCGTCGAGGTAGGTCCGGAGGTCGTCGCGGTAGTCCGCGACCGCGTTCGCGACCGCGAGTCCCCGCGCGGCGTGCATGTTCGGCGGCACGGCCTCGGGGGCGGGCCGCTCGCCGTCGTCGGCGCCCGCGAGCAGGTCGAGCAGGTACGTCCGGTCGTCGTCGGTCGGGTCCCGGAGCCGGTCGTAGATGTCGACGGCCTGCAGCAGTTCGCGGGCCGCGAGCACGCCGTCGTCGAGCGGCAGGAGGTCCCCGCCGCGGACGAACCCCCGCCGGCTGAGGTACTCCCGCAGGTCGCGCTTCAGGTCGCTGACCCCCTCCGCGGGGAGCGTCCCCGCGGCGTCCCCGAAGCGCTCGCGGTGGGGGGTCAAGTCCAGCTCCGCGGGCGCGTCGGTGTGAAGCGTCCGGTCGCCGACGCCGACGCTCAGGAGGCTCCCGCACTCCGGGCAGGCGGTGTCGCCCGTCTCGTAGTAGGACCACCGTGCGCCGCACTCCTTGCACTCGCGCTCGCCGCGGACTTTCATGCCCGTCGGTTCGCTCGCTGGGGGGTAAAGCCCTGCGTCCGCGGTCACGCCGTGGCGTCCTCGGGGGCCGGCTCGACGGGCTCCCTCGCCCGGTCGCGGAGGCCAACCATTTGTACCCGCGGCGAGAACCTCGAGGGCATGACCGACCACGACCTCGCGCCGGAGGTGGCGGAGACCGCCGAGGCGATCGCCTCGATGGAGGTCCGCGGCGCGGCCACCATCGCGGGCGCGGCCGCCGACGCGCTGGCGGCACAGGCTCGCGCGACGGACGCCGACGACGCCGACGAGTTCCGCGAGACGATGCGCGCCGCGGGGCGTCGGCTCCACGAGACCCGCCCGACCGCGGTGTCGCTGCCGAACGCGTTGCGCTACGTGCTCCGCCGGATGGACGGCGCCGACGTCGCGACCGTCCGCGAGAACGTCCTGGACGCTGCGGCGGCGTTCGACGACCGCCTCGACGCCGCGCAGGACGACCTCGGCCAGATCGGCGCCAACCGCCTCCAGGACGGCGACACGATCATGACCCACTGCCACTCCACGGACGCGCTCTCGTGCGTGGAGGCGGCCCTCGAGCAGGGCAAGGAGATCTCGGCGATCGTCAAGGAGACGCGGCCGCGCAACCAGGGCCACATCACGGCGGAGGCGCTCCGGGAGATGGGCGTCCCGGTCACCCTGATCGTCGACTCCGCGGCCCGTCGGTACCTCGACGAGGTCGACCACGTGCTCGTGGGGGCCGACTCCATCGCCGCCGACGGCTCCGTGATCAACAAGATCGGCACCTCCGGGCTGGCCGTCAACGCCCGCGAGCGCGGCGTCCCGATCATGACCGCCGCCCAGACGATCAAGCTCCACCCGGAGACGCTGGCGGGCCACACCGTCGAGATCGAGATGCGCGACGAGGCCGAGGTGATCGGCGAGGACGCCCGCGAGGCCATCGGCGAGGTAACCGTCGAGAACCCCGCCTTCGACGTGACGCCGCCGCGGTACATGGACGCCATCGTCACCGAGAGCGGCCAGTTCCCGCCCGAGAGCATCGTCACGCTGATGCGCGAGCTGTTCGGCGAGGGGGCGACGGAGCCGTGGGCCGAGACGTGAGCGACGCCGCCGACGAGGACGCCGACGGGGACGCCGAGAGCGAGGCCGACGCGGGACCCACAGCGGGCCGGGGCGGCGCCGACCGCGACCCCCCGTCCGTCCTCTGTGCCGGCCACATCAACTGGGACGTGACGATGCAGGTCGCCCGGCTTCCCGAGCCGGACGGCGAGCAGCGGATCGACCACCTCCAGCAGGCCGGCGGGGGAAGCGCCGCCAACGTTGCGGTCGGGCTGACCGGACTCAACGCCGAGACGCTGCTGTTCGGGAGCGTGGGCGGAGACGACTCCGGCGCGCTCGCGCTCCAGGAACTGGACCGCGCGGGCGTCGACCCCGGGAACGTGATGGTGGCGAACGACCGCGCCACCTCGGTCAAGTACCTCATCGTCGACGAGACGGGCGAGGTGATGGTGCTCGCCAACGAGGGAGCAAACGAGGCGTTCGGCGCGGCCGACCTCGACCCCGACGACCTCGCCGGGAGCGACCACCTCCACCTCACGGGACAGAACGCCGCCTCCGCGAGCGACCTGGCGGCGCTCGCGCACGAGCGGGGCGTCCCGGTCAGCTTCGATCCGGGGCGACAGGTGGGGAACCGGGCCTACGCGGACGCCATCGCGGCGAGCGACCTGCTGTTCGTCAACGACCGCGAGGCGGCCGCGCTCGGACGGACGGGGACGCTCGACCCCGAAGCCCCCGAGTCGACCGCGCTCGTCGTCAAACTCGGCGCTGGCGGGGCGGAGGTCCGGCTCCCCGGCGGCGAACGCGTGCACGCACCCGCCTACGACGTGGACGTGGTGGACACGACCGGCGCGGGCGACGCGTTCGCCGCCGGCTTCCTCGGCGCCTGCTTCGAGTCCGCGCGGAACCACGAGCCGGAACGCGAGGTCGACGGCGGTCGCTCCGTCGAGGGAGGCGTCGGCGGACGCACCGCGGAGACCGCGTCGGAAACGGACGCCGACCGCCCACGCGGGATCCCCGGCACCGAAGCCCCTCATCTCCGCGACGCCGACCTGCCGTACGCGCTCGGGATCGCCAACGCCGCCGGTGCGCTCGCGGCGCGCGAACGCGGCGCCCGGACGACGCTCACCTGGGAACGCATCGACGCGTTTCTCGCCGAGCACGCCTGATCCGGGGGGACGTTCGACGCCGCGCCCGCCCGTCGAGCAGCGCCGAATTCCCGAGGCCCGGAACGGTCCGACAAGGGTTTGCCCGCCGTTCCCCAATTGCGGGCAATGGATCGCCGCATCCTGTTCGCGTCGCTCGTGATCGGTGCCGCCGTCGTGGCCGGCGTGGGAACCGCGGTCTTCGCGTTCGTGGGGGCCGACGGCGGCGCGACCGAACCGACCGTCCTCTGGGAGACCGAGCCGACCGACGACGCCGTCACGGCCCACGAGTCGGCCGTGGCGACGACCGGCGGGGAGGTCCGGATCGCGCTCCCGCTCGTCGCGGAGGGCGACGCCTGTACGCTCCGCGTCGTCGACGGTGCGGGCGAGTCCGCCTGGAACGCGTCCCTGCCGACGGCTGCCTGTGACGCCGACGGGGAGACCGCCGGAGCGCCGATCGGCGGCGTGACGGCCGGAACGGTCGGCGGCGAGCAGGCGTTCGTTCTGACGACCGCGGAGCCGGGGGTCCGGGCGTTCGCCGCGGCCGACGGGGCGTCGCTCTTCGCGGCCGAGTTGGCCGCCCCGTCCATCGCTCCGCCGGCGGTCGGCGACGTGACGGGCGACGGCGCGAACGAGGTCGCGGTCGGGACCGCGGCCGGGACGCTCCGCGTGCTCGAGGCCGACGGGGAGACGGCGTGGACGCGCGAGGTGGACGGTCCGGTCGGACTGCCGCCGCTCGTGGGGTCGTTCTCCGACGACGGCGGGGCGACGAGCGCCGCTGACCCCGCGGTCGTCGTCTCCGCCGGCGCCGAGGACGGGTCGTACGTCCGCTTCGACGGCGCGGGCGAGCGGGTCTGGACCGCGCCGAGGAACGGCACGCCGACGGCGTGGACGGCCGCGGAGACGCGGCGTGGCGCGGTGCTCGCCGTCGGGACCGAGGAGGGATCGATCGCCACGATCGAGACGGTCGACGGGAGTACCCGGTTCGACGCGCGCCTGCAGGGCACGTCGATCGCTCCCGGAGGGACGGACGCCGGCCGGGTCGCGGTCGGCGGCACCGGCGCCGTCTGGGCGGTCGACTTGCTCGACGGCGAGGTGGTCTGGAAACAGCAGTTCGGCGGGGACGCCCCCGTCGCACCCCCCGCGACCGGCGACGTCACCGGCGACGACACGCCCGAGACGGTCGCGGTCACCGAGGCGGGGTCCGTCGTCGCGATGAACCGCGACGGCGGGGTCCTCGCCCGCGGCGTCCTCGACGCGACGGTCACGGTTCGGCCCCTCCTGGTGGACCTGAACGACGACGGGGACCGGGAGGTCGTCCTGCTGGCGAGCGACGGCCGGGCGATCGCGCTCGAGTTCTGAGACGGCTCTGAGCGCGCCCCCGACACAGCCGACAGAAATGCCCGCCGCGACCAGCCGATCAGGGAAGGGTCACGTCGACGCCGCGCTGCTCGCTGGCGGCCTTGACCGTGTTGTACAGGAGCATCGCGCGCGTCATCGGGCCGACGCCGCCGGGGACCGGCGTGATCTTCCCGGCGACAGCCTTCGCGGAGTCGTAGTCCACGTCGCCGACCAGCTCGTACCCCTTCTCCGTGTCGGCGTCGACGCGGTTGATCCCCACGTCGATCACCGTCGCGCCCGCCTTGAGCTGGTCGCCGTCGATAAATTCGGGGAGTCCGGCGGCCGCGACGACGACGTCGGCGGTCGCGAGCTTCGCGTCGAGGTCCTCGGTCCGGGAGTGACAGACCGTCACCGTCGCGTTCCCCTGCGGCGCCTTCTGGAGCAGGAGGTTCGCCATCGGCTTGCCGACGATGTCCGAGCGGCCGACCACGACCGCGTCGGCGCCCTCGGTCTCCACGTCGTACGCCTCCAGCAGCTTCTGGACGCCGTGCGGTGTGCAGGGCTTGAACCGGGCGTTCCCGGCGACGAGCCGACCGACGTTCTCGGGGTGGAAGCCGTCCACGTCCTTCTCGGGGCGGATCCGGCGCAGCACCTCCCGCTTGTCGACGTGGTCGGGGACCGGGAGCTGGACGAGGATGCCGTGGACCGACTCGTCGGCGTTCAACTCGTCGATGGTGGCGTACAGCTCCTCGGCGGGCGCCTCGGGGTCGACCTCGACGTGGATCCCCTCGATGCCGACCTCCTCGCAGTCGCGCTGCTTCATCGAGACGTACGTCTCGCTCGCGGGGTCGTCGCTCATCAGCACGGTGGCGAGCCCCGGTTCGACGCCCGCGGCCGCGAGGTCGTCGACGCGGTCGGCGATCTCCGCGCGGAGTTCGCCCGCGACGGCGTCGCCGTCGATGATCTCGGTCATACCTCCCCGTCGCGCCGCCGCGGATAAAAGAGCACGGGATCGTGTCTAAACCCACCGTCATAGGGGACAGAAATATGCACATAAATGCATTTATCGGGGCCGGACGGACCTCCCGCCCCGCTGACTGGAAGCGGCAAGGATCGCGGAGGTTTTGTTATCCGAGGCTGGACGGAACCCGTAGCAATGGCAGATTCCGCAACCGACGAGGGTCCCGCGACGGAGTTCGGCGGGTCGGACGCGGACGACGGGCCGGCGATGGAGTTCTACGGCGGGCGGGGCGCGAGCGCGTTCCCCATCGCCTTCTTCATCGTCTGGGCGGTCGTCCAGACGGCGCTGCTGCGCGTCTCCGACACCACCGGGCTCGTGGCCGGCATGTTGCTCGGCCTCATCGCCGGGATGTTCCTCGTGAAGGGCTCGTGGACCGGGTACGCGAACACCATCTTCGACGGCATGACCCAGCGCGTCGCCGCCACCGCCATCGTGGCGTGGATGTGGGCGGGGATGTTCACGGAGACGCTGCAGGCCGGCGGCTTCGTCGGCGGACTGGTCTGGATCGCCGACCTGCTCGGCGTCGGGCCGACCGTCTTCCCCGCCGTGACGTTCGTGCTCGCGGCCGTCCTCGCGACGGGCATCGGCACGGGCTACGGCACCGCCGTCGCGTTCGTCGGCCTGTTCTTCCCGGCGGGCGTCCTGCTGGGCGCCAGCCCCGTACTGACGTTCGGCGCGATCCTCTCGGGCGCCATCTTCGGCGACAACCTCGCGCCGGTCTCGGACACGACGATCGTCTCCGCGGTGACGCAGGACGCCGACATCGGCGGCGTCGTCGCCTCGCGGTTCAAGTACGCGATCGTCGCCGCCGGGATCGCGCTCCCGGCGTACGTGGTCGCGAGCTCGCTCATGCCGGGCATCGAGGTCGCGGGCGACCCCCGGCAGGTGCTGCTGGAGGGCGCGCGCCCGCTCGCCTTGGTCCACCTGCTCTCGGTCGGGGTCGTCATCGCGACCGCGGTCGCGGGCCGGCACATCATCGAGGCCATCTCGTGGGGGATCATCGTCGCCGCGGCGCTGAACCTCCTGCTCGGCCTCTCCTCGGCCGCGGACATCCTGCTGTTCCGCGCGCCCGCCGACGCGCCCGCCGCCGACCTGCTCGGCGGACTGCCGATCGTCGAGATCGTCTCCGACCCGAGCAACGCCGGCGTCGGCGGGTCCATCTACGCCGGCGCGGCCGGCTTCTTCGCGCTCTCGATCCTCGTCCTCCTCATCATCGCGGCCGCCCAGATCATGATCGAGGGCGGCGCGTTCGAGGCGATGCTGGACTGGTCGATCGAGCACCTCGCGACGACCGTCCGCCGCGCCGAGCTGACGATGGTCGGCGTCGCGGCGCTGGTCAACGCGGCGATCACGATCAACACCGCCGCGGAGATCGCCATCGGGCCGTACATCGCCAAGATCGGTGAGCGGTTCAACATCAACGGCTACCGCCGCGCGAACATCCTCGACGCACAGACGGCGGCGCTCGGCTACATCTTCCCGTGGTCCGGCGGCGTCCTCGCGGGCTACACCACGATGACGGGACTGCCCGACACGTTCGACTGGATCGACCAGGGGATGCTCGTCAACCCCGCCGAGGTGTGGCCGTTCGTCTTCCACGGCTGGGTGCTCGTGGCGGTGTTCGTCGTCGCCGCGCTCACCGGCTTCGGCCTCGAGTACGTTCCCGACCGCGAGAGCGAGGAGGTGGCTCGCGCATGAGCCTGTTCGAGAAGTACCTGAAGGGCTGGTCGTTCCGGACCAACACCCCCTCGCTGGAGCCGGGCGCGACGGTGCGCGTCTTCGTCACCGAGTACGACCCCGCCAGCGGCGAGGGGATCGCGTTCATCGGCGACACCGAGTTGCGCGTCGAGGACTTCGACCCCGAGGCCCTCGACGGCCTCGTCGCGGTCCGCGTTCTGGAGTTCGACCCGGAGCGGTCGGTCGGCCGCGGCGAGTTCCGCGAGGTCGTCGGCGAGACGGCTTACGAGGTGTAGGGCGGCGTCGGACCCCGTGTCGGCGCGCGGCCGCCGGGGTCCGGACGCACCCCCACGGTCCCGCCACCGACAGCGTTTTTCGCGGCCGGCGTCTGGCTCCCTCCGTGACGCTTCGGGGCCCCATCGTGGACGTCGGCGACGTGCGCACCGTCTCGACCCAGTACGGCGACCGCGAGGTCTGCGAGCTCCGCGTGCGCCCCGACGAGGGCGCCGGCGACCCCGTGCGGGTGACGCTGTGGGGCAAGTGGACCCACACCGGCGAACACGCCGAGGTCGGGATGGAGCTGCTGGTGACTGACCCCGAGGAGGACGACTTCGGCGACGAGGCGGGATACACCACCTCGGAGGAGTCGTGGGTCGTCCTCGAACCGGACTTCCTCGTGGACGTGACGGGCGTCCGCTCGTGGGTGCAGTGTCCGCGGATGTACTACCTGAACAAGCTCTCGGGGATCCCGCTGAACTACCCCGTCGTGAAGGGGACCGTCGTCCACGAGGTGTTCGGCGACCTGCTGCGCGGCGTCGACCTCGACGAGGCGGTCGCGGACCGCGTCGAGGAAGCCGGCCTCGAACTCGGCCTGCTCGGCTACGAGCCGACGGAGGTGGAAGACGAGGTGCGCCGGAACGCGGCCGCCGTGGAGGGGTGGCTCGAACAGGGGACGCTGACGGAGACGGACACGTGGCGCTCTGAGTACACGCTCATCTCGCCGACGTTCGGGCTGAAGGGCCGCGCGGACGCGCTCCGGCGCGGCGCGCCCGTGGAGCTGAAGACGGGGAAGAACACCAAGCGCGAACCGCGGTTCCACGACAAGATGCAGGCGGCCTGCTACGCGCTGATGTTGGCCGACCGCGGTGAGACGCCCGACACCGGGACGCTGCTGTACACCAAGAACACCGCGCTGGACAGGAACGAGGAGACCGGCGACCTCTCGCCGGCAAAGGAGTTCTCGGTCGGGACGGGGCTTCTGAAGTTCGTCGTCCGCACGCGCAACGAACTCGCGGCGATGGAGTGGCGGACGCTCAACGACCCGGACCCCGAGGCCGGCATCCCGACCGGCTACGAGGCGGACGCCAAGTGTCAGTACTGCTTCGAGCAGGACACCTGCATGGTCGTCTCCGGCCGGCTGAACCAGGAGTCGAAGGCCGGCCAGATCGGCGAGCCCCTGCCCGAGGAGGAGCGCGCGTACCTCTCGCGGTTCTACCGTGCGCTGGAGGAGGAGCGCCGCGAGACCCACGCCGAGTACAGGAAGCTCTGGGAGCAGACCGCCGCCGAGCGCGCCGAGGACGACCGCGCGCTGATCGACCTCGACCCCCGCGGGCAGACCGAGATCGAGGGCGGGCGCTGGCGGCTCCGCGCCGGAACGCCCGGCGACGCGGTCTCGAAGCTCCGCGAGGGCGACGTGGCGCTCGCCTCCGACGGCGACCCCGTCGCGGGCCACGCGGAGCTCGGCCGGATCACGAGCCTCGGCGAGGACGAGGTGGTCGTGGAGACCGACGAACCGGTCGAACTGCGGCGGATCGACGTCTACCCCTCCGAGATCTCGGTCGACCGATCGCTGACCGCGCTCCACGACGCGGTGCTGAAAGGCGACGAGCGCCGGAAGGACGTGCTGTTCGGGCGCCGAGACCCCGAGTTCTCCGCGGCGCCCGCCGACCGCGACCCCTTCATCGACAACAACGAGGCGCAGGACGAGGCCGTGGCGCGCGCGGTCGACGCGGAGGACTTCGCGCTCGTCCACGGCCCGCCGGGGACCGGCAAGACCTACACCATCGCGCGGACGATCCGCGCGCTCGTGGACGCCGGCGAGCGCGTCCTGCTGGCGGCGTTCACCAACCGCGCGGTCGACAACGCGCTCGAGGCCCTCCGCGATCAGGGGTTCGAGGACGTCGTCAGGGTGGGTAGCCAGCAGGGCGTCCGCGGCGACATGCAGGACGTGCGGCTGGTGCGCCGTGGCGACCCCGGCGAGAAGGCCGGCGAGCTCGGCGACGCGCCGGTCGTCGCGGCCACGACCGCGGCCTGCGGCTCCCGCGTGATGCGCGAGCAGGCGTTCGACGTCGCGGTCGTCGACGAGGCCTCGCAGCTCACCGAGCCGGGGACGCTCGCGGCGACGAACCTCGCGGAGCGGTTCGTGCTCGTGGGCGACCACAAGCAGTTACCGCCGGTCGTCCGTGCGGAGAACGACCTGCAGCGCTCGCTGTTTCAGCGGCTCATCGAGGATCACCCCGAGGCGGGCGTCATGCTCGACCGGCAGTACCGCATGAGTCAGCGCATCCAGTCGTTCGCCTCCGCGGAGTTCTACGACGGCGACCTCAGGCCCGCCACGCCGGCGGTCGCGGGCCAGTCGCTCGCGGACCTGGGCGCCGACGCCGCCGACCTCCCGCCGGCGCTCCGCGGCGGGGTCAACTTCGTCGATCCCGACGGCGACCGGGACGGGAACAGGAACGTCCGCGAGGCGGAGCGCGTCGCGGGCGTCGTCGACGCGTACGTCGACGCCGGCGTCGACGTCGAGGACATCGGCGTCATCGCCCCGTTCCGCGCGCAGGTCGCGGAGATCGGCCGCCGGACGGACGCAACCGTCGACACGGTCGACCGCTTCCAAGGCTCCTCGAAGGAGGTGATCGTGATCTCGCTCGTCGCGACCGGCGACCTCGACGGGCCGATATTCGAGGACCACCGGCGGATGAACGTCGCGCTCACGCGGGCGAAGAAGGCGCTCACGCTCGTCGGCGACGCGGAGGCGCTCGCCTCGGAGCCGTTCTACGAGCGGCTGCTCGACTGGGCGCGGCGATGAGCCACTGAGACGGACTTCTCTCGATGCCGGCCGCGACGCAGTCGATCAGCACGGCCGACGCGGCCGACGTGGCTCCGACCGCCGAGCGCTTGTCGACCCCCCGGGGGTTCAGGGACTATCGAGGGTCGACGGAAAGATTCATCCGGAAACGGTCACGTTACCTGGGTGGCTGCCGCATATTCGGCACGGTTTCAGACGAACCCTTGTGGGGTTGAAGCTCGTGACATCCGACCTCGGTCCATTCGATCCCGAGCGTTTCAGACGAACCCTTGTGGGGTTGAAGCTAGTTCTCCCGACGAGCCCGCGGTGGTCGCTGACGGGTTTCAGACGAACCCTTGTGGGGTTGAAGCGCGCTCACGTCGGGCGGCGGAGCAGTCGCGGGAGCGGTGTCGAGTTTCAGACGAACCCTTGTGGGGTTGAAGCGGCGGCCGAGAGGCCGCGCCTGTACACGGTCCTGGGGGTTTCAGACGAACCCTTGTGGGGTTGAAGCAGGCCGAGCTTCGCGGCGACGGTCCAGACGACCCGTTTCAGACGAACCCTTGTGGGGTTGAAGCTTCCGCTCGTCGAACTCGAAGTCGAAGCGCGGGCGCCGTTTCAGACGAACCCTTGTGGGGTTGAAGCTTCGCGGATCCACCGACCCGGATTCTCGACGAAGGTTTCAGACGAACCCTTGTGGGGTTGAAGCGTCCCCGGCCTTGGAGGGCTGATCTAGATGCCAAAGTTTCAGACGAACCCTTGTGGGGTTGAAGCTGATCGTCCCGCAGGATCTATCCAGCATCCGGGACGGTTTCAGACGAACCCTTGTGGGGTTGAAGCAACATCATCGCGTCAAGTGTCACATCCGTCATCAGTTTCAGACGAACCCTTGTGGGGTTGAAGCGCCATGTCGTGTCAGGCATCGCGATGGAACGGAATGTTTCAGACGAACCCTTGTGGGGTTGAAGCCTGATTCAAGCTGGAGAAGTTCACACGGGGTATCCGTTTCAGACGAACCCTTGTGGGGTTGAAGCCAGTCCGCGCTCGGGTTTATCCGTCGGCAGACGGCGGTTTCAGACGAACCCTTGTGGGGTTGAAGCGGGTCGTCGACGCCGATGGCGGGGCTGAAGGTCGCGTTTCAGACGAACCCTTGTGGGGTTGAAGCCGAGCTCGAGGTCGGTGAGGAGGTCAACCCGTCAGGTTTCAGACGAACCCTTGTGGGATTGAAGCCGAGTATCGCCCCGATGATGACGACACCGACCAGCATCGTTTCAGACGAACCCTTGTGGGGTTGAAGCACCTCGGACCGCCTACGCCCGAGTGCGTCCCGTCGCGTTTCAGACGAACCCTTGTGGGGTTGAAGCCGTGACCCCTCGCTCCTCGAGGACCTCCGCGATCGTCGTTTCAGACGAACCCTTGTGGGGTTGAAGCAAGCGCGTGCGTGGGTTAGTGCGGGCGACGGTTGGCTGTTTCAGACGAACCCTTGTGGGGTTGAAGCCGCTTTACGCTCTCCCCGCGGCCGAACCCCTACGAGTTTCAGACGAACCCTTGTGGGGTTGAAGCCGTCGCGACGGCTACCGCTGTCGTCGGTGCGGCGCGTTTCAGACGAACCCTTGTGGGGTTGAAGCCCGTGTCAGTATTCACACTAGCCGACTGCGCGTCTCGTTTCAGACGAACCCTTGTGGGGTTGAAGCCTCGAGCGCGGCCTCGCGGACGAACCGCTCCAACCCGTTTCAGACGAACCCTTGTGGGGTTGAAGCTGACGAGAGTATCTACGGCGACCAGCCCGATGTCAAGTTTCAGACGAACCCTTGTGGGGTTGAAGCTCGTCCTGGTCGGTGTCGCTGGGCATACCTGACGTATGTTTCAGACGAACCCTTGTGGGGTTGAAGCTTGATGGCGTGCATGTCCCAGAGTTCGAGCTCCCGGTTTCAGACGAACCCTTGTGGGGTTGAAGCACGTTACCGTCCTCAAGATGACTCTCCGACCACCGGTTTCAGACGAACCCTTGTGGGGTTGAAGCGGCCTCGCTGACACACTCAAGCGGGATGCGCTTAGGGTTTCAGACGAACCCTTGTGGGGTTGAAGCGACCGCGGTCATGTCGATGTTGCTGGGCACGAGGTGTTTCAGACGAACCCTTGTGGGGTTGAAGCCGCGGACCTCTGACCCGTCGAGTCCGGACGGCGGCAGTTTCAGACGAACCCTTGTGGGGTTGAAGCGTCACGCGACGCGAGCGGCTCACGGAGGCCGAGCTTGTTTCAGACGAACTCTGCCGGGGTTGAAGTATCGCGCTGCTGCTACTGATGGCGTTCGCATCGCGCTTTAGACGGACCTCTTGGGAACGATTGGACACTTAACCGAAGGAAGAGAGCCAGAGCAGGGATTTGAACCCCGGAAGTCTCGATTACAAGTCGAGTGCATGAACCGCCCATGCTCCTCTGGCGCGTCCCCGGCTTGGCGGGCCTCCTTTGAGTCAGTATCGCTTCCGGGTCGGGCGGTCCCACGCCGACCCGCCGCGCGTCGTCCACCGGTCAGCGGTCGCCGTCCGCGGCGACGTCCCGGCCGTTTTCTCCACGTCCGCCCCCCTCACGGCCGCCGTTCTCGATCGATCGCTTTTCTACCTCCACGCGGTGCGGTTCGTAGCCGTGGCGCTCGTAGAAGCGGCGGGCGGCCGCGTTGTCGGCCATCACCTCCAGCGCGACGGCATCGACGCCGGCGTCGAGGAGCGCAGCCTCCGCCGCCGCGAGCAGGTCGCCGCCGACGCCGCGGTCGCGGGCGTCGGGCTCGACGTAGAGGTTGTCGATGACGCCCCGCGTCACGTCCTGCTCGTAGGTCCCCGACTCGACCGCGGCCGAGACGAACCCGCGGATCGGTCCCTCGCCGCTTTCGGAGGCGACCCGCCCTTCGCTCCCGTCGACGTCGTCCGCGTCCGACGCCCGCGCCACGAGCAGCACGTCGACGACGGCCCGCCGCGCGACCGTCTCACGAACGGCCTCGCGGTTCGCGGCGGCGAGCAGGTGCGAGCCGTGCGCCCGCTGGTCCGCCGCGAGGTCCACCCAGAGGTCGGCGACCGCGTCGACGTCGTCCGTCGTCGCGGGGAGGATCTCCATGTTCGGGTCGTTCGGCGGGCCCGCATTTGGACCTGACGCTCAGCCGGCCGATCCCCCCCACCCCGTTTCGCCCGCAGTCGCCGACGGAACCGCGACCGGCGGAGCGAAGGGTTATTTAGGTAGGCCCGTTCCTTTTCGTGTGACTATCACGCATGGGTGTCAATGAATCACTACAACGCGGGCGGGCGGCCGTCCGCGGGAAACCGTTTCTGTTCCTCGCGGGGGTCGCCGGGCTGGTGCTGCTGGCGGACCTCCTCGCTCGCCTCGCCGGCGTCGAGGTCCCGATCACGGCCCAGCGCTCGTTCGGCGGATCGCTGTCGGCGCTCCGGTTCGGCGGGCTCGTCTGGAACGGGATCGTCGTCGGGCTCATCTTCGGGCTGGCCGGGATCGGGCTCTCGATGACGTACAGCATTCTCAACTTCGCGAACTTCTCACACGGCGACCTGGTGACGACGGGGGCGTTCACCGGCTGGGGCGCCGCGCTCCTGATCGCGGGCTGGGGCGGGTCCAGCGCCGGTCACCTGCTGTCGGTCCGGGCCGGGAGCGGCGCGGGACCGAACGCCATCGGCGCCTCGGTCGTTCAGGCCCCCGTCGCGATCCTGGTGGGCGTGATCGTGGCGGCGGTCGCGACGGTGCTCGTCACGGTGGCGGCCGACCGGATCGTCTACAAGCCGATGCGCGACCGCGGGGGGATCCCGCTCCTGATCGCCAGCATCGGGGTCGCGCTGGCGCTCCGGTACTCGATCCAGTTCGTCTACGGGGCGCGCAACCGGGGCGTCACCGCGACGGAGGGGGTCGGGGTTCCCTTCTACGGCGTGAGCATCGACCTCCACGAGATAACCCTCGTGATCGTCGCGATCGGGTTGATGCTGGGGACCCACTTCCTGCTCCAGCGGACCAAACTCGGCAAGGCGATGCGCGCGATGGCCGACAATAAGGACCTCGCGCTGGTGACGGGGATCCCGACCGAGCGCGTCGTCACCGCGACGTGGGTGCTCGGCGGCGCGCTCGCGGGGGTTTCCGGCTACCTCTACGTGCTCGAGCGCGGCACCATCGAGTTCAACCTCGGCTGGTTCCTCCTGCTGTTCATCTTCGCCGCGGTGATCCTCGGCGGGATCGGGTCCATCTACGGCGCCATCGCGGGCGGGCTCGTCATCGGGCTCGTCCACGAGGTCTCGCTGATCTGGATCTCCTCGGACTTCAACGCGGCCGCCGCGTTCGTCATCATGATCCTCGTGCTGCTGTACCGGCCCGAGGGGCTGTTCGGGGGGGTGACGACCGCATGAGCGCCGCCACCGACGCCGGGGGTGACCCGGCCGCGGACGGCGGCGGCCCCGCCGAGGGGGAGGAGCCGGCGACGGTGACGGATGCCGTCGTGGGCGCCCTCCAGGAGTCCGACCTGCGGATCGTCGGCGCGACGATGCTCGCGATGTACCTCCTGTTCTTCGTGTTGACGATCGCCTCCGAAGGGGTCGGCCCGCGCACGGTGAACGCGCTCGTGTCCACGTGGGTCCGGCTCACGTTCCTGTTCGCGGCCTACTCCACGCTCGCGCTCGCGTTGAACCTCCACTGGGGATACACCGGCCTGTTCAACATCGGCGTGGCCGGGTTCATGGCGATGGGCGTCTACGGCATGGCGCTCCTGTCCACCTCTCCGGATGCGGTCTCCGGGATGGGACTCGGGCTCCCGCTACCGATCGGCGTCGTCGGCGGGATGGCGCTCGCCGCGGTCGTCGGCCTGCTCGCCGCGCTGCCGGCGCTCCGCCTGCGTGCGGACTACCTCGCCATCGTGACGCTCGGGCTCTCGGAGATCATCCGGCTGACGCTCAACTCCGCGACGCTGTCGAGTTGGACCGTCGCCACGTTCGGCTTCGGGACCGGCGGCGGCAGCGGTCTCGACCTGCCGGACACGCCCACGGACGCGCTGTTCGCGGCCGGCGGACCGCTCGACATGACGTTCCCGCTGGTCCAGACCTCGGTCGTTCGGCGCGCGGCGTGGGTCGTGGTGATGGCCGTCTTCGTCGTCCTCGTCTACTGGCTGCTGCGGCGGGTCGGTAACTCGCCGTTCGGCCGCGTGCTGAAGGCGATCCGCGAGGACGAACTCGTCGCGCAGTCGCTCGGCAAGGACACGCGCTGGTTCAAGATCAAGGTGTTCATGCTGGGCTGTGCGCTGATGGGGCTCGGCGGCATCCTCTGGCAGGGGTCACAGGGGTTCGTCAGCCCGAACTCCTTCCGACCGATCGTGACGTTCTACGTGTTCGTCGCGGTGATCGTCGGCGGCTCCGGGTCGAACACCGGAAGCGTCGTCGGCTCGATCCTGTTCGTCGGCCTGCTGTTCGAGGGGCCGCGGACGATCGGCAGCATCCTCGGTAACGCGCTGGAACTCGGCGGGTCGCCGGGGACGTTCCCGGCCGCCGTCGCGCCGCTCGGGTCGCTCGACCCGATGCCGCTTTTGGCGTACACGGTCGGAAATATCTCGGCGTTCCGCTTCATCCTGCTCGGCGTCGTGCTAGTGCTGCTGATGCAGCACCGCCCCGAGGGAGTGCTCGGCCACCGGACGGAGACGGCCGCGGCCGTGGACCTGCACCGCTCGGGATCGGGGGGTGAGACCGATGAGTGAACCCGAGACGAACGTGCCCGAGGACGCGGACGTGGAGGCGCCCGACGAGCCCGAAACGCAGGACTCGCCCGTCGAGCAACAGGCCGCCTCGGTGCCCGCGGAGATCCCGCTTCGCGTTCGCAACCTGCGAAAGACGTTCGGCGGGATCGTCGCGGTCGACGACGCCAGCTTCGAGGTGGAAGCCGGGACGATCACCGGCCTGATCGGGCCGAACGGCGCCGGCAAGTCGACGACGTTCAACTGCATCGCGGGGGCGCACACCCCCGATTCGGGCACCGTCCAGTTCCAGGGCGAGGAGATCACGGGGCTCCGCCCCGACGCGATCGCCAACCGCGGGCTCGTCCGGACGTTCCAGATCGCCCGCGAGCTCGCGGAGATGACCGTGCTGGAGAACCTGATGCTCGCGCCGAGGGGACAGGTCGGCGAACAGCTCTGGAAGTCGGTGACGCCGGTCGCGCGCGGCGACGTGATCGAACAGGAGGCGGAGATCCGCGAGCGCGTCTGGGAGACGCTGGACTTCTTCGAGATCGACCACCTCGCCCACCAGGAGGCGGGGACGCTGTCGGGGGGCCAGCGGAAGCTGCTGGAGATGGCCCGCGCGATGATGACCGACCCCGACATGCTGCTGCTCGACGAACCGCTCGCGGGCGTCAACCCAACGCTGGAGGAGAAGCTGCTCGACCGCATCCACGAGCTGCGCGAGCAGGGGTACACGTTCCTGCTCGTGGAACACGACATGGACGTCATCATGGAGAACTGCGAACACGTCATCGTCATGCATCAGGGGTCCGTCCTCGCGGAGGGACCGCCCGAGGAGATCCGGTCGAACGAACGCGTCGTCGAGGCCTACCTCGGGGAGGACGAGCTATGAGCGCCCCCGAGGACGCCCCCGCAGGGGTCATCCCTGACGCGGAGGGCGGCGAAGCCTCCGTCGGGGACGCGGCCGCCTCGTCGGGCGAGGCGTCGGAAGGCGGCGGCGCTCCCGACCGCGACGTGGACGCCGAGAGCGACCCGCTCGCGAACGTCCCCGACGACGTGCTGTTGCAGGTGCGCGACCTCGACGCCGGCTACGGCGACCTCCAGATCCTGACCGACGTGGACCTGGACGTGGGCGACGGCGAGTACGTCACCATCGTCGGCCCGAACGGCGCCGGCAAGTCGACCGTGATGAAGTCCGTCTTCGGGCTGACGACGTACATGGGCGGGACGATCACCTTCAACGGTACCGAGATCCACGAGCGCGCGCCCGAGGAGATCATCCACGAGGGGATCAGCTACGTCCCGCAAAACGAGAACGTCTTCGACGGGCTCACCGTCAGGGAGAACCTGGAGATGGGCGCGTACATCCTCGACGAGGTGCCCGAGGAGCGGATCGAGGAGATCTACGACCGCTTCCCGGTGCTGCGAGAGCGCTCCGACCAGAAGGCCGGCACGATGTCCGGTGGCCAGCGACAGATGGTCGCGATGGGCCGGGCGCTGATGTTGGACCCCGACCTCCTGTTGCTCGACGAGCCCTCCGCGGGACTGGCCCCCGACCTCGTCCAGGACATGTTCGACCGCATCGACCGCATCAACGACGACGGGACGGCGATCCTGATGGTCGAACAGAACGCGAAGGCGGCGCTCCGGCGCTGCGACCGCGGTTACGTGCTCGCGCAGGGCGAGAACAGCTACACCGACACCGGCGACCGCCTGCTCGCGGACGACGACGTGCGCCAGCAGTTCCTCGGCGGATAGCCGTCCCCGTCTCGGTCCTTCTGTCACGTTGCCGTCCTACGCCGCCGTCCTACGCCGCCGTCCTTCTGTCACGTTGCCGTCCTACGCCGCCGTCCTTCTGTCACGTCGCCGTCCTTCTGTCACGCGCGAACCCCCTCCTGCGTCGGCGCAAATATCCCTGATCCAGGAGGACTGTCGACCCCGAAACGCGCCGCTCGTGGCGTGAGTCGTCGAAAAAGTCGAGTGTGACGGCGCGGCGCTTCAGTTCTCGAACTCGATGGTCCGCTGGACCTCGAGGCCGCCGTCCAGGTACCGAGACACGTCGTAGCTGACCGCGCGCATGTCGCCGTTGTCGTCGAAGTCGACCGGGGAGGACGCGCCGACGTAGTTGACCGACTCGCCGTCGGCGACCATGCTCACGGCGTCGGCCAACTCTGACGGGCCGACCTCGGTGCCGTCCGGGTTGGCGACGGTCCGGAGGTTGTCGCGGATCGCGGTGCCGTCCGGTTGGTCGGCGTCGGCGGCGACGCTGGCGAGGATGGCCACCGCGGCCGCGTCGTACGACTGCGCGTTGAACACCTCCGGGCTGTTGCCCCACTCCTCCTCGTAGAGGTTGGCGAAGAAGTCCGCGCCGGGGCCGGCCGCGCTCGGCGCGGTCCCCCACACGTCCTCCATGTCGTTGCCGACCTCCTCGGGCAGCGAGGAGTCGATCAGACCGTCCGGCACGATGATCGACCCGCCGTAGTCGCTCGCGTAGTTGCTGTAGTAGTCGCGGAACAGCGTGATCCCGGACTGCGGGAAGCCGACGACCATCAGCACGTCGGGATTGTCGTTGAGCGCCGTGCCGAGCTGGGAGGCGTACGAGGACTGCTCCGGCTCGAAGGAGACCCGGTTCGGAACCTGGCCGTCGTGTTCCGACTCGAAGGCGTTGACGAACGACTCCTCGAGCGCCTGTCCGTAGTTGTCGTTGAGGTACAGCGTCGCGGCCGTGCTCGCGTCGAACTCGTCGACGACGACCTGCGCCATCACCGGCCCCTGGAGCGCGTCGCTCGGACAGGTCCGGAAGATGTAGTCGTCGTCCTCCAGGTCCGTCACCGCGGGCGCGGTCGACGACGGCGAGATGCCGACCGTCTCGTTCGGGATGAACACTTCGCGAGTCACCTGCAGGTTGACGTTCGACGCCGCCGGGCCGACGACGGCCGGATAGCCGGAGTCGACGAGCGACTGGGCGCTGGAGATCCCCGCCTGCGGATTCGTCTCCGTGTCCTCCGTCTGGACGTCGAGCGAGTAATCGATCTCGTCTTCGATCTGCCGGGCCGGGAGCCGGCCGCCGTCCCGCATCGTCGTCCCGAGACTGCCGAGGTCGCCGGTTTCCGGCATCAACACGCCGTAGCGGATCGTCGGTCCGCCACCGCCGCCACCCGTACAGCCGGCGAGGCCCACCGCACCTGCGGTCGCTGCACCTTTCAAGAAGTCGCGCCGTTGGATACCACGTACCATGTGGCAAGAAATAACGCAGGGGGATATAAAACTGCCGCGCGACCATCGCGCCGCCGCCGAGTTCCCGCCCCCGCCTCGTCCGGTCCCGTCACACCTCCTGACAGTCCGGACACAGCATCTGCCCGTTCGACGGCGAGAGCTCGGCCGTCAGCGTGCCGCAGACTTCACAGATGCTCTGGGTCGCCTCCGCGGTGGGCGCGTCCGCGCTCTCGGCGTCGACCGCCGCCTCCTCGGCGGCCCCCACGTCGGCGGCACTTCCCCGCACGGCGTGCTCGGCCCCGGCGGACGGATGCGTGGTCCCGGCCGCGAGCACGTCGCGCTCCGTGAGGATCCCGACCGCCTCCCCGTCCCGGGTGACGACCAGTCGACTCGACCCCTCCGCGACGAGGCGCTCCTCGGCGGCAGCGATGCGGCTGTCCGCGGGGACGGTCGGCGCCGGCGGCGCCATCACCTCGTCGACCGTCGTCTCCCCGGGGTCGGCGCCGTCGAGGATCGCGCCGAGGGCGTCCCGCGGGGAGAGGCAGCCGACCGGCTCGCCGCCGCGGACGACGACCAGGCAGTCGGCCCCCTCCGCCAACATCAGCTCGGCCGCGTCGCCGAGCGTGTCGGACTCGCTGACGCCCAGGAACGCCCTGTGCATCACGTCGCGGACAGTGGTACCGTCTTGCATAGTCGGGGAGACGGACGGGAGGGTGTAAAACTTGCCTCCACTACAGTTATCAACGCGGCGAGCCAAGTTCCTCGGCCGCCGCCGAACGCGAAAGAGAGGCTTCAAGCCTCGGCCTCTCCGAGAGGCGTTCATGACCATCCCGTCGTTCGTGATCGGGATCGCCGGGGGGACGGGCGCGGGCAAGACGACGGTCGCCCGGCTCGTCACGGAGAACGTCGACGACTCCGTCACCCGGATCCCCATCGACAACTACTACGAGGACCTCTCGCACCTCGACTACGAGGAGCGCGCGGACGTCAACTACGACCACCCGTCGGCGTTCGAGTGGGACCTGCTGCGCGAGCAGTTGGAAACGCTTCTGGAGGGCCAGTCCGTGGAGATGCCCCAGTACGACTTCGAGATCCACAACCGCAAGCCGGAGCGGATCACGGTCGAGCCGACGGACGTGATCGTGCTGGAGGGGATCCTCGCGCTGTACGACGAGGCCGTCAACGACATGCTCGACCTCCGCCTGTACGTCGAGACGGACGCGGACGTGCGGATCCTCCGCCGCATCCAGCGGGACGTGGTCGAGCGCGGCCGCGACCTGGAGGGCGTCATCGACCAGTACCTCTCGACGGTGAAGCCGATGCACGAGCAGTTCATCGAGCCGACGAAGAAGCACGCGGACCTGATCATCCCGGAGGGCGCCAACACCGTCGCCGTCAACCTCTTGGAGGAGAAGATCCGCTCGGAGGTGGAGGGCGAGGGCGTCCGCGACTGGGAGCGGGGCACGCTCGAACAACAGCTCGCCGAGGGCGTCTCGCTGGACCACGAGTAGCCGGCCGCGCTCGGACGCGACATCTCGAGCGCCCAGCCGGCTCCCGATACGGCGCGTGTTCTGTTTCTGTCACAGATTCATGCTGCTGGGGGCGGCACCGTCCGGAAAGCCCCTGCCGGCTCTCCCTGATACAGAAACTGTTCTGCTGCAGACCTCGCTAATCGGGCCAGCAACACTCAGAAAGTCTCACCCAGCACCGCGACCGCCCCGCACCGCCCCGCCCCGCACCGCCCCGCCCCGCACCGCCCCGCACAGCAGCCTCGTACCTCCCCAGCCTCGGCCACGGGCCGGCCGCGGAACGGCACCGCACAGCAGGCGGCCGGCCCGCGACCTCCACCGAAAATCGGAGATTTTCGAGCAGCCGGCGTGCAGTAGCGCGCCGGCGACCTCGCGCGCGTTGCTCGCGCGCGCCGACCGCGCCGCCACGATCGTTGATCGAACGGACGGCCGTAGCTGACTCCCATCGCGTCCGCGGCGTATGCTCACACCTCGTCGCGGTCGGTGTAGGTGTCCCGACGAGCGATCAGGCCGTCCTCGAACTCGTGGAAGTCCGCGAAGCCGAACGACACCGTCTCGCCGTCCTGCACGCCGGAGAAGGTCCCGCGGACCGCCACGGTCGTCCCGTCGAGGCCGTCGCCGTCCGCGACGACGCGCCGGACCTCGTGGCGCCCGTCCTCCAGCGGCCGCCCCTCGAAGTAGAACTCGCGGAACGCTTCCATCCCCTCGATGGCGCCCTGTCCGGGGCGCTCGTAGACCACGTCCTCGGCGAACAGCGCGAACAGGTCCTCGTACGCCTCCGCGTCGACGTGGTCGTAGTACGCGCGCACCGCCGCCTCGGGGTCGTCGTGGCCGTGAGTCATGTCGGCGCATCGACGCGCCACCGCGCTAATCGCTCGGATACCGGCGACTTTCGCTGGAGTATCGAGAGGGAGCAAAGCGGGTCTCAGCGACCGCGACCGGTCCGGCCTGCCGCGTGACCGAACCTTTTGGGGGTGCCCCGCGAACGGACGCGCATGACCGAGACGGACCCGGACGTCGTCGTCCTGCGACAGAAGATCCACGGCCTCGACGCGTCGGACTACGCGGCGGCCCTCCGCGAGCGCCTGCCCGACCACGAGGTGGCGCTGGCGACGACGCCCGCCGAGGAGCGCGAACTGGTCCGAAACGCGCGCGTCGCGACCGGCTTCTCGATGGGGCCGGAGCTGCTCGACGCCGCGGAGAACCTGGAGCTGTTCGCGTGCGTCTACGCGGGCACGGGCCACCTCGACCTCGAGGCGTTCGACGAGCGCGGCGTCGCGGTGACGAACGCCTCGGGCGTCCACGGCCCGAACATCGCCGAGTACGCCCTCGGGTCGATGATCGCTCACGCCCGGGACTTCCCGCGGGCGTGGGACCAGAAGGCCGACCGGCAGTGGAACAGCTACCCGACGACGGAGGTGTACGGGTCGACCGTCGCGGTCGTGGGCCTCGGCGCCATCGGCGAGACCCTCGTGGACCGGCTGGAGCCGTTCGACGTGCACACCGTCGGCGTGCGCTACTCGCCGGAGAAGGGCGGCCCGACCGACGAGGTGTACGGCTTCGACCGGATCCACGAGGCGGTGGCGGACGCGGCGTACGTCGTCCTCGCGTGCCCCCTCACGGACGCGACCGCGGGCCTGATCGACGACGACGTGTTCCGGACGATGCGCGCGGACGCCGTCCTCGTCAACGTCGCGCGCGGGAAGGTGGTCGACGCCGACGCGCTCGTCTCGGCGCTCCGCTCGAACGCCATCGGGAGCGCCGCGCTCGACGTGACCGACCCGGAGCCGCTGCCGGAGGACCACCCCCTCTGGCGGCTCGACGACGTGACCATCACCCCCCACAACGCCGGCCACACGCCCGACTACTTCGAGCGCTGCGGCGACATCCTCGCGGCGAACGTCCGCGAACTCGACGCGGCCGGCGGGCCGGCGGACGCCGAGATCGAGAACCGGGTTAATTGAGGATTTTTCGCAGTCGTTCGCGCCGATCCTGATCGATCTTCCGTTGACCGTTCTGTTGTCGATCCTGCTGATCAGGTCAACAACACCTAGCAAGCCCCAGCCGACTCTCCCTACTACTGATCTGCTTCTGCTGTAGATCCTGCTGATCTGGGCAACAACACCCAGAAAGCCCCAGCCGGCTCGACCGCGCCGGGTTCCGGCAGACGGTCCGGGCTGCCTGCGGTGGCGGGCTGCCGGGCTGCGACTGCCGTCGTCCCGCTCGTTCCTCGCGGGACCCTCGCTGCGCTCCTCGCTCTCCACACAGCCCGCTGCGGTGCTTGCGTCGTCCGGGCGGGATCGAGCCGACTGCCCCTTTCAGTCCCACCCACAGCCCCGCACCGCGACCGCACAGCACCGCAGCCTCTCGCCTCCCCAACCTCGGCCGCGGGCCGGCCGCGAAACCGCACCGCAGTGCGGCCGGCCCGCGGCCTCCCTCGCGCGGTCGCGGCGACACGCTTCGCGGTCGCCGCGGCGCGCGCCGACCGCACAGCACCGCGGCAGCACCGCAACCGTAGCGCAATCGCACCGCCACAGCACCGCACTCGCCCGGACGTCTTCAGCGGTCCGGCGCGACGACCTCGTTCTCCAGCGTCCCGACGCCCTCGTAGGTGATCGAGACGGTCTCGCCCGGCTCCACGAGGCCGGGGTTCGCGGGGCTGCCGAACGCCACGCAGTCGCCCGGTTCGAACGTCACGCGCTCGGAGAGGTGCGCCATCAGCTCGTAGGGGTCGAACAGCATCAACTCCGTGTTGGCCTCCTGCCGCTTCTCGCCGCCGACGTACGTCTCCATGTCGATGCTCCGGGGGTCCAGATCGGTCTCGATCCACGGGCCGAGCGGGCCGGAACCGTCGAACGCCTTTCTGGCGGTGCGACCCACCTGATCGAGCGCGTCGAGGTCGTTCATGACCGTGTAGCCGCGGACGACCTCCGGCACGTCTTCCGGGTCGAGGTCCCGGCACCGCTCGTCGATCACCGCGACGAGCTCGCCGGCGTAGGTGAGCTCGTCGGTCCAGTCGGGGTACCGTATCCGCTCGCCGTGGGCCGCGAGGCTCGTCGGCGGCTTGATGAACCAGTCCGGCTCCTCCGGGCGCTCGTACTCCATCTGGTCCAGCGTCTCCGCGTAGTTGCGCCCGACGCAGTAGCACGCCGAGGGACTCGCGGGCGGGAGCAGCCGGCCGTCGCGACCGACCGCGTACTCGCCGTCCGCGGCGTGCACGACCCCGTCCTCGTAGCGTCCCTCAACCGGCCCGTCGGGCGTCAGCAGGCGCGCGCGTCGCATGCGGCCTTCTGCCACGCTCGCGAGCAAAAGGGCGTCGGTCGCGGACGGGGCGGTCGCGGACGAGCCTGTCCCGGACGAGTCGGTCCCGGGTCCGTCACGGCGTGGGACGGCCGACCGCCACCCGCCGTGCCCGCGGGTGTTGAACCGACCCACACGCTTATCGCCGGGCGACCATCACGAACGTTCATGGGAGTTGACGACGCCCGCGGGGCCGCGGAGTCGGACGCCGCCGAGGCCATCGACCCGGACGCCGTCTCCGCGGCCTCTCTGGGGCACGACCGGCCGGACGACCCGGAGTACGCCCCGCTGGCGGCCGACCTCCGCGAGCGCGTGGCCGGCGAGGTGGCGTTCGACGAGTACGCGCAGGTGCTGTACGCCACCGACGGGAGCGTCTACGGGGCGCGGCCCGCGGGCGTGGTCTGCCCGCGCTCGGTCGCGGACGTGCGCGCGGCGGTCGCGGTCGCCGCCGAGCACGACGCCCCCGTGCTGCCGCGCGGCACGGGCTCCTCGCTCGCGGGCCAGGCGGTCGGGCCGGGCTGTGTCGTCCTCGACCTGAGCCGCCACATGGACGAGATACTGGAGGTCCGACCGGAGGAGCGCCGCGCGGTCGTCCAGCCCGGCGTCGTGCAGGACCACCTCGACGACAGGCTGGCCGAGCACGGGCTGAAGTTCGCGCCGGACCCGGCCTCCTCCGGCCGGGCGACGATCGGCGGCGGCATCGGGAACAACTCGACGGGCGCGCACTCGGTGCGGTACGGCATCACCGACGCCTACACCGAGGAGCTCCGGGTCGTGCTCGCGGACGGGTCGCTGATCCACACCCGCGACGTGGTCGTCGACTCGCCGGAGTACGAGTCGATCGTCGAGAAGGACGACCGCGAGGCGGCCATTTACGAAACCGTCCGCGGACTCGTCGCGGAGCACGAGGCGGAGATCGAGGCGCGCTACCCCGAGTTGAAGCGCTCCGTCTCGGGTTACAACCTCCACAAGGTCGTGCGGGAGAACGAGGACGGCGAGGCGGTCCTCAACCTCTCGAAGCTGTTCGTCGGCGCGGAGGGGACCCTCGGCGTGGTCGTGGAGGCGGAGCTGTCGCTGGTGAGCCGGCCCGCGGAGACGGCGCTCGCGCTCTACTGCTTCGACGACCTCGTCGACGCGATGCGGGCGGTCCCCGAAGCGTTGGAGTTCCCCGTGAGCGCGGTCGAGCTGATGGACGACGAGGTGTTCGCGCTCGCGGCCGGCTCCGAGGAGTTCGCGGCGTACGCCGAGCCGATCCCCGACCGCGCCGCGGCGGCGCTGATGGTCGAGTTCGACGACGAGTGCGTCGACGACTTCGCGGCCGCGGTCGCGGAGACCTCCGCGGCGTTCCTGGACGAGGGCGACGCCTTCGACGTGATCGAGGCGTACGACTCCGACGCGCAGGCGGACCTCTGGAAGCTCCGGAAGGCGGCCATCCCCCTCCTGATGAGCATGGGGGGCGACCCGAAGCCGTACCCATTCATCGAGGACGCCTCCGTTCCGCCCGCGGAGTTGGCCGAGTACGTGGGCAAGTTCGAGGAGGTCCTGGCCGACCACGGCACCTCCGCCGCGTACTTCGCGCACGCCGGCTCCGGAACGCTCCACATCCGCCCCATTCTGAATCTGAAGGAGGAGCGGGGCGTCGAGACGATGCACGACATCGCGGACGCGGTGACGGACCTCGTGCTGGAGCACCACGGCGCCTTCTCCGGGGAGCACGGCGACGGCCTCGCGCGCACGGAGTTCAACCCCAAGATGTACGGTCCGGCGCTGTGGGGCGCGTTCCAGGACCTGAAGTCGGCGTTCGACCCCGACTGGCGCATGAATCCCGGGAAAGTCGTCTACGTCGACGGCGAGACGGCCGCGGCGGAGGGCTACCCCGAGACGGCCGCCGACACGGACATGCGCGAGCACCTGCGCTACGGCCCCGCCTACAGCAGCGTCGAGCCGACGACGACGCTCGACTTCTCCGCGGAGGGCGGCTTCTCGCACCTCGTGGAGCTGTGTAACGGCTGCGGCACCTGCCGGGAGCGGGAGTCCGGCGGGACGATGTGTCCGACCTTCCGAGCCTCCCGCGAGGAGGTCCAGTCGACGCGGGGACGCGCGAACATGCTCCGCGCGGCGATAAGCGGCGACCTCCCGGAGGGGGAGATCCACTCGGACCGGTTTCAGGAGGAGGTACTGGACCTCTGTGTCGGCTGCAAGGGCTGCAAGCGCGACTGCCCGACCGGCGTCGACCTCGCGAAGCTCAAAGCCGAGGTGAAACACGACCATCACGAGGAGACGGGCGCCGGCCTGCGCGAGAAACTGTTCCGCGACATCGACCGGCTCTCGGCGCTCGGGAGTCGGCTCGCGCCCCTCTCGAACGCGGCCGCGAAGGTCCCCGGCGCGCGGGCGCTCATGGACCGCGTCCTCGGCGTCGCTCCCGACAGGGACCTGCCGCCGTTCCGCCGCGAGAGCCTGCGCGACTGGTTCGCGGCGCGGGGCGGCCCCGCGGTCCCGGAGGCGGACGCGGCCGCGACCGTCCTGCTGTTCCCGGACACGTACACGACCTACAGCTATCCCGCCGCGGGGAAGGCCGCGGTGGCGGTGCTCGAGGCCGCGAACGTGCGCGTCGAGATTCCGGGAGACCTGGCTCCCTCCGGGCGCGCGGCCTACTCCGGCGGCTTTCTGGACGTGGCCCGCGAGCGCGCGGTCGAGAACGTCGAGGCGCTCGCGCCCCGTGTCCGGGAGGGCGCGGCGGTCGTCTTCGTCGAGCCCTCGGACGCGGCCGTGTTCCAGGACGAGTACCGCGACCTGCTGACCCCCGAGGCGGTCGGCGAGGCGACCGCGAGCGACGGTGCGGTCGTCTCGGAGGCCGCTTTCGGGGTCCTGGAGTACCTCGACGTTCACCGTGTCGACGAGCGGCTCGCCTTCGACGCGCCCGCGGAGACGCTGACGTATCACGGCCACTGCAACCAGAAGGCGCTCAAGAAGGACCACCACGCGGTCGGCGTGCTCCGGCGGGCGGGCTACGAGGTCGACCCCCTCGACTCGGGCTGTTGCGGCATGGCCGGCTCGTTCGGCTACGAGAGCGAGCACTACGACCTCTCGCGGGCCATCGGCCGCCTGCTGTTCGACGAGGTCGCGGAGAGTCCCGGAGACACGGTCACGGCGCCCGGGGGCTCCTGTCGCACCCAGTTGGGCGACCGCGAGGGGGCGGACCATCCGCCGCACCCGATTCAGAAGCTCGCCGCCGCGCTGTCCGCCGACGGTAGCCGCGCCGATCCGTGACTGACGCTCCGAGGAGCGAATCGGTCCGCGATCGTGGCACCCATACGCAAAAGTCATACTGCTGATGGACCAATCCTCCGAGAACCATGTCCACACCGGACCAGCCGGGGTCGGCCGCCCCCGTCGCCGAGGTCGAGTTCTCGCTTCGCGAGGGGAGCTACCCGTTCCTCAGGGGGTCGGCCGTCGAGGAATGCACGTTCGAACTCGCGAAGATGGTGCCGCGCAGCGAGGGCGGGCACACGGAGTACTTCAGCGTCACCGACGCGGATCCGGGGCGCATCGCTTCGCTCGCCGAGGAGCACGAAACGGCCGAGGTGCGTCTCCTCACGGAGTACGACCGCGGGGGGCTGTTCGAGTTTCAGGTTCGGGGGAACTGCCCCGCCCACCGGCTCGCGGAGCTCGGCGCCCTCCCGCAGGTGGTGGAGGCCACCGACGGGACGGGCCGCATCGTCGCCGACATCCCGGCCGGCCGTGACACCGGCGCGGTCATCGAGGCGTTCCTCACGGCCGTTCCCGCGGCCGATCTGACCGCAAAGCGCGGGAAGGAGTCGGTGACGCCGCTTTTCACCGTGTCGGGCGTCCAGCAGGTGCTCCGCACGCGACTCACGGACAGACAGTTCGAGGTCCTCGTGACCGCCCTCGAGGCGGGGTACTACGAGTGGCCGCGCGAATGTAGCGGCGAGGAGGTGGCCGACGAACTGGGGATCTCCTCGGCGACGTTCGCCGAACACATCCGCACCGCGGAGCGAAAACTGCTCACCCTGCTTTTCGAGCGGTCGGCGTTCGGGGCACCGGAACGCCGATAGCGATCGCCGGCGCACTTCGGCACCTCCGGCACCTCGCTCGTCCTCGATCGGCGAGACGACCGTCCGCCCGCTCGCCCCGTTGGCCACCCTACAGCCGGTGCGGAGCTCTCTCTTCGGTCGGTTCGACTCGAGGGGGAGCGCCCGCGCCGAGCGGTGTCGGCCGCCTCAGACCCAGCCCTCTTCGACGAGCAGTTCGCCGTTCAGCAGGGAGGCGCCGGCCGCGCCGCGGACGGTGTTGTGCGCGAGGCAGTTGTACTGGACGCCGTCGGCGGTCGTGGCGACGCCGCCGGCGGAGATGCCCATCCCGCCGGCGTAAGTGCGGTCGAGGCGGGGCTGCGGGCGGTCCGGCTCGGAGGGCCCGAACACCTGGATCAGCTGGTCGGGCGAGCTGTGGAGGTCGCCGCGGCCCTCGAAGGAGCGCATCGCCTCGCGGACCTCGCCCGCGCTCGGGTCCTCGGCCAGTTCCGCGAACACGTTCTCCAGGTGGCCGTCGAGCGTCGGGATGCGGTTACAGGAGGCGGAGACGGCGGCCTCGTGGAGCGCGACCTCTGCGCCGTCGAACTCGCCGAGGAGCTTCCGGGACTCCGTCTCCATCTTGTCCTCCTCGCCGCCGATGTGCGGGATGGCGTTGTCGATGATCTCCATCGAGGTGACGCCCGAGTAGCCCGCGCCGGAGACTGCCTGCAGCGTGGAGACGTTGACCGTCTCGAGGCCGAACTCGTCGAGCGCGGCGAGCGTCGGGACCATCGTGATCGTCGAGCAGTTCGGGTTCTTGACGAGGGCGCCGTCCCAGCCCCGCTCGTCGCGCTGGACCTCGATCAGATCGAGGTGGTCGGGGTTGATCTCGGGGATGGTGAGGGGAACGTCGTCGGCCATGCGGTCGTTCGAGGAGTTCGAGGAGACGACGTACCCCTCCTCCAGAAACGCGGGTTCGACGTCCGCAGCGACGCCCGAGGGGAGCGAGGAGAACAGCAGGTCCACGTCGTCGGGGACCGCGTCGGGGTCGGTCGCGCCGACCTCCATCTTCCCCACGTCCTCGGGAATGGGCGTGTCGACGCGCCACTTGGCCGCCTCGCGGTAGGTCTTTCCGGCGCTCTCGTCGCTCGCGGTGACGGCCGCGAGGTCGAAGGTCGGATGGTCGTCGAGCAGCTGGATGAATCGCTGGCCCACGGCGCCGGTTGCGCCGAGGATGCCGACTCGTACGGACATTGCGTGTGGTTGGGTCGCAGGGACGTAAGTGCGTTCGGATAGCGACCGAATCCGCCGCTCGTGGCGCCCTCTCGGCGATATCCGAGTTTCGCCGAGGGACCGCCGCCGAGCGAGCACATCCGCCGAGAACTCCTCACCGGAGCGGTCGTTCGACCCCGAAAGCCGCGGTTTCGTGAGGCCACCCTTAAGCGTCTGGCCCCGGAACCGAACGGGCATGGCAGCAGAAACGTTCGGCGCGTTGTCGCTGGTTCCACCGCTCCTGGCGATCGGACTGGCAATCGTCACGCGCAAGGCCGTCCCGTCGCTGTTCGTCGGCGTCTGGGCCGGCGCCGTCATCTTCACCGGCGGGCTCGGCGTGGTACAGACGTTCGACTGGATCGTCGCGGCGATCATCGCGGACGACGGCTTCCAGGCGACGATCATCGTCTTCACCCTGCTGCTCGGGTCGGGCGTCGCCATGGTGTGGAACCTCGGCGGCTCCTACGCCGTCCGCGACTGGGCGATCGAGCACCTCGACACCCAGCGCAAGGCGGGCCTCGCGGCGTGGGTCCTGGGACTGATCATGTTCTTCGACGACTACGCCAACACCGCCATCGTCGGCTCCTCGATGAAGGACGTCTCCGACGAGTTGCGCGTCTCCCGCGAGAAGCTCTCGTACATCGTCGACTCGACGGCCGCGCCCGTCGCGACGCTGGGCATCTCCTCGTGGGTCGCGTTCCAGATCGGGCTGATCTCGGACGCGTACGGCAACCTCGGTGTCGAGAACGCCCCGAGCGCGTTCGAGGTGTTCGTGCGCTCGATCCCGTTCAACGCCTACTCGCTCCTGGCCATCGTCATGGTGCTCATCGTCGTCGCGTCGCGGCGCGACTTCGGGGAGATGCTCGACGCCGAGCACCGCTCGTACACGACCGGCGCCGTCAACCGCGAGGACGCGGTGCCGATGCAGGACGTGAAAGACGACCTCGGCGAACCCCACGCCGAGAACCCCCGGCTGGTCAACTTCTTCGCGCCGGTCGCGGTCCTGATCGCGGTGACGCTCGGCGCCGCGCTGTGGACCGGCGGCCTCACCGCGGGCGGGTTCGCGGCCGACCCCCTCGGCGCGCTCTGGGAGGCGATGACCGGCGCGGACTACGCCGGCGCGCTCGTGTACGGCTCCTTCGCGATGGTGCTGTCCGGCTTCGCGCTCGGGAAGGCCTACGACATCCTCGACTTCGGCGAGGCGACGGACGCCACCATCGACGGCTTCGGGATCATGCTCACCGCGGTGACGGTGCTGGTGCTGGCGTGGTCCATCGGCGAGGTCGTCGCCGCGCTCGGCACCGCCGAGTACGTCGAGGGCTTCATCGGCGAGGGCTTCCCGGCCGCGGTGCTCCCGGTCGTCGTCCTGCTGTTCGCCGCGTTCGTCGCCTTCTCGACCGGCACCTCGTGGGGCGCGATGGGGATCATCACCCCCGTCGCCATCCCGGTCGCGTGGTCGGTGACGGGCGACCACACGATGGTCGCGGCCGTGGTCGGCGCCGTCTTCTCGGGCGCCATCTTCGGCGACCACACCTCGCCCATCTCCGACACGACCGTCCTCTCGGCGACCTTCACGGGCGCGGACCTGATCGACCACGTGCGGACGCAGCTCTACTACGCCGTGACCGTCGTCGTCGTCGCGATCGCCGTCCTGCTCGCGTGGGGGGTCACCGGCGTCACGCCGTTCGTCTGGCTCCCGCTGGGCGCGCTCGCGCTCGTCGGCCTCGTCTACGGGCTCTCGGAGCTCGACGCCCGCCGAAAGGGTGTTTCTCCGATCGCGACCGACTCCTCACAGCGCGAGAAGTAAGCGGTTCCGTACGGCGGTTTTCGCTTCTACGCCGGTCGATCCGTGTTCGGAAGCTCGCGATCAGTGATTCTGGGAGCAGTGGGAGATGCTACCGTTTCTGTCTCGGATGTAGATATCGTCGCACTGGGCGGTAACCTCCGGAGGGTACCAACCGGCATTCCTCGCTACTGACCTGGTTCTGCTGCTTATGCTGCTTGGGACAGCAACACCCAGAAAGCCCCAGCCGGCTCGACCGGCCGCCGCACACTCTGCGCGCTCGCGCCTCTCCACACCGCCCGGCGCGAGTGCTTGAGGCGCCGGGGCCGGATCGAGCCGGCTGCCCCTTTCAGTCCCACCCACCGCCCCGCACTGCGACCGCACAGCACCGCAGCCTCATCCCTCCCCAGCCTCGACGGCGCCGCGGCCGCGAGACCGCACCGCAGTGCGGCCGCGCCGCCGTCTCCCTCGCGCGGTCGCGGCGACACGCTTCGCGGTCGCCGCGGCGCGCGCCAACCGCACCGCTCCGCCACAGCACCGCACGCCGACGGACGTTTTTCGCGGATGGGGCGGAACTCCCGCCGTGAGTGCAGCTCTGTCGCGCCGATCGCGGGGCATCGCCCCGCCGGCTGTCCAACGTCTGGCGCGCGCGACCTCGACGCGCGCGAGGGAAGCCCGGCCGCGGCCGGAGCAACGCGGAGGCCGCGGGCGGCTGAGGCTGGGGAGGTGTGAGGCCACGCTTGCCTCGACAGCCGAGGTAGAGACCCATCGAACAATCCGCGGCGACGACTGATTCGAAAGACCGCGCCCTGGCGGACTGAAAGGGCGAGGCCGGTCGCGCCCTCTCAGACGGGCCCTATCTGCGCGGGCGGTGCTGAGAGCGCAGATATCCCGCTGAGAGGGCTCGAGCGGTCGAGGGCTTTCTGGATGTTGGCAACAAGCGTAGCAAGGCGCTTGACCGATCAAATGCCGGCGTACAGCGAGCGGTCGAGGGCTTTCTAAGTGTTGCTGTCTCAAGCAGCAGGACGCTTGTTCACACAACCATCAACGTACAGCGACCGGTCACCGCATCCCTCGAACTGCCACCCTTTTTGTCCCGGCGCGCCGGAACCTCTCCCAATGACCGACCACGACTACGATTACGAGGAGTTGGGCCTCGTCGCCGGGCTGGAGATCCACCAGCAGCTCGACACCGCGACGAAGCTCTTCTGTGACTCCCCGACCGTGCAGCGCGAGCCGGAGGCGGCCGACCGCGAGCTGACGCGGTACCTCCACCCGACCAAGAGCGAACTCGGGGAGCTCGACCAGGCGGCCGTCGAGGAGAGCCGCGTCGACCGCGAGTTCACCTACCTCGCGTACGACACCACCTGCCTCGTGGAGGAGGACGACGAGCCGCCCCGTCGCGTCGACGAGGAGGCGCTCTCGGTCGCGCTCCAGATCGCGGACCTGATGGACCTCACCGTGGTCGACCAGGCGCACGTCATGCGGAAGCTCGTCATCGACGGGTCGAACACCTCCGGCTTCCAGCGCACGATGCTGGTCGGACAGCACGGCGAGATCTCGACGAGCGAGGGCCCCGTCTCCGTCGTCGACCTGATGCTTGAGGAGGAGTCCGCCCAGCGCGTCGAGGAGACCGACGAGGGCGTCGTCTACTCGCTCGACCGCCTCGGCGTCCCCCTCGTGGAGATCGGCACCGGGCCGGACATCCGGAGCCCCGCGCAGGCGAAGGAGGCCGCCGAGCGCATCGGGATGCTCCTCCGCTCGACCGGCTCGGTCAAGCGCGGACTCGGCACCATCCGGCAGGACGTGAACGTCTCCATCGCGGAGGGCGCCCGCGTCGAGGTGAAGGGCGTCCAGGACCTGCAGGGCATCGAGGACATCGTCCGCGGCGAGGTCCGCCGGCAGGCCGAACTCGTCGAGATCGCCGAGGAACTCCGCGAGCGCGACGCCGCCGTGGGCGACGTGCAGGACGTGACCGCGGTCTTCGCGGACACCGACTCCGGCGTGATCAGCGGCGCGCTCGACTCCGGCGGCAAGGTGACCGCCGTCCCGCTGTACGGCTTCGACGGGCTCGTGGGGCGCGAGATACAGGCGGACCGCCGGCTCGGCACGGAGCTGTCGGACCACGCGAAGCGCCACGGCGCGGGCGGCATCTTCCACACCGACGAGCTGCCGGCCTACGGCGTGACGGCGGCCGAGGTGGCGGATCTCCGCGAGGCGGTCGGCGCCGGCGAGGGGGACGCGGTCGCCATCGTCGCCGCCGACCCCGAGACCGCAGACCTGGCCATCGAGGCGGCCGCGGACCGCGCCGAGTCGGCCGTCGAGGGCGTCCCGGAGGAGACTCGCGGCGCCAACGAGGACGGCACGACTCGCTACCTGCGCCCGCTGCCGGGCGCGGCGCGGATGTACCCCGAGACCGACGTGCCGCCGGTCGAGCCGGACCCGAGCGACGTGGAGACGCCGGAACTGCTCGACGAGAAGGCCGAGCGGTACGTCGCGGAGTTCGGGCTCGACGAGGGCCTCGCCGAACAGGTCGCGTTCGGGCACCGGTTCCCGCTGTTCGAGGAGGCCGTCGAGGCGGGCGTCGACCCGACCTTCGCGGCCGCGACGCTGGAGTCCACCACGACCGAGCTCCGTCGGGACGGCGTCCCGGTAGAGAACCTGACCGACGAGCAGTTCCTCGGCCTGTTCGCGCTGGTCGAGGACGGCGACCTCGCGAAGGAGGGCGTCAACGAGGTGCTGACGGTGCTCGCGGAGAACCCCGGCATGTCCCCTGAGGCGGCCGTCGAGGAGGCGGGCCTCGCGGGCGTGAGCGAGGAGGCGGTCCGCGAGGCGGTCGTCGAGGTCGTCGAGCGCAACGCCGAGCAGGTCGAGGCGGAGGGCATGGGCGCCTTCTCCGGCCTGATGGGCGAGGCGATGGGCGCGCTCCGCGGGAAGGCGGACGGCGAGGTCGTCTCCGCGGTGCTGCGCGAGGAGATCGGCAAGCGGTCGTGACCGGGCGCTCGGCCGGCGGCCGTCGCGAGGTCGGCGGCAGGCTGCCGACGGCCACCCGTGACAGAAGGTAAGTAGTCGGGGGGAGAATCCCGGTCCGTTCGCGTGAGCTCAGACACCGACCCGACGGCCGACGAGGAGGACGCGGAGGCGGGCCAGGACCGCGACGCCTCCCCGAGGCGCGCCGACGCGACGCTCGCCGACCGGTTCGCCGCCGAGACCGACCGGTTCGTCCACCTCGTCGAACTGGCCGCGGCCGCGGTGTTCGCGCTGCTCTTCGGGATCGGCGTGGTGGATCTCGCGATCCAGATCGCGCGTGCGGTCCCGACCGGCGAGATAACCGACCCCCTCGTCGTCATCGGGTTCGTGGAGACCGGGCTCCTGCTGCTGATCATCGTCGAGGTGTACGAGACGGTCGTCGCGTACGTGCAGGGGCGGTCCACGCGCACGGTGGTCCGGCTCGTCGTCTACACCGGCGTCATCGCGATGGTCCGGAAGGCGATCATCTTCCGGACGACGGAGTACGCGACGGTGCTCGACGCGCTGCTCGCGGCGCTCGCGTACGCGGTCCTGATCCTCGGGCTGGTGAGCCTGCTGCTCGTCGAACGGCGAACGGAGGAGAGCGACGACTCGTTCCTCGGCTAATCCGTCAGCGCCGCGACGAGCGACTCGAGGTCGTAGGTCGCGGGCGCTCGCGGCTCGTCCTGCGCGGTCGCGATGACGAACGTCGAGTTGGTGCGCTCGACCTCCGGGATCGCCTCGAAGTCGCCGATCAGGCGCTCGACGGCGTCCGAGGAGGGGAGCCGCGCGAGCACGATGAAGTCCGTCTCGCCCATCGTGAAGAAGGTCTGCGTGACGCCCTCGACCGCCATCAACTCCTCCGCGAACTCCTCGTAGGAGCCCTCGTAGTCGGCCAGCACCTCGACGATGACGGTGACGCCGAGCCCCAGTTTCTCGTGGTCGAGGTCATAGAGGTCGTTCTCGATCACGCCGGCCTCGCGGAGGTTGTTCAGCCGGTAATGGATCGTCGACACCGGAATGTCCGTCTCCTCGTGGAGCGCCTCCGGGCTGCCGGTCCCCAGGTCCGAAATCGCCTTCAGCAGTCGCACGTCGCGCTCGTCCATACACCCACGTCGTTCCCGGTTCTGCATGTATCTGTCGCCCGACAGACTTGGAGCAGAGTTCAACCTCCGCGGAGAATTCGGCGGTAGATTCGGACCAGAAACATATGTCCGGTCGTTCATCCGGGTAATCCGATGATCTTGGAGTCAGTCTTAAGAGTCTCGGAGGATTTCGAACGAACAACCAATGACGCGAGATTTCTCCCTCTCAAATCCGGCCGTGTCGGTCACGGCGTTTCTGACGCTCGCCGTGCTGTGGGGCGGGTCGTTCGTCGCCATCGAGGCCGGACTGCACTTCTTCCCTCCGCTGCTGTTCGCGGGGGTGCGCTACCTGCTGGCGGGGCTCGTCGTGCTGGGGTACGCCGCGGTCGTCTCCGACCGATGGATCCCGCGGGACCGCACCGAGTGGGGCGCGGTCGCGGTCGCCGGCACGCTGGTCATCGCCGCGTACCACGCGCTGCTGTACGTCGGCGAGCTGCACATCTCGGGCGCGGTCGCGGCGGTGCTGGTGAGCCTCTCGCCGGTGCTGACCGCCGCCTTCGCCGCCGCGCTGCTCCCGAGCCAGCGGCTCGGGCCGGTCGAGCTCGGCGGCTTCCTGCTCGGCGTCGTGGGGGTCGTCGTCGTCGCCGACCCCTCCCTCGAAACGCTGCTGTCGGGCGGCTCGACGGAGCTGTTCGGCGCCGGGCTGGTGCTGGCCGGGGCGGCGACGTTCGCGCTGGGCGCGGTCCTGTTGCGGCCGCTCCGCAACGACTTCTCGATCGTCCCCATGCAGGGCTGGGCGATGGTCGTCGGCGCGGTCGTGCTGTTCGCGGGCGCCGGCGTCCGCGGCGAGTCACCGGCCGCGGTCGTCTGGAACGCCACCACCGTGACGACGCTGGCGTACCTGACGCTGCTGTCGGGCGTCATCGCCTTCCTGATCTACTTCGCGCTGCTCGACGAGGTCGGGCCCGCACAGCTCCACCTCGTCGGCTACGCCGAGCCGATAACCGCGGCGCTCATCAGCTGGCTCGTGCTCGGGCACCTGATCGAGAGCCGGGCGATGGTCGGCTTCCTCGTCATCCTCGCCGGGTTCCTCGTGGTGGAGCGGCACGCGGTGCGGCGGGTCGTCGACGCCAGGGTCCCGCGCGACGCGGACGCCTGAGTCGGACCGAACCACCGGAGATAAGCCGAGCCCCGCGCTGGGTTCGACCATGCCACGCACCTTCTCGACGTTCTCGGTCGGCGACACGTTCGACCACGGGACCCGAACGGTGGACGAACCCGAGGTCCGTGAGTTCGCTGAGCGGTACGACCCCCAGTCGATCCACGTCGACCCGGAGGCGGCCGCGGCGTCGATGTACGGCGGCCTCATCGCCTCCGGCTGGCACACCGCGGCGATGACCATGCGGCTGCTCGTCGACGACCTGCTCTCCGAGACCGCCGCGCTCGGCGCGAAGGGCGTCGACGAACTGCGCTGGTACGCGCCGGTCCGACCGGGCGACACCCTCCGGGCGCGCACCGAGATCGTCGAGACGGTTCCCGAGACGGCGGACCGCGGACTGGTCCACGCCCGGACGACGACCGCGGTCGCCGACGCCGCCGACCCGGACGACGACCGCGTGGGCGAGGACGTCTTCTCGATGGTCGGGCTGGTGATGGTCGCACGGGAGTGACGGCGGTCGCCGCTCCGGGGCCGTACTGCGGCCCGGCCCCTCGCGGCGCGCCGCTCGGACACGCTTTTGAGGGCGGGGACGAACGGGGGACCGTGAACCCTCTCGCCGCGCTCGCGCGCCCCGAGCACACCGGGGCGAACCGGTGCTGGCCGTGTACCGCCATCAACCTCGTCGCCGTCCTCCTCGCGGCGGCGCTCGTCTCCGGGCTGTTCCCGTTCGCCGGCCCCCTCGTGCTGGCGGGCGGACTCGCGCTCGTCTATCTCCGGGGCTACGTCGTGCCCTACACCCCCGAATTCGGCCCGAAGGTCGCCGCGTACCTCCCGTGGGAGTTCGGCCACGCGACCGACGACGGCGTCGACTCGAACTCGCTGGCGGACGGCGCCGACGCCGAGGACCTCCTCGCCGCCCTGTTCGATGCGGGCGTGCTGGTGGAGGCGGCCGACGGCGACATCGCGCTCGAGGAGACGTTCCGCGCGGACTGGACGGACCGGATGGCGGAGGTCCGGACGCTCTCGGACCCGGCGCTGGCGGACCGGGTGGGCGATGCCGCGCCCCCGGGCGTGACGGCGAGCGCGCACGGCGACCGGATCCTGCTCGACGGCGACCGCGACAACTGGCTCTCGCGTGCGGTCGCGATCGCGGAGGTCGCGGCCATCGAGACGCTCGCCGAGCGCGACGTCCCCGAGTCGGTTCGCGTGCCCGCCGCGGAGCCGCTCCGGACCCTCCTCGGGACGTGTCCGGTCTGCGGCGGCGACGTGCGCGAGACGACGCTCCGAAACTGCTGTGGCGGCCCCGGGTCCACGCAGCGCAAGCCCGGACGGCTGGTGCTCGCGTGCGCCGACTGCGACACCGTCGTCCACGAGTTCCGCGAGACCGCGGCCGAACGGGCGGCCGAGGCCGACGCGGAGTGACGGGTGCCGACGCGGAGTGACGGGGGTGATTTTTAAGCACCGGCGAACCGACTCCCGAGCGATGGCTCCCTCTCGCCGGAACGGCCCGCCGGGGCGCGCGACGGACGCCGCCGAGTCCCGCGAGCGACGCGGCTGGCGCGGGTACGGGACGACCGAGCGGGGTGAGAAGGACCCCGTCGGGCTCCTGCTCCACGACGCCGTGACCGCGTACGCGGACGTGGCGGTGTTCTCGCTGCCCGTGCTGGTCTCTCTGATGGACCTCCCGCCCACGGGGACGTACAGCTACAAGTTCGCGGGACTGGTGGCGCTGGCGACGATGGCGGGGACGGCGACGCTCCTGCGGGGCGGCTGGGTCCCGCCACTCGCGTCCGAAACGCGCGGTTGGGTCACCTACGCCCCCGCCCTTCTCGCGCTGCGGGCCGGCTACTACAACGCCGTTCTCCTGGCCGCGACGGTCGGCGCGGTCGGGGTCGCGTCCGCGGTCGGCGTTCCCCTCCTCGCCGGAGTGCTGGCGTTCCTCCTCGCCCTGGTCGCGACACTGCTGTTCCCGCGGGTCGCGGAGGAGACCGCGCGCAGAACGTAGCGGGCGGCACGCGCGGTTGCAGGTGCCGACACGACGCGCGTCGCCGTCCGAGGGTTTTTGACGGATGCCGGGACCAGCCTCGCCCGGGCGTTCGCGGTGTCGCGCCGGTCGACACCCACAGTCCGAATAGGCCGACTCGTCCCGCCGGGACTCCCGGATCTCGGCACCCGAGTCGGTCGCGCCAGCACCGGGGGGCTGAAGCCGGGCCGCGAGCGGCGGCTACAGCGCCGCCGGCTCGTCGCGACCGATGACGATCTCCTGTCCCTCCACGTCCTCCAGCGCGGCGACGCGCCCGCCGATCTCGACGCGCTCGCCCGCCTCGGTCTCGACGACCAGCGACGCGACCTCCTCGGAGTCCTCGAAGGCCACGTCGACGACGGAGCCCTGCACCGTCACGGGGTCACCCGACTCGATGTCTCGCCCCTCGACCGTGGCGTAGAAGTCGCCGTCGAGTTCGCGCACGTCCTTGACCGCGCGGCGGATCGACGCGTAGCGTCGGGGGAACGGCCGGTCCTTCCCGTCCGCGGCCAGCGTCTCCGCCGTCGTCCACAGGACCGTCCCGAAGAACCCGGAGACGAGGAACCCCAGCGCCGAGCGGTTGAAGATGACGCCGTACCGCTCCTGGTCGTCGCGGATCGCGTCCTGCGTCGCGTACACCGAGTAGCTGCCGTCGCCGACCGCCAGCACCGGCGTCGTGATGCCGCGGCGAGCGCGCGCGATGGTCGCCACCGAGAGGTAGTCGTACTCGGCCGGGTTCGGCGCGCGCTTGGCCGGCGTCACGAGCAGTTCGACGCTGACGCCGTCGTCGACCTTCGCCGCGAGCAGGTCCTCGAACCGCCGGAGCAAGTCCGGCGTGAGCGAGACGGCCAGCTCGTACTCCGCAGACTCGATGACCTCCTCCAGATACCGGAGGATCGTGGACCGCGACTTCACGAGGGAGACGGCCTCCGTCTCGCGGGCCGGGGCCGTGTAGCGGGCTTCCAACTCGTCGACTAGCTGGTCGAAGGAGGTCTGTATCTCGCCGAACGCGTCGTCCGGATCGACCGCGACGATCTTCATCGGGCGCGACTCGCGGAGCTCCACCAGCCCGCGGTCCGAGAGGCTCCGGACGGTGTCGTACACCCGCGGCTGCGGGATGTCGGTTCGGTCGGCGATCTCGCTGGCGGTGAGTTCGCCGTGTTCCAGCACCGCGAGGTACGCGTCGATCTCGTACTCGCCGAGGTTGAAGCGGTCCCCGACGCGTTCGAGCGTCCCGCGAAGGTCGTCGGTCATGTCTTCCTCATTCCGCCCGGGACGTAAGTTATTTACTATGAGCCGAGTTGCACCCGGTTCCGAAACCCGGTTCGTCAGCTCGGACAGCTCCCGTTCGGTTCCCCGGCGCCGACCTACATGTACATCCGGTCGTCCGGTGCGTCCGACTCCCTGCGCTCCATCCGCTCGGCGAGTTCCGCGTAGTGCTGTTCGACCTCCGCGGCGAACGCCCGCAACGGACCGGAGTCCACGTCCAGGTCGTACACCGTCTCGACCGTCTCCACGAGCCGTACCGCCGCCTCGACGTCGGGGACCTGCGCGTGGACCGGGGTGACGTACACCGCTGCGCCGAGCGGCGACTCGATGCCGCGTTCGATGAGCGCCGCGTTCGTCCCGTCGAGGAACCCGGATCCCATCGGCGGCACGTCGCCGTCCGTCAACCGAGTGGCGCGGTAGTCCTCGGTCGCGACGTAGAAGGTGCGGTGGTCGTCCGGCGCGTGCGCTGTGGGGACGCCGGCGAGGACGGCCACCTCCTCGACGCCCTCGGCCTCGGTCCAGTCGATGACGGCGTCCGCGAACGCCTCGCCCAGCTGGACTGGGACGAACAGTTCGCCCACGAGCACCGTCACGTCGAGGTCGGGCCGCGAGAACAGCCGCGTCGGGTGTCTCGGCTCACCGTTCGTGAACGGCGTGATCGTCGGGAGCCCCTCCGTGCGGACGTGACCCGTCGGTTCGAGGTCGAGATGGTCGACCAGATAGTCGACCGCGGTCAGGCCGGCCAGCCCGTAGGCTGAGAAGCCGGCCAGCAACACGTCGCTCGGTGTGGAGTCGTGGGATACCTCGAACGCGGGCGACTGGCGGAACGTCCCGGACATGGACGCACGTTCAGCAGGCGCGCTCTTAGCCGTTCGGTCCGAGGCGAGCCGGACTCCCGCCGCCGGAGGAAACGCTTTTTCGAGTGGGGGACGCGGGAGGTGCATGGACGCGTTGGCACAGGCCGGAGGCGTGGTCGGGGACCGACTCCCCGACTGGCTCGCAGTTCCGGGAGTCCGTCTCGGGATCGCGCTCCTCATCCTCGCGCTCGGCGTCTGGGTCTCGAAGCTGACGATCCGGCTGATCGGCCGCCCGGTCGCGCGGCGGTTCGAGCGACAGAGCGTCGCCCAGACCGTGCTCCGTGGCGTCCGCGTGGCGATCATCGTCGGCGCGGCCGCGGCCGGGTTCTCCATCGCGGGGGTCCAGCTCCCGAGCCTCGTCGTGTCGGCCGCCGTGTTCTCGGCCGTGGCCGGCGTGATCCTCGCGCCGCTCATCGGGAGCGTCATCAGCGGCTTCTTCGTCCTGTGGGACCAGCCGTTCGAGATCGGTGACCTGATCGAACTCGACGACGGCACGATGGGGTTCGTCGAGGACATCACCATCCGCTACACGAAGATCCTCACGCTCGACAACACCTTCCTCGTCATCCCGAACGGTAACGTCCGCGAGCGGGACGTGACCAACTACTCCGCGGAGGACGAGCGGACCCGCCGCTCGCTCGACGTGCTCGTCACCTACGAGTCCGACGTGACCGAGGCACGGCGGCTGATCGAGCGCGCCGCTCGCGGCTGCGAGGCCGTCGTCTCCGGCGGGCCCGACATCCGGATCGGCGCCGCGCGCTACGTCGCCAGCCCCGACTGCCGGGTCCACGAGTTCGGCGACAACGGCGTCCTGCTCCGGCTCCGGTACTGGGTGAAAAAGCCCTACAAGCTGAACAAGGTCCAGTCGACTGTCAACATCCGCATCCGAGAGATAACCGCGGACGCCGACGTGGAGATGGCGTACCCCCACCGCCATCTCGTCTTCGACGACACCTCCGGCGTGGCGCGCGTCGACGCCGACGGGCGGGCGGTCGCGGAGACCGCCGAGGAGCGCGACCGGGCCGCGAAGCCGCCCGAAGACGAGGAGGGGGAGCACGGCGACGACGCGTGAGCCCGGTCGAGACGAGCGGGTCGTGATGAGTGCCGCGGGGCGACGTCCGCCCCACGCGGCGCTACGGGAACGGGTGGTACGGCGCATCGAGGCGGGGCTCGAACCCCATCGACGCGGGGACCTCGCGTGCCCGCTCTCCGAAGAAGGGGTCACCGGTGAACAGCGGCTGCGCGGCCGGCACGAGTGCGCGGACGGCTTCGAACCCGAGCGCCGCCACGTCCCGCGTCGTCGTCCGCGCCGCGTAGGCGTCGAGGTCCGCATCGGCGAGTCTGTCGAGCACCGCGTCGAGTTCGGCGGTTCCGGCCGCGTCCGGGACGCCGAGCCCCTCGGCCGGCACCGCCGCGTCCGCGTCGAAGAACGCGCGCGTTTCCGCCGGGTAGTCGGCGTGGTCCCCGATCGCGGCGCCCTGCTCGGCGGCGGCATCGGGCCCCATCGCGCGCAGTTCCATCCAGTTCTGAAGCGCCTCCGACAGCGCGGAGCGGGCGGCCGCGTACGGGTCGAGATCCGCCGCGGAGCCGGCGGCGAACCGCGGCCAGTCGCCCTCGCGGTGGACGCCGACCGCGACCACGGGCACGTCCACGTCGGCGGTGACGAGCAGCGGCGTCACCGAGAGGTCCACGGCGTTCGCCCGCGCACGGAGCTCCGCGAAGGCCGGGTCCTCGTCCCCCTCGATCCGGAGTTCGAGCGGGTCGAGCGTCGAGTACCACGCGATCATCGTCGCGTCGCGCTCGACCGTCTCGTAGAGCCCGGAAAGCACCGCCTCGACGCCCGAGTTGCCGAGTCCGAGCCCCGTCGTGATCGACGGGCGGAAGCGACGCTCGTGGGGCGGGAACCGGACGAACTCCGCGGGGAGCGCGGCGGCCTCACCGGTCGCGAGGTCCTCGCCGGTCACCCACGCGAGGGAGTCGTCGTCCTCCGCCCCGACCGTCTCGCGGTCGTCCGGCGTCACGAAGCGGGCGGGCGGGACCGGGTTCTCCACGGCCGTCGGGGGTCCCTCCGCGAAGTCGTCGGTCCGGTAGACCCCCGCGGCGTACCGCTCCAACCCCTCGCCGATCGCCTTCATGAACGCCGCGTCCCAGTCGCGGTCGACGCCGGCCGCGAACTCCGCGGCGCGCGCGTCGCTGAACCCGGTCGTGTCCGCGACCCGGCCGATGTAGTACGGGACCGGGAACGACTCGCGCTCGCCCACCTCCGAGAGGATCCCGACGCGGTCGTCGACCGACCGCTCGGCGCGTTCGAGCGCGTCGTCGACCGAGACGTCGCGGTGCTCCCGCGGGACGGCGCCCTCGGGGTCTGACCCGCAGTCACAGAAGGGAACGGGGAGGAACCTGCGCTCCGCCCCTGGAACTTCGACGACCGTGTCGCCGACCGCCTCGCCGGAGAGGGCTTGGATCGTTCGTCGCCCCGCGACCGCACCCGCGTAGCGCACCGCCGAGCGGACCCCGGCGGGGCGCTCTTCCGTCTCCGAGTCGCTCGCCGCGATGCGCCGGCGCAGGCAGTCGTAGCAGGCGTCCTCGAAGACGGTCACGGCGGCGTCGACGTCCGCGACGGGGGCCCCTCCGACCCCGCCGACCTCGACGGCGACCCACCGCTCGAGCGCCTCGTTCGCGCGCGCGAACGCGTCGGCGCCGGCCGTGCCGACGACCACCGCGAAGTCGAAACCGTCCAGCAGGTCCGCCGCGACGGGCATGACGTTCACGTCGACGTCACCGAGCGCGGCGTCGACCGCGTCGACGGCCGGCCCGTCACCGACGAGTCCGATGTCCATGGACGCGGCAACGACGAGCGGGGAGAAAAAGCCACGGGAGGGCACGACGCCGGGCCGGCAGGCGGCCGCGGCGCGACCGCCGTCAGTTGAGTGCGCTCTGAACGACGTCCGCGAGCTGGTCGACGGAGGCGTCCTTCAGCCGGTCGTCGCCGAGCTTCAGGCGGAGCCGGGGGCGGCCGACGTCGATGGGCACCTTCTCGGTGTCGATGAGGCCGAGGTCCTCGAGGCGGGTCTTCGTCCGGGAGAACGTCGCCTTCGAGGCGATCCCCACGTCCTCGCCCCACTTCGAGATGTCGTACAGCAGCACGTCGTTCTTCGCGGCGACGAGCAGCGAGACGGTCACCTCGTCGAGGCCGTCGCCGTTGCCGCGGGCGGTCTCCATCGAGGCGAGCACGTCGTCGAAGTCCTCGCGTGTGGCATCGCCGATCTCCTCGGTCATCGTCTCGCGGACGCGACTGATCGCGGGCGTCCGGAGTCGGTACTCCTCGGCTTCCTCGAAGGCGTCGCGGTACGTCGAGAAGACCTCCTCGACGAATTCCGCGTCGTCGCTGGAAAGCGCGGCGACGCGACCGCCGGTCGAGACGAGCGCGACGACCCGGTCCGCCGAGACGAACAGCGCGTTGTCGGCGTCGGTCGAGAGGACCCGCAGCGAGAGCGATCCCCCCTCGACGAGGTCCGCCGCCTTCGAGGCGATCAGGAAGTCGTCCATCACGTCCTTCAGTACGTCCTCGTCGGCGAGCAGACACAGCTCGGGGAGCGTGTCGCTCTCGATGCCCGCCTCCACGATCGCTTCGACGGTTTCGGCCGAGGGATCCACGACGAGGAGCTCGCCCTCCGTCTCCGCGAACGCGTCCTCGAGGATATTCTCGAGATCGGTTTCGAGTAAATTCGACACCATAATTCTATGCGTATAACGGCGCGTGAGATATTTAATATTAACGGGATCACCCACCTGGAGAATCCCCAATAGAGGCGTCAACGGCTCCGATTTCTGGCTTATTCCGATCACCGAAGTCGGACGTCCGGTCCGCGGCGGCCGGTCAGATGGCCTCGGCCAGCTCCGACGACCACCGGAGGTCCCCCTCGTACAGTACCGGCATCACGTCGAGCGACAGGAGGTCCCGAAGCCGGGAGGCGTCGACGAGGAATTCCCGCCGCGTTCCGCACAGCTGCGAGACGCCGTCGGTCTGCAACGGCGACCGATAGACGCCGCCGTGAGCCCTCGGCGTGTACGCGTCGTGGACCACGCGGTACCCGCCGTCGGCCGGTTCGACCTCCAGGACCGTCGGCACCTCGTCCCCTCGCGGTGTGAGCGCGTGGGTTCCGTCGCCCACGACCACGTAGTCCTTGCCGGTCATCACCCGGCGACGGGCCAGCGAGAGGGCGCGCTCGAACCCGAACCCGGCCATCAGCAGGCGCGCGAACGCGGTCCCGACGAGCGCGGCGTTGCCGTCCAGCACGCGGTTGAACGTGACGCCGCCGGCGACGCTGCCGCGGCGGATCAGGTCGAGCCCCTCGTAGTAGGAGCCGCACGCGTTGAGGAAGAACGTCTGCGCGTTCGATTCGTCCAGCTCCGCGGCCGCGAAGTGACCGTCCGGGCAGACGAACCCCGCCGGCTCGCAGTGGCCGATGAAGTGGATCAGGTCGTGTGACTCCTCGAAGAGCGCGGCCAGCTCGTCGGTCGTGACCTGCTCGCGAACCGTCACGTCGACGTCGAGCTCCGCGGCCCGCTTCCGGTACACTTCCACCGCGGCGTCGCCCTCGGTCGACATCTCGAGGTCGTTGACGACCGCGACGACCGAGATGGACTCCCCCGAGCGGTCGCGGTAGCGGGCGCGGTTCTCGTAGGCCTCGGGGAGCGCCTTGAACACGTCTATCGGCGCGGAGTCGGCGAGCCAGCCGTGGGTCCGTCCGGAGCCGAGCGAGGGCTTCGAGAGGTCGACGCTCACGGAGTCCCGACCGCGGATGAAGTCGTCCAGGGACCGCTTCAGCCACTCGGCGTCGGGGAGCGGTTCGACCTCCGGCGCGAACACCTGCGGCACGTTGGACAGCAGGTGCGGCAGCGTCCGCACGCTCTCGTAGTCCGGCCGGAGGTACATCGAGAGGTGCCAGTCCGGTAGCTCGCCGGCTATCGCGTCGTAGTCGGCGGCCATGTACCGGTCGACGCGTTCGGCCACGGGCAACGGATACGTCCCGTCCGGGTCCAGGGCCAGCCGGTCGAGCAGCCGCGTCTCGGCGAGGTCCGTTCCCCGCGGTCCGGCGCTTCGGACGAGGCAGTCGAGGTGGAAGACGCGCCTGAGCGCGGCGGCCGCGGTGAGGCCCCCCGAGCCGTCCGTGAGGCTCCACTCGCGACCGGCCCGGAGCACGGGGGCGGCGTCGGTGTCGGTCTCCACCCGCGCCCCGACGTAGTGCGTGAGCGGCGCGACCCGGAGCAGCACGCCCAGGTCCGGCGGAACGGCGATCTCCGGGCGGGGCCCTTCGAGCGGCGACTCGCGCGCGGCCGGCGGGATCGACTTCCCCTCGCCGAACCTCACCGTCGGCGGCTGCGTCCGCATCTCGGGGCGGGATCGATCCGGCGACGCCGTCCGGTGGCTCGTCGCCATCGCGGTGAGCGCGGTCGCGACTCCCGACGGGGTCGCCGGAACGGTCATCGACGCCCGAGGGCGCCTCGTTCCCGTCCCGAAGCCCACGGCCACCGGGGTCGCAGCCGGGAACGTCAGGACGACGGCGTCGACCGCCGGCTTCGCGACCGTCGCCGCGCCGTCGAACCGGAGGACCGTCCCGACCGGCGTCGCGATCCGGACGCGGTGGGCGGCGGCGTCCAGGTCGACCGGACCGGGATCGCCGGCTAGCTCCCGCCGACCGCCGTCGTCGAGGTTCTCGACCGTCACGAGCGTCCCGTCGAGTCGGAGTCGCCGCGCGGTGACCGTCGTTCGGCCGTCGACCGCGCGGTCGAACGCGGGCGCGGTTCCGCCGGGTTCGAACCGCCCCGCGACGGTCGCCGAGCGCCCCTCGGCGTCGACCACGCGGAGTTCATTCCGCGACGATTCGACCTGCACCATTGGGTCGGAGAGACCCTCCGTGCGCCTAAATGCGTGTCGGCACCGGAGGGGTACGGGGGCCATCGCGATCGCATGCGGGAGCGGCCGCGACCCGCTCTCACGGACGCCGGAGCGCCGCCCCCGGCAACCGTCCGCGGGACGGACAGCTTTTTGGTCGCGTCACACGCGGTTCGCGTATGGACTACGACACGGTGCGGGAGACGGACCCGGCGGTCGCGGACGCGCTGTCCGGCGAGGTCGAGCGACAGCAGGAGACGCTCGCGATGATCGCCAGCGAGAACCACGTCAGCGAGGCCGTCATGGAGGCGCAGGGGAGCGCGCTCACCAACAAGTACGCGGAGGGGTACCCCGACCAGCGCTACTACGCGGGCTGTGAGTACGCCGACGAGGTCGAGGAGCTGGCCATCGAGCGCGCGAAGGAGCTCTACGGCGCCGAGCACGTCAACGTCCAGCCGCACTCGGGCTCCAGCGCGAACATCGCCGTCTACGTCGCCGCCCTGGAGCCTGGCGACTCGATCCTGAGCCTGGACCTGACCCACGGCGGCCACCTCTCGCACGGCCACCACGCCAACTTCGTGGGCGAGCACTTCGACGTGACCCACTACGAGGTGGACCCCGAAACGGGCTACATCGATTACGCCGCGCTCCGCGAGACGGCCGAGGAGATCGAGCCGGACATGATCGTCTCCGGCTACTCCGCGTACCCCCGAGAGGTCGAGTGGGAGCGCATCCAGGCCGCCGCGGAAGCGGCCGACGCCTACCACCTCGCCGACATCGCCCACATCACCGGCCTGGTCGCCGCGGGCGAGCACCCCTCGCCGGTCGGCATCGCCGACTTCGTCACCGGATCGACGCACAAGACCATTCGCGCCGGTCGCGGCGGGATCATCATGTGCGGCGAGGAGTTCGCCTCCGCGGTCGATAAGGCGATCATCCCCGGCACGCAGGGCGGTCCCCTGATGCACAACGTCGCCGGCAAGGCGGTCGGCTTCAAGGAGGCGCTCCAACCGGAGTTCGACTCGTACGCCGCACAGGTCGTGAGCAATGCCGAGGCGCTCGCCGAGCGCTTCCGCGAGCACGGCTACGAGCTGGTCTCCGGCGGCACGGACACCCACCTCGTGCTCATCGACCTCCGGGAGTCCCACCCGGACACCTCCGGCGGCGACGCCGAGGAGGCGCTCGCGGCCGCGAACATCGTCCTCAACGCCAACACCGTGCCGGGCGAGACCCGGACCCCCTTCGACCCCTCCGGCATCCGCGTCGGCACGCCCGCGCTCACCACGCGCGGCTTCGAGGAGGCGGAGATGCGCGAGGTCGCGGACCTGATCCACCGCGTGGTCGACAACGTCGACGAGGAGGACGTGGTCTACGAGGTCGGCGAGCGCGTCGCCGAACTCTGCGAGCAGTTCCCGCTGTACGAGTAGGGCTGGGGTGTGGCCGTGCTCTGCGGCCGACCCGTCCCCACCCCGTGCGGGCCTTCTCCGTCCTGCGGTCGGCTATTTCTCTCCTCGGTGGCACGGACCGATTCGAAGGGGGCAGTGTCACCGAGTTTTGCTGAGCCAGCCGAGACAGTAGGGACGTGTCCGAGAGAGGGGAAGTCAGTCGTTTAACCGAGCCGGCGTCCGTAGCCAGGTTGACGGCGTATCGGCCGGGTTCACCGTTTCCACGCCGTCACAGCTCAGTTAACGGCCTTCGAGAGTTCCGCACCCGCTTTGAACTCGACCACGTTCTTCGCCGCGGTCTGGATCCCTTTTCCTGTCTGCGGATTTCGCCCGGTTCGGGCGGAGCGCTTCGAGATGCTGAACGTGCCGAACCCCTCGTTCTGGTCCTCCCGTCCACCCAACGACAGCCGATCACCTTTTTTCAGTGCCTTCGTCGTCGCGTTGATGAACGCGTCGAGCGCTCGCCTCGCGTCGTCCTCCGATAGCCCCTCGGGCGAGTCGCGTCCCGTTTCGCTCGCGACGTACTCCGCGTCGATCACCACGTCGGCGTTCCGGCACTTTGCGCTGGCCTCGTCACCCTTGCCGGGGTTGAGACCGAGGGCGGCCGCGAACTCCGGGCAGGCGTCGAACGTCACCGGCGAGTCGTCTGCAGGCCCGTTTCGGGACCCCGGATTTCCCCGTCCGGGCGGAGCGCTTCGAGATACTGAACGACCCGAAGCCGACCAGCACGGCGCTGTCGTCCTTCTCCAAGGCTTTCGTCGTCGCGTCGGTGAACGTGTCGAGCGCCCGCTTCGCATCCGACCCGCTCAGTCCGGCCTCGCTCGCCATCGCCTCGATCAGTTCCGCTTTGTTCATCGCCGCGGCCTGTCCCGTCGCGGTCAACAGGCCCACTCCGAGCGCTGTCGAGAGGACAGCGCCCCTCCGCAGAACGGTTCGCCGGGACAGAACGTTTTGAGACATGATACCTTTACTCACAACCCTCTGACGCTGCATACGTATATAAATATATTTTAAATTTCTATTTTTGTATTATCGTATCGTGATCACTTCTGTTCAAAACCGAACGCGAACAGGAACGGTTTCGGTGGAACGGAGGCACTTTGCGACGCCGGACTTCGCCCCGTCTCTGAGTGCACACGGCTCTGAGCAACCGTCGAATCTCGCGGAAGATCCACGGCCTCATCCGACACCTTCGGTCCGGACTGCGGGAACCGCGGCACTCCCCCGGCCGCCGTCGCTTCGGGCAGTCCCTCGGCCGCCGTCGCTTAGAAGTCCCCGGCGTGCGAGGCGTCGGACATGCCCGAGGAGACCCCGATCAGCGGCTTCGAGTCGTCGACCGCGGCGGAGCTCGAGGATGGCGAGTGGACCGGCGACCGCGCGGTCGAGGAAGTCGTCGGCGACCTGCTCTCGGAGCGCGGCGAGACGGTCGCGGTCGCGGAGTCGCTCACCGGCGGCCTGATCGGCTCGACGATCACGGACGTACCCGGCTCCAGCGACTACTTCGACCGGAGCCTCGCCACCTACGCCTACGACGCGAAGCGACAGGAACTGGCGGTCCCGCGCGAGGACCTGGACGCCTACGGCGCCGTGAGCGCGCCGGTCGCGCGCGCGATGGCGCAGGGCGTCCGCGACCGGTCGGACACGACGTGGGGCGTCTCCGCAACCGGCGTGGCGGGCCCCGGCGGCGGGCAGCGCGACAAGCCGGTCGGCCTGCTGTACGTGGGCGTCGCCTTCGCCGCGCCGTGGGGGACCGAGGCGTCGTTCACCCGGTCGCGGCGCTTCGAACTCGACGGCGACCGCGCGGCGATCAAGCGGAAGAGCGTCGTCTGCGCGCTCGCGGAGCTGGTCCGGGCGGTCCGCGAGACGGCGCCCACGAGCGAATTCGGGGACGAGTGACCGAGTCAGACACAAGCCGCTCGACCGCCGTCTCGTCGGAGCCGCGATTTACGCGGTTCCGTACGCGCGTTCGGACAGCCTTTTGTCCGGATCCGTCGAGGATCCGGTGATGGACGAAGAGGACCTCCGCGTCGGCCTGCTCGTCGCGGGCGCGGCCGGACCGGGAGAGACGGCCGCGCGGAACTGGTGCCGCGAGCGGTTCGCGGACGTCGAGACCGCGTCGCTCGCGGCGGTCGCGGACGGCTCGGTCGACCTCGACCGGTTCGACGTCTGCTGGTGGCACGCCGTCGAGCCGGTGGCGAACCCCCGGACCGTCGCCGCCTGTGAGCCCCGCGTGACCGACTACGTCGAGAGCGGCGGCGGACTGCTGCTCTCGGCGCGCGCGATGGGGCAGGTCGCGGCGCTCGGGGTCGACGAGGTGCCGCCGGACGCGACCGGCACCGAGGCGGTCCACGAGCCGGTCGGCCCGCTCTGGAAGTCGGCGTACGCCGACCACCCCGCACACGAGGGGTTCGAGACGCTCCGCCACCACACGCGCCCCGCGGGCGAGGAGGCGCCGTTCGCGCGCTACGAGGACGTGTTGCCCGCGGCCGGCGACGTGCTCGCGTCGACGCACCGCGGCGCGGACGACGTGCCGCACGAGGTGACAACGGTGAGCTGGCGGCGCGGCGCGGGGACCGTCGTCGGCGTCGGCGTCGGCCTCGACTTCGAGCGCGCGGACGACCACACGCGCGCCAAGCGCGACCGACTGACGGGGAACCTGCTGCGGTTCCTCGCGGACGGCGGAGCGGACGGGACCGCCGGAATCGGCGGCGAGACCGACCCCGAGACCGCGGCGACCGCGCTCACGACGGGCCGGCCGCACGACGCCGAGACGCTCGCGCGCCACCGCGCGGCGCTCGCGGGCGACCGCCATCGCACCAGCTACCACCTCTCGCCGCCCGCCAACTGGCTCAACGACCCGAACGGCTGTCTGTACTACGACGGGCAGTATCACGTCTTCTACCAGTACAACCCCGGCGGCCCCTACCACGAGACCATCCACTGGGGGCACTTCGTCAGCGACGACCTGCTGACGTGGCGGGACGTGCCGGTCGCGCTGGCGCCCGACCCCGGCGGCCCGGACCGCGACGGCTGCTGGTCCGGCTGCGCGTTCGTCACCGACGAGGCCCACGCCGGGTGGCGCACCGACGCGCCGGCGGGCGACGGATCCGACGTGCGGGTCCTGTACACCGGCGGCCGCGAGGGGTGGCAGCTCCCGTGTCTGGGCTCGGCCGTCGACGGCGACCTCTCCCGGTTCGAGACCGACCCCGCGAACCCCGTCATCGACGACCCGCCGGCGGCGCTCGACGTGTTGACGACCGACCACTGGAACGGGGAGTTCCGCGACCACTGCGTCTGGGTCGCGGACGGCTGGTGGTACCAGCTCGTCGGCGCCGGGCTGGAGGACGTGGGCGGGGCCGTCGTCTGCTACCGCTCGCGCGACTGCCGCGAGTGGGAGTACCTCGGCCCGTCGCTGGTCGGCGACTGGGAGTCGCCCGGCACCGTCTGGGAGTGTCCGGAGCTGCTCCGGTTCGCGGACGGCGACCTCCTCCACGTCTCCAACTACGAGGACGTGGTCGGCTTCGTCGGCGAGTGGGACGAGGAGACCGGCACCTTCGAGCGCGAGGCGACCGAGGTGCTCGACCCCGGCGAGTTCTACGCGCCGCAGTCGCTGGAGGCGCCCGACGGCCGGACGCTCATGTTCGGCTGGATCAAGGAGGCGCGGACGCTCCGCCGACAGTGGGACGCCGGCTGGTCCGGCCTCATGTCGCTCCCGCGGGAGGTGTCGGTCGAGAACGGCGACGTCCGCCAGCGCCCCGCCCGGGAGGTGCGCGACCTCCGCGAGGCGACGCTGTTCGACGGCACGGTCACCGTCACCGACGGTCGCGAGCTACTGGACGCCGAGGGTGACGCCCTGGAGATCGAGGCGACGGTCGACCCCGACGCGGCCGACGCGGTCGGCGTCGTGGTCCGGCTCTCGCCGGACGGCGCCGAGAGCACGCAACTCAAGCTCGTGGACGGGCGGCTCGTGCTGGACCGGACCGGCAGCAGCCTCGACCGCGAGGTCAACGACCACCCGGTCTCGGTCCCCGTCGACGACCTCGAAACCCCGCTCGACCTGCGGGTCTTCGTCGACGGCTCCGTGGTCGAGGCGTTCGTCAACGGTCGGCGGTGCCTGACCGGCCGGATCTACCCGACCCGGCACGACGCCACCGGCGTCGGCCTGCTCGCGGACGGGGCGTCGGAGGGCGTCGACGTGGATCTGACGGTCCACGCGATGGGCAGCATCTGGCCGACGGAACTGCGGGGGCGCGACCCCGGCGACCCGGCGCGGACCGCCCCCGAAGCGGACGACTGATCGCGCCTCAGGGACGTTCTCGCCTTTTTCGACGGGGCGTGGTGACCGGGACGGTCCGATCGCGGGGATGGTCCGGCGGACGGTGGGCCGCAGTCGGAGCTCCGTACGACGGATGTTCTGTTTCTGTGTCTGCCGTCGATCCTGCTGCGGCGGACAGCACCACCTAGAGAGCCGACGGGATCGAGCCGGCTGCCCTTTCAGTCCCACCCCGCACCGGAACCGCTCCGCAACCGCTCCGCACCGCAACCGCTCCGCAACCGCACGGCAGCCTCGCACCTCCCCAGCCTCGGCGGCGGCGCGGCCCTCGTCGCTCAGCGGGCCGACCATCAGCGCGGCCTCCCGGTGGATCCCCCGCGTCCGTCCGGCGTCGTC
>NZ_JBNLIA010000009.1:0-38753 GCF_050122995.1 Haloparvum alkalitolerans
GGCGGCGCGGCCGCGGAACCGCACGGCACCGCAGGCGGCCGCGCCGCCGCCTCCCTCGCGCACGTTCCTCGCGCGCGCCGACCGCCTCCGCACCGCCGCGGTCACTGGCGGCCACTGGTGATCACTGGCGGCCGCTGGTGATCACTGGCGGCCACTGGCAGTCGCTGATCCGGGCGCGTGATCGGTCCCTCAGTTGGTAGCGTACTGAGTACCGACCCCTGACGCCGGGGGCTACCGCCGTCGGGTCGACCCGAACTCGCCCGCGAGTCGCAGCAGGTACCACAGCAGCGCGAGCGCGACGAGGAGGCCACCGCCGAGCGCGGCCCCGACCCCCGCCGGTGAGGCCCCGACCTGAAACGCCACCAGCCCCGCGGAGGCGGTGACCAGCGCGACGAAGGCGACCTTCAGCTTCGCGTTTCCGGCGGCGCGGTCCTCGTCGCTCAGCGGGCCGACCATCAGCGCGGCCTCCCGGTGGATCCCCCGCGTCCGTCCGGCGTCGTCGCGTCCGCGTTCATGCCCTCCGATTCGGGCGGCGCGGGCTAAAACCCCGCGACCCGCGCCGGCCGCGGAGCACCGTTCGCTCGGCCGCGGAGCACCGTTCGCTCGGCCACGGAGTGCCGTTCGCTCGGCCGCGGTGGGGTCGGAGTCGGAACGGAGCAGCGGGCGTTCCACGCTCCTTTTTACGAGTCCGGGCGAACGGCCCGCTAATGGACGATCAACTCCGCGAGCGCGTCCGCGAGGCGGCCGAGACGGCCGCGCTGTTCAACGCGCTCAAACACGGCAGCGACCCGGACGTGGGCGCGATCATGGGCCCGCTGATGGGCGAGAACCCCGACTTCCGCCCGCACGGCGACGAGATCCCCGGCGTCGTCGCGCCCGTGGTGAACGAGATCGCGGGCATGGACGAGGCCGAGCGCCGCGAGCGGCTCGGCGAGCTCGACCCCGACGCGCTCGCGGAGCTGGAGGCCGAGGACGAGGCGGACGAACACGAACTGCCCGACCTCCCGAACGCCGAGGCGGGGGAGGTCGTCATGCGCGCCGCGCCGAACCCCAACGGCCCGTGGCACATCGGCCACGCGCGGATGCCCTCCGTCATCGGCACCTACGCCGAGCGCTACGACGGGGAGTTCATCTGCCGGTTCGACGACACCGACCCCGAGACGAAGCGCCCGGACCTGGACGCCTACGACGCGATCCTCGACGACATCGGCTACCTCGGCTTCGAGCCGGACGTGGTCCTGAAGGCCTCGGACCGGCTGGAGACCTACTACGAGCACGCCCGCGAGCTGATCGACCTGGACGGCGCCTACACCTGCTCGTGTCCCGCCGAGGAGTTCCGCGAACTGAAGGCGGACGCGGAGCCGTGCCCCCACCGCGAGAAGGACGCCGCGACCGTCCGCGAGGAGTTCGAGGCGATGATCGCCGGCGAGTACGACGCCGGCGAGATGGTCCTCCGCGTCAAGACCGACATCGAGCACAAGAACCCCGCCCTGCGCGACTGGGTCGCGTTCCGGATGGTCGACGCCGCCCACCCCCGCGAGGAGGCGGCTCACTACGACTGCTGGCCCATGCTGGACTTCCAGTCCGGCGTCGACGACCACCTGACGGGCGTCACGCACATCATCCGCGGCATCGACCTGCAGGACTCCGCGAAGCGCCAGCGGTTCGTCTACGACTACTTCGGCTGGGAGTACCCCGAGGTGCTCCACTGGGGCCACGTCCAACTCGACGAGTACGACGTGAAACTCTCGACCTCCACGATCAAGGCGCTGATCGAGGAGGGCGAACTGACGGGGTGGGACGACCCGCGCGCGCCGACGATCAAGTCGGTCCGCCGGCGCGGCATCCGCGGGCAGGCGCTCGTGGACGCGATGACCGGGCTCGGCATGTCCACCTCCGACGTGGACCTGGCGATGTCCTCGGTGTACGCCACCAACCGCGAGCTGATCGACGACGCGGCCGACCGCTACTTCCTCGTGCGCGACCGCGGCGACGACCCCGCGATCGAGCGCGAGATCGCGGGCGGCCCGGACGCCGGCCACCCGCCGCGACACCCCAACCACGAGGACCGCGGCCGGCGCGAGATCCCCGCCGGGACGGTGCTGATCGAGGAGCGCGACCTCCCCGCCGACGGCGACCGCGTCTGGCTGAAGGGGTACGGCTGCGTCCGCGAGGCCGACGGCGCCTTCGAGTGGGTGAGCGACGACATCGACCTGGTCCGCGAGGAGGGCGTCGACGTGATTCACTGGGTCCCCGCCGCGGAGAGCCTGGTCACCCGAATGCGCACCGTCGAGGGCGACGTGCTCGGCTACGCCGAACCGGAGGTCGCGGACCTCGAGGTGGGCGAGTCGATCCAGTTCGAGCGCGTCGGCTTCGTGCGCGTCGACGCGTTTGACCCCGCGCCAACGCCCGAGGACGGCGGCCCGACCGGCGAGGAGGACGTGGTCGTCTACTTCAGCCACGACTGAGTTCGAAGGCGACCGCGGCGCCGTCGCCCGCGGCCGCGGGAGGGCACTCGTCGTCTCGAAGTAAGGGTATCGAGGCCAACACATCTCGCCGAAGCGAACACCGCCCGGTCCGCGATGGGACGGCGGAGATCCGACGCCGGTCGGTTCGCTGACAGAGCCCGACGGCCCCGTCAGCTGTCGACCTGCTCGGGCGGCGAAAGCATGCCGCGTTGCCACATCCACCGTGCCGCGGCCGTCGTGCCGAACACGGAGACGATTATCACGGCATAGAGTGGGTAACTCGGAAGGAACGACAGATATCCGAGTTCCAGGAGGACCGTCATGAGCAGCGCTATCGAGAAGCCGATACCCGCGACCTTCGGGTAATCCCGGCCGAATTGTGCGAAGATGGCACCGAAGACCGCCGGGACGAGATACGACTCGAGCGCGTTCTGCCACAGTTCCGGAAGCGCCTGAAACACCGAGACGAGCGTCACCGAGCCGACGCCCAAAACGGCCGTGTTGACGAATATCGAGGCGGCGATCGCGACCGTCGAGATGATGCTCGCCCGGGACGTCCCCGTCTCGATGTCCGTCGCCTCCTGGGCAGCCGCCGCACAGGGCAACCGGAGGTTCGAGATGTTCCCCGACAGGAACGCCATGTACGTTCCGGGAATCCCCAGTACGGGATAGTACGACACCGGCTCGATGAACCAGGCCCAACCGAACGTGACCGCCACCGAAACGAACGCACCGAGGATCGCCGCTCTCGGAGGCATGATGTCGAAGACGGTCAGCAGCGCCACCGCCGGCCCCAACGACAACGCGACTGCGAGGAGGTTGGTTCGCCGCCCCCACTTGTTGACGTAGGGAACGAAGCTGTCCTCGTAGACCCCGCCGTCGGACGCCTGAGACCCGCCGTCTCGCTCGCTGTGTCGGCTCCCCATGTCACCACCAGCTCCCGACGGCCACCTGGATCGCGACGCCAGTCAGTAGTCCGACGAGCATGGCCACGCCGAGCGCCCATTCTCTGACCCACTGCACGCTTCGACTGTCGGCGACGTACAGCAGTGCGAGCATCGCGAGCCCCCCGACGGCAGCGGAGCCCGTTTCCGGGGTTCCGGCGGTGACCTCTCCGCTCAGAAAGTACGCGAACGCCCCCAACATCGCCGCAGCACTGATGACCGGAACGAGCCGCTCGTTGCCGTTGCTGATCCTCGTTCTGACGGTCTCCATGTGTCTGGTGCCGAACGCCGAGACGAGCAACCAACCGGTGCCGCCGAGCGTCATCGCCCACACCGCCGTGGCGTAGGCCTCCTCGGAGATCCCCTCGTCGCCGAGGCTGTAGCCGTACTGACTGACTCCCAACTCGGCGGCCGGGAGTTCGAACGCCACCGACCCGATCACCGTGAGCCGCATCCACGCGACGGGACCGCCCACGGTCGCGATCAGCGCCAACATCCCGGCCAGCACCGCGATCGACGGGCCGATCGCGGAGATGAGCCCCGTTTTGAACCCGGTCTTCAGCTTCCGCTCGGGGATCCCCATCTCCTTCCCGTCGCGCCACGCGCGACGGAGGAAGATCGCGGCCTGTAGCAGCACGACCGACACGACGGGCACCGTCGACAGCCACAGCCATCGACTGTTGGCGACGTCCATGTATGCTGGCGCAAGCGAGACCAGCTCGTATCCTACCATAGCGGTCGACCGTGCACAAAAAGAACAGAAATGCCTGTGGGATCGCGTTAAATTCGGTGGTGAAAGGGGACGATCCGCGGGCAACGGGAGGGATACTGCACGGTCCGATCCCTCGCGGTTCCGAAGCCCACCGTGGAGAGCGACCATTCGGAAACCCAACCACTTTTACTGACTGACCGGTTAGTCAGTCACAACTCGATGACTCGATCGACACGCCGGCCGTCCCTCCGGGCCGGCTTGGAGGGCAGACGGTGAGCTTTCGCGAACGCGTCGGGAGCCTGTTCAAGGGCCGCGAGGAGTTCGACCTGACCGAGGGAGATATCGGGAAGCCGCTGTTCTACCTCTCCCTGCCCATCGTCGTCACGAACCTGCTCCAGACGGCGTACAACCTCGCGGACACGTTCTGGCTCGGCCGATACAGCACCGAGGCGCTGGCGGCGATCAGCTTCGCGTTCCCGATGGTGTTTCTGCTCATCTCGCTGGGCATGGGGATCTCGGTCGCGGGGAGCGTGCTCGTCGCGCAGTACACGGGCGCGGGCGCGGAGCGCGAGGCCGAGTACGCCGCCTCCCAGACGGTCGGTTTCGCGGTGATCGGCTCGCTCCTGCTCGGGGCGGTCGGCTACTTGCTGGTCGACGACTTCCTCGCGCTGATGGGTGCCTCCGACGCGGTGTTGCCCGGCGCGACCGCCTACATGCAGGTGATCTCCGCGGGCCTCGTCTTCATGTTCGGCTTCTTCGTGTTCATCGCGCTGATGCGCGGCTACGGTGACACGATCACGCCGATGCTCGTCATGGCCGGGTCGGTCGGCATCAACATCGTCCTCGACCCGTTCCTGATCTTCGGCTGGTGGGTGTTCCCGGAGCTGGGCATCGAGGGCGCCGCGGTCGCGACCGTCTTCTCGCGGGCGCTCGCGCTGGTCGTCGGCCTCTGGGTCATGTTCGCCGGGCGGCGGGGCGTGAAGATCCGCCTCTCCGAGATGCTGCCCGAGATGAACTACGCCCGGCGACTCGTCCGGATCGGCGCGCCCGCGTCGATAGAGGGGACCGGCCGCGCGCTGTCGATAAACGCCCTGCTGTTCATCGTCGCGATGTTCCCCGACACGGTCGTCGCCGCCTACGGGATCGGGACGCGCGTGTTCTCGGTCGTGTTCCTGCCGGCCATCGCGGTCGCGCGGGGTGTCGAGACGATGACCGGACAGAACATCGGCGCCGGCAATCCCGACCGCGCCGAGCGGGCCGCGGACCTCGCCGCGAAGACCCTGTTCGGCATCCTCGCGCTGGTGGGCGTCGTGACGTGGTTCGCCGCCGGCGCCATCGCGAGCGTCTTCTCGCCCGACCCCGAGGTCGTCGCGGTCAGCGCGGAGTTCCTGCGATACGTCGCGTTCTCGTTCGGGTTCATCGGCGTGATGCGGGCGTACACCGGGAGCTTCCGCGGGGCCGGCAAGACGCTCACCGCGGCGGCCATCTCCGTGCTGATGCTCGGCGTCATCCGGCTGCCGGTGGCGTGGTTCGCGGTCGGGCCGTACGGCGAGACGGGCATCTGGATGGCGTTCGCTGTCTCGAACGTCGCCGGCGCCCTGATCGCCTACGCATGGTACCGCCGCGGAACGTGGCGCGAGGGCGACCTGACCGAGCCGGACGTGGTCGACGACGACGCGATTCCCGGAGACGACGGCGTCGTCACCGACGACTGAGTCGCCCCGGGCTGTCCCCGCTCGACCGGTTTCGGCCGATCGGCTCCGCTCGGTCGACCCGCCGGCCGCAACCGCTTTTTCCCTCCCCGACTGACGCGGCCCATGGACACGCGCCGCGCGCTGCTGGACGCGCTGGAGGAGGGCCCCGTCTCCGGCCCCGCCCTCGCCGACCGCCTCGGCGTCTCCCGCGCCGCCGTCTGGAAACAGGTGGAGGCGCTCCGCGAGGCCGGGTTCGCGGTCGAGAGCGGCGAGGAGGGCTACGAGGTCCGCGACGTTCCCGACTACGGCGGCGACGCGATCGCCTTCGGGCTCAAGGCGCCCTACGAGGTCGAGTTCCACGAGACGCTCGGCTCGACGAACGACCGCGCCCGCGAACTCGCCGAGGGGGGCGCCGGGGGGGTCGCCGTCGTCGCGGCCGAACAGACCGGCAGCCGGGGCCGGCTCGACCGCGAGTGGGTCTCCCCGCCGGGGAGCGTCTCGCTGTCGGTCCTCGTCCGGCCCGACCTGCCGCCCGCGCACGCCCCGGTGATTACGCTCGCGGCCGCGGTGGCGACGACCGAGGCCGCCCGCGAAGCCGGCGTCGACGCGGCGATCAAGTGGCCGAACGACGTGCTCGTCCCCGACCCGGAGAGCGGCGAGGCGGGCGACCGCGGCGGCGCCAAGCTCGCGGGGATCCTCACGGAGATGGAGGGCGAGGCGGACCGCGTCAACTGGCTGGTCGTCGGGGTCGGCGTCAACGCGAACGTCGACCCCGAGGCGCTCCCGGTCGACGCCACGAGCCTGCGGGCCGAAGCCGGGGCGGACGTGGACCGCCGGGCGTTCGTCCAGCGCCTGCTCGAACGCTTCCACGACCTGACCGCGGACCCGGACGCGGTGCTGCCCGCGTGGCGGGAGCACGCGGCGACGCTCGGGCGGCGCGTCCGCGTCGAAACTCCCGGCGGCGTCGTGGAGGGCGAGGCGGTCGACGTCGAGTTCCCGGGGGCGCTCGTCGTCGAGACCGACGACGGCCGCGAACGCGTGCTGGCGGGCGACTGCGAACACCTCCGACGGGCGGAGTGAGACGCGGCGGCCGAAATGAGAACTGGGGAACGGAAAGAGCGGGAGGACGCACCCGAGAGCGACGCGTCTAGCTGCTGCTTGAGGCCTCCGGCCCCGCGGCTCCCTCCTCCGAGGTCGCAGCCTCGGCCTCTCCGTCGCCATCGCCGACCCGGACGGTCAGCACGGGAACGCTGGACCCGCGGACGACCTTCTCCGCGACGCTGCCGAGCAGGAGGCGATCGATGCCGCCGCGGCCGTGGGTCCCCATCACGACCACGTCACAGCCCTCGTCCTCGGCGTAGCGGATGATCTCGCGGCTCGGCGACCCCTCGACGACCGCGGTCGTCACGTCCACGTCGAAGGAGTCGCCCAGCTCCCCGACCGTGTTCACGGCCGCCTTGGCGTCGGCGCGCAGCAGGTCGTCGACCCCCTCCCAGGAGGTCTCCATCGGCATCCCCGCGTAGCTCGCTGTGTTTATCACGTAGAGGGCGTGGACGTCCGCGCCGTGTGCGGCCGCCAGCTCCAGCGCGTGCGCGACCGCTCGCTCCCCCTCCGGCGATCCGTCCGTCGGAACCAGAACCCGCTCGTAGAGCGCCATGGTATGTCAAACCATGATAGATGGCTCGGAGATATAACTCTTTGCACGCTTTGCCGGTTCCTGCCGACGATGGGGGCGAGAGCGCCCGTCAGGAGCTCTCGCTGCGCTCGTCGACCACCGCGTCCGTCGGGTCGGCGGTCGCGTCACGGTAGATCGCGGGGGTCCGGAGCAGGAGTCCGACGAGCAACGCGGTCACGAGCACGCCGGCCACCGACCCGCCGCCCGGGAGGAGGTCCGGGCGGAACAGCGCGAGCAGCACGGCCGGGACGACGCCCAGTTTCGCGGAGCCCCAGCCGAAGTAGCGCGCGGCGTCGAGCGCGTACTCGGGCGCGGTCGCGGCCGTGAGCGGCGGCGGTGACACCGGTTTCTCGACGCGGACCCGGGCGCCGTCGGGGTGGTCGAGCGACACGCGTTCCCCCGTCGACTCCCCGGCGCCGTCGACGATCTCGAGGTCGCTGACGGTGCCGTCCGCGGAGTGGTACACGTCGAGCCCGTCCGCGGCGTCGTCCGCGGGTTCCACGGTCGAGACCTCGGCATCGCTCTCCGCGGTGAGGTCGACGCCGCGCGAGGAGATCGCCCCGAGCAATCCCGTCGCCCGCGGCCGGACGGCGACGCGGTGATACGCCGACGTGCGCGGGACGAAGTCGTTGTCGAGCAGCAGTCGGTGCAGGGACGACTCCGCCCGCCGGGCGGTTTCGGCGCTCGTCGGAACCGTGTAGGCCGTGACCGCGTTTGCGTTCTCGTCGGGGGCGCTGAACGCCGTCAGTCGCCGCACGTCAGTCGCGAGGTCGGGCGCGTCGATCGGCTCCCTGATGACGGAAACGCGGTCGTCCGCGTACTCGTTGGGGAACAGTTCGGCGCGCCCGGCGGTGCCGCTGATCGCGTCCACGTCCGGATGCATCAGCGCGTGGCAGTCGCCGCACAGGCCGACGAGGTTCTCGAGCGCGTTCGAGCCGCCGTCCGCGAGGTGGACGACGTGATGGACCTCGTTCACCGAGGCGTCGCCCTTGTACGTCCCGCAGCGTCCGCACTGGTACTTCTGGCGCTCCCAGACCGCCTCCCGCCGCTGTTCCCAGTCCGGCGGATAGCGGCCGTTCCCGTAGTGGGACTCCCGCTCCCCGTAGCTTCCGGGGTCGTCGTACCTGCTCTCGATGCCGTGGTCCCGGTACGCCGTCGAGGATCGACTCACGGTTTGTACCCCTCCGTTGCCCCACCGGTGGCTAAAGCCTGACTCACGACCCCCACGCTTGCCGTCAGTTCGCGAGCGGTCGCTCCCGGGGGACCGGCGGTGACCGAACTCCCGACCGCGGTCGGCGGTCGCGGGCTCACCGCTCGACCTCCCGGCCGAACGGCTGCACCCGGTAGCGGTCCTCGCCGCGGGACGCCGGAATCCGGCCGATCCCCCGTTCCCCGGGTTCGAGCGTCAGGGCGACCCCCTCCGGGAGGAACGGCCAGTCGGACGCGGTGGGTCGGTCGGCGTGGAACTGCGCGGCCCCGCGGAACGTCCCCGGCGCGTCCCCGGTGTTCTCGACGGTCACCTCGACGACCGGGTCGCCGCCGTCGGCCGTCGCGTCGACGCGAGCGTCCACGAGGTCGAACGCCGGGAGCGCGGGCGCCTCCGCGTAGGACTCGACCACCACGTCGGCCGTCTCCCCGTCGAGGGAGATCGAGACGGTCCCCTCCGCGAGGGCGTCGTCCGGAAGCTCCTGTACCGCGGCGAGCTCGACCGTCTCGCCGGGCTCGACGACGTTGTTCGCGAAGGGCACCGCATCCTCGGGGATCACGAGCGCGGACAGGCCGTCGCGCAGCACCTCGCCGTCGACGGGGTCGGCCGGCTCGCCCCCGAGCCGCGCGTTCACGAAGTGGTTATCGGCGAGGACGCTCCCGAACCCGACCGACCGCTCCGCGTTGGTGTTAGTGACCGCGAACCGATGGACGAGGAGCGCGTTCCCCTCCTCGGCGGACAGGAGGCCCGTCGCCTCCTCGGAGAACAGGCCGACGCCGCCCTCTTCCGTTTCGTAGTGGAGCGCGCGCTCGACCGACGGTTCGCGGGCCGCGATCTCGAAGCCGCCGACCTCGGAGGCGACCGCCTCTCCGGGAGCGAGGCGCCGGGGGGCGACGTCGATCCGGCGCTCGAACTCCGGGTGCTCCGGGGCGTCGGTCGTCACTCGCCACTCCCCGGCCGCGTTGACCCGAAGGCCGGCCTCGACGACCGTCCAGTCGCCGGACTCCACGTCGGAGACGCTGACAGAAACGGGAGCCGGCTCCGAAACGGTCGCCCTCGTCAGCCCGTCCTCCTCGCGGACCCGTTCGACCCCGACCTCGATCGACAGATCGGAGATGGCGGCGCCCCCGACGTTGGCAACGGCGACCTCGACGGGGAACTCGTCGAGGAACGCGATCGATTCGGCGTCGCCCGTCACGGCCGCGTCGAGCACCATCGGTCGGGGCTGTGCGTCCTCGTCGACGCTGAACTCGGGGAGCGCCGACTCCCGGACTCCCGCCTCGGTTTCGGCCGCGCCCGCGTTCCCGTCGGTCCCGGCCGAGGTACAGCCTGCGAGCAGCCCCAGGCCGGCGGCGGTCGCCGTCAGGCACGACCGCCGGGTCACTCCGTCGGTCGGTCCGTCGGTCGGCTCGGGACTCACTGCGACCCCTCCCCGTCCGCGGCGGTGTAGCCGGGGTCGTAACACTCGCGGCCGAGCAGCGCGACTGCCGACCGGACGAGTTCGACGAAGTAGGCGCGGTAGCGCGTGAGGTCGCCGGGACACAGCGCCGACCGCCGGAACAGCCGCCGGACCTGATCGGTGTCGTGGCGCGCCCACCAGATGAGGTGGTTGATAAGTGCGAGCCGCGCGTGGCGGGGCTTCTCGTACACCTCCCTGACGGCCGGCGACTCCCAGCCGTGGTCGAACAGCAGGTGGAACCGCCGACCGTTCTCGGCGGAGCGCGCCTTCCGCACCAGTTCGTCGTCCTCCAGCACCGAGATACCGAGTTCGGGTGGGTTCGTCGTCATGCACTCGGTGCGTGGGCCGCCGGAACGGTAAATACTGTCAATTTTTATAAATGTAATCGGCTCGCCGGCGTAAAGCGGCTCGCGCCGTGGAAGCATTTACGGTATCAGAATCGGTTGGGAATACCAAAGCGATGCAACACGACTGGACGATGTTCTACCAGGAGGAGGTGAAATCCGACCGGAAGATCCCGCTTCCGCCGGAGGTCCACACCGTCGTCGGTGACGACCACGAGGTCCACGGCCACTCGGTCTACTGGAACTACGAGCGGAACGCCGACTACATCGTCCTCTCACAGTACGCCCTGCGGGAGCCGAACTACGGCGACGTGACGCGAACGAAGGTGTACGGCGCCGACCACGGCGAGGAGGCGACCGGCTACATCCGGATCCCGGAGGGGCTCGACGAGCTCGTCCGCTCCAACTACCTCGAGGGGACCCGGGTGAACTACATGGCCTACGAGGAGATGCTCGCGGGGGACAACCCCACGGTGTTCCTGCTCTCGAACGCCCAGTTCCAGCGGCTGCTCCCCTCCGGCGTCCGCGCGTCGGTCGACGACCGCGAGGACGCGGACGACCGCGACCTCGAGGAGTCGCTGCTGAACCTGCCGGCGTTCCTCCCGTCGCCGTGACGCTCGCGCGGGTCGCCGGGTCGCTCGCCGGCCCGTGGGACCTGGTGCGCCGGGAACTCGACGCCGCGCTCGGCGAACCGACGCGCGAGAGCGGGAACGAGACCGAGCCCGAGTGGCGCTGGTCACGAGCCTCGCGGCTGTTCACCCTGCGCGCGAGCGCGAACCCCGCCGCGGGGCGGGTAGAGGTCGCGGTCGACACCCGCCTCCCGTACGCGTCGCTGGCCGCGCTGGCGGGCGTCCTCGCGGCCGCCGTTTTTCTCTCGCCGGCCCCTGCCGTCCCGCTGACGGGCGCCGCGCTGAGCCTCTGCCTCCTCCTGACGCTCGTCCCGCTCGTCCCCGGATGGGTCCACTTCCGGCGGTTCCACCGCCGGACCGGCTCCGTCGTCGATATCGACACCTACCGGATCACGCCGGCGGCGCTGCCGCCGCTCGGGGGGGTCCTGATCGGACTGTGGACCGCCGGAACGGGCGGCTTCCGGTGGCCGGTGCTGCTGCTATCGATGTTTCTGTGTGCAGTCTTCGCGTACGCCACTGCGCCCGGATCGGTGACGCTGCGACGGCAGTTCCCGGTGTGGGCGCTCGCCTTCTTCTCGGGCGTCCCGCTCCTGCTCACTGGCGGCAACGTCGCCCTACTCGTCGTCGCGTCGGACGCGGTCGGTCCCGCGGGCGTCGCCGCCCTGACCGCGGCTCTTGTCGTCAACACGCTCGCGGCGCTATACGCCTACGTGCGGCTCTGTCGGCGGTTCCTCGAGGGGGTCGACAGCGTTCCGAACCGACCGATCGACTCGCGTCCGCTCCGCGTGGCGTGGTTCGGGGCCTTCCTCACGCTGAACGTGCTCTCGGTCGGCGCCGTCGTCGCTTTCCTGGCCGGCACGTGGCCGGTCTCAACCGCGGCCGAATCGGCCGATCCGACCGCCGTCGCGACCGCCGCGACCGCCGCGTTCACCGCGGTCGGCGTGCCGTTCCCGCGGGCCGCGGCGCTCGTCGCGCTCGCGGTCCTCACGCTGCCGCTCGTCGGCCTACTGGGACTGTGGGGGGTCCACCTCGTCCGACGGATGCAGACGTACCGGACGCTCCGCGCTCGCACACGCCCGATCGAGTCGACCGAAATCGGCGTGGCGGGAGCGGCGGTCGGAGCCGAGAGGACCGTCGGGACCGGGGCGACCGCCCGGATGGGGTCGGAAAGCGGCGCGACCGCCGCCGTCGAGGCGGTCGAGGCCGGCGAGGGGAGCGTTCCGGTCCGCGTCCTCGCGACGCCGCGCGCCGTCGCGTTCGCGACCCAGTCCCTCCCCGGTCGCGACGCCATCGTCGTGAGCACCGGGTTGCTCGAGGAACTCACCGACGAGGAGGTCGCGGCCGTGATCGCCCACGAGGAGTATCACGTCCGAAACGGCGACCCGCGCTGGAACCTGCTCGCCTCCCTGTTCGGCGCCGCGGTCGGCGGCCGGAACGCCCTCGTCGTCGCCCGCGACTATCCGCGCGTGGAGCGTGAAGCCGACCGGCACGCCGCACGCGAACACGGAACCGAGACGTTCGTCCGGGCGCTGCGTCGCCTCGAGCGCCTCCGAGCGACGCTGCCACCCGCGGGCGGTGCGGGCGGCGCGGACGCCGAGCCGGCAGAGACGGGACCGCTCCCGCGGTTCCTCGCGGCCCCGTACCGCGTGCTGTTCGGGGCCGTCGTGCTGGAGAACGCCCACGCGAGCACGGACGAACGGATCGCGGCGGTGCTGGCCGACGAGGAGGGGTGAGGCGCCGAGACGGGCCCGGTCCCCTACGCTCGGAGCCGAACGGTCGCCTCCTCGCCGTCCCCCTCCACGTCGACCAGCCCGTCGTCCGCGAGGTCCTCGACCAGCCCGCGGAGCCACTCGCGGCCGTACTCGCCGCCGGGCGCGTAGTCCACGCGGACGCGCGGTCCGAGCTCGTCCAGCGTCAGCTCGTCGAACTCGCCGAGGACGCTCACCGCGCGGCCGCGCATCTGGCGCCGGCTCCCCTCGAACTCGGGCTGTTCGGGCACGTCCGGCGCGGTGAAGTCGCCCGTCTCGTAGGCGTGACACCAGCGCCGCCACGGACAGCCCGCCTCGTCGCACCGCGGTTTCGTCCCGCAGGCGACGCCGCCCAGTTCCATGATCGCGTTGTTCCAGACGCGGGACTCGCCCTCGGGCATGAGCAACGACGCGACGCGCTCGAACGCGTCGTCGTCGTCCGGCACGGCGAAGGCGCGGTGGAGCACCCGCTTGACGTTCGTGTCGACGACCGCGTCGCCCGCGTTGAACGCGAAGGAGGCGACCGCGTTCGCGGTGTAGGGGCCGACGCCCATCAGCTCCTGCAGTTCCTCGGGCGTCTCCGGGAACGTCCCGCCGTGCTCCTCGAGGACCTGCGTCGCCGCCTCGTGGAGGTACTTCGCGCGGTTGTTGTAGCCGAGCGAGTGGCTCGACCAGAACGCCACCACCTCGCTGCGGTCCGCGGCCGCCAGGTCCTCGATCGTCGGCCACTCGTCCAGGAACGCCTCCCACGCCGGCACCACGCGGTCGAGCTGGGTCTGCTGGCTCATCACCTCGCTCACGAGGATCTCGTAGGCGTCCTCGGTTCGGCGCCACGGGAAGTCCCGGTGGTCGTCCTCGTACCACGCGGTCAGCGCCTCGCGGACCGCGTCGCGGTCGTCCGGCAGGGCCGGCGCGTCGCCGTCCGCGAGGGCGCTGCCGTCGCCGTGGGTCCCCGCGGTCGCGCCGTCTTCGTTCATGGTCGCGGATCGGACCGGCCGCGGTTTAGCGGTGCTGGTTCGGGCGGGCTGTCGGCGGAGTCGTCGCCGGGATCGGTCGCCGGCCGTGCTCCGCCCCGTCGCCGGGATCGGTCGCCGGCGGCGGTCCGCGCCGTCGCCGAGGCCGGGGCCGGCTCAGACGGCGTCCTCGATGGCGGCCGACAGCAGTTCGCAGCCGAGTTCGATCTCGCGTTCGGTCACGTCCATCGGCGGGAGGATCCGGAGCACCTTGTAGCCGCACGCGAGCGTGAGCAGGCCGTGCTGGAGCGCCGCCTCCAGCACGTCGTCGCGGAGGGCCTTGCTCTCGAACTCCACCGCGAGCATCAGTCCCTTGCCGCGCACGTCGACGACGCCCTCGTGGTCGGCGTCGCGCATCGTCTCGAGGAACTGGCGACCGCGGACCGTCGCGTTGTCCATCAGGTCGTGCTCGTGGATGGCGTCGAGCGTCAGCGAGCCCTGCAGCGCGGCGATCACGTCGCCCGCGCCCCACGTCGAGGAGAGTCGCCCCTTCTCGTCGGGGAACACGTCCGAACGCGAGATGGTCGCACCGACGCGGAGCCCCTTCGCGCTGGTGATCACGTCCGGCTCGATGGGGTAGTGGTCCGAGGCCCACATCTCGCCGGTCCGGCCCACGCCCGACTGGATCTCGTCGGCGATCAGCGTAATGTCGTGTTCCTCGGTCAGTGCCGCGACCTCCTCCATGAAGGCGTCGGAGGGGAACCGGTAGCCGCCCTCGCCCTGGATCGGCTCCATGATGAGGTACGCCACCTCCTCGGGATTGATGTGGCCGCGGTCGGGGTCGATCTTCCGCCGGAGCCGCGAGACGCCGTCAGCGAAGAAGCCGCACGAGCAGGACGCGGGGTCACAGCCGGCGTCGTCACAGAAAGGCACGTCGTGGACGCCCGAGATCTCCGGGAACTTCCGGCGGTAGACCTCCTTCGAGCGGTTGAGCGAGAGCGCGCCGAGCGTGCGGCCGTGGAACGCGCCCTCGAAGGTGATCGCGTACTTCGCGCCGCCGCTCTCGTCGTAGGCGATCTTGATCCCGTTCTCGACCGCCTCCGCGCCGGAGTTCGACAGGAACACCATGTCCATGTCGTAGTGGTCGGTCGCGGCCGTCAGCCGGTCCATCAGGCCGGCCGGGCCGGGGAGGGGGTCGCCCGGCGACCCGCCGCCGGAGACGTAGAAGTCCTGTCCGGCGATCTTCAGGGGGTCGACGAGGTCGAACTCCCGGAGGTCGTCCATGATCTTCGGGTTGTTGTAGCCGAGCGGCGCGGCCGCGACGTGGCTGGTGAAGTCCATGAGGACGTTGCCGTCCACGTCGGTACAGAAGGGTCCCTCCGCCGGCGCGGAGCGGTCCCACACGAAGTCGTAGACGTAGGTGCTCGGCGCGGCGGACTCGTGGTGGTACTCGACCCACTCGCGGGCCCGCGGGCCGGGGAACGCCTCGACCTCGGGGCGTGCGGTGTTCCTGTCCATGCCGATCCGTGTCTCGCGAGGGGGAGTTAAATCCGGGCCTCACACCGGAACGTTGGAGAGAACTGCAACCGACACCGGCCGGGGGCTCAGAGGAGCACCATGGCCGCGGTCGCCAGGAAGCCGACCGCGAGCGTCACGGCGCTCCAGACGCCGACCCGGCGGAGAAAGTCCCGCGGTGCGCCGGCCGCGAGGAGCACCTTCACGAGGATGCTCGCGGCGGTCGCCAGCAGGATCGCGATCACGGCCTCCTGGCTGCCGATGGTTCCGCTCCGGTACAGGAGCACGGCGGAGGTGGCGACGCCGGCCGACGAGACCAGTCCGGAGACGAGCGCGCTGACGAAGAGGCCGGCCGCCCCGAACTCGGACTGCGCGACCGACGAGCCGGCGAGGATGAACAGGAACACCGAGCCGAACGCGAGCGCGTTCCGCATCGAGAAGGGGTTCTCAAGTTCCATCTCGATCTGCGCGTCCCACTCCGCGACGAGGTAGGCGATGACGACGCTGGCGACGATGATCGCGCCGAGGGGGACCGCCGTCTCCCACAGCACCGCGGAGCCGACCGTGACCGTGAACGCGACGGCGATGGCGAGGTTCCGCAGCGCCATCGCGGCGTTGGACAGCAGGACGCCCGCGACGCCGTAGTTGGTGCTTTCGGGGTGGCTCTTGATGTGGTCGAGCATCGCGCCCACGACCGCGGCCGAGGAGGCGAGGCCGCCGAAGAAGCCGGTGACGGCGATGCCGCGGCCGCCGTAGGTCCGCACCAGCACGTAGTTGGCCATGCCGATGGCGGCCACGGTGACGACCATCAGCCACGCGACGCGCGGTTCGAGCGGGACGCCGAGCACGTCCACCTGCCCGGTCGGCAGCAGGGGATAGATCACGAACGCGAGGATGGCGAACTCCGTCGCCGACCGGATCTCCCGGCGCGAGAGGTTGCCCGCGAACGAGTGCAGCTCCCGCTTGAGCACCAGGAGGGTCGAGGAGAGCACCGACACCACGACCCCCTCGAGGACGAACCCGACCGCGACGAGCACGCCGACGCCGTACGTCACGAGCAGGGAGACGGTGGTGGTAAGCGCCAGCGGGCTGTGACCGCCCTGCCGGAGCCCCTCCGCGGACAAAAGCACGCCCAGCGTGAGCGCCGCCACCGCTCCGACGACGACGAGGAGCCCGCCGAACGAGGACTCCAGCGCGATCGTGGTGAACACCGCCGCGAGCAGGCTGGTCAGCGAGAAGGTCCGGATCCCGGCGTCCTTGTCCGACCACTCGCGCTCCAGTCCCAGGAACAGCCCCAGCGCCGCCGCCAGCGCCAGCCGGACCACCGGCTCCTCGAAGGAGACGCCGAAGAACGTCTGTGCCGGCGCGGGGAGGAGGGACACCGCGCCGGTCGCGACCGCGTCGATCATGGAGACCGCCTACTCGGTCGGGGGGCATAAGCGCCCGGTCTCCGGGGACGGACTCCGAGAGAAGGTTCGCGGGCGGCGTGAAACGTCCGGATCAGGCGTCGACGTACTCCGCTTCCCACTCCTGGCGCGCCTCGATCTCGCGGCGGCCCCGACGGGTCAGCGTGTAGTAGTTCGTCCGCCGGTCGCGCTGGCCCTTCTCGACGAGCCCCTTCTCGACGAGCGTGTCGAGGTTCGGGTAGAGGCGCCCGTGGTGGATCTCCTTCTCGTAGTAGTCCTCCAGTTCGTCCTTGATCGCGAGACCGTGGGGTTCGTCGAGACCGGCGATCACGTAGAGGAGGTCACGTTGAAAACCTGTCAAGTCGTACATTGGCGTGGTCGTGCCGAACGTTCTTGTCGAGATACCATAAAAATATCGTTCTAAACCCTCAAATACGGCCTTAGACCTCACGTAAGGGCACAATACCGTTCGGTATTTCTGTCATACAGACCGAGAATACTGGTGGCACGACGTGAAGGGAGACCGGTATTACCTTCCTTCGGAGAGATCTACGAACGGGGACGAACGGTCGAGTCGCTCGGCGGAGTGATCGGTTCGGGGCGGGTCGACGGAGCGGCCGCTCGGAGTCAGTGGGTCGATGCAGCGACCGCCCGGAGTCAGTTGGTCAACGGAGCGGCTGCTCGAGGTCAGTAACGTCGAAAAGGCCGCGAACCCACGGTGAAAAGAGCGTGGGTTCGCGGCCCTCGAATTGGTCCCCGCTGACGCTTCGGCCCTCCAAGACGAAGCGTCACCAGCACGTACCGGAGGCGAAGGAATAAACCTGTCGGGCGTGCGTCCCGCTCGCATGGACGCGACCGTAGTGGCCGACCGCGCTAGATGTGTTCCTCCTCCAACACCCACCCGAGGGCTCGCTTGTAGTAGGTAAACATCTCTCGGACCCCATCGTGACGCATCTCCTCGTCGTCGAGCTGTTCGGCCAGGAACTCGTACTGCTCGCGGATCTCCGCCTCGTCGCGCATGGTCGCCGGTTCGAGCCCCGTGCCGTTAGCCGCTGTGGTCGGTCGCGGGACGCGCCGAACCGCCGTGTGCGGGGCGTGACGGACCGCCGTCCACGGTCGTCACTCGGAGGACGGCGGCCGCGAACGGCAACGCCTTTCACCCGACCGCGTCAAGCGAGGGCGAGCGATGGACGACCGCACGCGCGAGTACCTCCGGGGCCGGTTCCGCGACTACTACCGGAGCGTCTCGCCCTCGCCGCCCCCGGACGCCCACGAGCGGGAGTGGGGCCACATCCCGTGGACCACCGGCACGGGGACGACGATGGTGCGCCACCAGTCGATGCTGGATCTGGGCGACCTGGGCGCCTTCTTCGCCGAGACCGCGCCCAGACACGCCTACTTCTCGGCGGCCCGCTACGACGACCCCGGCGCCTCGACGATGGGCGGGAAGGGCTGGCGCTCGGCGGACCTCGTCTTCGACCTCGACGCCGACCACCTGCCCGGCGTCGACCCCGCGGAGACGACCTACGCCGAGATGCTCGCGGCGTGTAAGGACGCGCTCGGACGCCTGCTGGAGTTCCTGGAGGACGACTTCGCGTTCGAGGACCTGGAGATCGTCTTCTCGGGCGGGCGGGGGTACCACGTCCACGTCCGCGACCCGGAAGTGCTGGACCTGGACAGCGATGCGCGCCGCGAAATCGTCGACTACGTCCGGGCGATCGACCTCGACACCGAGAACCTCGTACACACGGTGTCGGCCGACGGGACCACCCGTCGCGTCCTCCGCAGCGAGGGCGGATGGGGCAAGCGCGTCCACGAGGCGCTCGTCGACTACGCCGAGGAGCTTCGCGGGATGGACGACGACGCCGCGATGGAGAAGCTCCAGGAGCTCGACGGCATCGGCGAGGGGCGCGCGACGACCATCCTCGGCGCGTTCCGGCAGAACCCCGAGGCGCTGGAGCAGGGGAACCTCGAGGCGGGCGGGCCGGGCGTCCGCCGGCTCGCGGAGGCGCTGACCGCGCGGGTGACCGCCACCGAGACGGCCCCCATCGACGAGCCGGTGACGACCGACACGCGGCGGCTCATCCGACTCCCGGGAACCCTCCACGGCGGGAGCGCCCTTCGCGTCACGCGGATCGACCGGGGGGATCTGGCCGACTTCGATCCCCTCGTCGACGCGGTGCCGGAGCGGTTCGAGGGCCGCGAGATCGCCGTCGAGTGCGACGCGGAGCGCGAGGTCGTCCTCGGCGGCGATACATTCATGGTGCAGCCGGGACGAAACACGCTCCCGGAGTACGCGGGCCTGTTTCTGATGGCCCGCGGCGACGCGCGCAAGATACCCGAATCGTGACCACACCACAGCCCCCCGCATGAACCTCGACGAACTCCGCTCCGTACAGGCGAAGGAACGGCGGAAGGACAGCCTCCAGCACCTGCGGGACGACTTCTACGACGAGGTCGCCTCCTACGTCGCGGACCTGCGCGCGGCCCGCGACCGCCGCGCGGAGTCCGTCGAGAACCCCTTCTCGGACGACGACGTGCGCCGGATGTCCGACGAGGTCGAGACCGCCGAGGAGGTCGCGGAGGCGCTCTACGAGCGACGCGTCGGCAAGGTCGTCAAGCTCGCCTCCTTCGCGGCCGCGGACATGCCCGTCGAGCGCGAGGGGATGACCAACCAGGAGCGCGAGCTGTTCGAGGACCTCGTCGGCCGCATCGAGGAGAACAAACGGAGCGTCCTCGACGTGCTGTCGGGCGAGACGGCGCCCTCGGCCGACGCGGTCGACGCGGCTCCCGACCCCGACGCCGCGCCGCGCACGGAGGGCGTCACCGAGGACGCGCCGACGCCGTCGGCCGACGACGACCCGGTTCCGCCCGCGGACCCCGCGACCGAGCGCTCCGCCGATGCTGACGGCGGCGCCGCGGACGAGGGCGGCGTCCTCGCGGACGCGATGGGCGCTGGCGGCGACGGCCCGTCCGCCTCGGACGAGCCGAGCGAGCCGACCGCGGGAACGAGCCCGGCCGAGCGGCCGAGCGCGGGCGCCGGGTCCGCCGACGCCGACGCGGACGGCGACGGCCGCACGCCCGTGGCCCCCGACCCCGCGCCGCCGGGCGCGCCCGGTGCGTCCGAGTCCGACGACGGCGGGAGAGAGGAGGCGGCCACCACCGACGCGGCGGCCGCTCCCGAGGAGGCCGAACCGCCTGAGACGCCCTCTATCGGCGAGATCGACGACCGGACGACAGTACGGATCACCGCCGACGTGGGAGAGATACTCGGCGTCGACGAGCGGGAGTACGACCTCGCCGCCGAGGACGTGGTGACGCTCCCCGCCGCGAACGCGGAACCGCTGATCCAGCGCGACGCCGCCGAGCGGATCGACTGAGGGGGCGCCTTTCGCGGTGACCACGGCGGCCGCGAGCGGAACGGCTTTCCCGGTCGCGCCCGCGCGTTCGACCATGCTCGACGTCGGCACCGACGCACCCGAGTTCTCGCTCCCCGACCAGCGCGGCGAGACGGTCTCGCTCGACGACTTCGACGGGGAGTACGTGGTCGTCTACTTCTACCCCCGCGCGGACACCCCCGGCTGTACGACCGAGGCCTGCAGTTTCCGCGACAACTGGGACGCGTTCGCGGACGCGGGCGTCTCAGTCGTGGGGGTCAGCGACGACCCCGTGGACGACCTCGACGCGTTCGCCGCGGAGTACGACCTCCCGTTCCCGCTGCTGTCCGACGAGGACGGTGAGGTGGCCGCAGCCTACGACTCCTACGGCGAGAAGAACATGTTCGGAAACACCTTCGACGGCGTGTTCCGGAACACGTACGTCGTCGGCCCGGACGGCGACGTGGTCCTCGCCTACGAGGGGGTCGATCCCGAGGAACACGCCGAGGAGATCCTCTCGGACGTGCGAGAACTCTGAGCGCCGCGACTCGCGACCGGTCGGGGCTTCCCCGCTACAGTCCCTCTTCGCGCTCCTGTGAGAGCAGCACCACCATCGAGAGCCCCGAGACCAGCAGCAGGATCAGCGACGGCACCGCGGCGTACTGGAAGTAGGCCGCCGCTTGCGCCCGCCAGATCTGGGTGACGATGGTCTCGAAACCCGTGGGGCGGAGTATCAGCGTCGCGGGCAGTTCCTTCATCGTCGTCAGGAACACGAGCGCGGCCCCCGCCGTCACGCCGGGCGCTATCAGTCGCAGCGTGACGCGACGGAAGGCGCCGCCGGGCGACTCGCCGAGCGTGCGGGCCGCCTCCACGAGCGTCGGGTCGACGCCGAGCGTCGCGGTGCGGATCGAGCCGAGCGCCTGCGGCATGAACCGGACGACGTACGCGAACACCAGGAGCGGGACCGTCTGGTAGAGCCACGGCGCGTAGCCGGCGCCGAAGTAGACCAGCGCGAGCGCGAGCACGACGCCCGGGACGGCGAACCCGAGGTACGTGACCCGCTCGAAGAGGTCCGTGAGCCGGGTTCGATGTCTCGCGGCGACGTACGCGACCGGGAGCGCGAGCGCCGCGGCGACGATGGCCGCCGCGAACGAGACGGTGACGGAGTTGAGCGCGAAGCTCCACTCGAACGCCAGCGAGGGGCGCGAACGACCGCCCGACCGGACGACCCACAGCAGCAGGATCCAGACCGGGACCACGAGCGCGAGCCCCGCCACGCTCGCGGGCAACAGCGTCGCCGGCCACCGGAACCGCCCGAGGCTCACCGTCCCCCGGTCGGTCGACGCGGAGCCGTCGCCCTGGACGGTCTCGTCGGGGCGGATCCGGCGCTCCAACGCGAGCACCACCAGCACGACCGCGAGCAGTTCTAAGGAGAGCAGGGCGGCGTAGTCCGCGCCGAAGGAGTTGTACTCGACGTAGATCTGTCGCGTGAACACCGCCAGCCGCATGATCGACGGCGTCCCGAAGTCGGAGACGGCGTACAGCGCCGCCAGCAGCGCGCCGGCCAGCACCGCGGGCCTGATGTGCGGCAGGGTGACGCGGCGGAACGCGCCCAACTGGCCGTGGTTCAGCGTGCGGGCCGCCTCGACGAGCGAGGTGTCGAGCGAGAGCAGCGACGCCCGTGTCGTGAGGAAGACGTACGGATACGTGTACAGCGTGATCACGAGCACCGCCCCCGGGAGCCCGTAGATCTCCGGCAGACGCTCGACTCCGAGCGGGGACAGGATCTCGTGGAACTCCCCCCGGGGACCGAACGCGGAGACGAACGAGAAGGCACCGACGTAGCTCGGCACGACGAGCGGCAGCGCGACCAGCACCGTCCAGAACCGGCGGAACGGCAGGTCGGTACGCACCGTCAGGAACGCCAGCGGCACGCCGATCAGCACCGAGAACGCAGTCACGCCCGCCATCAGCAGGAGGCTGTTGAACAGCACCTCCAGCCCGCCCGACTGGAACAGGAGTTCGCGCGCGCGGTCCGGATTCACCTTCGCGGCCTCGACGAACAGCCACGTCAGCGGGAACACCATCGCGGCCGCGATGGCTCCCGCCAGCAACGTGAGTCCAACCGACCGAAGCGATCGGGACCGGCTCATCGACTCCCCGTTCGGCGAGCGGACACTTGAGTGACGCCATTCGCCCACGCAGCCGGCCTCGTTCTCCGCACGAGCGGTCGTTCCACACCGATCCACATAAGTTTAGGTTCACCTAAGACGGCCCATGGAGCTGACGAGACGGGACGCCGCGGCCGCGCTCGCGGCGCTCGGGGTGGGCGGTGCGGCGGCCGCGGGCGTCCGCGAGTGGCGTCGCGGATCGACGCGCGACGGGTCGGGGGGCGGGGGGTCGTCGGGCGACGCGCTCGCGTCCGACGTCGCGGTCCGGGACGCCCTCGTCGCCGTCGCCGAGGTCGTCTATCCGAGCGAGGTCGAGGGCATCGCGGCGTTCGTGGAGTCGTTCCTGTCGGGCAGGCTCCTCGACCCCGAACGCGCTGCCGATGCGACCGCGTTCGAGCGGGAACACGATGCCGGCGTCCGCGAGACGGTCGCGACGCTGAACGACCTCGCGGTCTCGTGGTACGACGCTCCCGTCGCGGAGCTCTCCCCCGACGACCGCGACCGCCTGCTCCGGGAGGTCGGCGCCGACACGGCCGAGGCGGCCCCGGACGGCACCGACGCCGAGCGCGTCCGCTACTACGTCGTCAACGAGCTGCTGCTGGCGCTGTACGCCTCGCCGACCGGCGGCGAGCTCGTCGGCATCGAGAACCCGCAGGGCCACCCCGGCGGGACGGACAGCTACCAGCGGGGGCCGGCGCGATGAGCGGCGCGGACGGCGGCACGGACGGCGGCGCGCAGGGCGATCCGACCCCCGACCGCACGCCGGTCGAGAACGCGGACATCTGCGTCGTCGGCGCGGGGCCCGCGGGGGCGCTGGTCGCCGACCGACTGGCGGGGCGGGGCCACGAGGTCGTGGTACTCGACGCCGGGCCGCGGTTCGACCCCTCCACGCGGCGCCGCAGACAGGAGATGGCGATCAGGCCTGCCTACGACCGACCGGACGTGTGGGACGGCGACCCCGAGCGCGACGCCCACTCGGCCTCCGGCGAGTGGTTCTACCCGCTGAACCACGCCCGCGTGAAGGGCGTCGGCGGCTCGACGCTCCACTGGCAGGGGATGGTGATGCGGCTCCACGAGGACGACTTCGCATCGGCGACCGAGCGCGGCGTCGGGGTCGACTGGCCCATCGACTACGCGGACCTCCGTCCCTACTACGCCGAGGCCGAGGCCGAACTGGGCGTCGCAGGGGCCTCCGACAACCCCTACGCGCCGCCGCGCGAGGAGCCGCACCCCATGCCCGCCTTCGAGCCCTCCTACAGCGATTCGCTGTTCGCGGAGGCCTGCGAGGAACTGGGCATCGACATGCACTCGGTGCCGAACGCGCGCAACTCCGAGTCCTACGACGGCCGGAGCCAGTGTGTCGGGTACGGCACCTGCCAGCCGGTCTGTCCTTCCGGGGCGAAGTACGACGCGACGGTCCACATCGAGCGGGCCGAGGAGAAGGGAGCGACGGTCATCGACCGCGCGCCCGTGGAGTACCTCCACCACGACGCCGACCGGGTCACGGCGGCCGAATACGCCACGCCGGACGGCGACCGCCACAGACAGGACGCCGACGCGTTCGTGCTCGCTGCCGGCGGGGTCGAAATCCCGCGGCTCCTCCTGCTCTCGGAGTCCGAGACGTATCCCGGCGGACTGGCCAACTCCAGCGGCGCGGTCGGGAAGTTCTTCATGGACCACCTGTTCGCGGGGATGGGCGGAACGCTCGACGAGCCGACGCGACAGAACCACGTCGGCTTCCTGACCAGCGAGAGCCACCAGTTCTACGACGAGGCCGACGCGGAGGTCGGGCCGTTCAAGCTGGAGTTCTTCAACTACGCCGGTCCCTCGCCGGTGGAGATGGCGCTCTCCGGCGGGGACTGGGGCGACGACCTGCTGGACCGGCTGCGAGACGGGTACGGCACCCACATCGCGATGGGGGGGCTGGTCGAGCAGCTTCCGCGCGAGGACAGCTACGTCGCGCTCGACCCCGACAGGACCGACGACCGCGGCAATCCGGTGCCGGACGTCCACTGGAACGTCGGCGACCGCGCGCTCCGGACGCTCGAACGCGCTAACGAGGTCCAGCGGTCGGTGCTCGAGGAGCTCGGCGCGGAGATCGAGTGGAGCGTCGGTCCCGACAACACCGGCCCCGCGTACCACCACATGGGCACGACCCGAATGGGAACCGACCCGACCGAGAGCGTGGTCGATCCTGACCTCCGCACGCACGACCTCGGCAACTGCTGGATCGCCTCCAGCAGCGTCTTCCCCACCGCCGGCGCGATGAACCCGACGCTCACCATCGCGGCGCTCGCGCTGCGGGCCGCGGACGCGGTCGACGCGGCGCTTTGAGGGCGAGGAATCGCGGCCGACCGTTGTTTTAGGCAAACCTAAAAACATAAGTCCCCCCGGTCGCAACGAGCAGGTAATGAGTCAGGTACACGCGGGCGCGGACCCCGCCGAGCGACCCGATTCCGGTTATGACGAGTCGACGACCCAGCACGCGGCCGACGACGCGGAACCGGCCGCGGACGAGGCGACCGGCGAGAACGTCGCGACCGCGGAGGACGCCGCGGACGCGTACACCTTCGACGACCTCGCGGTCGTGATGGGCACCTACAACGAGGAGGCCGCCATCGGGACGGTGCTGGAGGACATCGAGCGCGTCACGGACGGCCGCGCGGAGGTCGTCTGCGTGGACGGTTCCTCGGACCGGACGCCGGAGATCGCCCGCGAACACGGCGCGACCGTCGTCGAGCAGGAGCCGCAGGGGTACGGCGTCGCGGTCCGCGAGGCCGTCCTGACGCCGGACCGGCCGGTCGTCGTCACGACCGACTGCGACGATACCTACCCGATGGAGAAGCTCCCCGAGTTCCTCGAGTTGATCAACGAGGGCTACGACGTGGTCAGCGGCGACCGCCTCTACCACGGCGCGGAGACGATGCCCGGGTTCAACCGCTTCGGCAACAAGGCGTTCGCGGCCATCGCGAGCGTCCTGATGACCGAGCGCGTCCACGACACCACCACGGGGATGCGCGCGTACCGCCGCGAACTGCTCCACGACATCGAGTGGACCGAGAACACCGGTCTCTCCGCCGAGCTCCTGATCCGGCCGCTGATGCGCGGCTACGAGATCCGCGAGGAGCCGATCCCCTACGGCGAGCGCGCCGGCGAGACGAAGCTCGACCCCATCGAGGGCGGTGCCGCCATCGCGAAGTCCATCGTGAAGGTCTGTCTGCAGGAGCGGTTCCGGTAGTCGTCTCGGGACGCAGTCTCGCGAAGAGGTGGGGTCTTCGACCCCGCGGCCGCGATCGGCGACTTTTGCTTCGGTTTCCGTCCCACCGTCGGAAGGAGGGTTTTCTGTCCTGCTGTCAGAGATGGATCTTCCGTCCTGCTGTTAGCGACCGCTCCGACCGCTCCGCCGGCTACCTCTCGGAGTCGCCCGCGGTCGCGGAGACGTTCGTCTCGAACGAGACGCCCGAGGGGTGTTCCTCGGGGTGGTCCGGGAGGTACGTCCCGCGGTTGTCACAGGCGTCGACCAGCGGGCAGACGGACCGCTCCGGGGGCCAGACGACCTCTACGCGGTCGCCGTCCGTTCTGACCGTCACCTCCTGTCGGTAGGTGAGCGTCGATCCGTCGAACCCCGTCAGCCGGACGAGGACCAGCAGCTCGTCCGTCTCCGCGACCGGGACCGCGGCGTCCGTCGCGTTCCCGTCGCCGCCCGCGGTGGTCCCCGCCCCGGGCCCCGCCGTCGGACCGGTCAGGCGCACCGTCGCCTCGTCGACCGACCACGCGACGGTCAGGTTTCCGCCCGGCTCGACCCGGCCGGCGTCGACCGGCGCGCTCACGTAGTCGCCCGCCTCGTTCTCTAGGCGGACGGTCGCGCGCTCGACGCCCGCGGGGACGCCGACCGTCGTCTCGGCGTCGAGCCGCTCCCCGCTCCGCACGTCCAGCCGCTCCAGCTTCGGCGTGACGTGCTGGTTCGGGTCGCCGGTCCACTGCCCCTGGTAGGCGTAGCGGTAGCTCGTTCTGTTCGGGAACGCGTCGAGGACGGCGAAGTCGCTCTCCGGGTCGCGGTCGAGCGCGTACACCGCGTCGCCGTCGAGCGTCCCGTCGTTCCGGAGGTACTGGAAGGGGTGGTTGAGCCAGTCGCCGTACGGCGTCGGAAGGAGCACGAGGGAGTCCTCGAAATCGGTCGCCTCGACCGGTTCGTACGCCCGGTCGTGCTTCTCGGTGTAGGCGGCGTTGCGCTCGACCGGTCCGTCCAGCACCGCCGCGTTCGCGGCGCCCGCGACGAGCACCCCCGAGAGCGCGAGCGCGACGAGGAGCGCGCGGACCGCGGTCGCGCGCTCGGGGCCGCCGTACTCGGCCAGCAGCCCGCGGGCGCGCCGCCATCCGGTGACCGCGCCGACCGCCGCGAAGATCGACAGCGGGACGAGCAGGTCGAAGTGGTAGAAGGGCCCGAACTGCGCGACGATGCCGTCCGTCGGGTCGGTGGCGTCCGCGAGCAGGTTGTGCGTCCCCCAGAAGAACAGGTTGCCGACCGGCACGGTCGCCAGCAGGCCGGCGACGAGAACGCCGGGCAGGCGCTCGCGAGCGGGAACGGCCCCGGCGCTCCAGCGACGAACCGCGACCGCGAGCCCGGCGACCGCGGCGGCGGTTCCGAGGAGCCCCGCCGTGAACCACCGGGAGATCAGGTACCAGAGCCCGTAGGCGTTCGTCTCCAGCGCGAGCGCGGGCGTATACGTCTCGGAGTGTCCGAGGATCTCGCGGTAGCCGAACCCGGGCCCGTCCAGCGGCGCGAACGCCTGATACGGGAACGTGAGCGGGTCGCCGGTCAGGTGAGCGTTGTACGCCAGCGTGACGCCGACGAACAGCAGCCCGAGCGCCGCGGTGTGGAGCTGGCGAACGACCGCCTCGCCGGGCGGCCACGCACCCGCAGTTCGCGCCGCCGACGCCACCGTCCACAGCGCGTGTGCGATGAACGGCGCCGCGAACAGCACCGCGGTGAACGGGCGAGCGAAGAAGGCCAGCCCGACGGCGACGCCCGCGAACGTCGCGTAGACGCGGCTCTCGCGACGCGTTGCGCGGACGTACGCGACCGCGAACAGCAGGTTCAGAAACGTGGTGGGGGCGTAGGGGAGGAACACGGACCCCGTCAACAGCGCCATCGGCGCGGCGGCGAAGACGGCGGCGGCGACGACGCCCACGCGCCGGTCGAACCCGGCCGACGCCAGCGCGTAGATGCAGGCGGCGTTGCCGGCACTCACCGCGGCGAGCGTGACGCGCGGCTCGTCGAACAGCGCTATCGAGACCGCGTACATCGCGGACGGCACCGGCGAGTACTTCGGGTAGAGCCGACCGCCGTCCTGCACGAAGAACCAGGGATGGACTGCGCCCGCGATCTCGCCCGCGAACAGCTGGAGCTGTCCGTCGAGCAACAGCCCCGCCTGTTGGAGGTACACCGCCTCGTCGTGGTTGCTGGAGTGATACGGGAACAGTCCCGTCGCGGTCAGAAAGGTCACGACGCCCGCCGCGAGCACGACGAGGGCGGCCGCGACCCGGACGCGAGTCGCGGGGTCCTCGCGAAGCCGCGTCCGGGCGCACGTCGCCGTGCGCGCGAGCGTCGTGCGGTCGACCACGGCCTCAGATGTCGATGCCGGCGTCGCGCATCAGGTCGACCGTCGCCTGGAGGTCGGACAGCTGCGCGAGGTCGATGTTCGGCACGTCGAGCTCGTCGATGCTCGGGAGGTCGCCGACCGGCGGGACGCCCTCCACGAGGGGGTACTCGAAGGTGCGGACCGCGAAGTAGTCCTGCGCCTCCGTCGACAGCAGGTGGCGGATGAAGTTCTCCGCGAGCGTCGGGTCGCTCGCCTGGTCGACGACCGCCGCGCCGGCGACGTTGAACACCGCGCCGGCGTCGCCCTCGGTGAACGTCGTGGCGATCGGCGGGTCCTCGCGTCCCTCGATGACGCGCTGGATGTAGTAGTGGTTCGTGAACCCGGCGTCGATCTCGCCGTCAGCGACGGCCTGCGATACGACGAACTCGTCGGGATACGACTCGATCCCCGCCTCCTGAATCGCGTTGAGCCACTCGCGGGTGGCCTCCTCGCCCTCGATGATCCGCATCGCGGTCACGAACGCCTGACAGGACCCGTAGGAGGGGGCCCAGCCGAGCTGGGCGTCGAGATCCGGGAACTCCATGACGCTGTCGGGAAGGTCACCCTCCGACAGCGCGTTGGTGTTGTACGGCACCGAGCGCGCGCGGCCCGACGTGCCGATCCACTGATCCGTGTGGAACTCCTCGCGCACGAGCCCGAGCAGGTCGTCGGAGAGCGCGGCCGTCCGTCCCTCGTCCGCGAGCGCGCCGAGAGCCCCCGCGTTCACCGAGTAGAACACGTCCGCGGGCGTCCCCTCGCCCTCGTTGACGATCTGGTTGACGAGGTCCGTGGCGCCGCCGTAGCGTATCTCCAGCGAGAAGTCGTCGTACAGCGACTCGATGTAGCTCACCAGCTGGCCGACGAGGAACTCGCCGCGGCCGGAGTAGACCGTCAGCTCCCCCTCCAGATCCGGCATCTCGGACATCGGCGTCCCGCCGAGTTCGCCGCGTTCGCGACCGTAGCCGAGCGATTCGAGGTCGTCGGTCCCGCTCCCCCCTTCGGTTCCGGGACCCTCGGTACCGCCGTCACCATCGCCGTCGCCGGTACAGCCCGCCAGTCCCGCGAGCCCCGCGGCCGCCGTGCCGCCGAGGAACGCTCGTCGGTCAACCGGTGCGTCGCCGAGCCGCGTCCGTCGGTCGTCTTCGGTCATGGGTTTAGGTTTGCCTAAAACAACTTATAGCCGTCGGATCAGGCCGCCGCCGACTCGGTCGCCTCGACGTCCGCGAGCGCGTCGAGGCAGTCGAGCCAGTCGTGCATGTGCTCGCCGACGTGGTTGAAGAACGCGCCGTTGCGGTACTCGTCGAACTCGCCCTCGACAAGGCGGTCGGCCATCGCCGCGAAGACGGTCGCGTAGTCGTCCGGCGTCGCGGCCGCGGGGTCGTCCGGCAGTCCCGCCGGCTCCACGTCGTCGACGAGCTCCCAGAGGTGCTCGTTGAGTTCGAGGCCCGCGACCTCGTTGTGGAGGTCGTCGAACGTCGAGCGGGGCGCCTTGTTGTGTTCACAGAGCGGCGCGCCGTTGTACACCTGCTTGCCGAGGAGATCCGCGGCGCGCTTCAGGAAGACGCCGCTCCAGATGTCGTCGAACCGCCCCACGTCCCACTCGTTGTCGTCCATCGGGAGCTGGTAGAAGGCCGGGATCACCTCGCGCTCGAACGCGAGGTTCATCGAGCAGACGGTGAGGTAGTTGTCGGGCGCGGCGACGAAGTCGTCCTCGAAGTCGTCCCGGCTCGTCCGCGTCTGGGCCTGTCCCTGCAGGTCGCCGTCCATCAGGATGCGGACCGCGTCGAGGTCCGGGACGTTGGTCCAGAGCCCCTGCGAGGCGACCACGTCGGTCACGTCCTCGGTGTCGGTCTCGACCGCCTCGTCCATCGCGGAGTAGGGGTAGCCGCGGGGGTAGAGGCCGTGCTCGTCGGCGTTCTCGTGGAGCACGTTCACCCACTGCTTGTCCGAGGAGACGGACTTGACCTCCCCCTCGAACGCGAGGTTCTCCATGTGGGTGCCGAAGAAGTCGTCCTCCGGGTGCGGGAGGGTGTCGTCGTCGATGAAGAAGCCGTAGTCGAACCGGTCGTGCGCCCACATGTACAGCAGGCCGAAGCTCGTCTCGGCGTGGCTGGCCGCGGGGACGACGTGGCCGTACTCCGCGACGCCGTGCGCCTCGTACCACTCCTCGCGGCGCGAGCCGTCGAAGACCTCGCCGGAGACGCCCTCCTCGTCGAGCATCGCGCGCATCTCGTCGGTCTCACAGAAGTCCTCGGTGACGAGGACGACGTGGAGCCGCGAGAGGTCGAACCCGTGGTCGCGAGCGTTCTCGAAGTACGCCCGCATGCACTCGTACTCTCGGATCGTCGGGACGATAACGCAGATGTCCTCGCTCATCGCTTGTCCGGTCGTGTGTTTAGGCTGGCCTAAAGGGTACCGATTCGGCTCGCCGACCGAACGGGAGCGGTCGGGCGGCGGTCGCCGTCAGAACCAGCCCACGACCGCCGTCAGAACCAGCCCACGACCGCCGTCAGAACCAGCCCACGACCGCCGTCAGAACCAGCCCACGACCGCCGTCAGAACCAGCCCACGACCGCCGTCAGAACCAGCCCGCGACCGCCGCCTTGACCCGGGGTATCTCCCGGCGGATCGCCGCCCGCTTCAGCAGACCGAAGCCGGCGACGATGACGACGAAGCCGGTCGCCGTGTAGACGGTCACCGGCTCGTCCAGAAGCACCGCGCCGGCGACCGTCGCGACCACGGGGACGACGTAGGAGACGAGGTTGACCTGGAACGCGCCGACCCGCTCCAGCAGTGCGAAGTAGAAGCTGTACGCGACCGCCGACGAGAGCAGTCCCAGGAACGCCAGCGCGAGCAGCGGCAGGGGCTCCGCGACCGGCGCCATCTGTCGCTCGCCGAGTCCGAGGCTGAACCCGTGGATCAGCAGGCCGCCGAGCAGCATCGCCCACGCGGTCAGCGCGACGCTCGGGATCGACGGGGAGACGGTTCGGATCCCCACCGCGCCGATCGAGACCGCCACCACGCCGATCAGGATGAGCCCGACGCCGACCGTCACTCCGCCCGTGAGGTTCGCCGGGTCGGGCTGGGCGACCAGCGCGACGCCGACGAACGCCAGTACGACGCCGACGTAGCCGCGGGCGTCGAGCCCGGAGTCGCCGAGCCAGGTCGCGGCCGCCGCCGCGGTGGCGATGGGGACCAGGCTGTACACGACGGCGGCGATGCCGCTCGTGGTGTACTGCTGGCCCACGAACAGCAGCGAGTTGTTGGCCGCCACCGAGAGCCCGCCGCTGAACCCGATCGCCACGAAGTCGGCGCGCGTCCGCGGAAGCGGGGCGTCCTGCGTGACGAGCACGTAGCTCACGAGCGCCAGCGCCGCCAGGTCGAAGCGGTAGGCGGCGAACAGGACGGGCGGGTAGAACGCCAGCCCGACCTCGATGGCGACGAACGACCCGCCCCACAGAAGCGCCACCGCCAGGAACAGGACGGCGTCGCGATAGCGTGACACGGCGGAGTCAGTAGCCTCGGCTGATGAGGTAGTCCGCGATGTCTTCCAGCAGGCTCCGCGCCTCGTTGTCCGGCAACACCGAGAGGTGGTCCTTCGAGCGCGCGGTGAGGTCCTCGGCCGTCTCGCGGGCGTAGTCGATGGAGCCGACCTCCTCCAGCGCCGCGACCGCCTCGTCGACCTCCGCCTCGGTGACTTCCGCGGGCGTCTCCGCGTCCACGAGGTCGTCGACGTCGACGCCCTGTTGGCGCGCGTGGAGGGTGATCAGCGTCTCCTTGTCCTCGACGAGGTCGGAGCCGCGCTGTTTGCCGAGCTGTTCGGAGGGGACCGTGAGGTCCAACACGTCGTCCTGGATCTGGAACGCGCAGCCGGAGTCGATCCCGTAGCGGTAGAGTGCGTCGACGACCTCCTCGCCGGCGCCAGTCAGGATCCCGGCGGTCGCGGCCGCGGCGCCGTACAGCACCGCGGTCTTCAGTTCGACCATCTCGAGGTACTCGTCGGGCAGGATGTCGTCGCGCTCCTCGAAGGCGACGTCGAGCGCCTGTCCCTCGCAGATCTTCGTGCAGGTCGACGCGAGCGTTCGCATCGCCTCCAGCCCCGCCGCGGGGTCGGCGCCCGTCTCCGTCATGATCTCGAACGCCTTCGAGTAGAGCGTGTCGCCGGCGAGGATCGCCGTCGACACGTCGTACTGCTCGTGGACCGCCGGCACGCCGCGCCGGAGGTCGTCCTCGTCCATGATGTCGTCGTGGATCAGGGTGAACGACTGGATCACCTCGATGGAGACCGCGGCGCGCATCAGGTCGAACGCGTCTGCCTCGCCCAGCGCCGGGAACTCCCGGTACGGCGTCGAGAGGGGCGGCACGTCCGTGACCGCCTCGGCCGCGATCAGCGTCACCGTGGGGCGGAGCCGCTTGCCGCCCGCCTCGAGGATGTAGCGGGACGCCTCGTAGAGGCGCTCCGGCTCGGCCATCGGCAGCTCGTCGTCGATCGCGTCGTTGACCAGCTCCCGGCGCTGGCCGATCGCGTCGAGCACCCGTTCTTCGGTCGCTTGGTTCGTCATTCGACCAGCTGGATGGTGTTGCCGTTTCGCGTGACGTGGAGGTCACGGCCCAGCTCGTACCCCTGCGAGTCGGCCAGGTCCACGTACGGGGAGAAGCCCTTCATGTTCTGGTGGGCCGGGATGACGTGTTGCGGCTGCAGCGTCCGCAGCATCTCGTAGTGGCCCTCCTCGCTGAGGTGGCCGGAGACGTGGATGTCGTCGAAGATGCGGGCGCCCTGCATGCGCAGCAGCGTCTCGGCCTGGTAGCGTTGCCCCTCGTTCGTCGGCTCGGGAATGACGCTGGCGCTGAAGATCACCTTGTCGCCGTCGTCGAACTCGTAGGGGGTCTCCCCGCGAGCCATCCGGGTGAGCATCGCGCGCGGCTCTCCCTGATGGCCCGTCACGATGGGGAGGTACTGGTCTTTGCCCTCCTCCATGATCCGCTTGAACGTGCGGTCGACGGACTTCCGGTGGCCGTACATGCCCAGGTCTCCCGGGAAGTTCACGAAGTCGAGGCGCTCGGCGGTGCCGGCGTACTGCTCCATCGACCGCCCGAGCAGCACCGGCTCGCGGCCCATCTCGCGGGCGAACTCGACGAGCGACTTCACGCGGGCGACGTGCGAGGAGAACGTCGTCGCGACGATGCCGCCGTCGTAGTCGGCGACGCTCGTCATCACGTCGTGGAGGTGGTCGCGCGCGACCGACTCGGAGGGCGTTCGCCCCTTCTGGCCGGCGTTGGTACAGTCCTCGATGTAGCAGAGGACGCCCTCGCCCTCGCGGCCGATCTCCGCGAACCGGTCCATGTCGATCGGGTCGCCCAGCACCGGGTCGTGGTCCAGGCGCTTGTCGAGCCCGTAGACGACCGCGCCCTCGGGCGTGTGGAGAACCGGGTTGATGGCGTCGATGATGGAGTGGGCGACGTTGACGAACTCCAGGTCCAGCGCGCCGGAGTCGCCGATCGGCATCGTCTCACCGGCCTCCATCTTCACCAGCTCGTTGCCCACGTCGAACTTGCTCTCGCCCTGGATCTGCTGTTTGACCAGCTCGATCGTGAACGGGGTCGCGACGATGGGCGCGTCGTAGCGGTGGGCGAGCTTCGGGATCGCCGCGATGTGGTCGAGGTGCCCGTGCGTCGGCACGATGGCCCGGACGTCGCCCTCGAGTTCGGACATCACCCGGTCGTCCGGGATGGCGCCCATGTCGATCAGGTCGAGACTGTGCATGCTCTCGGTCTCCACGTCGTCGTGGATCAGGACCTTGCTCAGGTTCAGGCCCATGTCGAAGATGACGATGTCCTCGCCCGCACGGACGGCCGTCATCTGTCGACCGACTTCCTCGTAACCGCCGATTGTCGCGATCTCGATTTCCATAGTTGTCCTGTGTGGACCGCCGCGGTGCGGCGATACCGGTCACTGAAACGCGGGTCGGTTGGGGCCGACGACCCCGGCGTGTGACAGCGCGTCGGCGAGGCCCCGCTACGGTCGAGCCGACTCGGCTCACCGTGTCCCGCGGGATGTGGTGATTCGGGCTACACGCCCGCTCGGTAAAAACTGTATGGGTCGGCGGTTTCACACGGATCGCCGGGAGACGCAGTGAACTCCATTTCTGTGTCTGTCGCGGATCCTGCTGATCGGGACAGCAACGCTCAGAACACCCCAGCCCGCTGCCCCTTTCATCCCCGCCTCGCACCGCGACCGTACCGCAGCCTCACGCCTCCCCAGCCTCGGCCGCGGGCCCGGCGCGGACCCGCAACGCAGCGCGGGACAAACCGCGTCTCGCTGGCCTCCGGCGTGCAGTGGCGCGCCGGAAATCGGAGATTTCCGAGCCGCCGTTCGCTCCGCACCGCGCTCACGGCGACGCCGGAGACACCGCATCGCGCCGGGCCCGCGACCTCCCTCGCGCGTTTCTCGCGCGCCGACCGCACCACATCCGCACCCGGACCGCACCGCACCACATCCGCACCCGGACCGCACCACATCCGCTACTGCACCGCTTCACGACCGCCCCCTCTTCGGACCGCGACGCTCGTTTTCGGTCCTCGTCTTCCCTACGTCCTCCTCAACCGCGACCTGACGCCGCCGGTCCCGACATTTTTAATAGTACGACGAATCGCGGTGTACATCATGAGTGGTCGACCCCTCGACGTGCTCGAAGCGTCGCTCGACGACGCGGTGACGGTTCACCTCAAGGACGGCACGACGTACTACGGAATCCTCGCCGGCTACGACCAGCACATGAACGTGGTCATCGAGCCGGAGGAGGCGGCCGAGGAACGCTTCGACGTCGACGAGGAGTTCGCCGTCGCGGTCGAAGACACAACGATTATACGCGGCGATAACGTCGTCACCATCAAAGCATGACCGGAGCCGGAACGCCCTCTCAGGGGAAGAAGAACAAGACGGTCCACGTGAAGTGCCGCCGCTGTGGCGAAGCATCCTACCACCTCAAGAAGGAGCGCTGCTCCTCTTGCGGGTTCGGCAAGTCGGCGAAGCGTCGCTCCTACAGCTGGCAGTCGAAGTCCGGCGACAACTGACGCGATTCTCCGCTGACCCGTTCTCTCCGCTCCCGAGCGACGGCGCTTTTGAGAACTCCCGTCCGGAACCGCCGGCTCTCAGACCCGCGACAGGCTCTCAGACCCGCGACAAGAACTCCGAGAGCGCCGCGTTGAACGCGGCCGGCTGCTCCAGCATCACGAGGTGGGCCGCGTCCTCGATCAGCGCGCGCTCGCAGCGCGGCATCTCGTCGGCGAGGTAGTCGTGGTACCGCGGCGGCGTGAGCCCGTCGTACTCGCCGACGACCGCGAGCGCCGGCACACCGATCTCCCCGAGCCGGTCGCGCACGTCGAACCGGTGGCAGGTGCGGAAGTCCCGCTCGGCGGTCGCGCGGCCGCACTCGCGCATCGCCGCCTCGGAGAGCTCGACGTACTCCTCGGGCGCGTCGTGGAACAGCCGGTCCTCGCCGTGGAGGAACGCGACCGCGCGGTCGAAGTCCTCGGCGAGCCAGTCGAGCAGGTCCTGTAACACGGCGAGTTTCGCGCCCGTGCCCGCGAGCACCAGTCCGTCGAGCGAGAGGTCGCGCTCCAGCGCGACCCACAGCGCGACCGCGCCGCCCAGCGAGTTCCCGCAGACCACCGACGCTCCCGTCTCCTCGGCGACCGCGACCACGTCGTCCGCGTACGCCGCGAGCGTCTCCGGGCCCGGTCGCGCGTCCACGTCCCCGCTTTCCCCGTGCCCGGACAGGTCGAGCGCCACTATCGGATGTTCGTCGGCCAACCGCGCCTGTGCCTTCCAGACGCCGTGGTTCCCGCCGCTCCCGTGCACGCAGAGGACGCCCGGCCCGTCCGCGTCGCGGTCCGAGACTCGGTAGGCCGTCTCGCGGCCGTGATGGGTGACCCGCTCCATGCGTCACACTCCGCGCGGCACCCTCAAAAATCCCGCACCGGATCACGGCCGGCGAACCACCCCCGCGACGCCGGCGTCGAGGCGAGGGCCGTCCGCGAATGCGTGCCCGAATCGCTACCCTACCGCTCAAACCCCTACACGTTCACGTCCGGCGATTCATTGGCGACAGGTTTATATACTCTCTCGGCTAACTTGGAGTTAGCACCAACATGAGACTCACACAATCTCAGGAGGGTGAAAGCCTCCTCCGTCGCTACGAGTACGACGACCGGCACGTCGTCGCCGCGGACGTGGGCGTCGACGACGACGCGGTCAGCGTCGACACCGTCGGCGACACCGCGATCGTCGTGATCGACCACGGCGACGGCGAGTCGGAGGCGGAACTCGACCTGCCCGGACCGGCCACGACGGTCGCGGTGACCAACGGCGTCCTCACCATCGAGGTGGAGAAATGAAGCTCACGGTCAAGCCGCTGAAGCAGAAGGACGCCGGCCGACGCCTCGCCGCGATCGACCGCGTCGCCGCAGACGAACTCGACCTCTCGGGCGGCGACTTCGTCCGCATCGAGGGGCAGTCGGGCAGCGCCATCGCCCGCGTCTGGCCGGGGTATCCCGAAGACGACGGCACCGGCGTGGTCCGCATCGACGGTCGTCTCCGCCAGGAGGCCAACGTCGGCATCGACGACCGCGTCGAGCTCGAGAAGGTCGACGTCAAGCCCGCCGACAGCGTCACCGTGGCGCTCCCCCAGCGGCTCGGCATCCGCGGGAACATCGAGGCGCTGATCCGCCGCGAGCTCGGCGGCCAGCCCGTCACGCCCGGCCAGAACGTCCAGCTCCCGCTGGGCTTCGGCTTCATGGGCGGCCAGTCGCAGGCGGTCCCGCTGAAGATCGCCGACACCAGCCCGTCGGGGACGGTCGTCGTCACCGACAGCACCGAGATCCACGTCTCCGAACAGCCCGCCGAGGAGATCGTCGAGCAGGCCGGTAGCGGCGCCGGCGCCGGCGGCGACGGCTCGCCCGACGTGGCCTACGAGGACATCGGCGGCCTCGACGAGGAGCTCGAGCAGGTCCGCGAGATGATCGAGCTGCCGATGCGGCACCCCGAGCTGTTCAAGCGGCTCGGCATCGAGCCGCCGAAGGGCGTCCTCCTCCACGGCCCGCCGGGCACCGGGAAGACGCTGATCGCGAAGGCCGTCGCCAACGAGATCGACGCCAGCTTCCACACGATCTCCGGGCCGGAGATCATGTCGAAGTACTACGGCGAGTCCGAGGAGCAGCTCCGCGACGTGTTCGAGGAGGCCTCCGAGGAGGCGCCCGCCGTCATCTTCATGGACGAGCTGGACTCCATCGCGCCCAAGCGCGAGGAGGCCGGCGGCGACGTGGAGCGGCGCGTCGTGGCCCAGCTCCTCTCGCTGATGGACGGGCTGGAGGCCCGCGGCCAGGTCGTCGTCATCGGCGCGACCAACCGCGTCGACGCCATCGACCCCGCGCTCCGGCGCGGCGGCCGCTTCGACCGCGAGATCGAGGTGGGCGTCCCGGACCGCGACGGCCGCAAGGAGATCCTGCAGGTCCACACGCGGAACATGCCGCTGACGGACGGGATCGACCTCGACGAGTACGCCGAGAACACCCACGGCTTCGTCGGCGCCGACCTCGAGTCGCTGGCCAAGGAGTCCGCGATGCACGCGCTGCGGCGGATCCGCCCCAACCTCGACCTTGAGAGCGACGAGATCGAGGCCGAGGTGCTCGAGTCCATCCAGGTCACCGAGAACGACTTCAAGGAGGCGCTGAAGGGCATCGAACCCTCCGCGCTGCGTGAGGTCTTCGTCGAGGTGCCCGACGTGACGTGGGCCGACGTGGGCGGGCTCGAGGACACCAAGGAGCGACTCCGCGAGACCATCCAGTGGCCGCTGGAGTACCCCGAGGTGTTCGACCAGTTGGACATGGCCGCCGCGAAGGGCGTCCTGATGTACGGCCCGCCGGGCACGGGGAAGACCCTGCTCGCGAAGGCCGTGGCCAATGAGGCCGACTCCAACTTCATCTCGATCAAGGGGCCCGAGCTGCTGAACAAGTTCGTGGGCGAGTCCGAGAAGGGCGTCCGCGAGGTGTTCAGTAAGGCCCGCGAGAACGCTCCGACCGTGGTGTTCTTCGACGAGATCGACTCCATCGCCACCGAGCGCGGTCGCAACCAGAGCGACTCGGGCGTCTCCGAGCGCGTCGTCTCCCAGCTGCTGACGGAGCTCGACGGGCTGGAGTCGCTCGAGGACGTGGTCGTCATCGCGACGACCAACCGCCCGGACCTGATCGACTCCGCGCTGCTGCGCCCCGGCCGGCTGGACCGCCACGTCCACGTGCCGGTGCCCGACGAGGACGCGCGCCGGAAGATCCTCGACGTCCACACCCGGCACAAGCCGCTGGCCGACGACGTGGACCTCGACGAGATCGCCCGCCGCACGGAGAACTTCGTCGGCGCCGACCTCGAGGCGCTCGCCCGCGAGGCCGCGATGGCCGCCTCCCGCGAGTTCATCGGCTCCGTCTCGCCCGAGGACGTGGGCGAGTCGGTCGGCAACGTCCGCATCACGATGGACCACTTCGAGGCCGCCCTCGAGGAGGTCGTCCCCAGCGTCACGGAGGACGTCCGCGACCAGTACGAGGAGATCGAGAAGCGGTTCCAGCAGTCCGACATCGAGGAGGAGCCGGACGCCACTGCCGGGCCGGCGTTCCAATAGGACCTTTTTCTGGCGTCGGGTGAGCGCGGCGCAGGCGCCGCGCTCACCGCTCCTTGAAAAAGCTCCACCAAAAACCGCGCCGCGGTCGGCGCTCGGTCGCTTCGCTCCCTCGCGCCTCCGCAGTACAACGATCTCGACA
>NZ_JBNLIA010000010.1:0-44236 GCF_050122995.1 Haloparvum alkalitolerans
CAGAAACAGCACCGCGACCGCCCGACAGAAACAGCACCGCGACCGCCCGACAGAAACAGCACCGCGACCGCCCGACAGAAACAGCACCGCGACCGCCCGACAGAAACAGCACCGCGACCGCCCGACAGAAACAGCACCGCGACCGCTACGGGCCTTTTCTGAATTTCGCGGCGCCGCGACTCCCTTATCTTGAACCGTTGCCGAACGGTCCGGGCGGAAGTCGCAGGTCGTCGAGGTCGGGGAGGTGCTTCACGTTGAAGACGACCTGCGTGCCGTCGACGGTGGGCGTTCCCTGACAGGAGAGCCGGAAGCCGCGGTCGACGAGGTCCTCCGTGAGGATGTGGTCGACGGGCATCGAGATGTCGCCCTTGATCACCGCGACCGCGCAGTTCGCGCACGCGCCGCCGCGACATGAGTACGGCCAGCGGTAGCCCTTCTCCATCGCCGCTTCAAGGAGCGACTGGTCGGGCTCGACCAGCACGCGACCGAAGTCCGAGGGCGGGAGATTCGCCTCGGCGGCGCGGTCGAACAGGTCGGGGTCCTCGAGGTCCCAGCCGTAGTCCTCGACCGCCTCGTAGTTCAGGAAGTCCACGCGCCGCGCCTGCGGTTCCGTGCGGACCGATACGTCATCGGGGTCGAACGCTCCCTCGCCGTTCTCCGTCCAGTCGTCGTCGGTGATGCGCTCGTAGGCCGTCCTGACGAGCTGGAACTCCTGCAGCGAGCCGCCGTGGTCCGGGTGGGTCTCCTTGACCGCCTCGCGGTAGGCGCGCTCCACCTCGCGGTCGTCGGCGTCCGACTCGATCCCCAGCACGTCGTAGGGCGACCCCATCAGCGTCCCGTAGTGGTCTCGCGTGTAAGAGCCTTCGTCCGGGTCCCGCTGCGTGGGACCGACGACGCGACGGCGGCGCCGCCGACACCCCTTCCCACCGCGCTCAGGGCCGCGTCTCGGCCACGCGCTCGATGGCCGCCGACAGCACCGCGATGCCGCGGTCGAGGTCCGCCTCGTTCACGTCGAACGTGGAGGTGTGGTGCCCGCCGGGGTGGTCGGTGCCGACGCCGACGTAGCAGGCGAGCCCGCCCTGCTGTTGCACGCGCTGCATCAGGAACGTCGCGTCCTCGCTGCCGCCCAGGTCGGCGCGCTCGACGAGGTTCGTCACGTCCGCGGCCTCCGGCGCGACCTCGCCCACGACGTCGACCAGCTCCTGGTCGCTTTCCGCGCTCGGCGCCTGTCCGAGCATCTCCACCTCGACCTCGCAGTCGTGCATCCCCGCGGCGTTGTCGAGGACGCGCTCGGCGTGCTCGTACATGTAGTCCGCCAGATCCGTCGTCTTTCCGCGGACCTCGCCCTCGACGAACGACTCCTCGGGGATGATGTTCGTCGCGGTGCCGCCGCCGACCATCCCCGCGTTCACCCGCGTCGGGCCGTCGGAGTGGCGCGGGATGGCGTAGAGGTTCTGGACCGCGCTCGCCATCGCCTGCACCGTGTTGCGACCGGCCTCCGGCTGGGCGCCGGCGTGGGCCGGCTCGCCGGTGAACTCCGCGAGGAAGTGCCGCACCGCGAGGAAGCCGTCGACGCCGCAGACGATCTCGCCGGAGGGGTGGTCGAGCCCGATGTGGACCGCGTAGAGGTAGTCCACGTCGTCGAGGTGGCCCGACTCCGCCATCGGCTTACCGCCGACGATCTGCTCCTCACCGGGCTGGAAGAACACCTTCAGCGTGCCCGAGAAGTCGGAGTCGAGCACCGCGTCGATGGTGCCGAGTCCCATCGTCGCGTGCGCGTCGTGCCCGCAGGCGTGCATGTGCCCCTCGTTCTCCGAGCGGAACCCCTCCGCGGCGGGGACGTGGTCCCCGTCCTCGGACTCGGTGATCGGGAGACCGTCGATGTCGACGCGGAGGCCGACCGTCGGCCCGGCGCCGCGCTCGACGACCGCGACGCAGCCGGTGTAGCCCCCCTCGAGCTGGTCGAGCACGTCCGGGTCCGCGCCGGCGTCGCGGGCGCGCTCGAACCACTCCGAGAGCGTCGCCTCGTCGGGGACGTTCAGCCGCTCCCCGCCGGCCAGCGCGTCGCGGCCGACGTGGAGCGCGTCGAGGTCGCGCTCGCGGAGCTCCTCGACGATGCGGGCGGTGGTGTAGAACTCGCACCACGCGGGCTCGGGGTGGCGGTGGAGGTCGCGGCGGAACTGGCTGTAGCGGTCGGTCTCCGTCTTGCTCATACGCCGAGGTGACGACGCGAGGACTTAAAAGGACGAACAGCGGCAGAGTCGTCCCGGATCCGAGGGACGCCCGCACCTCGAGGTGTCGCCCGCGACCGGCTCAGTCGCGGCGGTGCCCGAGCGGCTTCTTGCGGTCGATCTCGATCTCGACGTGGATGGAGTCGGGGAAGTCGCGGCTGGCGACCTCCGCGGCGATGTCGTCGGCGCCGTGGATCTCCATCGACCTGGCGTACACCGAGTAGTCCCACGAGGGGAACTGGTCGCCGGCGCCGAGCCGTTTGTACAGCGGCACGCGGAGCTCCTGGGGCGGCGAGGAGTGCGGGCCCTTGCACTCCGCGCCGCGGCGTTCGATCTCGTCGCGGAGCGCCGAGACGGTCTCCTCCAACACGTCTCGGTCCCCGGACTGGAACGCGAGTTTGGTTACGAAGGTCATGAGCGGGAGTTACCGACACGTGCGTTCCCGAGGGGTAAAAGCGCACCTACCCCCGACCCGCGTGCGAGCGTCCACCACGCGCTCGGCGTCGAAGCCGCGCCCGGGGTCGAACACACGACCGATCTCGAACCCCCGCAAACGACGGGACGCGAGTTACCTCGCCGCCCGACGGATCGCGGCCGAAGGTGGCAGTTCGTTCCGCGGTCCGACACCCTCTTTACATGGGGTCGCTTACCTTTCGCCAATGACGGTCGAAGCGACGAGCGCTGGAGCCATCCTCTTCCGCGACACCCGCGGCGAACGGGAGTACCTGCTCCTGAAGAGCCGTCCGGGGGACTGGGAGTTCCCCAAAGGCGGGGTCGAGGGGGACGAGGAGCTCCAGCAAACGGCGATCAGGGAGGTGCAGGAGGAGGCCGGAATCGAGGACTTCCGGCTCATCGACGGCTTCCGCAAGGAGTACGACTACGTGTTCGAGGCGAACGGCAAGACCATCCACAAGACGGTCCACCTGTTCGTCGCTCACTCCTTCGAGGCGAGCGCGGAGCTGTCGAAGGAACACCGCGACCTCCAGTGGCGCGACTACGAACAGGCGATCAACACGATCACGCAGGACGGCCCCCGCGAGATCCTCGAGGACGCCCACGAGTTCCTCGACGAGAAGAAGACCGAGTCGGACGGCGGCTACGTCTGACCGGCCGGGCCGTTCCACGAGGGGGGCCGGTCGGCTGTCGGTGGCGTCCCCCGACGACAAGGCTGAAATACGCTCTCTCCGAGGTACCCCTATGTCCGAGAGTCGCGACGACGTACTGGCCTCGCTGTTCCGTGATACGCGACGGAACGCCGCGATCGGCTGGATGATCGTCGCCCTCACGGTGTTGACGCTGGGCGAGTCGGTCGTCACGCTCGATTACCAGTGGACGCTGCTGTCGGCTGCGGTCCTCGCCGTAATGGTCCTGCCGCCGCTGGCGCGGCGCAACCGGTGGGTGATGCTGCCGTGGGAGCTCCTCCTTCTGGCCGCGATCCCGGTCGCGACCCGGGGCGCGCTCACGCCGACGGTCGAGTTGGGAACGTTCGCGACCTACCTGTCGCTGGCGGCGCTGGCGCTGCTCATCGTGGTCGAACTCGACATGTTCTCCCGAATGCGGGTGACCCACTGGTTCGCGGTCGCGCTCGTCGTGGTGACGACGCTCTCCTCGGTGGCGCTGTGGACCATCGTCCGCTGGAACCTCGACCGGACGATCGGGACGAGCTACCTCGCCGACAACGAGACGCTGATGGTCGAGTTCGCGTGGGTGACGGTCGCCGGACTGGCCGCCGGCGTCCTCTTCGACCTCTACTTCCGGCGGCGCGACAGGGTGCTCCGTCGCCGTCTCCAAACGGAGGAGGGGGTGGAGCTGTGATCGACCGGCTCCGCGGCCGGCTGCCGGGCGACACGCAGCGTCGCCTCACGCGCGCGATGCAGGGCGCCCTCGTCGTGCTGTTCGCGTGGGGGATCTGGGCTAACCAGCCGAAGGCGGTGACCAACTCGCTCGTCGGGCTGGGAGTGACGCTCGCACCGGCCGTCTTCGAGCGCAACTCGCGGGTGGCGCTCGACCCCTTCCTCACGCTGTGGCTCACGACGGCGGTGGTGCTACACACCCTCGGCTCGGCGGGGCTGTACGCCAGCCTCGGCTGGTGGGACCACCTCACGCACGCCGCGTCCGCGTCGTTCGTCGCCGCCATCGGATACATCGGCGTCCGCGCCATCGACGTGCACCACGAGGAGGTCCAACTCCCGACGCAGTTCTTCGCCGTCTTCGTCGTGCTCTTCGTGCTCGCGTTCGGCGTCGTCTGGGAGCTGTTCGAGTTCGCGCTCGACGTGATCTCCTTCCGGACCGGGATCCGGATGCCCCTCGCGCAGTTCGGACTGGACGACACCGTTCGCGACCTGATGTTCAACACCGCCGGCGCCGTGATCGTAGGGATCTGGGGACAGGCGTACCTCTACGGACTCGGCGAACGGCTCGTCGAGGCGCTTCGCGCCGCCGACTGAGCCGACCGCTTTTTCTCCGGGCGGCCGCTATCGGACCGCGAGCGTGGACCCCGACTCCGAGTTCGGCTACGAACTGCTCGTCTGCCGGTGGGCGGAGCGGGCGTGGCACCCGACAGAGGGGCCGCGCCCGGTCGTCGTCGGCAGACAGATCGGCACCCGGAGCCGCCGCTGGGACACCGTCGTCGTCGAGGTCGACCCCGAGGGGCTCCGCCAGCGGCGGAAGTTCGGCGACGCGGCGCTTGACGCGGACCTGCTGGGCGTCGTCAGGAACGCGCCCGCGGCGTGGGCGTGGTACCGCGAGGCGCTCCCCGAGCCGGACTACCCCTGGCGCTACGTCCGGGAAGCGGTCCACCGCGCGGCGGACCGTGACCTGATCGAGACGCGGAAGCGTGACGGCCGGATCGAGCTCCGCCGCAAGCGCCCCTATCCCGACTGGGTCCGACGGATCGTCGCGGTCGAGAACAAGCCCGACCTCGACGCGAGCGCGGCCGCGGCGCTGTCGGACCAGCTCGACCACGACGTGGAGACGGCCCTCGCCGACGAGGTGTGGCTGGCCACGTCCGCGACCGGCGGACGCGTGGAGCGCGCGCTCCTGCGCGAGATGCCGGTCGAGGCCGGCATCCTCGTCACCGAGTTCGGGGGCGGCGTCGCGGCGGACGCCGCCCGCGTCGAGTGGCTGCCGAGCGGCCTCGCGCCGTCCGGCGACCGCGACGCCGCGACCGAGCGCCGCCGCCTCGTGTTGGCCGAGCGCGCCTACGGCCGCGGCTGGCGCTCCTACCACGACACGATGCGCCCGGACTGCCGCAACTTCGAACTCCGGCGGGCGGGCGACGCCGTGGTGCCCTTCTGTACCGCGAAGGGCCGGATCCCGACCGCGCGCGAGTGCGCCGGATCCTGCGGCTCCTTCGCCCCCGAACCCCCGCAGTGGCGGACGAAGGGCTGGCCCATCGAGGGCGGCCCCGGAAAGGGGATACAGCGGCTGCTGGCGAACCGCCGCCGACGCGCCCGGTACCGAACGCTCCGGCGCTGAGGGGTCGCGGCGCCCGCTCCGCGACCGTCGTACCGACCCCCGCTGTGGCCCGTCCGACGCCCGGCCCGAGTTGACCGCGGTTTCCCTGATAAATGGCTGGGCGGTGGACGAAGCCGGGGACAGAAATGCTCCGCCGCAGGGACAGAAATGCTCCGCCGCAGGGACGGAAATGCTCCGCCGCAGGGACAGAAATGGCCCGCCACGGGGACGGAAAAATGCCCTCAGCGCAGCGCGGCCGCGACCTTCTCGACCGGGTGGGGCGGCTCCGTCTCGACGCCGAGGTGCTCCAACTGCGACCGGCAGGAGTTACCGGGCGCGACGACGGTTTCTCCGGGGCTGTCCCCGACCTGATCCGCGAGGATGGCGCCGATGGCCTCGCTCATCGAGAGGTGTTCGGCCTCGTAGCCGAAGGTGCCGGCCATGCCGCAGCAGGTCGAGTCGAGGGGGTCCACGTCGTAGCCGGCGCGGCGGAGCACGCCGACCGCGTGGTGGTCCTTGCTCGTCGCCTTCTGGTGACAGTGCCCGTGATAGGTGAGCGTCTCCCCGGGCGCGTCGAAGGCGAGGGCCTCGTCGAGTCGGTGGGCGTCGACGTACTCCAGCGCGCCGTAGGTGGCGCTCGCGACCGCCGCGACGCGGTCGTCGTCGACGTCGCTGGCCGAGCCGCCGAGCAGGTCGGCGTAGTCGGTTTGGACCATGACGGCGTCGGAGGGCTCGACGACCACGACCTCCCAGCCGTCCGCGACCGCGGGAGCGAGTTCGGTCATCGTCGCCTCGGCCGTCTCGCGGGCGCGGTCGAGGAACCCCTTGGAGTGGGCGGGGCGCCCGCTCCCCGGCACCTCGGCCATGCGGACGTGGCAGTTCGCGGCCTCGAGAAGGGCGACCGTCGCCTTCCCCGCGCTCGGGTTGACGTAGGTCGTGTACGCGTCCGGGAACAGCAGCACCTTGCGGTCGGCGTCCCGCAACGGGACGCCCGCGCCCTCCCGCTTCGCGAACCAGTCGCGGAGGCTCTCTCGGCGGAAAGTCGGGAGGTCCCGCTCGGCCGCGATGCCGACCGTCTTCTCCAGCAGCGCGCTCGCGCCGGGGAGCTTCGGCAGGCGGTTGGCCACGGGCGCGAGCGCCGAGCCGATGGGCGCCAGCGCCTCGAAGCCGGCGAGCATGCGGTCCCGGAGCGAGGAGCCGTGCTCCTGGTGGCGGGCGTGTTCCACCTCGGCTTTGAGCTTCGCCATGTCCACCTCGCTCGGGCAGTCCTTCTTGCACCCCTTACAGCCGATACAGAGGTCCAGCACCTCGGTCGCGAACTCGTCGCTCGTCGGGTCGTCCGGGAGGTTTCCGGACATCGCGCCGCGCAGTGCGTTCGCCCGGCCGCGGGTCGACTGCACCTCCTCCTCGGCCGCGCGGAACGTCGGGCACATCACGCCGCCCGTCGTCTCCTGCGGGCCGCGACAGCCGCCACAGCCGTGGCAGAGTTCGACCATCCCCTGGAAGCCGTTCTCCTCGGGCCAGTCGAGCGCGGTGTCGAACTCGGCGTCGAACGCGTAGCCGGCGCCGAACCGCAGGTGCTCGGTCATGTCCGTCTCGCCGCAGACGTTTCCGGGGTTGAGGAGCCAGTCGGGGTCGAAGGCGGTCTTGAGGCTCCCGAACGCCTGCCAGAGGTCCTCGCCGTACAGTTTTCTGTTCCACTGCGTGCGTGCGCGGCCGTCCCCGTGCTCGCCCGAGACGGCGCCGCCGAGCCTGACGACGAGGTCCGTCACCTCGTCCGCGATGGACGCCATCGCCGCGACGCCGTCCGCGCTCTTCGTGTCGATCAGCGGCCGGACGTGGAGCACCCCGGGGCCGGCGTGGGCGTAGAACGTGGCGAACGTGTCGTGGTCCGCGAGGATCTCCTGAAACCCGCGGGTGTACTCCGGGAGGTGTTCCGGCGGGATGGCGCAGTCCTCGATGAAGGAGATGTGCTTCTGATCGGAGGTGCGCGACAGCAGAATCGGGAGGCCCGCCTTCCGCATCTTCCAGAAGCGGTCGCGCGTGGCCTCGTCGTGGGCCTCCATCGCGTCGCGGGCGCGGCGCGGGGCCGCGGTCGTGTCGGCCGCGCCGGCGGTCGGGTCCGCGGCGGTGTCGGGGGCGTGTCTGTCGGCGTCGGGCGCGTCGGCGTCGGGCGCGTCGGCGTCGGGCGCGTCGGTTTCGGGCCCCCCGACGCGGTCGGCCACGAGGTCCGCGACCTTCTGCCGGCCCGCGTCGTCGCTCTCGGCGTAGAACTCCACGAGGAGGACCGAGTCCGTGCCCTCCGGGAGCATGCCGACCACGTCCCCGAACTCCTCGGTGTCGCGCGCGAGGCCGAGCAGCACGTCGTCCATCACCTCGACCGCGGCCGGGTCGTGTTCTAAAACCGGCGCCACGTCCTCCATCGCGTCGAGCAGGTCGTCGTAGGTGAGCAGACAGACCGCCTTCGTCTCCGGGATCGGGACCAGCGAGACGGTCGCCTCCGTGACCGTCGCGAGCGTCCCCTCGCTCCCGGCCAGCAGGCGCGCGAGGTTGACGACCCCTTCCTCGCCGTACTCGCCGCGCGCCTCCGCCAGCAGGCGGTCGAGGTTGTAGCCGGAGACGTTCCGCTTCAGGTCGGGGTAGCGCGCCTCGATGGCCTCGGCCTCCTCGTCGAGGATCCTGACGACCTCGGCGTAGATCCGGGACAGCAGGTCGTCTGCGTCCGCGTCGGCGGCCTCACGGAGTTCCGCGACCGTGATCTCGCCGAGGGTCGCCACCGTGCCGTCCGCGAGCACGGCCTCGACCTCCTCGACGTAGTGGTCGGTCTTGCCGTACTTCAGCGAGTGCGAGCCGGTGGAGTTGTTGCCGATGGCGCCCCCGACCGCGGACTTGTCGCGCCACGCGGGATCGGGCGCGAACTTGAGGCCGTGGGGCGCGGCCGCGTCGTTGAGGTCGCCGACGTACGCCCCCGCCTGAACGCGCGCGACGCCCGCCTCGGGGTCCACGTCGACCACCTCGTCCATGAACCGCGAGAGGTCGAGCACCACCGCCTCGTTGACGGTCTGCCCCGCCAGCGAGGTCCCCCCGCCGCGGGGGAGCACCGGGACCCCCTCTTCGGCGCAGTACGACTGCACCGCGGCCACGTCAGCGGTCGACTCGGGAAGGACGACGCCGACCGGCGTCACCTCGTACGCCGAGGCGTCCGTGGCGTAGAGCTGCCTGGAGTAGGCGTCGAAGCGCACGTCGCCCTCGACGCGCTCCTCCAGCGCGGCCACGAGGTCGGGGCGCTCGACCTCGCCGCCGGCGTAGTCGAAGTCGTCGTCGGTCCGCGGGTCGACCGGGTCGACGGCTCCGCCCGCGGTCCCCGACTCGGCGGCGCCGGTCCCCGGCGCGTCGCTTGACATGTCCCGGACAACGCCCCGACGGACCAAAAGTCCCACCGACGGGGCGGGCGTCGCCGGGGTCGCCGAGGCCGACGCGCGACGCGGTCCCGACTGTGCGGCCGTCGGTCAGGCGACGGTGAACAGAAGCAGGTTGTGGACGCCCGGACCGAGCCCCACGGCCGCCACGAAGCCGAGCAGGAGGTACCCCTCGGTCGGGTCCTCCTCGACGTACTCGGCGAACAGCGTGACGACGCCGGCGATCACCGCGAGCTTTACGAGGACGAACAGCCAGCCGACGCCGACGAGGTCGGCGGTCGGGAGCGCGGCCGCCGCGTCCATGATGTGCCGCGAGAGCGGGGACCGCTCGCCGAACCCCAGCACGTCGACGCCGACCGCGGTCGAGACCGCGTCGAGCGCGTGGCCGAACGTCGCCAGCGCCCCAACCCCGCCCGTGACCGCCGCCCGCGGAACCGTCCGCACGACCGCGAGCCACGTCGCGGCCGCCGTCGGAACCGACAGCGCCAGCGCGACGGCCGGCCAGAACGGCGAGAGCGTCCCGCCCTCCGCGCCGGCCAGCAGCGTCGCGGCGGCCGCGAGCGCGAACGCCGCGACCCCGACGCCACCGAGCAGTGCGGGAACGCGGTCCGTCTCGGGTGAGTGGTCTCCCGTGAGGTCGGCCGCCACCCAGACCGCACCGGCGGCCGCCACCGTCGTGAGGTACACCGCGGGCGTCCCGCCCAGCGGCCGCGCGACCGCCGGTAGGCCGCCGGCGACGTGGAGAACGTGGAGACACGAGCCGACGGCGATCCACGGCGCGAACGCGAGGACAGTCCGCTCGGTGACGGCGGGGCGACGGGCGCGGAGGCCCGCTCCCACCGCCGCGAGCGCCAGCGCCAGCGCGGCGAGGTACGGCAGCGGCGGGAGCGCGAACCCCTCGGGGAGCACCTGCATGCCCGGAGCCGGGACCGCTCGGCGTGAAAGGGTTTCGGGTCGGACGGCGTGGCGATTCCGGCCGGTGGGCGCCCGTCCGGACCGCCGCGGGTTCGGTTCCGGCGAAGCTCGTCGCGTATCTTCAAGGCTTTACGTGCGGCCGGCGAGCGCCCACACATGAGCCACCGTATCCTTCTGCTCGGAGCCCCCGGTGCGGGGAAGGGCACCCAGAGCAAGAAGCTGGCCGAGGAGTACGACCTCGAACACGTCACCACGGGCGACGCGCTCCGCGCGAACAAGGACATGGAGACGGAGTACGGCACGCCCCGTTCGTTCATGGAAGCGGGCGAACTCGTCCCCGACCCGGTCGTCAACGAGATCGTCGAGGCCGCGCTGGCCGAGGCCGACGGCTTCGTGCTCGACGGCTATCCGCGCAACCTCGACCAGGCGGAGTACCTCTCGGAGATCACCGACCTCGACGCCGTCATCTACCTCGACGTGGACGAGGACGTGCTGGTCGACCGCCTCACCGGCCGCCGCGTCTGCGACGAGTGCGGCGCCAACTACCACGTCGACTTCCAGCCGCCCGAGGAGCCGGGCGTCTGCGACGAGTGCGGCGGCGACCTGATCCAGCGCGAGGACGACCAGGAGGACACCGCCCGCGAGCGGCTCGAGGTGTACCGCGAGAACACCGAACCGGTCATCGAGCACTTCCGCGACGAGGGCGTCCTCGTGGAGGTCGACGGCGAGGGCACCCCCAACGAGGTCTTCGACGAGATCACCGACGTGGTCGAGTCGTAGGCGTCGCGCCGCCGCGCTCGGCTCCGGCGGAGCCACTACCGGGCCGTTCCGCCCGAGCGCACCGAACTACAAGGTTCTTAACCGTCCCTCGCCAACCTCGCGGCAATGAGTAAGGTCGAACGCAAGGTTCGCGCCCTCGTCGCCGAGGACGGGGAGATGCGCGAGGCGATCCAGGCGGTCCTCGACCGCGCCTCCGACGGCGAGGTCAAGTGGGTCGACGTTCGCGACGATATCACCAGCGGGCAGTGGGGCCGGCTGATCGAGAAGGGCGTGCTCGTCGACGGCGAGTCCGGCTTCGCGCTCGCCGACCGCGACGCCATCGCGGCCGGACTGGAGCCCGAAGAAGACGACTCCGGTTCGGCCGCCTCGACTGGGTCGGACACGGAGACCCCAGAGGGGGCCTCGTGGTCGAAGTGGGACAAACTGGCGGGGCTCGTCACGGTCGGCTTCTTCGTCGGCTACATGATGGAGCCGGTTCGGAACATCATCGCGGGCGCGGTCGACCTCGTGTTCGGCCCGCTCCTGAACGTCGTGCCCTTCTACGTGGTGGTGATGGTCGTCGCGCTCGCGACCGGGCTTTACTCCACGCTGTTGCGCGCCGGCCTGATGGACATGGAGCGGATGAGCCAGTATCAGGACCGGATGAAGGAGATCCAGGAGCGCCGCAAGGAGGCGAAGGAGCGCGACGACCAGGAGGCGCTCGACCAGATCCAGGAAGAGCAGATGGAGGCGATGGGCGACCAGCTCGGCATGTTCAAAGAGCAGTTCCGCCCGATGGTGTGGATCATGTTCCTCACCATCCCGGCGTTCCTCTGGATGTACTGGGCGGTCGGCTACCGCGGGAGCGAGGCCCAGTACGAACTCGGCCAACTCGTCGTTCCCATCGCGGGCACCGTCGAGTGGACGCAGGGCATCGCCGGCCCCATCCAGATGTGGATCGTCTGGTACTTCCTCTGCTCGATGGCGTTCACCCAGATCGTCCAGAAGAGCCTCAACATCCAGATGTCGCCGTCCTCGTCGTAGGACCGCGGTTCGCGGCTGCGGCTCCGTGCGGACCTTCTCGCGACCCGGGCTACTCCGCGTCAGCGTCGGGTACGCGGTCGGGCGCGTGCTCGCGGATCAGCGCCAGCACACGCTCGGCGCCGACGAAGCCGTCCGCGAGCCGGTCGACCGGCTCGTCGCCCTCGAAGAGTACCAGCGTCGGCACGCTCCGCACGTCGTAGTCGGCCACGAGGTCCAGGTCCTCGCCCGGGTTCACGGACGCGACCGCGACGTCTCCGACCTTCGCGACGGTTCCGAGGATCGGGTGCATCGACTGACAGAGCGTGCAGCCCTTCGTGTAGAACATCACGAGCGACCAGTCGGAGTCGGCGAGCAGGGCGTCCAGTTCCTCGCCGCCCGAGAGGTCGACTGGGCGGTCCGGTGCGGCCGCGGCTTGCGGGGTCGTCTCGGTCATTACCGGGAGAAGGCGACGAGGACGGTTAAGCGCCGTGACGAGGCCATGGGGGTGCGGAAACTCGGAACGCCCACAGGGCCCGTGGCGTTCGTCGGCATTCACCCACCCGACAGGTAGGCGACGTTTTCGGGGTACGGATACTCGGCCTCCAGGTGGGCGAGGACCTTGGTCGGATACGGCTCCCACGAGGGAGTCGTCTCGAGCTGGTCGGGCCAGCAGGCCTCGAACACGGACTTGATGTCGAAGACGTTCGAGACGTTCACCTTCCGTTTCCCGTTTCCGCCCTCCGAGACGGTGGGTCGTTTCGCCCCGAACTCTTCGAAGCTATTCTTGAGCCACGTGGCCCGTTCGGGGTTCTCGACGGTGATACGCCAGCCCTGTGAACGGAAGTAGCCGGCCGACTCGAGGTAGCCGCGGACGAAGGCGGGCCGGTATGCGTCCGAAAGCGAGGGGAAATCGCCGGGGTCGCTGGAGTCGGCCGGGTAGCCGGCCGCGAGAAGGTGTTCGATGAACGTCGGGTTGCTGATCTGGAGGTGAACCTTCTCCTGTTCCCGCGGGCGGTCCGAGTTCGAGTAGGTGTTGATCGCGTAGCCCGACTCGACAGTGTCCGCGAACCCGCGCACGAAGTGCTCCTTGCTCGCGACGCGGGCGACCTGCAGTCCGAGGCTCTTCGACCGGCCGATCTCGCTGACCGTTGAGTAGGCGAACAGCGTCCCCAGCCAGTAGGCCTTCTCGGCGGTATCGATCGCCTCGAAGTAGTCCTGATCGATCGGCGTCGACGTGCCGCGTTGGAACGTCTCGAGCCCGGCCGCCTCCTTGGCGTCATTCCAGGTGCCGAAGACGTACCGGATCGCGTCCGACGACGTGGCGAGATCGAGCGCGTCGAACTCCGCAACCGTCGGCGACTTCCCCAGCTCGTCGGCCGCGTGCTGGAGGATCCGGACCATCTCCTCTCGCCGTTCCTCGTCGACGGTCCGCCGTATCTCCTCGGGATCCTCCGGGAGAATCTCGTTCAGGTGGGCGTCGATCTCCTCGATGATCTCCTCCGACATCATCCGGATCGTCGATCAGGGAAGGGAAATAGTTACAGGAACCGGCGGACACCTGTGCGGCGCCGGTCGTCACCGTTCCGCCGGCCGAGTGGATATGGCGTCACTCGATCGCTTCGTCGATGGCGGCGGTCATCGCTTCCGTCACGGCGTCCCGGAACTCGGCGTAGGAGGCGTACGCGTCGCTCGTGGGCAGTTCGAGGAGGCGGAGCGGGTGGCCGTCGGCGATGGTACACGCGTCAGCGACGGCGCCGCCCTGCGACGGGTAGACGAGAACGCTGGGCGCGGCGTGGGCCCGTTGGTACGCGGCGATCTGGTAGAAGTCGGCGTTGGGCGGGGCGCCCCGCTTCCACTTGGCGTCTCCGACGAGCCGGACGGTCCCGCTGGCGTCTCGAACCGTAAAGTCGGGTTTGAGCGTGATGTCGAACCGGCCGTCGTGAAGGAGCCGCTTACTGGCGTCCTGCCTGACGATCCGCCAGCCTTTCCGGTCGGCGACGGCCGCTTCCGCCGCCCGAGAAACGACACTCTCGAACACCTCGTTCATGTTGACGAGAAGCGAGAAGGCGCGCCGGGACCCCGAGGTGACGTCTCCGACGTGGCTATTTCTGAGGAACAACTTCGTCAGCCGAAGGATCCGTTCGTAGTGTTCGTTGAGCCGGTCGAGTTTGATGGCCGCGACGTCGGCGTGGGTGATGTGGGTCCGGCTGACGTCGCGACGGAGGGCCCGTGCGTGGCGCCGGAGCGTGCCGGTGAGTTGGTCGCCGGAGACCATTCTGAGGAGCCCCTCCGTGACCCGGAGGATGGCCTGGTTGATGGGGATGTCGGGCGTGAGCTCCTCGTAGGTGCACTCGAACTCCGTAGGGACCGGCGGATGGCGCTGTATCTGGCGCTGGACGTCGAGCCGACCGCGGAGCCGCCGTTCGACCGACTGCCGCGTGACGTAATCCGTGTGGAGGCCCCGGTTCCGGACACGCTGGAGTTCGCGCTCGTACAGGATTCCGAGGGCGTCGACGAACAGCGTTCCGGCCTCGATCCGGGTGTCCGTGTCGAAGGTGTGCGCGGACGCGGCGGACGCGTACTGGAGGGCGTACAGAAGGTTCGTGGACGGGATCTTCGGACGGATCTCAAGCGTCGGTCCGTCAGGCAAGCCGACCAGGCCGACGTACGACGTGGCGGTGAGGACGGCGTTGCCATCGGGCGTGTACGAGACGTCCACCCGGTCGCCGCCGCGGTCCGATCCGCCGTTGATCTCGTCACGCAGGTACGCTCGCGCCCGCTCGGACAGGGCGATCGGCGAGGCGGATTCGTACTCGGAGAGGACAACGGTTCGATCGGTCGCCGCGTGTGGGTCGGTCGTGTCTGGGCGTACGGGCATGCCGAATCACTCGTCGACGTCGAGCAGCGTCGCGAGCTCGGCGGTGAGCGTCGCGGCGTCGAACGACCGGATCTCTTCGGTGTCGTAGTCGATGAGGCGCTGTCCGCCGCCACCGAAGATCGCGTCGCGGATGCGGTCGAACTGCCCGTAGAAGTATTCCTCAAGCAGTGGCAGGATCTCGAAGCGCCACGTGTCGACGAGCTCCGGGCCGGTGGTCTTTCCGAAGAAGAACGAGTGGCCGATCTGTTTGCCCTTCCCGAGGTCCCCGGTGGCGAGGATCGTCTCGTTGAACTCGATGACGGCGAGGATCGAGAGCGCGAACAGCCGATTGGCATGGCCGGGGGTCTCGGCCGCGGTGCGGAGCGCGTCAATCGACGTAAACGGCGCGGAGGAGTCCTCTACGATGGCCTCGAAGTCCGGCGGAAAGGCGAGGAACCGGAAGCGCCGGCGGAGTGCGGCGTCGACGAGCGCGATCGAGCGGTCGGCCGTGTTCATCGTGCCGATGAGGTAGAGGTTCGGCGGGATCGTGAACGCCTGACCGGAATGGGCGAGTGAGACGGTCGTCTCGTTGGCGCCGTCGAGCCGCTTGTCGTACTCCAGTCCGGTGATCGTTTCCCCGAAGATCTGCGCGAGGTTCCCGCGGTTGATCTCGTCGATGATCAGGACGTACCGCGGCGTGTCGTCGATCGCGGTCCGGTACGCCTCGCGGGCGGACTCCACGAACTCCTTGAACACGCCGGGCTGGTAGTCGTAAACGACGCCGTCGTCGGTGTTGTCCGCCTTGAGCCCCTCGATGAAGTCCTCGTACGTGAACGAGGGGTGGAACGTGACGGTCTCCAGCTGGTCGGTCGTCGGGTCGATGTCGGACTGCTGGTGGAGCCACCACTTAGCGAACTGCGCGGCGGTGTACGTCTTCCCCGTGCCGGGCGGCCCGTAGAACACCATCTGCCCGGTCGCCGCCAGCTGCCGGGCGATGTCGTCGGCCTGGTCGGGCTTCTCGGCAGTAGCGAGCGGCTGTCCCTGCCGGATGGGCGTCTGCCGGCGTGGCGTCGTCACCGTGTAGTCCTCCTCGAGGACGGCCCGGACGTTCACCGGCTTCGCGTACTCGCCCACGTCAGCGGCGCGCTGGAGGTCGCGAAACAGCGCGAAGAACAGGGTCTGCGGCTCGGTGAGGGGTTGGACGGCGCCGATGCCGAGCCGCGACACTGCGGTCGTGAGCCGCGGCTCCGTCCGCTCGTACAGGTCCCTGAAGAGCTCGCAGTACGCGTCGTCGCGCGGCGTGACGTCGCCGTCCGGCTGGATGGTTGGCAGCGTCTCCGCGAGATGGCTCACGGCGGTCGAAAGCGTCTCGTCGGCGAACCAGTCGAGGCCGTGGTCGCTGAAGGCGCTCCGGACGCGGACGTCGACGAGCGCCTCCTCGATCGAGTTGTACGCGTCCGCGGGGGCCGGGCGTTGGACCTGGTAGTACCACGTCTTCAAGTGGTCGAGCAGCGCCGACGACTCCGCGATGAACAGCTCGAGCAGTGCGGGCGGACAGCGCGCGAACTGGACCTCCGCGAGGGGTTCCCGGTCGGCGTCGTAGAGGAAGTCGCCGTGTTCGTCCGCGATCCGGTTGAGCCGAGCGGCGTACGACGGGTCGTCGAAGACGTCGTCAAACAGGCGGATCGTGTCCCGGAGCGGCCGGTATTCGGAGACGGCCACTGCGCCGTCGGCGTCCCGGGCGGTCGAGGACGACACGACCGACGTGCCGACGACCTCGTGGTCGTCACCGGCGAGGTGGAGAACGACGTCACCGATCGACGCGTCCTCCGTCCCGTCGGGGGCGACCAGCTCCGCGCTGGCGGCCGGGGCCCGGTCGGCGAGTGACTCATGTACGCCGTTCGGACGCGCGTCGATCCACACGTCGGGGGGCTCGCGGTGTGCGAGGAGGAGGCGCTCGACGGACCCGTAGTCGTCCTCGACGGTCGTTCGCTCGGCCTCGGTGAGGCGACGGAGCGACCGCGCGGGCTCGTCGTCGAGCACGTCGTGGAGTCCACGCCGGTCGATCGACACCGGGATCGGGACGCCGAGCAGCAGCACCGTGTCTTCGAGCTCCCCCCACGGACCCGACGCGATTCCGGACCCTTGCGAGGCGATCCCCGGCGCGCTTCGGACGTCAGTGACCGTCGCGACCCACGCGTATCGGTCTCCGTCGAGGTCGAAGAGGACACGGTCATCGACGACGTCCCCCGGGTCGAAGGGCGCGTCAGTCGGGACCGGCAGGCACCGAACCGGATCGCCGTGAGTCGCGGGGAGCGCGGCCGGGAAATCGCGCCGTTTGAGGCCCGTTCGAACGAAGTCGTCGAATACGTTGGGAGAGTCGGAGAGGGACGCCAGAAGGAGCGTCGAGCGCATGCGTTGCCGTATAACGCGCAACCGACGACATAAATGCCGGTGGCTCGGCCGGTCTCGGGCCGCCCGGCCCGACACTTATCACCCCTGCCCTCGCAGAGACGGGTATCCTCTGGAGGGTTGCGTAGATGGGATTTGCTCTGTCGAACCCCGAGTGGGTCGAGGCGAGGTCCTACCAGCAGGACGCGATCCGGTCGTGGGTGGGGGGCGGCGCCCGGGGGGTGTTGCAGATGGCGACCGGGACGGGAAAGACGGTGACCGCGCTGATGGCGGCGACCACGATCACCGAGCAACTCGAGGGGAAGCTCGGGCTGATCATCGCGGTACCGTATCAACACCTCGTCGACCAGTGGCGGGAAGACGTACAGGACTTCGGCGGGAATCCGATACGCGCCTACGAGTCCCGGGCAAAGTGGGAGGACCGGTTCGAGGGGGAGGTAGCGGAGTTCAATCGCGGGTTTCGCGACGGCTTCGTCGTCGTCACGACGCACGAGACGTTCACCTCGGAGGCATTCCAGCGGATCCTCTCTCGGATCAATCGGCAGGAGCTGATGCTGATCGGCGACGAGGTGCATCACCTGGGCGCGTCACACCGCCGTGAGCGGCTGCCTGAGCGTATTCCGATGCGGCTCGGCTTGTCGGCCACGCCGCAGCGCTTCTACGACGATGAGGGGTCCGAGGCGCTGTTCGAGTACTTCGGCGACGTGGTCTACGAGTACTCGCTGGCAGAGGCGATCCGGAACGGGAACCTTTGTGAGTACTACTACGTCCCGCACGTCGTCGATCTCACGCCGGAAGAGGCGGACGAGTACCTGAAGCTGTCGCGGAAGATCGCCCGGTTGGTGATGCAGTACGGTGGCGACCTAGGCGACGCCGAGAACAACGAGCGGACGGACCTGAAGTTCGCGCTGTTCGAGCGCGCACGGCTGGTCGGGACTGCCAGGAACAAGCTCGACCGACTCATCCAGCTGATCGGGGACCAGGGACCGGTTCAGCACACGTTGGTGTACTGCGGGGACGGGAGAGTGGAGGGGAGCGTCGGGGACCGGACCGAGCGGCACGTGGACGCGACACTGTCCGAGCTGCGGAAGCTCGGCGTCCACGCGAAGCGGTTCACAGCTGACGAAGACCGGGAGGAGCGGGAGGAGCTCCTGGCGGCGTTCGACGACGGGGACGTCGAGGCGCTGGTGGCGATCCGTTGTCTGGACGAGGGCGTCGACGTGCCGGCGACGCGGACGGCGTACGTTCTGGCGAGCTCGTCGAACCCGCGCCAGTTCGTGCAGCGGCGCGGTCGGATCCTCCGGACGCATTCGGGGAAACAGCACGCGGTGATCCACGACTTCATCGTGGCGCCGCCGCGCGAACTCCGGGACGCGACGGCCGACGACGAGCGGTTCAAGACGGAGCGAACGCTCGTGCAGCAGGAGCTGGAACGCGTGCAGCTCTTCGGCGAGGCGGCCCGGAACCACCCCGACGCCGACGTGCAGGGCATCCCGACGGACGCGGGAGCGATCGGGGAGCTGAAGCGCGCGTTCAACCTCCGACAGCTCTGAAGGCGATCCTCACGACGGCACGTCTCCACGTCGCCGTAGTCCAACGCGTGGTCGGGGAACAATCATTAAGGCGGCTGGAGCGATAATCTCCGAGCATGGACGAAGGGGGTTCGACGCCGGACGTCGATAAAGAGACGCTCCGCCGGATTCGAGAGCGGACGTTACAGGCGGAGAGCGAACAGCTGCACATGCGACGGCCGCATAAGATCATCCCGGAGATCAGGGAGATCGTCGAAGAGGAGATTCCGGAATAGATGCAACTGCACCGGCTGCATCTCGAGAACTTCCGACAGTTCCGGTCCGAGACCGTGGAGTTCGCCCTGGGTGACGACCGGAACGTGACGGTGGTCCACGGACAGAACGGCTCCGGGAAGACGACGCTGAAGAACGCGTTCCTGTGGGTGCTGTACGACGAGTCGAGCTTCAACCTGCGCCCCGACAAGCTCGCCAGCCAGGGGGCGCTCGCGGAGGTGGATCCGGGCGAGACGGTCCCGGTCGAGGTGACGCTGGAGTTCGAACACGAGGGCGTCGACTACGAGGTGACGCGGTCCTACGAGTACCAGCGACAGGCGGCGGACGACTACCTCGGCGAGATCGTCGACGAGGACCTGTCGCTCTCGTATGAGACCGCGGACGGCGACCGCGGAACGCGACGGAACCCCCAGCGCTCGATCGAGCAGATCCTCCCCGAGCGGTTGAGCGACCTGTTCTTCTTCGACGGCGAGTACATCACGCAGCTCTCGGAGGGCCACAGCCAGGCGGAGGTGAAGGAGGCGATCCAGAACATCATGGGCCTCACCATCATCGAGCGGTCCATTCGACACCTCGGGGAGGTCGAGCAGCGGTTCGAGTCGGAGGTCCAAGAACACGGCAACTCCGAGCTCTCGGAGTTGCTCGACACCCGGAGCGAGCTGCGATCCGAGGTCGAGGACCTCACGGGGTCGATCGAGAGCAAGAAGGAGAGCAGACAGCGTCTCCGGGAGGAGATAAGCGAGATCGAACGCAAGCTGGAGGGGATCGAGGAGGCCGCGGACCTCCAGGAGGAACGGGAGCAGCTCGAGTCGCGGCGGGACGCGCTTGAGGCGGAGATCGCGGAGATCAACGAGTCGATCGACGACGAGATCAGCAAGAAGGGACATCTGCCGTTCGTGATGCCGGCAATCGAGGCGACCGCACAGGACCTCGACGACCTGCGCGAACGGGGCGAGATCCCCTCCGAGGTGTCGAACCAGTTCGTGGAGAAGCTGCTCACGCAGGGGGAGTGCATCTGCGGCCGCCCGCTGGAGGAGGGGACGCACCCGTACACGAGCGTCGAATCCTACCGGTCCGACGCCGCCGAGAACGGGGTCGATCAGGCCGCGATCCGCATCATCTCCCACCTCACCAGCATTCAGGACGAGCAGACCGAGTATCAGGAGCGGATCGACGAGCTGCTCGAGCGGCGGTCGGAGCTCCGCGACGAGCTCACGTCCGTCGACGAGCAGCTCGACGAGATCCAAGGCGACCTCGAGGAGATGAACGTGACGGACCCGGAGACCGGCGAGACGCCGTCTGAGCTGGAGTCCGCGCGGACCCGGAAGAAGTCGGAACGTGAGGATTTGAAACGCGAGATCTGGGACCTGGAGCGCGACGTCGAGACGCGTGAGGACCGGCTCGAGGAGATCGGCGAGGAGATCGACGAGGCGCGGCAGGAGGAGAGCCAGGCCGAGCTCGCTCGACGGCGGATGCAGGCGACCTCGAAGGTCCAACAGCAGCTCGAGGCGTCGTTCGAGCAGCTCCAGGACCAGGTGCGGGAGTACTCGAACGACCTCGTCTCGGAGACGTTCGACGAAATAGCGACGAAGGGCTACGAGGCCGAGATCACGGACGAGTTCGAGCTCCGGATCCGCGATCAGCTGCAGGGGAAGTATCTGGAAGTCGATAAGTCCCGTGGGGAACGGCAGATCGCGAGTCTCACGTTCATCGGAAGTCTGGTTCAGATCGCCCGCGAGCGGTACGAGTCAGACACGGACGCGGAGTACTTCAGCGGCGGCATCTACCCGATCGTGATGGATTCGCCGTTCGGCGCGTTGGACGACGAGCACCGCCGGACGGTGAGTCGAGTGATCCCGCGGATGGCCGAACAGGTCGTCGTGCTCGTGACGGACTCCCAGTGGCGGGGGCCGGTCGCGAGCGAGATGAACGAGATCGCGAGCCGGCAGTACCGGCTTGACTTCGACGAGGGCGACGGCGACACCTCGTATCCGCAGACTACCATCGTCGAGGAGACCGTCTCCCAGAGGGTCAACCAATGAGCGAATCCAGCACTGCGACGACACGACAGTACTACCACCGGCACGACATCTATGAGAAGATGGTCAGCGACTGGGAGATATTCGACAGCCTGATCGACTTCTTCGTGTTCTCGGCCAGCGTCGGCTACGCCGTGAGCGACCGGCCGACGGTGAACACGTACGCCGAGTCGGAGTTCCAGGGGACCACCGACGAGGGGACGCGAGGTGAGATGCTGTGGATGCACTTCACCGACAAGCCGACGTACCGGGCCGTCGCCGCGTCGATCGCCTACCAGCACACGAGCGACTCGAGCGCGCTCGTGGAACCAGAGACGCAACTGGAGGTCCTCGCGCGGTACGCCCACGCCGGCGCGATGCGTCTGGAGCGTGAGTTCGGCGACGCGGCGAATCCGCCGCGTGACGGAGTCATCTCCTTCATCGACCGCTTCCACGAGGCCGACGGCACCGCGGACAACGAGGACATCCTCTCGAAGATCGTCGACAGCTTCGACAACGACATGATGAGCGGCTGACCGGAGCGGTCGAACAGGCCTGCGCGGTCTTGCGCCCCTTCTCTTCCAGTCTCGCTACCGAGGCGAACGCAGCGACGGCGGACGCTATTCCGACTCGGAGCCCGAAAGTCCCTCGAAGTCCTGCTCGATGTCTCCGAGGATACCGTCGTCCTCCGTCCCGACGCCGGGACTCTCCGCTCCGCCGACAGTATCTCCGTCGCCGTCTTCGGTTGCGGGCTCACCCGCGGAGGCCCCCGTCTCCGAAATCGGCTCCCGGTCGGGTTCGTCGCTCCCCGCCCCTCGGGATGAGCCCGTCTCCGTCCGCTCACGCCCGGTCTCCGGTTCGTCAAACGCCTGCTCGACGGCTGCGGTGTACGTCCCGAAGTAGTTGGCGTAGGTGGTCGCCGAGACGTGGCCGTGTTCGTTCATCTCGCTCGTGCTCGGTCGATGGCCCAACTCGTCGGCGACGCGGTGGAGGTCCGCCACGAGCCGCGCTTCGTTGTCGACCCCGGCGGCGGCGAGACCGTTCTGCCAGGACCCGAACACACGGGTGACGTCGTTGGCGGCGTACTCCGTGGCGTCGTCCACGTCGGTCGCTTTCAGTGGCCGATCGACCGCGTTGGCGAGGCTCCGGATCGCTTCGCGGAGTTCGCTGCGGCTCGGTGTCCTACCGTTTCTCGTCGAACCCCTGGTACTGCGAGAGGCGGTCGTTCCGCTCTCCCCGGTCGTTCGATTCGGGGAGGGGGATCCCCCGTTGCAGCCACCCGTTTCGGGATCGGCCGACGATACGCGGAGGTCCTTCGTGCTGCTGAGCTGGTGGCTCGTCCCGGTGCCCGTCTGCCAGCTCTTGTGTCGTGCCTGCTCGATGGTGTACGTGGCGCCGACGGTCCAGTCCAACGAGAGGTCGTGGGTCGTCCAGACGTCGAGGGGTATCTCGGTTCCGTCCGCGAGTTCGACGCGGAGACGGGCGTCGCGCTTCGGCCCCGGGTTCGGATCGTGGTCGCGGACGGTGACGGTGAGCGACTCGACGCGACCTTCGGGGAGATCCCGGCCGCCGGTGTCGTCGTCGGTCTCGTCCGGGGCCGGTCGGTCGGCGTCGGGGTACGCCGGGAACTCACCGAGCAGTTCGACGCCCGACTCGAGCGCCTCAGCGCTGCCGATCGCGACCGGAAGCGGGATGTTCGAGTCCGGCGCGACCGGGACCGCGTGGTCCCAGTCCTCGATGGCGTCGCCGAGCAGGTGCCGGACGCGGTCGTCGACGGTCCCGAACTCGACGTGGTGGAACTCGGTGACGCGCTCTCCGTCGCCGTACGCGTCTCGGTACTCCCGGATGCTGAAGTCGTTCCGGTCGCGCTGCTGGACGCCGTAGTTCGGCGCCCCGTCCGGCCCGCCCTCGGCCCAGTGGTCGAAGACGGCGTCGGCCCACTCTTCCATCGGGGTCGTCCCCTCCGTGTCCAGCTCGTTCGCGAGCTCGTTCAGGAGCCGCTGGAACCTGTCGAACGCGGCGTACAGTTCGGCGAGTTCGTTCGGGGAGAGATCGGTCATGTCGGTCGTATCAGGGGTTCGTTCTCGTGGATCGCTGGTCGTCGCTGGTGTTGTATCTGTCGGGTCGCCGTCGGTTATGTCGGCGACGGCTTCGTGGTCGCTGATCGTGTCGTCTTCGCTGGTTTCGTCGTCGGCCCGACTGTGATCGCCGGCGCCGGCCTCTGCTGCGTCACCATCGGTCGCGTCATCACCGGCCGCGCCGTCCGCCGTCGTAGACCCGTCGTCCGCGTCATCGTCGCTGGTCTTGTCGACCTCCCTCACCCCGGCCGCGGCGAGTGCGGCGTCGAGGGTTCCGAAGGCGGCCTCGTACTCGTCGGGGTGATGTTCGCCGACGGAATAGAGGAGCCGCCGGTCCATCTCCGACCACCGCTCGTCGAGCTCGCGCAACTCGTCGAGCAGATCGGCGCGGTGCGAGGAGTCCTCGGCTGCGGTGGTGGCCGCTTCGGCATCCTCCGGCGAGTCCGTCGCGGAGTTCTCGGTATCCCCGCTCAGGGCGAGCCTCGTCGCTGCGAATAGGACGCCGAGGGTGAGCAGGAGCAGGGAAACGGCCGACGTGACGATCCCCCACGAACCGCTCGTCGTGAGGCCCGCGAGGAATCCGCCGGTTCCCGCGTCCTCGGCACTTTCCTCGGTCCCCGAGCCGTTGCTGTCCGCGTCCGCTTCGATCGGAGCCGGCGACTTGTCCGGAGACGTGATCGCGTAGAGCCCGCCGGCGGTGTTTCCAACGACCGCCACGCCGTCGACGACCGTGGGCGTCGACACGACCGCGTCGCCGGTCGAGAACCGCCACTGCGAGGTCCCGGACTCCGCGTCGACCGCGTACAGGTTGTCGTCTTCGCTTCCGACGTACACCGTGTCGCCGACGACGATGGGAGATCCCGTGATTCCGGGTCCCCAGTAGAGGAAGCTCCACGAGTCGTTCGCATCGAAGCGCCACCGCTCCGTCCCGGACTCGGCGTCCAGCGCGACCAGATCGCCGCTCCCGATCCCGACGTACGCGGACTCGCCGTCGAGCGCCGCCGCGCCGTCGATCCAGTGCTCGGTGGTGAACTCCCACCGCTCCTCCCCCGTGCCGGCATCGAGGGCGTAGACGCGGCCCTGATCGAGTTCCCCCGGACTCGCGCCGGTGACGACCACGGTGCCGTCCGCGACCGAGACGGTCGGCCGCCGGTCGATCACCGTCTCGGTGGTCCACGTCTCGATGAGGTCGGGGGGCCCGCTCGATCTCTCGATCTCAAACGCCGCCACGGTGCCCGCGTCGGTGGCGACGTACAGCGTCGACCCGACGATCGCGGGCGTCGAGACCGCCTCACCGGTCAGTTCGGAGGCCGACGCATGCTCTCCGTCCCGGGAGAACACGTGGACGCGGTTCCCGCCGGCGACCGCGACCAGTCCGTCGTGTACGACAGGCGACGACGGGTCCGGACCGATCTCCGCGGCCCAGTTCTCCGTTCCATCGTCGGCCGCGAGCGCGAAGAGCGACTCCTCCGCAGCGACGTAGACCGTCCCGGCAGCGACCGCCGGAGAGCTCGTGATCCCCTCGTCGATCCGTACCGACCAGCGCTCGGTCCCGTCGACCGCGTCGAGGGCGCGGACCGTCCCGGCCTCGCTCGCCGCGTACACCGCTCCGTCGACGATCGCGGGAGACCCGAACAGTCCCTCGCCGGTATCGGAGTGCCACAGTTGCCGGGGGTCGCTCCGCGGCCCCCGCTCGTTCGGGGCGTGTCCGGTGTTCCCGGCGTCGTACTGGTCCATCCGCGACTCGCCGCTGACTCCCTCTTGTGCCACCGCCGTCGCGATCACGGAGCCGGCCGTTGCGGCGGCACCGGCGGCGCTCCCGAGACCGCGGAGTAACTCCCGCCGGGTCCGCGCAGTCATCCGACTGTCGTTGATCGGCTGCCGGACAAGTACCTTTGTGTATCGGTCATCGACCGTCCCGCGAGCGCGGTCTCCTCAGTGCACGGGTCGACTACCGTTCGTCCCGATCCGTGTCCGTCCTGATCGGAGTTCGACCGTGCTTCGGACGCCACTGCTACCGTTCGCCCACCTGCTGTGCGTGCTGCATCCGGAACTCGTTCAGCTCGACCTGGCTCAAGACGGAGCGGAGCTCCCGCGCCCGCGAGGAGATCTCGTCCGAGTCCTCGTCGGTGTACTGGGAGAGCGTCTTGAGCTTCACGTCGCCGTCCGTCAGCAGGCTCGCCCTCCGGAGCGCCGCGAGCGCCCAGAGCGTGGCCTCCTCGTCGACGGGATAGTCCGCCGCCCGCGCGTTCCGGATCAGCAGCTCCGCGAGCTCCCGCGTCGCGGCTTGAACCTCGCTCGCGTCAGCCACGTGCCCGACGACGTCGTTCGGATCGGACGGTAACGGTTCGGCCCGTCGGAGCCCCGCGCGCTGCTCCTGGTACCGGTTCCTGATCGTCACCTCAGAGACGTTCGCGACGCGGCTGAGCTCCTGCTGGGTCCGCTTCTCGCGCACGTCGAGACAGGCGTTGTACACGGCGGCCGCGGCCCACCCGGACGGGCTCTTCCCGCTGGAGAGCCCGGACTCCTCAGTAATCTGGATGATCTCGTGGGCACGCTGGTTGACCGCGTCGGACACGTCGAGCGCCTCGCAGTACCGGTCGACGTACTGCTCGCTACCGAAGAACGCGGAGGGGTCGAGCCCGACGGTGCTCGCGATGTCCTTCGACCGGCGGAGCAGCGCCTTCCGCGTGACGACCGTCTCGTCCGCCGCCTCGAAGTCGGTCGGATCCAGCGGAACCTCCGTCACCTTCACCGCACAGTACAGACAGGACGCGGCGACCAGTTCGAGCGCTGTGCCGATGAGGTCGCCGCGTTGATCCCGATACTGGTCGCGCAGCGATTTCGCGAGGTCGACCGTCGCTTCCGGAACGTCTAGATCAGCCGCCAACTGCTCGATCCGGTCGTCGACGAACGCCGTCTGTCGCTCGCCGGAGACCGACTGCCCGAAGGTGATGTTCCGTTCGACCTCGGCCCCCGACGTGGCGTCGACATCCCCCAAGACCTCCGAGAGCACGTCGTCGATCTCGTCGACGAACTCGTCACTCATGTCTTGTGGATGACTTAATGCGGCTCAATAATGGTACCGAATCACACACACTACCGGCGGCGCCCGAGCGGAGATCGGCGAATGGACTCACGGATCGGTCGAGACGGCGGCAGAAAACGATGTATGGCCGGGGCGGGCTCCGAACCCGCGATCTCCGCATGACCCAGGTACGAGGCTCGGCGGAGCCCCAGTGGGTCGCGGACGCTTCCAAGGCAGGCGTACCGCACCGAATCTCGTAACCCTATGAGTGCGGCGCTATGTCCAGCTAAGCCACCCGGCCTCACTCCCACGTACCGCGATGATACTCTTTAACCTTCCCATCTCTCACGGCGGTGGGATCGGGGCACACGCCCGGGGAGCGAAGAGCGCGCGAAACGGTCCGGTTCCCCCGGCAACCCCGCGGATTTATACGCGACGGGACGAATCACCTCGCTAATGAGCCAGGCCGACTTGCCCTCCATGCTCGCGGGCGCGGTCGACGGGGAGGACGTCGTCGCCCACGTCGATCTCGGCGGCGAGGATGCCCTCGCGGTGACGCCGACCCGAACGCTCGTCTATCGCGCGGACGGACTCCTCTCGGACGAGAGCGTCACGGAGTACCCCCACGACGTGGAGCGGATCGACGTCTCCGAGGGCCGCCGCAAGGCCAAGATCCAACTGGAGTACGGGCTCGACGGCACCGAGACGATCACCGTGCCGACCAAGCGCGTCGACGACGCGCTCCACCCGATCCTCGCCGGCGTGCTGTCCGCGGCGGGCCTCACGGACCCGGGCGAGTCGGTCCTGCGAACCTTCCGCTTCTCCGAGTTGACGCTGATCGTGACCAGCGACCGGCTGGTCAAACACGTCGGCTCCGCGGTGTGGGACGAGGAGTACGAGGAGTTCCACTTCGACGACGTGACCGGGCTCGACTTCGAGGAGGGCACCGTCGCCACCTCGGTCGTGCTCACTCACGCCGGGAGGCAGGAGCGGTTCAAGGCCCCCAACGAGTCAAAACGCGCCGTCCGCGAGGCGCTCATCGACGCTATCTGCGAGTACCACGACGTGGGGTCGCCCGCGGAGCTCCGCGCGAAGCGAGCGGACACCGCCGAGGACGGCAACGACGCGGACCGCGGGGGGGCCTCGACTACGGACTTCGGCGACGGACCGGACCCCCTCTCGGCCTCCCCGGCGGCGGAGGACGAGGGGTCCGAGCCGGAGGCGTCGGCGGAGGCGGCGGAGACGGCGGAGTCGGTGGGGTCGGCGGCTCCGGCGACGCCCGAGGGGACGACGGCGCCGGAGGACTCGGCGGCCGAAGCGACGCCGGACGCGGACCCTCTCGTTTCGGATCCGGTCGAGACGGGAGCGAGCGGTGCGGAACCCGCCGAGAGCGAGGGGCCAGACGCCGCGGCCGCGGAGCCGGAGCAGGGGGACGGCTTCGGAGGGTCGGGGTTCGAGCCGGCGGGCGTCGAGGAGGAGTCGCTCGCGGACGAGGTGGCGGCGCTGCGCGAGACGGTCGAGGCACAGTCCGAGCAGCTCGACAGACAGGCGGAGCTGATCGAGCAGCTGATCGAGGAGCTCCGGCGCGGTCGCTGACTCCGGGTCAGTCCCTGCCGGTTACCTTTCTGACGCACTCGGGGCCGAACGGGCCGAGTTCGCCCGTTTCGAACCGGACGAAGTGGCCCGTCGAGATGGAGGCGCCGCAGCGCCGGCAGTCGAACTCGCCCTCCCGCCGGACCACCTGCGCGTCGAAGTTCACGTACGTGCCGCCGGTCCGGACCCGAAGGCGGCCGTCCTCGCGGTCGACGATCCCCCGCTTCTCCGCCGCGTCGAGGATGTCGCGGGTGAGCGACGGGCTGTCGGTGACCGTCTCGATCCGGTCGACGGCGTCGGGCAGCGGAAGCTCCTCACGCTCCACGTGCGCCAGCAACTCCAGCGCCAGCTCCAGTTTCTCCTCGCGGGACCGGTCGCGCGTCACACCCGCGCTTCGCGGACGGCGGTTATAAGCGAACGGGAGCGGGTCGCGGGCGGAGGACGGCCGCCGGACGGTTTGCCGGGCAGAGGGCGGCCGCCGAACGGTCCGCCGACGCCGCGCCGGACCCACAAGGCGTTTATCGGGGGCTCGCCCACCGGCTGCCGTGAAGCGCCGCCTCGTCGCCGGCTCGACGGTCCTCGCGGTCGTCGTCGCCGGATTCCTGATCACCTCGCCCGAGGCCGTTCTCGACGAGTTGGCACGGATCGCGGCGCGACCCCTCCGGTTCGGGCTGGTCCTGCTCGCGCTCGCGGCGGTCCGGCCGTTCCTCGCGTGGCCCACGACCCTGCTGGCGGTCGCGGTCGGGTACGGCTACGGCTGGCCGGGCGTCCCGTTCGGCCTGCTGCTGGTGACGCTCACGGCGCTGCCGCCGTACTGGCTGGCGCTCGTCGGCCGCGGGGACGGGGAGGGTCGGGTCGCGAGGGTGGGCGAGCGCGTCGTCTCGGCGACCGGCGGCACGCGCTCGGTCGCCGCCAGCCGGCTCCTACCGGCGCCCTCTGACGCCGTCTCCGTCGCCGCGGGCGTGGCCGGCGTGGGGACGGCCCCGTTCCTCCTCGGGACCGCGCTCGGCGAGCTGCCGTGGGTCGTGGCCGGCGTCGCGGTCGGCGTCTCCGCGGACCGCGTCGCCGCCGGCGGCCTCTCGGGGCTCGATCCGGCGCTGCTGGTCGGGATGGCCGCGGCGGGCGTCCTCCTGTTGGCCGGGCCGCTCTACCGGGGCTACCGCGAGCAATCGGCGGCGTGACGGCTCGCAGTTCTGTGCTGCGTCTCCCCGCGGTCCGTCGCTGCGCCGTCCGCGGCCCCTCGCCGCCTCGCCCGGTCACTCGCGGGCGCCGGGCGGCAGGTCGTCGGCGTGTTCGGCGACCGCCTCCGCGACACGGACCGGTTCCTCGTGAACGACCCAGTGGGTCGCGTCGTGGACCATCAGGAGGCGCCCGTCCGCGCAGCGGTCGACGCTGGCGCTCGCCATCGTGGAGCGCAGGAACTCGTCCTCGGCGCCCCACACGACCAGGGTCGGGACCTCGACGCGCTCGCGGTCCGGCGCCGGTCGCTCGCGGACGACCGCGCGGTACCAGTTCAACATCGCCGAGAAGGCGCCGTCACGGGACCACGCCCGCCGGTATCTGGCGAAGTCGTCGGGCGTGAACGTTCCCGGCCGACTCGACCGCCGCATCCCGCGGACGAGGAGCCGCCAGTTCGCCGCTCGGGCGACGCGCTCCGGGACGCCCGGCAACTGGAACCCGAGGAAGTACCAGCTCTTGAGCCGCTGGCGCCACGACGTTCGGAGCGTCTCCTCGAAGACGGAGGGGTGGGGGACGTTGACCGCGACGAACTCCGAGACGCGGTCGGCGTGGTGGAGCGCGAGCCACCACCCGACTGCTGCGCCCCAGTCGTGACCCGCGACCGCGGCGGTCTCGCGGTCGTAGGCGTCGATCAGGCCGACGACGTCCGCCGCGAGTTCGTCGATCCGGTAGTCGCCGACCTCCGCCGGCTTCTCAGAGCGGTTGTAGCCGCGCTGGTCGGGGACGACCACGCGGAAGCCGGCGTTCGCCAGCGGCCGGATCGTCTCGTGCCACCCGTACCAGAACTCCGGGAAGCCGTGCAGAAGGATCAGGAGCTTGCCGTCCGCGGGCCCCGCCTCGACGACGTGGAGCGTGACGCCGTTCGTCTCGACGAGCCGCGACCGTCCGGGCACGTTCGGAGGGACCTCGTCGTCGAACGCGGCGTCGCGCACCCGGTCGGTCACCCCGGCCGCGGCGTCCCCGGCGTCCGAAGCGTCCGCCTCCGGGCGGCTGCCGGTCGGGTCTCCCGACGTGGCGTCGGGTTCGGACGAGTCGCTCATGGGGTCCGGTAACACGTCGGGGCGGAAATAGCTACGGCGCGCCGCGTTCTCGACGGCCCGCCGACGGGTCGTCGCCACTCGCCGCCGATTGGTCGTCGCTACTCCTCGCTGACGGCCGCGCTCATCGACCAGACGGCGACGAGTCCCAGAAGGACCGCCGGCACCAGGGGAAGCGCGAGGTACGTCCCGAAGAAGGTCAGCCCGAACGAGCCGAGGACGTAGGGGTAGACGTAGATGATGCCCGGGATGACCAGCACGCAGACCAGGAGCGTCGCGGTGAGGACCCAGCCGGCGCGGCCGAAGCCGTCCGCCTCGGGTCCGTCGGTCGCGGTCGGGGCGGCGACGCCCGCGTCCCGGCCGGCGTCCCTCCCGTCCTCGCGGAGCGCGTTCGCGTCCGCCGTCTCCCTGGCCCGGTCGCCTTCGGGGTCGGCTTCCCTCCCGCGGTCCGCCTCCTCGCCGGTCCCGCGCTCCGTCTCAGAACTCACTGTCGGGCTTTACCACCACTTTCCCAAAGCCCTGCCGATCCTCCAGCAGTTCGTGGGCGCGCGCGGCCTCGCTCATCGGCAGGACCTCGCGGATCCGGGGCTCGAAGGTGCCGTCCCACACCAGCTCCAGCACGTCGTCGACCTCGCCCGGCGTCGCCATCGTGGAGCCGATCACGGACAGCTGGTTCCAGAAGATGCGGTCGAGACCGGCGCCCGGGTTCGGCCCGGTCGTCGCCCCGCAGGTGACGACCCGACCGCCGCGCGCGAGCGACTTCAGGGAGTCGGGGTACGTCTCCTTCCCGACGTGGTCGACCACCACGTCGACCCCCCTGCGGCCGGTTATCTCGGCGACCTCGTCGGCGAAGTCGTTCGCCTCGTAGTCGATGACGTGGTCGGCGCCGCACGCCTCGGCGTAGCGGAGCTTCTCCTCGCTGGAGGCGGTCGCGAACACCTCACAGCCCGCGTGGGCGGCGATCTGGACCGCCGCGTGGCCGACGCCGCCGGAGGCGCCGAGCACGAGGACCTTCTCGCCGGCCTCCACGTCGGCGCGCGTGTGGAGCATGCGCCACGCGGTGCCGAACACGAGCGACGCGGAGCCGGCGACCTCCCAGTCGACGCCCTCCGGGACCGGGACGAGGTTCTCCTCCGGCACCGCGGCCGTTTCCGCGTGGACGCCCCGCTGATGCTCGCCCAAAATGTTGAACCGGTAGCAGAGCGTCGGGTCGCCGTCACGGCAGAACTCGCACTCGCCGCAGGAGACGCCCGCGGTGACGGTGACGCGGTCGCCCGGCTCGAACCGAGTCACGTCCTCGCCGACCGCCTCGACCACGCCGGCCGCGTCGCTGCCCGGAATGTGCGGCATCTCGAGGTCGACGCCCGGGAGCCCCTTTCGTGTCCAGACGTCGAGGTGGTTGAGCGCGCCCGCCTTCACGTCCACGAGCACCTCGTCCGCGGCCGGGTCCGGGTCCGGGAACTCGCCGTACTCGATCACGTCGCGGTCGCCGTGCTCGCCGAATTGAACCGCCTTCATGCGGATCACCACCACACCGCGGTCACAAGAACGTTCGGGAAGGGGCGGCGAACCGGGCGCGACCCCGGTGTGAGGGGACGACCACCGGCGCGAGGAGTTATCCGCTCCGGTCGCGAGTGGAGCACATGGACCGCCACACGGACGGAGGGGTCGGGACGCCGGCGCCGTTCCCCTCGTCGCGGCGACCGCGAGCCGGGGCGGTCGCCGCCTGCGGGGCGCTCGCGTGGACCCTCGCGCCGACGCTCGCGCTCGCGGCGCTCGGCACGCGCCCGTACGCCGGGACGGGCTTCGACCTCCTCGCGCTGGTCGGCTGGCTGGGGGTGGGCCTCGGGGCGCTCGGCCTCGGTCGCGCGTTCGGCCCCTCTCCCACGCGGGTCGACCGGGCGGGTCTCGGCCTCTTCGCGCTCGGTTGGGTCCTCCTCGCGGGCCTGCACGCGCGCTCGGCGGCGGCGTACGTCGCCGCCGGCTTCACTCCGGTCCCGGCGACCGGTGAGGACCCCGCCGGCCTGCTGCTGACGTTGCTGTTCCTCTTCGGCTACGCCGCGGTCCTTCTCGGCACCGGCGCGCTCGGTCTTGCGGTCCGCGCGCGGGGGGAAGGCGTCCGGACCGCCGCCGCAGGATGGCTCCTGCTCGCCGCACCCGCGGTCCCCGCGGTGCTGGTCCTGCTGGACCTGCTCGGGGCGTTCCCGCTCTCCGTCAGTCGGGTTCTCGTCACGACGAATGCCGCGCTCGTTCCCCTCGGGCTCGCGTGGATCGCGGTGGGAGTCCTGCTGTGGCTCGGTCCGGGGCGTGGGGACCGAGCGATGAGCGTCGAGCGCGGGGAGTTTTTGTAACCGCGGCCGGAAGCCGGGAGCATGAGCGACCACGGGGGAGCGGACCACGGAGACGACCGCCGTCACGACGGAGACGACCACCACGCCCACGACGGAGGCGACCACGGGGAGGGCCACGATCATCACGGAGAGGGCCACGACCACGGCGGAGACGACCACCACGCCCACGACGCGGAGACGGTCGGCGTCGCGGTCGTGACGGTCTCCTCCTCGCGCTCGCTCGAGGAGGACCCATCAGGCGACTACGCGGTCGAAGCGATCGAGAACGCCGGCCACGAGGTCGTCACGCGGGAGCTGATCCCGGACGACTTCGACCGCGTGCAGGGGACGGTCAACCGGCTGGTCGGCCGCGCGGACACGGACGCCGTGATCACGACCGGGGGCACCGGCGTGACGCCCGACGACGTGACGCCCGAGGCGGCCCGACAGCTGTTCGAGAAGGACCTCCCGGGGTTCGGCGAACTGTTCCGCCGGCTCTCCTACGAGGAAGTCGGGACGCGGACCGTCGGCTCGCGAGCCATCGGGGGGATCGCGGACGGCGTGCCGGTCTTCTGTCTACCGGGGTCCGAGAACGCGGTCCGGCTCGGCGTCGACGAGATAATCCTCCCCGAGGTCGGTCACCTCGCGGGGCTGGCGACGCGGGACGCGGACGGCGACGAGGAGAATGATGGCGGCGAGGATGGCGGGAAAGGGGATAGCGGCGAGGATGGCGGGAAAGGGGATAGCGGCGAGGATGGCGGCGAGGCGGGCGGCGGCGGCGAGGCGGATGGAGACGACGGGAACGGCGAGGACGCCCCCGACGCGACGTGACGCGGCCGCGGGCCACATGAGGTTTTAAACGCTGGAGCGCCAACGGCGGGACATGGGAATCCTCTCGCGCGCCTCCTACGTCATCCGGTCGAAGTTCAACGCCCTCCTCAACCGGGCCGAGGACCCTTCGGAGACGCTGGACTACTCCTACGAGCAGATGCGTGACGAACTCCAGGACGTGAAACAGGGCATCGCGGACCTGACGACACAGAAGAAGCGGCTGGAGATCCAGAAGCGCCGGCTGGAGGAGAACGTCGAGAAACACAACCGGCAGGCGCGCGAGGCGGTCGAGCAGGACCGCGACGACCTCGCACGGCAGGCGTTAGAGAAGAAGAAGTCGAAGATGCAGCAGATCGAGGAGCTGGAGGCGCAGATCGCCGAGTTGCAGAACACGCAGGACAACCTCGTCGAGAAGAAGAACGAGCTCCAGAGCCGCATCGAGGAGTTCCGCACGAAGAAGGAGACGATGAAGGCGCGCTACGAGGCCGCGGAGGCCTCCTCGCGCGTCTCCGAGGCGATGACTGGCGCGGGCGACGAGATGGAGGACGTGGGGCGCGCCATCGAACGCGCCGAGGACCGCACCGAGGAGATGGAGGCACGCGCCGAGGCGATGGACGAGCTTCAGGACTCCGGCGCCTTCGAGGACGCCCTCTCGGACAAGGACAGCATCGACCGCGAGCTGGACGAGCTCTCGGCCGACCGCGAGATCGAGGCGGAGCTGGCGACGCTGAAGGGCGAAGACGGCGCGGCGGAGGCCGACGCGGACACCGACGCCGAACAGGCCACCGCGGAGGAGGCCGACCTCGAGGAGGAGCTCGGCGCCGGGACGGACGTCGAGGAGGACGCCGACGCGGAGACCGAGGTCGCCGACGAGGAGATCGAAAGCGAGCTCGAGGAGCTCCGCGACGATGACCAGTAGCGACGGATGACGCCACCCCCGAGCGACGACGGGGGTGCCGGAGTGGCCAACGCGGCCGATGGCGACGCGTCCCGCGACGACGCTGGTGACGACGCCGGCGACGACACGGTCAGCGACGACGCGGCCGGCGACGACATGGGTGGCCGGATGAACGTGAGCCGTCCGGTCTCGTGGGTCATACTCGACGCCGACCGTCGGGTCGTCGCGGCCGGGATCCTGTTCGTCGTCTTCGGTGCCGTGGTCGCGACCGGGATCGCGCATCCGCTACCGGCCGACGCCCTGCTCGAACGCGGCGACTCGACCGAGACGCTGTTCAACGCGCTGATCGGCTCGACGATCACCGGCGTGACCCTGGTGTTGACGCTCTCGCAACTGATCCTCTCACAGGAGCTCGGCGCGGTCGGCGACCAGCGCGAGCGCATGGAGGGGGCGCTGACGTTCCGCGACGACGCGGCCGAGGCGATGGGCGAGCCCGTCGCGCCCGCGGAGCCGGCCGCGTTCCTGCGCGCGCTCGTGGAAGCGACTCGCGATCGCGCGGCGGCGTTCGCCGCGGCGGCCGAGGGGGAGATCGACGATGGGGAGATCGACGAGGCGATGGCGGAAGCGGCCGGGGACGCGGAGCTGTCGGACCGAGTCGACGACTACGTCGACGGGGTGGTGGGGAACGCGTCGTCCGTCGCTCGCCGACTCGACGGGGCGGAGTTCGGCACCTTCGACGCGCTGCTCGCGGCGCTCGCGTTCAACTACTCGCGGAAGATCTACGAGGGGAAGCGCCTCCTGTACGGGACCGGCGACCGCCTCCCCGAGCCCGCCCGCGAGGAGCTGGACGAGCTGGTGACGCTCCTCGAGCTGTTCGGCCCCGCCCGCGAGCACGTCAAGACGCTCTACTTCCAGTGGGAGCTGTCGAACCTCTCGCGCGTGCTGCTGGCGGCTTCGGTCCCGGCGCTGTCGGTCGCCATCGCGACGCTGGCGTTCGTCGACCCGGGGGACTTCACCGCGACGACGCTCGGGGTCTCCGACGCGCTGTGGCTCGTCGCGGGCGCCGCGACGGTCTCGATCGCGCCGTTCGCGCTGCTTCTGTCCTACATCCTCCGGATCGTCACCGTGACGAAGCGCACGCTCTCCATCGGCCCGTTCGTGTTGCGGGAGACCGACGGTGAATCGGAGTAGGTCGGCGGTGACCTACTCCGACCGGCGCCGCGCCCCGGTCCCGGGCGCGGCCCGGTCCGCGAGCCGAATCGTCCCCCCCGAGAGGTCCACGCCCTCGTAGGGGTCCTCGGCGAGCAGCAGCGAGCCGTCCAGGTCCGCGTAGTCGAGCAGGGGCGAGAGCTGCGCGCCCGCCGCGATGGCCGCGTTCGACTCGATCATGCAGCCGAGCATGACCTCCAGTCCGTGCGCGCGGGCGGTGGCGATCATCCGGCGCGCCTCCAGCAGTCCGCCGGTCTTCATCAGCTTCAGGTTCGCGATGTCGCACCGGTCCGCGATGGCGGGGACGTCCTCGAGCGTCACGCACGACTCGTCGGCCGCGATGGGGAGCGCGGCGCGCTCGTAGGCGAACCGGAGCCCCTCGGGGTCCTCGGCGGGGACGGGCTGTTCGATGAACTCCACGCCGTGGTCGGCGAGCCACTCGCTCTTCCGAACCGTCTCGCGGGGCGTCCACGCCTCGTTGGCGTCCACGCGGAGGCGGGCGTCCGGGGCCGCCTCGCGGACCGCCTCGATCAGCTCGCGGTCGCGGTCGGTGCCGAGCTTGATCTTGAGGACCGGATAGCCCGCCTCGACCGCGGCGGCCGCCTTCTCCCGCACGCGCTCGGTCTCCGCGAGGCCGACCGTGTAGGAGGTCTTCGGCGCCTCGCTCGGGTCCAGTCCCCACATGCGGTGGAGGGGCACCCCGAGGCGCTTGGCCGCGAGGTCGTGGACCGCGATGGAGACCGCCGTGCGGGCCGCGGGGTTCCCGCGGACGACCTCGCGCATGCGCGCCTCGATCTCGTGGAGCGCGTGGGGGTCGCCGACCTCCTCCACGACCGCGAGCAGGTCCGGGAGGACGGCCGCGACCGTGTCGGCGGTCTCGCCGTAGTGGCCCGAGGGCGCGGCCGCGCCGACCCCGGTCATCCCGCCGTCATCCGCGATTCGGACGACCAGGTTCTCGGCCTCGGTCTGGGTCCCTCGCGCGATGGAGAACGGCCGGTCGAGTTCGAGCGTGACGCGCTCGAAGGACGCGTCGAGACCCATCAGTCCAGCACCTCGCGCTCGACCGCGTCGACGATGACGTCCGCGCCGTCGCGGACGGGGTCGGTCGCGGGCACGCCAATGGCGTTCGCGTAGTCGCTCACGCGCTCGGCGGCGGTCCCGTCGTCGGCCACGTCCTTCGTGTTGAGCGCGCCCGCGACGACCGGCGCTTCGTGGACCGGCGCGGCGAGGCGCTCGTAGAGGCCGACGTACTCGTGAAGCGGCGGCAGCGGGAAGGACTCGTACCCGCGGACCGCCTCCCGGCCGTCCTTGTGACACAGCACGAGCCCGTCGGCCATCGCGCCGTGGAGGATGCCGCAGGTGACCGCGGAGTAGGCGGGGTGGACGATGGAGCCCTGCCCCTCGACGACGAGCAGGTCGTGGTCGTCGCCCGTCTCCAGGATCATCTCCTCGACGGCGCCCGCGGTGAAGTCGGAGACGACGCGGTCGATCGGGTTCCCCCAGCCGGCGATCATGATCCCGGTCTGTCCGGTCGGGACGAACGCGGCGTCGATCCCGCGTTCGCGGGCGGCGGCGACGATCTCCAGCGAGGCGGTCATCTTGCCCACGCCGCAGTCGGTGCCGACCGTGAGCAGCACGTCCGCGTCGACCTCGGCCGAGCGCCCCTCGGCGACGGAGATCCCCTCGTGGGGTTCGCGCACGTCACGGAGGTCGACGCCGTGCTCGGCCGCGAGCCGCGCGAACTCCTCGTCCTCGTTGAGGAAGTAGTGGAGGCCGGCGACCACGTCACAGCCCGCCTCGATGGCCGCGCGCACGTCCGGGCGCCACGACTCGTCGAAGCCGCCGCCGATGGGCGCGATGCCGATCAGGAGCGCGTCCACGTCGCCGTCCGCGGCCGCGAGCGCGTCCGCGAACGACTCCACGACCGGCGCGTCGGCCGGGAGCGTGTCGTCGTGGTCGTGGACGCGGCTGCCGGCCTTCTCGCGGTCGAGCACGGCGGCGACCTCCTGGTCGCCGTAGCGCATGACGCCGAGCGCCGTCTTCGCGTGGTCGGGGAACTTCTCGTGGGCGAGGATGACGATGCGGTCGTCGCTCATGATCGGTGGGTGCTCGCCGGCGGGCATAAATGAGGCGGGGACGGCCCGGGCTGCCGGTGGTCGGACGTCGCGGTCGGGGGCGCTGCTCCGACGCCCCTCAGTAGAGCAACTCGTCGTCGTTGTCGATCATGTACAGCGAGCGCGCGGCGATGTTGACCGCGTGGTCGCCCACGCGCTCGAGGTCGCGGATCGTCAACAGGAGCCGCTGGACCTCGCGCATCGTCGTCTCGGCGTTGGCGTCCTCGCCGATCTCCTCCTGCTGGATCAGGTCGCGAACGACGACTTCGCTGGCGGCCGCACAGAGGTCGTCGACCTCGTTGTCGCGCTCGGCGACCGCGTAACAGCGGTCCTCGTCGCGGTCGGCGTACGCCTCCATCGCGGACTCCAGCATCTCCAGCGTCTCGTCGCCGATGCGCTGGACGTCCACGTCCGGGAACAGCTCCCGCTCCGCCTGCCCGGCGTACTCGCCGAGGTTGGTCGCCAGGTCCGCGATGCGTTCGAGGTCCGTGATGATCTTGAACGACGCGGCGATAAAGCGGAGGTCGCCCGCGACCGGCTGCTGGAGCGCGATGAGGTCGGTACACTGCTTCTCAAGCTCGAGGTACATCTCGTTGACCTCGTGGTCGCGGTCGATGACCTCCTGACCGAGGTCGTCGTCCTGTCGTTCGAGTGCGTCGAGCGACATCCGCAGTCGCTCCGCGACGACCTCGCTCATGTAGAGCACGTCGTCGCGCAGTTCGTCGAGTTTGGCCTGATATTCCTTTCGTACCATTGTCAGGGGGATTGTCCGGTCCGGGCCGATGGCCGACTCGGATGCGTCTACCGGAACGACTGAACGGACCGACATAAAGGTAAACCACCTGCGACGGCACGGCGGGCCACGGGTCTCGACGTCCGCACCGACCGTCCGCCACCGCCCGCGTCCGCGGGACGGTCGGCTATCCGAACTTGCCCGTGATGTAGTCCTCGACGCGCTGGTTGTCGGGGTTCTCGAAGATGCGGTCGGTGTCGCCGAACTCCACGAGCTGGCCGCCCGTCAGGAACACGGCGGTCTTGTCCGAGATGCGGGCCGCCTGCTGCATGTTGTGCGTGACGATGACGACGGTGTACTCCTCGGCGAGTTCGTCGATGAGGTCCTCGACCTTCGCGGTCGCGACCGGGTCGAGCGCGGAGGCCGGCTCGTCCATCAGGATGACCTCCGGGTCCGGCGCGATGGCGCGCGCGATACAGAGGCGCTGCTGTTGTCCGCCGGAGAGGTCCAGCCCCGAGGAGTCGAGCTGCTCGTTCACCTCGTCCCACAGCGCCGCGCCCTTCAGCGCGCGCTCGACCGCCTCGTCGGTGACCTCCTTGCCCTGCACCTTCAGCCCGTAGGCGACGTTGTCGTAGATGGACTTCGGGAACGGGTTCGGCTTCTGGAACACCATCCCGATGCGTCGCCGGAGCGCGACCGGGTCCACGTCGTCGTCGTAGACGTTCTTCCCCTGGAACCGGAGTTCGCCGTCGACCCGGCAGCTGTCGATCATGTCGTTCATGCGGTTGATACACCGCAGGAACGTCGACTTGCCACACCCCGAGGGACCGATGATCGCCGTGACCTCGTTCTCGGGGATGCCGACGCTCGTGGGCTGGAGCGCCTGCTCCTCGCCGTAGTGAACGGTGAGTTCGTCGGCGGTCAGCGCGGTTTCGCGCTCGGGGATCCGCTCGACCGACGGGGTCGCCTCCGTCGTCTCGGCCGGCGCGGTCGTCGGCTGGTCGTCGGACTGGTCGTCTGCCGTCGCGTTGTAGCTGTCACTCATGGCGGAAAGGAGACGTCGATGTTCGCGACGAGAGCGGCGCGACCGCGGACGGGCCGGCCTCGCCGCGCGCGCCGGCCGTTGCCCCTTCGGCCCCGGCAGAGCCGACCGGGTCACCTGGGGTCCACTCCTCCGCTACGGAGGCGTCACTGGTCATCAATACGGGATTGAGCGGCAGGGACCTAAATACGCTGCTATCACGTCTATTTATGGATATATATTAATACGTATTTTGATCGGTATCTTGGCCGATATCGAATTCGATCCGAGAGTACCAGGGACGTTGAGATGCTTATACCCCACACAATAGGTGTGTTTGGACCACCGGTGTAGAAAATATATACTTGATCAAGTTTATCAGTAGCGTCGGCGTATGGGATCGCATGGAGACCCGCAAGGTCCAGGTCACCGGGGGGTCGACGTACACCGTCTCGATCCCGAAGGAGTGGGCGACGGAAAACGACGTGAGCGCGGGCACCGAGGTGGAGTTCTATCCCGAGGGCGACTCGCTGTTCCTCACGCCCCACTCGGAGGAGGAGCGCACGCGGGGCACGCTCGACATCACGGATCTGGAGGGGCAGGAACTGACGCGCGCGGTGATGACGATGTACGTCAGCGGCTTCGACGTGATCGCCCTCGAAGGGGGGCGCATCTCCACCGAGCAGCGGGCAACCATCCGCGAGGCCACCCAGAGCCTCGTCGGACTGGAGGTGCTCGAGGAGACCCGCGACCGCGTGGTCGTCCGCGACCTGCTCGACTCCTCGGAGCTGTCGATCCACAACGCCGTCACGCGGATGCGGCTCATCTCCACCTCGATGCTGGAGGACGCGCTCGCCGCGCTGCGGGACCTCGACGCCGACCTCGCGCGGGACGTGATCAACCGCGACGACGACCTCGACCGGCTCTGGATGGTCGTCTCGCGGATCTTCCGGGCCACGCTCCGGACGCCGAAGGCCGCGGAGGAGCTGGGCGTCCCCCGCGAGGTCTGCTTCGACTACCACTCCAGCGCCCGACAGCTGGAGCGGATCGGCGACCACGCGACCAAGATCGCCCACCTCACGCTCAACATCGACGAGGCGATCCCGGAGGAGGTGCTCGACGCCATCGACGAGCTTCACGCCGACGCAGTCGAGGTGATAGACACCGCCATGGACGCGCTGTTCGAGGAGGAGAGCGAGGCGGCGACCCGGAAGGCGAACGACGCGCGCGAGCAGGTCCGCGAGATCGACGAGCGCGTCCGCCAGATCGACGAGCTCCTTCGCGACCTCGACCCCACTCGCGCACAGCTGCTCGGACTCGTCGTGGACTCCGTGCTCCGGAGCGCGGACTACGGCGGCAACGTGGCCGAGACCGCGCTCCAGAAGGCGGCGCCGACGCCGTAGCCGGTACACGCTCCGGCTCCACACCGCCCGGCTCCCGGAGGTTTATGACCCGCGCGTCCGATGTGCGACGCATGGTTACGCTACTCGAAACCGTGCTCACGGTCGTCACCGTGCTCGTCGCGATCGGCGGGCTCGCGGGGGTCGTCGCCCTCTCGACCAACTACGAGGGCATCATGAACCGGACGGACAAGCTCACCGTGGCTGTCGCGGCGGTCCTGATCGCGTTGACGACCTACACCGCGCTGTTCTGATCGCTTCGGTGCGGCACCGATCGGCGACTCCGATCGGCGGGGGGCGGCCGCGAGCCCTCGTCGCCTCGCCACCGGTCGGCGGGACGTTTTTCTTTCGCCCCCGAGACCGACCCGTATGGACGAGGTCGAACTCGGCGTCCCGCGGGGCGTCATCGAGTCGCTGCCGGAGGAGTCCGAATCGGTCGAACAGGACATGCGCCGCGCCATCGTCGGCGTCCAGTCCGGGATCAACGAGGCGGTCGCGGAGGCCGACGACCCTGGCGAGGCGGCCGCGGCCGCGGTCGACGCCATCGAGTACATGGAGGCGCGCATGGAGCGCTTCGACGAGTTCGTCCCCGAGCTCCGGGCGTGGGGGCAGTCGCCCATCTACGCGATCGCGTGGCGCAACCTCTACGCCGAGCTGATCGCCCAGCTGTACGACCACGACTGGCTCGCCGCCGAGTTGGACCGCGAGCGGAACTACCGACTCGTCGAGGACGGGATCCGGTTCGGCGGTCAGTAGCGGCTTGCTTCACGCCTCCCCTCGCCCCCGGCCGCCTGTCCGCGTGCGGCGCGCTCGCGACGCGGGTTTAAGTCGACGCCGGCCGAGGGGCCTCCATGGAGCTGGAACTTCGGTTCTTCGCCACGTTCCGGGAGGCGGCCGGGGGCAAAACGGTCGCCTACGAGGTCGACGACGACGCGACCGTCGGCGACGTGCTCGCGGCGCTGGAGGCCGACTACGAGGGGCTGGCGGGCAACCTGCTCGTCGACGGCGACCTCGCCCCGCAGATAAACGTCCTCAAGAACGGTCGGGAGGTGCTCCACATCGACGGCGTGGACACCGCGCTCTCGGAGGGCGACACGCTCTCCGTGTTCCCGCCGGTCGCGGGTGGCCATGTCTGATCCCGTCCCTGCGGACGGCGAGGAGGAGCGCGAACGGTCGTACCGCGGGATCTCCCGCCGGCTCGCCGCCCACTACCTCCGCAACCTCGGCGGCGACCTCGTGGGGACCGACGACCCCGCGGAGGCGACGCGGGTGGAGGGCGACGGCTGGCGCGTCGAGTTGAGCGCCGCCAAAGTGAACCCCGCCGGCTCGCTGGAGCTGACGGAGGTGACCGTCCGCTTCGTGGGCGACCCCGACGCGCTCGACGAGTTGGTGGACGCCTTCGGGCAGAAGGCGATGCGCGCCGGCGGATGAGGGAGGCGAGCGCGACGTGACTCCCGACCCGGACGAGTCGGCGGCCGAGATTCCCTTCGACGGGACGGTGTTGCTTCAGACGGGCGCGCTCGCGAGCGTCGCGCCGACGCGGCTCGGGCCCCTGCTCCGGCGGGTGCAGTCGGACCTCGCTCCGCGGCTCGGCGACTACCGCCGCGAGTACGAGCGCGCCGTCGCCGAGGCGGACCGCGAGGCGTTCCTCGTCGAGCCGGCCCACTGGGACGCGGTCGCGGAGCGGCTCGGTCTCACGGACCGCGAGCGCGACGCGGTCGAGCGGGCCCACGAGGCGCAACTGGAGCGGCTGGGCAGCGTCCACGGCCGGCGTGCGGAGCTCGAGTCGGCACTGGAGATCCGGAGCGCGGTCGTGATCGCGACGGGCGACTGACAAAACCGGCTTTATCCGGCGCGATCCGGGTTCGGCGTCGCCCCCGTTTTTCTCCGTCGGCTTCCGAGGCGGGAGCGATGGCACCAATCGAGTTCGTCGTCGGCGTGCTGATCGGCGGGGGCGCCCTCGCCGTCGGCGCGCACGTCGGCGCCTATCGGGACCGGGACGGCAGCAGCGATCTGGGTCACGCGGTGGTCACCGCGCTGCTCGGTGCGCTCGTGTGGGCGCTCCTCGCGTGGGTCCCCCTGATCGGGACGCTGCTCGCGCTGCTCGGTTGGCTCGCGGTCGTAAAGCGGCGGTACCCCGTCGGCTGGGTCCGTGCGGCCGTCGTCGGCGCGGTCGCGTGGGCCGTCGCCGTGGTCGCGCTCGCGGCGCTCGAGCTCGTCGGCGTCGGCGGGCTCTCGGCGGTCGGCGTCCCGGGGACCTAATCCGGAAGTCGGCGGGCCGCGGCGCGCCGGTCCGACACCGCTTTCACGGCCGCCGGGGTTCGATCCGGTATGCACGAGGACCTCCGTGCGGGCGTTCGGGACTCGGTCCCCATCCTGCTGGGGATCGCGCCGTTCGCGCTCGTGGCGGGGATCGCCGCGGTCGACGCCGGCCTGACGCCCGCACAGGCGGTCGGGATGTCGGTGTTCGTCTACGCCGGGGCGTCCCAGCTCGCCGCGCTGGAACTGCTCGGGGAGAACGCGCCGCTGGCGGTCGTCGTCGCGACGGCCGTCGTGATCAACCTCCGGATGGTGATGTACTCCGCCTCCATCGCGCCGCACTTCGCGCGGTACCGCCGCCGGACGCGGGCCCTGCTCGCGTACTTCCTGACCGACCAGGCGTACGCGCTGTCGATCGCCGAATACGCGGACGACGAGTCGCGCGAGCGGGACCGCCGCTACTACTACCTCGGCGTCGGCACGCCGATCTGGGTCGTCTGGGTCGTCGGCACGGTGCTCGGGATCGCGCTCGGGGCCGGCATCCCGGACTCGTGGGGGCTCTCCTTCGCCGTCCCGCTGGTGTTTCTGGCACTGCTCGTTCCCGCGATGAAGGACCGCCCGACGACGGTCGCGGGCGGCGTCGGCGGCGCGGCCGCGGTCGTCGCCGCGGGGCTCCCGTTCAACCTCGGGCTGCTCGTCGGGGCGGCCGTGGGCATCCTCGCCGGACTGCTCACCGAGGGGGTGCGAAACCGATGACCGACTACGGCCCGGTCGCGGTCTGGGGCGTCATCGCGGTCATCGGCCTCGCGACCTACGGGCTCCGGCTCTCCGTGATCCACCTGTTCGGGCGCATCGACGAGGTGCCGTCCCGGGCCGAGCAGGTGCTCCGGTTCGTCCCGCCCGCGGTACTGGCGGCGCTGGTCGCCCCCTCGCTGGTGACGGTCGCGCCGACCCTGCCGGAGACGGTCCTCGACGAGCAACTGCTCGCGGGTCTCGCGGCCGGCGTCGTGGCGTGGCGTACCGAGAACGTGTTCGCGACGATCGGCGTCGGGATGGGGGCGCTGTGGCTGCTGCGGTTCGTCGTGTTCGCGTAGCGTACGACGTGTTTGCTGTTGCTCCTGTTGATCGGGATTCCCACACCCAGAAAGCCCCAGCCGGCTTTCCCGCATACTGCTCTGGATCTGCTGTTGATCCTGCTGCTTGGAACAGCAACACCGAGAAAGCCCCAGCCGGCTCGACCGGCCGCGGCACGCGCTGCGCTCCTCGCTCTCCGCAACGCCCGCTGCGGTGCTTGCGGCGCCGGGGCCGGATCGAGCCGGCTGCCCCTTTCAGTCCCGCCCTGCACAGCACCGCCACCGCACCGCGACCGCCCCGCACAGCAGCCTCGCACCTCCCCAGCCTCGGCGGCGGCGCGGCCGCGAAACCGCAGCGCGGGACAACCCGCGTCCCGCTGGCCTCCAGCGTGCAGTAGCGCGCTGGAGACACCGCAATGCGGCCGCGCCGCCGCCTCCACCGAAAATCGGAGATTTTCGAGCAGCCAGCGTGCAGTAGCGCGCTGGCGACCTCGCGCG